>NZ_JBQAGK010000033.1:0-521 GCF_051916325.1 Bacillus cereus group sp. MYBK227-1 | reverse complement strand
CCCCTAAAAGTTAGACACGGTTATTTCATTAGGCAGCTTGATAAAAATGAGTCCGGTATTGCACCGGGCTCATTTTTAATTTTGCCTTTATCCGTTTTGTATTGTAATAATCTATATATTTTTCTAATTCTATTTTGAAGTGCTCTACACTTTCAAACTCTTTTATGTAGAGAAACTCAGACTTCATGATTCCAAAGAAATTCTCCATTACTGCGTTGTCATAACAGTTGCCTTTACGAGACATACTTTGTACGATACCTCTTTTTTGTAATGCGTGACGGTACTGTTTCATTTGATAATGCCACCCTTGATCTGAATGCATCATTAGTTGGTGATTTTCAGATAAACCTTCTAATGCTGTCTCTAACATTTCTGAAACAAGTGAATACGTCGGTCTAGAGCCAATTGTATAGGTAATGATTTCACCATTATACAAGTCTAATACAGGTGATAAATAAAGTTTCTCACCGAATAATTTAAATTCTGTAATATCGGTTACCCATTTTTCATTTGGCGTATCT
>NZ_JBQAGK010000032.1:0-522 GCF_051916325.1 Bacillus cereus group sp. MYBK227-1 | reverse complement strand
CCTTCATCGACTCCTAGTGTCAAGGCATCCACCGTGCGCCCTTTCTAACTTAACCAAACTAAAAATTAAAAAATATGAGCTACACTGTTATCTAGTTTTCAAAGAACATACCATTTGCTATTTAAAATAGCTTTTTGGTGGAGCCTAGCGGGATCGAACCGCTGACCTCCTGCGTGCAAGGCAGGCGCTCTCCCAGCTGAGCTAAGGCCCCAAAATGTATGGTGGGCCTAAATGGACTCGAACCATCGACCTCACGCTTATCAGGCGTGCGCTCTAACCAGCTGAGCTATAGGCCCATACAAATTGCAGGATTTATTTATATCATATCCTCATTTAAGAGTCAATACTGAATTGAACTCTCAAAACTAAACGAAAACGAAACACGGAAACTTATATTGATAAGCAGCGCTTATCAATTCTCCATAGAAAGGAGGTGATCCAGCCGCACCTTCCGATACGGCTACCTTGTTACGACTTCACCCCAATCATCTGTCCCACCTTAGGCGGCTGGCTCCAAAAAGG
>NZ_JBQAGK010000031.1:0-631 GCF_051916325.1 Bacillus cereus group sp. MYBK227-1 | reverse complement strand
GTTGATATTAGTACGATTACTGCTGATACAGAGGAAGAGTTGGAAGAAAAGATTGTGGATAAGGCGTTTAACGAATTATATCGCCGTTATAATGCTTCTCGAAATCTACTATCGAAAGCAAAAATTAATGTAGAAATGTTAACGAAAGATAAATTAATAGAACTTTTATATGTAGCATTTAACCGTCGGAAAGCTGTAAAAGCTCGTTTCCAGGACTTAATTGAAAATGAGAATTTCTCCCTCTATTCAACAGGGGAAACAAATGAAAGAAAACTAGAGTTAATGAAGAAAGTGCTAGCAGAAGAAAAGGCAGAAAAATCAAATAACGGGGTGGCGTAAACATGAAGTTGTTCGGAAGAAAGAAAAAGGAAAAGAAAAAAATAGAAGCAGAAGAGAGGGACGAATTGGAGCTAGAGGAGGAAGAGTTGGAAGAAGAGGAAGTACCGACGCAATTAGACAATCAAACAACAGTGTTTGATGTTATTGCCCCAGAAGGAATGAAAATTGATGCAGAAGATTATGGGGTTATTAAACAATCTTTAGGAAGTAATACGTTCTTCCGTCCGTTTTATATTCCACGTGATGGATATCCACGTATGATGCAAACGAATTGGCTGAACATGTTAACTTC
>NZ_JBQAGK010000030.1:0-770 GCF_051916325.1 Bacillus cereus group sp. MYBK227-1 | reverse complement strand
TAAGATGGGTTGTTATAAATCCATTGGTTACCGCCAAGATTTAACCAATCACCTTGTTTTCCCCATACTTGATATGCTTCTCCTTTATTTAATTGACGGATAACACCATAATTTGTTGATGGTCCACTTCTTAGGTTGACGTTAAATCCTTCAATATAAGCTACTCCTGTTTCTCCTACAATGTTTTGAGATGGTTCTTGTGGTTTTGGTTTAACTGTAACTGTTGCGCCTTCATACGCCTTTTGTACGTCCGCTCTGAATTGTGATTCTGATACACCATGACTGCGAAGGTAATCAATCGGATCTTCGTGGTCAGTTCCACCTAATTTGTAAGTAATATCTTTATGTGTCCATAAACCTTTGCTTGGATGAATTCCTCTATCTTTTAAAATCTTAGCTAATAGTTTTACATAACGCTCGTAAGAAGATTTAAATTTATCTGGGTTGCTAGTTTCAGAAAGTTCTACGTGAACAAATCTTTTATTTGCAGATGGTCCAGCACCGTAAGCCACATATTTTGTATCAGAAATTTGGACTGTTTCGTTCCAATCTACAGCATAATGTACAAATGCATTTCTCCATGTTCTAGCTTCATAATTTCGAATGTTAATAGCTGGTGCTTCTGGTGTTGCTGTACTATGTGCCACAACGCCCTCATAAGCGCCCACACCGTAGCGATATGCTTGTTTCGGTAAGTCTTGGATAATTAGTACTCTATCGGCAAAAGAAGCCGTAGCAAACGAAAATAAGAGTAATAGAGTCATAAATAA
>NZ_JBQAGK010000029.1:0-813 GCF_051916325.1 Bacillus cereus group sp. MYBK227-1 | reverse complement strand
ATCCGAAAATAATTTCTCAAGCAGAATATGCAAAACAGATGCATATTACAAAGGCACAATTTCAATACTGGTTACGCTTATACGAACTCCATGGAGAAGAAGGTTTACACGAGGTCTATACAAATTACACCGCAGAGTTTAAACTAGACGTACTAAATTTTATGGCTCAATCGGGTATATCGTTAATGGATACAGCGGCTATCTTCATGATTCCTTCTTTTACAACGGTTTATCAATGGAAGAAGCAATTTGAAGTAGGTGGCTTAGATGCCCTTGAACCAAAGAAAAAGGGGCGTCCATCCATGAAAAATAAAAACACAAAACATGATACTAAAAAGATTCCGGCAGAAGGTTCAGTTGAAGCGTTACAAGCTGAATTAGAACGCTTACGTATGGAAAATGCGTATTTAAAAAAGTTGAATGCCTTAGTTCAAAACAAGGAAAAATCACCAAACAAGACAAGGCACAAGTAGTCTATGAATTAAGGCATGAGTTTCAAGTGAAAGAATTAGTAAAGTTAGCGGATATCCCTCGAAGCACCTATTATTTTTATGTAAAACAAATGGATAGAATCGATCCAGATGCCGATTTAAAAGTAGAAATTAAAGCGATTTATGATGAACACGAAGGTCGTTATGGATATCGTCGTATTCGTGATGAGTTAGCCAATCGTAATCAAATAGTGAATCATAAAAAAGTGCAACGAATTATGAAAGAGTTAGGTTTAAAATGTCTTGTACGTATGAAAAAATATAAATCTTATAAAGGAACAGTTGGTAAAATTGCACCTCATATTTTAGAGCGTAAATTTAC
>NZ_JBQAGK010000028.1:0-945 GCF_051916325.1 Bacillus cereus group sp. MYBK227-1 | reverse complement strand
CTTAAGGCTAGCCCTAAAGCTATTTCGGGGAGAACCAGCTATCTCCAGGTTCGATTGGAATTTCTCCGCTACCCACACCTCATCCCCGCACTTTTCAACGTGCGTGGGTTCGGGCCTCCATTCAGTGTTACCTGAACTTCACCCTGGACATGGGTAGATCACCTGGTTTCGGGTCTACGACCACGTACTAAACGCCCTATTCAGACTCGCTTTCGCTGCGGCTCCGCCTCTTCAGCTTAACCTCGCACGGGATCGTAACTCGCCGGTTCATTCTACAAAAGGCACGCCATCACCCGTTAACGGGCTCTGACTATTTGTAGGCACACGGTTTCAGGATCTCTTTCACTCCCCTTCCGGGGTGCTTTTCACCTTTCCCTCACGGTACTGGTTCACTATCGATCACTAGGGAGTATTTAGCCTTGGGAGATGGTCCTCCCAGATTCCGACGGAATTTCACGTGTTCCGCCGTACTCAGGATACATTCAAGAGAGAACGAAGTTTCGACTACGGGGTTGTTACCCTCTACGACGGACCTTTCCAGGTCGCTTCGTCTACCTCGTTCCTTTGTAACTCCGTATAGAATGTCCTACAACCCCAAGAGGCAAGCCTCTTGGTTTGGGCTATGTTCCGTTTCGCTCGCCGCTACTCAGGAAATCGCATTTGCTTTCTCTTCCTCCAGGTACTTAGATGTTTCAGTTCCCTGGGTCTGTCTTCCTTACCCTATGTATTCAGATAAGGATACCATACCATTACGTATGGTGGGTTTCCCCATTCGGAAATCTTCGGATCAAAGCTTACTTACAGCTCCCCGAAGCATATCGGCGTTAGTCCCGTCCTTCATCGACTCCTAGTGTCAAGGCATCCACCGTGCGCCCTTTCTAACTTAACCAAACTAAAAATTAAAAAATATGAGCTACACTGTTATCTAGTTTTCAAAGAACATAC
>NZ_JBQAGK010000026.1:0-2040 GCF_051916325.1 Bacillus cereus group sp. MYBK227-1 | reverse complement strand
CATATTATATGGTTAAGTCCTCGATCTATTAGTATTCGTCAGCTCCACATGTCACCATGCTTCCACCTCGAACCTATCAACCTGATCATCTTTCAGGGATCTTACTAGCTTACGCTATGGGAAATCTCATCTTGAGGGGGGCTTCATGCTTAGATGCTTTCAGCACTTATCCCTTCCGCACATAGCTACCCAGCTATGCCCTTGGCAGAACAACTGGTACACCAGCGGTGCGTCCATCCCGGTCCTCTCGTACTAAGGACAGCTCCTCTCAAATTTCCTACGCCCACGACGGATAGGGACCGAACTGTCTCACGACGTTCTGAACCCAGCTCGCGTACCGCTTTAATGGGCGAACAGCCCAACCCTTGGGACCGACTACAGCCCCAGGATGCGATGAGCCGACATCGAGGTGCCAAACCTCCCCGTCGATGTGGACTCTTGGGGGAGATAAGCCTGTTATCCCCGGGGTAGCTTTTATCCGTTGAGCGATGGCCCTTCCATGCGGAACCACCGGATCACTAAGCCCGACTTTCGTCCCTGCTCGACTTGTAGGTCTCGCAGTCAAGCTCCCTTATGCCTTTGCACTCTACGAATGATTTCCAACCATTCTGAGGGAACCTTTGGGCGCCTCCGTTACACTTTAGGAGGCGACCGCCCCAGTCAAACTGCCCACCTGACACTGTCTCCCGGGTCGATAAGACCCGTAGGTTAGAATTTCAATACAGTCAGGGCGGTATCCCACCAGCGCCTCCACCGAAGCTAGCGCTCCGGTTTCAATGGCTCCCGCCTATCCTGTACAAACTGTACCAAAATTCAATATCAGGCTACAGTAAAGCTCCACGGGGTCTTTCCGTCCTGTCGCGGGTAACCTGCATCTTCACAGGTACTATAATTTCACCGAGTCTCTGGTTGAGACAGTGCCCAAATCGTTACACCTTTCGTGCGGGTCGGAACTTACCCGACAAGGAATTTCGCTACCTTAGGACCGTTATAGTTACGGCCGCCGTTTACTGGGGCTTCAGTTCAGAGCTTCGCTTACGCTAACCCCTCTCCTTAACCTTCCAGCACCGGGCAGGTGTCACCCCCTATACTTCGCCTTACGGCTTCGCAGAGAGCTGTGTTTTTGCTAAACAGTCGCTTGGGCCTATTCACTGCGGCTTTCCGTTAAGAAAGCACCCCTTCTCCCGAAGTTACGGGGTCATTTTGCCGAGTTCCTTAACCAGAGTTCTCTCGCACACCTTAGGATTCTCTCCTCGCCTACCTGTGTCGGTTTGCGGTACAGGCACCTTTTATCTCGCTAGAAGCTTTTCTTGGCAGCGGGGAATCAAAGACTTCGCTCCATAAGGAGCTTCCCCATCACAGCTCAGCCTTTACGATAAGCGGATTTGCCTACTTATCAGCCTAACTGCTTGGACGTGCACAACCAATCGCACGCTTCTTCTATCCTTCTGCGTCCCTCCATTGCTCAAACGATAAAGAGGTGGTACAGGAATATCAACCTGTTGTCCATCGCCTACGCCTGTCGGCCTCGGCTTAGGTCCTGACTAACCCTGAGCGGACGAGCCTTCCTCAGGAAACCTTAGGCATTCGGTGGACGGGATTCTCACCCGTCTTTCGCTACTCATACCGGCATTCTCACTTCTAAGCACTCCACCAGTCCTTCCGGTCTGACTTCACTGTCCTTAGAACGCTCCCCTACCACTGATACCATTGGTATCAATCCGCAGCTTCGGTGGTGTATTTAGCCCCGGTACATTTTCGGCGCAGAGTCACTCGACTAGTGAGCTATTACGCACTCTTTAAATGGTGGCTGCTTCTAAGCCAACATCCTAGTTGTCTAAGCAACTCCACATCCTTTTCCACTTAATACACACTTTGGGACCTTAGCTGGCGGTCTGGGCTGTTTCCCTTTTGACTACGGATCTTATCACTCGCAGTCTGACTCCTAAGGATAAGTCATTGGCATTCGGAGTTTGACTGAATTCGGTAATCCGATGAGGACCCCTAGTCCAATCAGTGCTCTACCTCCAAGACTCTTAC
>NZ_JBQAGK010000025.1:0-2405 GCF_051916325.1 Bacillus cereus group sp. MYBK227-1 | reverse complement strand
ATGATGGCAGAGAGGTCACACCCGTTCCCATACCGAACACGGAAGTTAAGCTCTCTAGCGCCGATGGTAGTTGGGACCTTGTCCCTGTGAGAGTAGGACGTCGCCAAGCAAAAACCTAAGTCATTTTGACTTAGGTTTTTTTGTGTTTATTTTATTATTTTAAATTTAAAGGTAAGAATTACCTTTTCAAGAATATAGTCCAGATGTAAAAAGAATGTTTGTGATCTTACATAACCTTTTGTGCTTTTAAAGGATTTTACATTAGAAAAAATCTATAATTAAGGTAGTTAACATATATTTTTGATGGGTGTGGGGAATTATGAAAGAAATATGCATGTTATTAGTGGCTGTTATATTATGGGGTACAGCCATTGCGCCAACAAAATGGGCGTTAGAATCTATTCAGCCGTTTACTTTGTTATTTATTCGTCTTTTCTTTGCAGGTGGAATTTGTATGATATTCTCATTTAAGGAACTACAAAAATCAGTTGTACATAAAAAAGTTCCATGGAAAAGAATGAGTTTGTTAGCTTTTACCGGTGTAGCTGGTTATTTTATGTTTACATCCTACGGCATTTCTTTAACCAGTGGATTACATGTGAGTATTATAGATGCTGCGTTACCATTGGTTACAATTCTTTTTTCAGCACTCTTTTTAAAAGAGGAAATTCGATTGAATTATTGGATAGGAATTATATTGGGTGCTATAGGAGTACTCTTTATTACGATTCCATCTAAAAGTGCTAATCAAGAAGTGTCCTTAATAGGAGATATACTAATATTATTAAGTACTTTTCTATTTGCTTTCTACACAGTTTTGCTAAAACGACCAAAACAAGAACAGTATTTATCAAACGAGGTTTTTACAACATTAACTTTAATTATTGGAGCTGTTATTCTCTTACCGTTTGCACTGGTAGAAATTTTTTATTACGGTCTCCCAAAGGTTGAAACTTGGAAAACGGTACTTAGTGTAATATACCTTGTTATTGGAGCAACAATTTTAGCGTATTGGTTTTGGAATAAAGCGCTAGAGAGAGTTTCAGCATCAGTAAGCGGATTATATTTAAATGCATTACCATTAATAAGTATTATTACTTCAATTATTCTATTAAATGAATCTCTGACATGGAGAGTAATAATGGGAGCGAGTTTAGTCTTAATTGGAGTAGGATGGGCGGATAAGCAAAAGTTATGTAATCTATTAAAAGGTAACAAGGTGGAGAATAGAGACTGTTAAACAGTATGATTTATATAATTGAAATGTTAAAAAGATACCTTATATATGAGGTATCTTTTTTATTTAGCAAAGATAATAGACTAAAGTTAGTATGGATATTCTTTGCTGTATTTATATGTGTCGAAATCATTTTGAAATATTGTTTGGACAAGTTGTATACATTCAGTATCATAAAAGCTTTCAAAAGTTGGATGACGTGGAAATAAAGGATCAGTAATATCGCCTTCGCTAAAATTCCCTTTATAAATCATGGCGGGAGTTTGATGATGCCATGATGTTGAGAACTCATTTATTGGTGCGGTTTTTAATTCGAAACGCTTTTCTAATTCTTTCATTTCGTGATCGAAGTTTTCTAAGTATATATAATTGGTCACATATTCTTCTTCACCAGCTATATATTGTTGTGTGAAATGTGGGTTAATATCACTTGCGTGAGCCCCTTTTATAAATAGATAGTATAAAAATTGTTTAAATGAGATCCCTTTGGTGGAATTTTCATCTTGATATAAAAACTTTCGGATGGGTTTCCATTCGGGATTTTCCATATAAGGAGGTCCAATTAAGGACACGAAAGAACTGACTGCTCTCCTATAAGGGTTACGAACAAGTTTAAAAGTTTCTTTTTGTTTTTCTCGTAACGCTACTCCTAGTCGTACACTATAGGCAGGTGTACTTTTGTATATATCATATTCATAATTATGAATGAAAGGACTATAGCTTAGAGCGGTTTGTAATAAATCAATCTGGTAAAAGAACCACTTAGCAAGAGAAGTACAGCCGCTTTTTTGACTCCAAAATAGAATGATTGGAAACTTCCTATGATAGTGTGGGCTTCTTGAATGGGAGCTTATGATGTGTAATAAAGAAGGATTGAACAAGTTCTACACTCCTTTCAGTTATCTTATTGATATGTATGAGAAATAAAAGGGGGGTATGAGAGTCTTTTTCATCTTTTTTAAAAAAATGAAAGATTATTATTGACTATTATTATATAGAGGTGTAATATAGGACAAGTCGCCGATGACATTAACGTCGCAAGCGACAAACGAAATAAAAAAACTTAGTTGACATTAACTAACGAAGATGTTAACATAAGGAAGTCGCAAATGAGCGACCAAGTAGTTCTTTGAAAACTGAACGAAACAAACAACGTGAAACGTCAATT
>NZ_JBQAGK010000024.1:0-2553 GCF_051916325.1 Bacillus cereus group sp. MYBK227-1 | reverse complement strand
TTTGTCTAGCATCTAAAATAAAAATTGACGTTTCACGTTGTTTGTTTCGTTCAGTTTTCAAAGAACTACTTGGTCGCTCATTTGCGACTTCCTTATGTTAACATCTTCGTTAGTTAATGTCAACTAAGTTTTTCATTTCGTTTGTCGCTTTCGACGTTAATGTCATCGGCGACTTGTTCTATATTACACCTCTAAAGTATAATCGTCAATACGTTTTTCAAAAAACTTTATATTTTATAGATTTCACTTATGTATTTCTTCTATAGTTATATACAAGCACTCCACAGAACAATCTATGGGGTGCTCTTCTACCATAAAAACTATTGTTCTTTCGACGGCACCGAACAACTTCCATCAGTACAAGAAAGATCGCTTCCACCCTCTGAAGAAAGTTCTTGCAACTTAGGTGCAGGATTCTCTTCTTCCCACACTTGCTGAAGTGCACCAACAAAAGTTTCAAGTGGTTGTGCACCTGAAATAGCATACTTTTGATTAATAATAAAATAAGGCACTCCCGAAATTTGATATTGCTGAGCAATCGCTTCATCAATTCTAACATCATTTGCATACGCATTTTTATCATTAATAACCTTTAAAGATTCTTGCTTATCTAAACCTGAAGCTTCAGCGATGGTAGCAAGTGTATCCACATCGCTTAAATTTTTCGATTCAGTGAAATATGCAAAAAGTAAATTTTCCGTAATCTCTTTTTCTTTCCCTTGATTCTTTGCAAACTTCGCAAGACGATGCGCATCAAACGTGTTCGTCGGCTTCATCTCATCAAAATTAAAACTTAAACCCATACTAGCTGCATGATTTCCTAACTGTACGTTATTACGCTTAGCTTCTTCAATACTAATTCCATACTTTGATGCAAGTACTTCATTAATACTTGTTCCAGAATAGATTGGAGCATTTTGGTCTAATTCAAAACTTTTAAACTCAACTTCAACATCCTTCTTATGCGGAAATTGTTCTAAAGCCATCTCTAATCTACGTTTCCCAATATAGCAAAATGGACATACAAAATCCGACCATACTTCAATTTTCATAAAAAACACCTCATTAACATTTAGTTTTCAATCATTGTAGCACTGAGATTAAGGAATTCAAAAGTTTTTGCTCTATCTCCTTCATATAGTACATACAAAAACACACTTATAGCAGAATACCTAATTAACAAAAAAAACGATAATCAAAAGGATTAACTATTATCCCTCCGATTATCGTCTATATATATGCAACAACTTTAATTATGCCGGAATATACTTCCCTACGAACTTCCATACAGTATTCCAATATTTATTCGAATCTACTTTCTCCGCTTCTCCATGTCCAGCACCTGGAACAATTAATTTCTCTTTTTCTACTTTTGCAGCATTATATACTTCATCTAACATTTCAAAAGGAACGAATGTATCAGCATCCCCATGAATGAACAGCATAGGTGTTTTACTTTTCGCTACTTGTTTTACAGCTGAAGCCTCTTCTAAATCGTAACCAGCTCTTAATTTAGTAACCGTATTTGCCGCATTCATAACAGGAAACTTCGGTAAATGGAATAAATCTTTTAGTTGATAAGTAAATTCATCAATAACAGTTGAGTATCCACAATCTTCAATAATAACTTTAACATTAGAAGGTAAATCTTCTCCTGAAGTCATCATTACAGTTGCCCCGCCCATTGAAACACCAAATAGAGCTATTTCAGCATTAGGGTCTTTCTTCAAGATTTGTTGAATCCAAATCAAAACATCTTTACGATCATGCCAGCCCATACCAACATAATCCCCTTCACTATTTCCGTGTCCACGAAGGTCTGGTGCTATGACATTATAGCCTTGTTCATAAAAGTTACGAACATATTTCGTCATTTCTGATGCTCTACCATTGTATCCATGAACTACAATTGCCCATTTATGACTGGATGGTTCATTCATATATTCATAACCTTTTAAATTTAATTTATCGAAAGAACGTATAGTTAATGTGTTAGGTTTATACTTCGATACGAAGTTTGCATTCTTTTCTTCATTTGCAGCCAATACATCTCCCGACGCATTTACCGTTTCTACTAAATGAGGATTATCTTGCAAAAATTCTTTTTCTTGTTTCGCATTTAACGCGTAGTTATAAAAATAATTCCCAACTAACATATACACGATTACTAGCAGGACTAAGACTACTATAGTAATTATACTTATCTTTTTCATATTATCTCCTTTTCTAACTTAAATCTTCTTATATTAAAGTACATCAAAAACAACTGTACTATTTTAACACACTGATGAATCCTATCTTTAAGAAATAAAATAGAAAATCTTAAATTACATATAAAGAATCACGAAAGAAATTGAATAAAACTTATATAGCTACGTACTCAAAAACCTTTTTGAAAAGCGAGAAGCACTTCAAAATATTTAGCTTTGAAAAGAAGTTATAAAACACAAAAAAGACGAGTCATTCTGACTCGTCTTAAAGTTGCTTGGCGACGTCCTACTCTCACAGGGACAAGGTCCCAACTACCATCGGCGCTAGAGAGCTTAACTTCCG
>NZ_JBQAGK010000023.1:0-5702 GCF_051916325.1 Bacillus cereus group sp. MYBK227-1 | reverse complement strand
AAAGTTAGTTTGTCTAGCATCTAAAATAAAAATTGACGTTTCACGTTGTTTGTTTCGTTCAGTTTTCAAAGAACTACTTGGCCGCTCATTTGCGACTTCCTTATGTTAACATTTTCATCTTTCAATGTCAACTAAGTTTTTCATTTCGTTTGTCGCTTACGACGTTATTGTCATCGGCGACTTGTTCTATATTACACCTCTAAAGCATAATCGTCAACACTTTTTTATAAAGAACTTCAATTTAATATTTTTATGCTCTTTTAACTAAATACGTCTCTATAGGATTTCATTATCGGAGCACACCTTCTGCTTCCCTTTAATTTGTTTTTCCAAATATATTCGAGTTAATTTGAACTCTAGACTTAACTTGTGTGGACGTTTTCCTCCAACAAAACTAGCAACCTTATTTTAACAAATACTAGTATATAATTAGAGAGTTGTTGTACTATCAATAAAACTCTATTAGAAGCAGGTGAAGATATGAAAGATATACGTATCCTTATAGCAGACGACGATAAAGAAATCCGAAATTTATTAAAAATATATTTAGAACGAGAATTATACATGGTAGACACTGCAATCAACGGCGAAGAAGCCTTACATTTATTTAATCAAAATAACTATAACCTCGTTATACTAGATCTTATGATGCCCAAAATAGATGGAATCGAGGTATGTAAAAAACTTAGAGATAAAACTAACGTACCTATATTAATGCTCACCGCTAAAGATCACGAAGTTGATAAAATTTTAGGTTTAAGCATTGGTGCTGATGATTATATTACGAAACCTTTCAGCATTCACGAAGTAATTGCACGAGTAAAAGCTCTTATGCGGCGTTTTTTAGTTCTCGGAAGTAACAATACTGCTCAAGAAAAAACAACTTTATCTTTTAAAGGACTAACTATCAATTTAAATACATACACAGTTCATACAAACAAAGAAGAAATTAGCTTAACCGGAAAAGAACTGGAACTGTTAAAATTCTTTACTTCAAACCCAGGGCAAGTATTTACAAAAACACAGCTCTTCCGAAATGTATGGGACGATAATTATATAGAAGATGACAATACCGTTATGGTACATATTCGAAAACTTAGAAAGAAAATAGAAATTGACCCTTCCAATCCAAAATTCATTCAGACTATATGGGGAATTGGTTATAAGTTTGTAGGTGAAAAGCTTGAAGACTGATAAAACCCTCTTCCTGATTTCATTACAACTTATCATTTGCGGGATTTTAAACATACAAATGGATCCAAGAATAAAAATGTCTTTATTTATTATCCTTATCTTAATTACAATTTATCTCTTCTTTTCAAGAATACAATTCATTCAACATCGCAAAGCAATGGATACTAAATTAAGTCGTGTACTAAAAGGAAACTTACAAACGAGATTATTCACAAGCAATGACCACTCATTACATAATATCGTTTTTTCAATAAACGAGCTAATAGGTAAATTAGAGCAGGTTCAAATTGAAGCCAAAAGATCCGAGGAATCCAGAAAACAACTTTTGTCTAGTATCTCCCACGATATACGAACACCACTCACCTCCATTATCGGATATATAGATGCTTTGAAAGACGGAGTTGCTGCTTCTGAAATAGAAAAACAAGAATATCTTAAAATACTCTATATGAAATCAAATAACTTAAAGCACCTAGTTGATGAAATATTCAATATGGCGAAGCTAGACGCTAATGAATTTCCACTAAAAGAAGAAGAACTCGACTTTTCTGAAGTTACTAGAGAAGTTTTGATTGAATTTTTACCTGAGCTCTCAAAACATAACATCGAACTGCAAATTCGCATACCAGAGTCTACTTGTCCTATCATCGCAGATCATCTAAGCATTATGCGGATTATCGGTAATTTAATGAAAAATGCAATTTATTACGGAAAGGATGGGAAAACAATAGGAGTCGAATTGCTAGAAGCTGATGCAGAATACGAACTTCATATTTGGGATCAAGGCCCTGGTATTCCAAAACATGATTTACAAAACGTATTTGAGCGAATGTACAGAAGCGAACAATCAAGAAACTCTTCATTTGGTGGTAGCGGTCTCGGGCTTTCTATTTCCAAAGCGCTCGTTGAGAAAAACGGTGGACATATATGGGTTGAAAGTACTCCATGGAAACGAACTACTTTTGGCTTTTCTATTCCAAAACACAATACTTTTAAGAAATAGTTAAGAAATGATTAATATGCAGTTAAGCCTTCCTTTTTATGATGTAAGTAAGAACTTATAGAAAGCAGGTGTCTCCTATAAATACAATTATAAAAACGACTAACCTTACTAAAGTATATGGCAATCAAAAGTCAGTAGATAATTTAAATATTAATGTTCAACAAGGGGAGATTTATGGCTTCATAGGCCGCAACGGTGCTGGTAAAACAACAACCATTCGCATGCTGCTTAGTCTTATAAAGCCTACAAGTGGAACGATTGAAATATTCGGAGAGAACTTATTCCAAAATCAAAAAGATATTTTAAGCAGAATTGGTTCTATAGTTGAAGTTCCAGGATTTTATGAAAACTTAACTGCAAAAGAAAACCTATTAATTAATGCAAAAATAATTGGGGTTCACAAAAAGAATGCTATCGAAGAAGCATTAGAAATAGTAGGCTTGCAGCATGAGACAAAAAAGTTAGTAGGAAAGTATTCTTTAGGAATGAAGCAACGCTTAGGAATTGCGCGTGCTCTTCTCCATTATCCTGAGCTACTCATATTAGATGAACCAACTAACGGACTAGACCCTATTGGTATTAAAGAAATGCGAAAACTTATTCATTCTTTAGCTCAAGAAAGAAATATAACAATACTGATTTCTAGTCACATATTAGCCGAGGTAGAACAGTTAGTTGATCGTATCGGAATTATTCATGAAGGAAAGTTACTAGAAGAAGTTTCTCTTGATACGCTACGCAAAGCAAACCGTAAGTACATAGAGTTTCAAGTGAATAATGACGATAAAGCTGTGATGTTATTAGAAAATCATCTTCAAATTTTTGATTATGAAGTACATGATGAAGGAAATATTCGTATTTACTCTCATTTTGGACAACAAGGATACATAAACAGAACGTTCGTTCTTAACGATATTGAAGTATTAAAAATGATGATAAGTGAAGATAGACTAGAAGATTATTTCACCAAACTAGTTGGAGGTGGAACAATTGGTTAATCTACTCTATACAGAACTCTTAAAACTAAAACGCTCTAATATGTTTTTAATTAGCATTATTGGTGCTGGTGTCGCACCTTTCTTAGTTGTAGTAGCCTCTTATATACATATAAAAACAAAACAGCCAACTCCAACTATTTGGTTCGATCAATTATTTACTGACGTTAACTTATATACTACTTTAGTTATAGGATTCCCCTTATATGGAGTAGTGGTTGCTTATTTGCTTACCCGCGAATATACAGAAGATACACTGAAAAATTTACTAACTATCCCCGTGTCACGCATTAGCTTTATTACAAGTAAATTCATCATTCTCTTTCTTTGGATTATGATGCTAACTTTAGTCGCTTGGGCACTTACTTTAATATTAGGGCTATTGGGGAACTTCCCTGGTTTTAACATTTCTTTACTTTTAGGTTCTTTCCTAGAATTTTTAATATGTGGTGGACTTCTCTTTCTATTGTCTTCACCTATTGTGCTACTAACTCTTGTAATGAAGAGCTATGTACCACCCATTATATTAACAGTCATTATTACAATGACTAATCTTATGCTCGTAAACTCCAAGCATAAAGATTTATTTCCGTGGACCGCTACTCTAGATATCGCAAATAACGAATTACAACCGACATATCCACCAGAGTATTCTTATATCATCATTGCAGTAACGACAATTTCCGGATTTATTGCAACACTATTCTATTTTAAAAAAGTAGACATTCATTAATGTATAGGAGTGAAACTATGAGCGATATCATTATTGCCTTCATACTCGGTATTGTAGAAGGATTAGCTGAATTTTTACCTATATCTTCTACTGGCCACCTTATATTAGTCGGGCATTTATTAGGCTTTGAGGGAGAAAGAGCAAAAACGTTTGAAATTGTTATTCAGCTAGGCGCAATTTTAGCTATTGCAATTTTATATCATAAACGTCTCGTTTCTTTATGTAATATTAAACCTCTTATACAGAAAGAAAAAAAATTCAACGCGTTCCATGTATTTCTTGGCGTATTTCCGGCAGTGGTTGCTGGCTTGCTACTACATGATATTATTAAAACATACTTATTCCAGCCATACACTGTTGTGATTGGACTTGTAGCAGGGGCAATTCTTATGATCTTTGCAGAAGTAAAAAAGAAAGAGGCAGCAGCCTATTCACTGGACGATTTAACATACCGCCAAGCTTTAACAATCGGATTATTTCAGTGCTTAGCGGTATACCCTGGCTTCTCTAGAGCTGGCTCTACTATCTCTGGAGGTCTATTGGCAAAAGTAAATTATAAGACTGCATCTGAATTCTCTTTTCTAATAGCTCTTCCTGTAATGATTGGGGCAACAGGCTTAGACTTACTAAAAAGTTGGAAGTATTTAAGTGTCGATGACATCCCTATGTTCGCGGTAGGATTCATTACCTCTTTTATAGTAGCGATGCTAGCAGTAGTAACTTTTCTAAAGCTTTTAGAGAAGATAGGTTTAAAACCTTTTGCATACTACCGTATTTTGTTGGCTATCTTATTTACGCTTTTCGTATTGCTATAGATTCATATAAGTCACATATTATTAAACTGATATTCAATTTAGAATATCGGTTTTTTTATCTATTTCAACTCTAGTATTACTCACTTCAATATGGCATAGTGATAATAAACTACCATTCATAATCTGAACGTTCTTTAAGTAACTATGTCCTTTATCATAAAATGCAATTGGAAAATTAAAGATCCCATATATGTACAGAACATATTTACAAACTATATTCACTCCACATAGTATCTTTTTAATTTGCAAAACACTGATACAAATTAAAAATAAGTACAAAGGCATAACAAATAAATAAATTTCCAAGGAATTATAAAGAGATTAAATATTAATTAGAGTGAGGTGACGATAAAAATGAATCAATTAGCACAGACATATTGGGATACTTATTGGGGAAACAACAAAAAACCAGAATCTGTTACAGCTTGGCAATTTGGGGATGCCCCTAATTATCTTGCACAACTAGTAATTGACGGTATTAAAACAGCTACATGCTCCGGTCACATTTTTTATGAATTAGAAAATGAATCGCTACCGACTACTAATGATTATAGTATTATACTCAATAGTAATGATGAACCTGTAGCTATTATTAAGACAATAGAAGTAACTGTAACACCAATGAATGAAGTAAGCGAAGAATTCGCTATCGCTGAAGGCGAAGGAGATCGTACTTATAATTACTGGAGAGACACCCATGTTCGTTTTTTTACAAAGGAACTAAATGAGATTGGTCTTAATTTCTCTGAAGATATGTTACTCGTCTGTGAGCGTTTTGAACTTGTTGATGTGAACAATAAAGTGAAATTTTAATAAACTGAGATTTACCAGCCATTCTTATTTTTATAAACACAAAAAAGACGAGTCATTCTGACTCGTCTTAAAGTTGCTTGGCGACGTCCTACTCTCACAGGGACAAGGTCCCAACTACCATCGGCGCTAGAGAGCTTAACTTCCGTGTT
>NZ_JBQAGK010000022.1:0-8648 GCF_051916325.1 Bacillus cereus group sp. MYBK227-1 | reverse complement strand
GATGGCAGAGAGGTCACACCCGTTCCCATACCGAACACGGAAGTTAAGCTCTCTAGCGCCGATGGTAGTTGGGACCTTGTCCCTGTGAGAGTAGGACGTCGCCAAGCAACTTTAAGACGAGTCAGAATGACTCGTCTTTTTTGTATGCTTTCATACCTCTATCAATTGCATTTTTAACCCCTTCTAAATAAGAAAATCCATATTTTTTATCTGGCTCTAAGTAAGTTCCTTCCGCCCACTCGTTCCATGCGTTAATAAATAAAAACTCGCTGTTATAAAAAGAGTAAGTACGATGAATTTGCTTGCTTAAATATATGGTGAACTTTTCAGGGGTAGAACCTACAAAGATGCTGCTATTCGCGTTTTTACGTCGTGCAGTATTATCCCAATCAACAAAAGCCCCGGGAAATGTTTTTTTCTTTGGGAGCGATCGTTGTAATATATACATCCATACTTTATCGTAGTCCCAAACATTTAATTGCATATCAGAATCATATATTACCTTATTTATGTCTGAAGAGCTATCATGGGCAATTGTATAGAAAGGTTCAAACTGAATGCTGGCATCGAATCCATTTATATTAGGTAGTGGAAAACTGTTTAATGTTTCAGCAAAGTATATACCTTTTAAACCATTTTCTCGCGCTAATGCATTCCAGTAATTAAGCATTTTTTCACAATCAGGAATATGTCCTGGACGATAAATAATGAATAGAGGTTTATCATCTATATAAATATATCTCTCATCTTGGAAAGCCTGTAATAAATAATCAAAGTGTTCCTTCCAATCAGATATATCTCCGTAGTCTTGAGGCATTAATATATGTTTATCGAGACCATCCCAAGATTTTGTCCATGGTTCATTTGCCCAAGAAAGACAAAAAGGGAAGTCAGGTTCCTTCATCTTTAGTACCTCATTAAAGGGTGTTTCTAATAGTCTTTTTCCCTTAAACCAGTAATGATAATAACAAAAACCATATATACCGTATGCTTTAGCGATTTCCGCTTGCCACTTTCTTACGGAGGGGGTAGTTAAATCGTAATAAAAATCTTGATAAGGTTCCCTAGGTTGATAATGTCCTGAAAATAGAGGTCGTGCACTTTTAGTATTTGTCCATTCAGTAAATCCTTTCCCCCACCATCGATCATTTTCTTTAATTTGATGGAATTGTGGTAAGTAAAAAGCGATTATTTTCAAGTTATATCCCCCTCATGTTTTTCGTAGTTCAAGTGTTGGGAAGTCATTCTTGATTTGGTGAAGCAATTTTAAAACAAGAGATATGTCATCTGTTTACTGTCTTTTTATGGTATGTATTGGATTTTTTTTAGCTTACTTAATAAGAGAGTATTAGGTAATTTGATATATAGCTGAAATAGAAAGTGCTTTTCGTCATGAAATTTATTACGTTGAATGAAAGGAATTAAATTTTTTGAAGGACAAAGAGGGCCTGTGGTAATTGATTTACATCATCAAAAAAGTCTCGTAGCTTTAAATATTTCTCATAATGATTTTCAATATAAGTCCTAGGTATAACAGTTTCTCCGTAAAAACTACTATTTCTAACATCTCCTGCACCAGTAGGACTGTGAACAAATTTGCCGTTTTCATAATCCGAGATGGCGCGATGTATATCTGGAAAAGCTTGAGATAAAGTTTTATGCCATCCTGTTTGAATTAATTCAGGATGTTTTTGGAATTGTTGACAAAAATCAAGAAAATAGCGCGCTTGTGTTGTTGCGATGAAGATTCCACCAGGGCGAAGAACTCTTGAAAATTCTTTTACCCAATTTTCGGCAGTTGCTTCGGATAAATGTGAGAATACAGAATAAGCGAATATGATATCTAATGAATTGTCACTAATAAATTCTACAGGGGGATGTGGACTTGCTGTTTTATATATCCCTCTTCCTAGTGTTTCATTACAAAGTGTGATCATCGCAGGATCGACATCAATGCCAAGTAAATTTTGATCAGAGGCATCTTTAAATAAGAAGCGTATAATTCTTCCCCATCCGCAGCCGAAGTCTAAAACTTTACTTTCTTTATTCAAGGGAACCCCTAAATTTTGGGCGTATTCTTTTATATGTCTATAAAACAAATATGCTTCGTAAAGAGCATGTTCATAGGAAGCACCTACAAATTGTTTTTGAATTTCTTCAGGAGGAAACCTAGGTACGGGAACCCCATTTATCGTTGTTTGTGAACAACTTTGTATAAATAAATTTAGAAGTTCGACATCAGATAGTGAATTAACAAGATGATCAAAATCACTTCCTAACTTAAATTTATTCATTTGTTAAACCTCCGAATTATATAGTGATTAAACTTTATTTTCTTGCTTTTTACTAATAAAAACATGTAAAAATTCAGCATCTAACCCTAGTGATCTATCCTTTTGTAAATAAACAATGGTATACATGTTTGCGTGTGTATAAATATATTCAATCATATCCTGCCCCCAATCGAACGTTACTAAAGATCCATTCTCATCAATAGGGTTTCCGTGATAAATGGGCTCTTCAATATATTCAATCACTTCTTGATTCATTCTTGCTCTTTGCACAGTTTTTGTGAGTGTATGATACCAAGGGACAGTAAATACATGAGCGCCGCCAGGTTTTAATACTCGTTCTATTTCTTTAAAGGCTTTGTTTGGCGTCATTACATGCTCAAAAACGTCTTGAGTAATGAATAAATCAAAAGATTCATTTTCAAAAGTCATGTCTTCTAAGTTCTCACATCTAATACCTTGAAAGTATTGGCCAAGAGGATAATTTCTAAAGTATTGAGAATAAGTATAGTTTTTACAGTTTTTTAATAGTAGCTGAGTTGTAATTCCTCCAGGAGAGGATTCGTGGATACTATAGGAATTCCATTTTGGAAAAAATGTATGCAAGGCATGGATTAAAGCTCGCTGCCTTGGTATAGAGTTACATGTAGAACATAAATAATGATCTCTAAGCCAATCATTATGCTCTATAAATGTAGCTTTCTTTTCGCAAATAACGCAGTACCCATTATTGTGTTTCAAATTGATTTCCACACGACATCCCTCCTATGTTAAATGCAATCTATTTATGGAAAGTATGATACACGTCAACAATCAGCGAAATCAAAGGGGGAATGGGTGAAAGTTAGGTATCTCTTAAAATTGCGATTAGGAGAAGGGAATAATCAGTTGAAGAGAACCCCCAATCGAATTAAAGTTTCACTTTATGCTATGCGATGCATCAGCTTTTATTCATGGGAAAATGTATAGACTTAAAATATCCCTTTCGTGTATGGGTACATTTCAAAATCCTGTGTGTATATTTCTGTAACTAAATCCATAGTTTCTTTATCATAAAAGCTTTCGTATGTTGGAAATCGTGGGAAGTCTGTATCTGTAATGCTAAGTTCTGCATAGCTCCCTGCATAAATCATCTTGTGTGCGCGATGATGATCTGAATTTGTAAGAAGTGCTAAAGGGGATTTTATCAAATCGTACGTGTGTTCTAGTTTGGTGATTTGTGTATTAAAATCTTCTAAAGGAATATAACATTGGATGAAGTTTTCTTCACCAGGGACGTATTGTTGACTAAAATGTATATCTAAAGCTAGAGAATTGGAGCTGAATGCTTGAACGTAATATAAAAATTGTTTAAAAGATATTCCTTGATTACTATATTTGTCATTATAAAAATAATGACGGATACTTTCCCATTGAGGGCTAGCATATGGGTTGTCAGCAAGTAATAGAAATGAGCTGACAGCCCTTGTATAGGGATTTCGCACAAGTTTACAAACATCCTTTTTACCCTCTAGAAGACCATTTTGTAACTCTGGTATGTAATTTGTATTGTTCTTATACACCCAGAACTCATAGTAATGAATAAAGTCATTGTATTTCTTTGCTTCAGTAAATAATCCGATTTGAAAAAAGAACCAATTAGCTAACGCGGTGCATCCGCTTCTATGACTCCAAAATAGTATAATTGGAAAGTCTTTATGGTAATGCGGAATTCGATCTTTATGTAGAATTACATGATTTAAAAGTTCTTGATTTATATTCTTCATGAGTTCAGCACTCCTTTTTGGGAAATTTGTGTATGTAGACGTTTTTTATGGGTTAAACAAGTGAGGATTGTTTATTAAATATATTCATGGGGATGAGTAAATATTATGAGTGTTTTTGCAGTCAACCTGAATAAGGAAGCTATTCTAAAATGAAAATAGAAAATAAAGATAATGAAAATTTATAACAAACATACAATGATAAGAAGATGAATAATCGAAATGATCCAGTTTATTTGTGTATATTTTTAGGTTTGACGACGGGAAAAATTTATTACTAGAGAGATGATATTATGAGGAAGAATAATTATTTAATAGTAGGTGGAAATAGTTTCATTGGTATCAACCTCGCATTGGGTTTATTGAAACAGGGGCAAAATGTAAAAGTATTTTCCAGACATATAAATAATTTTCCTCAAAATATTGTAAGTGAAGTTGAATTTATTAAAGGTGATTTAAAAAATGTTGAGGATATATATAAGGCTTTAGTGAATATAGATATTATTATTTATTTAGCTGCGACGTCTAACGTAGCAACTTCAATTGAAGATGTTTTCGGTGATATTAATAGCAGTCTATTTTTTCTTAATTTCATGGAAAGTGTTAAAGATTTTCGTATTAAAAAAATTATATTAGCTTCTTCGGGAGGCACAGTTTATGGTGAACCTGAATATTTGCCTATTGATGAGAAACATCCATTAAGACCACTTTCCCCGTATGGAATAACAAAAGTTTCGCTGGAGAATTATTTGTATTTTTATAAGAGAAAATATGGAATAGATTATGTTGTATGTAGATATTCTAATCCGTATGGAAAATACCAAAACCCCTTAAAAAAAGTAGGGGCGATAAATTGTTTTTTGTACCAGCATCTCAGTAATGAAAGGATTCATATATATGGGAATCCAGAGGAGATTATTAGAGATTATATTTATATCGATGATTTAGTTGAAATTACTATACAACTAGCACAATTAAATCAATTGAAATCTTGCGTATACAATATAGGGAGTGGCAAAGGTCTTTCTTTAAAACGAATTATAGTGGAATTAGAGAAAATAACAGAAAGAAAAGTGGATTTTATCTGTTACAAACAAAAACAAGAGAACGTTCAAAAAATCATTTTAAATATTGATAAGATAAAACAAGAATTGAATTGGGAACCTAAAATAGATTTTAAACATGGGATTAGATTAAATAAGCTATGGATTGAAGAGTTCTTATATAGTAAAGAATAATAACCCACACTCTACTTGTATAAGCAGAGCGTGGGTTATTATTTTGCTTCTTTTTCTATAACCCAAAGGTCTTGATGTTCCCACCAAAATCCTTCAGTATACTTTTTGATAATTGGGTTATGGGGTAATAATTTAATTTTGTCACACACGTAAGAGGGACTAACTATCGTTTGTCCGTATTGATTCACATCTAAATCGAATTGTTCACTAGAAGAGAGAAACCAATAGCCCTTTTCATTTAAATTTGGAAACCCGAAGTATTTTTTGCTTTGATAGCCATGGGTTGTGAAAATGAATAAACCACCAGGTGAAACAGCGTTATACAATGTTTGCAGCCAACGAAACCAAGTTGTATCAGGCATATGAGAGAAAAAGGATAGACAAAAAACGATATCGTACGTAGAGGAGTCCAATTTTAACTGTTCAGGCTCAGGATGAGATAATATAGAAGAATTATTTAATTTGTTTTCAATAAAGGAAATAGCCTCTTCGTGTATATCGCAAGCGGTTATACTCAAATTCGCTTGTAGATTTAATAAATGACGTGTTACGCAGCCGTATCCGGATGCAAATTCTAACAATTTAATTGGATTGCCTGTAGGAGGATAAAGGGAAGTAATTAAGTTTAAGAGTATTTGTGCTGAGTTTTGCCCATCTTTAAAGTAGTAATCTATCGCTTCTTTTTTTGATGGGAAGACGGGATTAGTGACAATGAACTGAAAGATATGATCCTCAGGATGGATACTTGCATTTACATTATAGTTGTGTGCGATTTGAGAAATTAAATCTTTATGTTCCTCTATAAAGTCTTTCAAAGAGTATTCCTCCCTTAAGTAATAGTAGCAACTTACTAGAGATATTGATGGCATAGAAAGCACATGTTTAAATTTTTAAGTATGCTTTAAGATGCTTTCTATATGTATACATTTTCATTTTAGAAATGTCGTCGATAGTAAATCTTTCTTTAATGAAATTTTGCATTTGTACAACTTCATTGTAATGGGAGTATGAATCTTCTGTTCTCGTTACGCTATTTAAATGTCGTCTATGATAGTTTAAGGGGGATGGATTGAAGTAAATATCTCCCTCTGTAAGAAGAGAAACATAGAAAAACCAATCACCAGCTATTTTGAACTTCTCTAACTGTTTTTCTGTTTTCTTCATATCTATATTTTTAAAAACTACACTTGAAACATTAGGTATAGTGTTTTTGATAAGTAACGTATCTTGTATTTCTTCGACGCCTTTTCGAAAATAGGGACCTTTCCATTTTTCTTTATCGATATCATTTGTGTAATTTAAATAATGATTAGCCAATACATTTCCTTGTTCATCAATTTGTTTTGATTGTGTGTAACTTAAGGTAATATTGTTATTTATATAAAACCCCTGTATCACCTCTTGTAAAAATGTCTTATCGCATAAGTCATCGGCCTCTGCGATCCAAATATAATCACCAGTTGCTGCAGAGACTCCTTTTATCCATTGTTTAAATACGGAACCAGAGTTTTTATCATTAATAATCTGTTGAACCTTCAGGTGGGGCTTATTTTCTTTTGAGAGCAGCTTTTTAAAAGTTGATACGCTATGATCAGTGGAGGCATCGTCTAAGAAAATTAGTTCGTAAAGAGGGTAGGTTTGGTTTAAGATTGATTCGATTCGAGCAGGTAAGTATTTTTCATAATTATAGTTCGGTATGATTACACTTATCTTTTTGTAATTATGTTCGAGAAGATCTAGTAATTGATAAATGTAATTAAGAAAATTGAAGTTTTTTTCGATAAGTTCTTGGCCAAAGCTTCCCTTTTGTAATCGTAATCCCTCATCGTGAATAAATTCATATATTTTCTCTAGCATTTTGGGTAAATTTAAAAAATCTACTAAGGCACCAGTTTTTTCTGTAACAACATCTTCAAAACCTCCAGCATTTTTAAACCCTATAACAGGAAGTTTTGCATCTAATGCTTCTAAAACAACATTTGGAAAAGGATCTTCCCTTGAAGTTAATAAGTATAAGTCAGCCCCGGCGTTATATAATCCGATATCGGGAGTAGGATCGACTAATGTGAAATGTGCTTTATATTTAGGGGGCAGTGTATTCAGGAATTGAACGTCCGTTCTCCCTACCCAAATGAAATGAATATCCTTGTGAGTCTTTCGTACTGAGTAAGAGATAAGTGAGAATAAATCTATTCCTTTTCGATAATCTGCGAAGCCTACACCTAAGATGATTTTGCTATCTAGAGGCAGGTTAAGCTTCTTACGTAACTCATTTCTAGCTTTTGCGATATTGTTTTTATAAGGATTGTGGTTAAACAAACCTTGAGGGAGAATGTGACATTTTTGAGGATCCAATTCAGTGATTGTACGAAATTTTTCATATACGTATTGTGAAGGGAAGACAACTTTGTAAGCAAATTCAGCGATGTTTTTAGCTTTCCCTTCAGCAGAGTACTGTTGTATTAAATGCGGTAATTCATGTATTAATGAAACAACTTTTATATTGTGTCTAGCTAGTAATGCGACGATATCGCCACTTATGACAGTGCTACATATGGCGAGGGTAAAATCCTGTGATAATAAATCCTTTATTAATAATTCGACCTTTTCTTCTGTTTGATAACCTTGCTCGAGACAATAAACAGGACCGTACTTTTGAAAATCTGGAATTAAAATACCTGATCCAATAGAGATAATTGCAACAGAGTAATCAAAGTTTTCTTTAAGAGCCTTAATAGTATGTAAAGAAAGTAGCTGTGCTCCGTGGAAATGGGCATCATGGGATACATAAATTATCTTTTTATTAACATGCATTTCATAACGCCTCCTAAGTATATTAGATTTTAAAGGTAAAGAAGAGAAGTGTTTTATTTATAATCTCCCTAGAGATGAGCAGGAGGGAGGACGTACTAAAAGAAAAAATACTATCCTTAATATATATTTACTTGGTCTCACATTCATTCTTTAGAAAAGTATTAGTATTAAGTTAGAGAGTGTAGGCTGCAGATTGTTAGTTTGAATACATAAGTTTAAGAAGTTCTAAGGCTGTGTTAGAAATTAAGACAGGGTAAAGCTTTTATGATTTATAAAATAAAAAAGATAAAAGGTATTGACGGTTGATCTACGGGGGTGTAATATAGAACAAGTCGCCGATGACATTAACGTCGAAAGCGACAAACGAAATAAAAAACTTAGTTGACATCAATTAACGAAAGTGTTAACATAAGGAAGTCGCAAATGAGCGGCCAAGTAGTTCTTTGAAAACTGAACGAAACAAACAACGTGAAACGTCAATTTTTATTTTAGATGCTAGACAAACTAACTTTATTGGAGAGTTTGATCCTGGCTCAGGATGA
>NZ_JBQAGK010000021.1:0-10501 GCF_051916325.1 Bacillus cereus group sp. MYBK227-1 | reverse complement strand
ATTATTTGATGTTATTTCTGTTTACAATAGAGATTCTGGCCAACAGTGGAATTACTTTGTTAAAGGGATTAATACAATGATTTCTGCAGATGATGGATTCTATCAAACTTTCGATTTAACTGTTAACTACGGTTATGAACCTGCCCCATATACAGATATAACTGGTATTACAGTAAATGTAGATACATTAAGATTAAAGCTTTGGGATTGGGATGTAGAGGATGGCGACTTATTAAATATTTACTGTAATGATAAATTAGTCGCGGAAAACTATTTCATCCGAAACAATCCAACATATGTTGATATTCCACTTGAATATGGTGTGAATATTATCGTATTTGAAGCAGTTCGAAATCCTAAGGGGATTCTTACAGGGCGTTTGCAAGTACTGGATACACAGAATAATATCTTGTTCGATTATGGTTCCTTACCAGATTTATCATTTCCTCGGGTAAATCAAGACAAAGATCACTATTATATCCAACGACCAGCAAAAACTTGGTCTGTTACGAGAGTGAACTAGGGGTGATTCTATGATAATGCAAAAAAACTTATATGATCCAATTATGTATTTGATGAAGGGATTAATCGATAGGCAAATTTATAACGGTGGTAAACCAATGCCTGGGAATGATCCAAATGACGTATTTAAAGAAGGCATGACCGAAGGATATACGCTTATTCGTGACGGTGCCCGCCTATCTGCAGTCGATGGTGATAAATACCTACACTATGATTTAGCTTTCAACGCACAAGGTATGCTAGAAAAGGTCCTTGTCTCACATAAAGTAACTGGAAAAGAGATGGAGCTACAATTAATATATAATGCGCAAAAGCAGCTAGAACGTGTGCAACCACGCCTTCTAAACAAAGGTAACGGTATGCTGTCTGATTTACCAATTCCCGATGTATCGTGATGATGCACGGGAATTTTTTAATACACGAAAAAGGGTGATTACTCTTGTTTGAAACAACCTATTTAGCCGGTGGTCGATTAGATCCGCCTTTTCATCCAACTAAAACAGAACCATTCATACCTGGATTCATTATGGATTCTTTTTCATTCCAAACAAATGAAACTACATATACTGTACCTGTAGATATGGAGCTGTATGCAATAAGTGTAAGTGCATCTATATATGAATTAGATGATAAATGGAGCTTAATTGTAAACGGTAAAACGATTTGTAAAAACATATATACCAAGGATATTCCTGAAGGTATGCACTTTATGGTTTATAAACCTTTAGCAGCAGGAAGTACGGTTCAATTTTCATTTAAAAATCAAGGCATCCTTGATAAAACAGTATGGTTCGAATTGCATTTTTTATCATAAAGGAGGGATAGCATGAGTTTTGCTGTTACATATATGGCGGGCGGTAGATTTGACGCTCCTTATTTCCCTACAAAAACGGAACCGTATATAGAAGGTAGAAGAATTGGAATAGATGATGTAGTAAAAAAAGATGAATTCTCACTACCGTTCGATACAGAGTTAATTGCATTTTCTA
This sequence comes from Bacillus cereus group sp. MYBK227-1, assembly GCF_051916325.1. Lineage (NCBI taxonomy): Bacteria > Bacillati > Bacillota > Bacilli > Caryophanales > Bacillaceae > Bacillus > Bacillus cereus group sp. MYBK227-1. The sequence goes on along the minus strand of NZ_JBQAGK010000021.1, from coordinate 8,990 downwards.
TAGCTGCATCAAGTTATAGTGATCGTGATTATTGGAATCTATTTATCGATGGAAAACAAATATTTAAAAATGTTTATGTAAAAGACGTACCAGAAGGATTCAATTTTTCTATTATTAGACCTATTCCGGCTAACGCTGTATTAAAGTTCGAATACCACAATATAACCGGAACATCCAAAGTAGTAAAACTGAATTATCAACTATTAAGAGATTAGGAGCGTGAAACCTATGGCATATATTGAAAAAATAGTATCAGAAGCAGAATTCCATATGGAGTTAATAAACACCATGATTGAAAATGGATGGAAGAAAGTAAGCAGCTTTTACAAGGTTATTTATAAAGCTACGAAATCGGACGACCCTGTTCATAATTATTGGGCTGCAAAGCATGTAATTTTAAAAAATAGTGATGGTGGTTTATACGGAATTGTTCAAGCTTGGAAGTGGACCGCAAAGACTCAATTAGACATCGATTTTTCTAAGCCTGATGGTAAAACTGCATTTAAAACATACTTAGAAAACAACCCACAATATAAAGATCGTTCATGTATGTATTTATATATGATTGAAAAACTACCAAGCTATCAAGAGGATAGTGTAGTTATTATGGGAGCCGAGGACAAGAAAGAGTTCCAATCCATTATAGATGTAGAATTGGCCGAAGTGATAGCTACAGAAAAAACAGAAATAAACAACGGAAGACCTTATACATATACCGTTTATGACTATACAGATAAGCCTGATTTAATGATGTCGCCTTGGGTTAAATCTACTTTGAGAAACCCTAAATTGCTAAATATAGACGCTGATACAAATTGGTGGCCAGATTCTTTAGTTCGTATTACAGGACAAGTTGATAAAAATAGAGTTGTCCTACTAATACAAGCAGATAAAACGCCAGCGTTCGAAAACAATTCTGTCCCTGTAACCCCAATATACATGGGACGCTTAGAAAGCTATGCAAATGATGACACTATAGCGGATGCTCTTTGGGCTGGTACTGCTTACGATGAAGGTGGAGAAAGCTCTTCTCACAGCTTTAATTTTGAAAGTAAAACGCCATTTAGGAATGTATCTAGCTATATGCCACGCACAAAGCAATACCCTAAATCGCCAGGTAATGGCATTGATAATGTAATTATTAAACGTTCCCGTTTTGGTGCAAGATACCAAGCGCATTATATTGCGTGGAATATACCAAGTAATATAATGCCACCGGATCGGAAAGGTGCTAATGGTGGCCAATATCCTACAGCATGGCAAAGTCACGATAATGACGAATATAAGTATCAATTCAATCCATCTTTATATAGCGGTAGAGTTCATACATCTAGGGCTTATATTGTACATCCAGATGAAGGAGTACGTGGTTACATGCCGTATGTTGTACTTCTCTCCCCATTAGGATTGTTAAATGGAGATAAATTAAAAGTTAGACAAAATACATGCCCAGATACGCATGATATCTACAGATTCTTTACCGTAGATGCAATTTCACCAATTACAAAAATGCCAGCTACTGCATATCGTCCAGCAGGATTAGGTATTTTTGAGAAAACAATATAGGGGATGAATACAAATGTGGTTCGATAAAATTGTAAATTTACAAACCTTACCTACTGAATTAGAAAAGTTATTTGTAGATCACGGATGGAAACGTGATCTATTTTTCCGTATCCGAAGAGAAACCAGCAAATTTATAGATGTACGATTATTCGAATCCACTGGAAGTGATTTGGAGCGCAGAAGATTTGGCTTTGCGGTTGCATACGATACTGCTGATTCTGATTTCGCAGATTCAAGATATGTAGCCACTGAATCGCGATTAGGGGATTTCGGAACGGGAGATGGAAAGAAAACAGACTTCATTATTCCTGCTTCTCCAATCATTGCTAGTTCCTTATCTGTTTATATAAATAGTATCTATCAAGAAAAAAACACTTATACAGTGGATGGTAGAACAGGATTAATTAAATTTAATACACCAGTAGCAAAAGGAGCCAGAGTTACGGGGGAATATCGTTTATCTAATGACGCCTATGAACCAACGAATGATATTATTTTCTTCACTTACACACGTTACTTTATTGAAAAAGAAGTTAAAATTAGTGATCCAGATGCGGATTTAGGCAATGGAAATGGCACAAAGACAGTGTTTAAATTACCATACCCAGATTTTGATGAAAGCCGTTTTACAGTCTACAAAAACGGTTCAATTTTAGATGTAAGTAACTATACATTTACAGGCGATACAATTATTTTCAAAGTTGCTCCTGCAAGTGCAGACAACATAAAGATTGCAGGTACACGTTTGCTAGAATCTAGTAACGGTAGCGATGTAACAGAAATACTACCTGCTAAGACGCAATTTACCGTACAGAGCACAAATAGTGTCCTGGCTGAAATTTTTACATCTATCAATTTTGTGAACGCTTCTCCCTATACAGTACTAAGTTTGACACCGGAGCAAAGATTCACAAAGGACTGGAAACGTGATTCCGTTGTATACATGTACGGTAACGCTCATAAAGATCGTGTCGTAATGTTTATGCGAATTGATCCAACACCAAGCCCTGTACGAGCTTTGTTTGTTCCATTGTACATCGGAAGAATGTATACATTTGATAATAAACCGCAAAAGAATTTAATTATTATGGGCGGCTGCCGTTCTGGGGAAGAATTCAACAATTCTACCAAAAAAATCGGTAATGCAAATATGGACTATGGTGAAAACACATCCGGTGGAAATCTAACGCCTGTTTTGTCCCAATCATTAACCGGATCTATGTATCAGCAGCATTACCTTGCATTTATTACCCATAATGCTGATATTGATAGTGGCCAGGGGCGATTTAACCCTTCTATGTATAGCGGTAAATACCATTTATCACAAATTTACATTGTACATCCTAATGATGGATATGTAGGAAAACTTGACGATGTATACGCAGTACATCCAAAAAATATTCAACAAGCAGATGAGCTTGAAATTGAAAAAACTGTAACAGATGAAGTGATTGGTAAAGGCGACGGAACTAAAAAGATATTCCATTTAGAGCACAAACCAAAAGAAAATACATTAAATCTATTCATGGATTGTAAGGAAGTTCCTAAAACGGATTACGATTATAATCCGGAAGATAAAACTGTAACTTTTAAGGAATACCCTGGTGGTGAAATTCTAGCTAATTATCAAATGGCGCAATTATATCGCTACACACTACCAACAACAGCAGTTTCTCCATTCACAAGTAAGTTTTCGCCTTTCAATCCAATTGGCCTAGCAATCTATAAAGAAGATATTTAAACAAGAAAGGGGGAAGGCAAAAGATGAACGAGAAAAATTATTCGATTGCTGCCCCTTCTTTATTTATAAATGAAAAGAATCATATAGTTTCTGTTAGTCCAAGTCTTTCGTATGAAAAGACTTATTGTGTTTCTATTTCAATTGCTAATCCTTTCGGTGAAAACGTGCATGAGTTTCCTGTAAGTATGCCACCTAATTCAAGGTTTAAGGCTGTTAAAGAGGATAATACAGGTGTATTCGCAACGAAAGTAAACAGAATTAAAGGTATTTTATCTGATGTGATTAACCGGGCTTCCAGAGACATTATTGAAATTGATGCAAGCATTACAACATTAAACGCTTTCCATATAGATCGTAACGTTAATATAGCTATTTCTGAAATGGAAAACCTCACACAATCAAGATGCTTTGCAATAGATATTACAGATGATGAGTCAGCGCAGCAACGCAGCCGCATTTTTGATATGGGCCATGTGAAAGAAGAACTTGCAGATAAACCATTTGATACACATGAAATCACAATCGTAAATGAATCTATTATGTCTAGAACTACAGACGAATATGAAATGAATGAAGTCATAGGAGAAGAGCTTCTTCATAAGAAAATTCGTGAGTTTGCTACAGAAGTAGAAGAACTTCCCGAATGGGTGAAAGTAGCTCGTGTATTGTATGGAGAAAAATTCTACGAAAGTATATTGGCAGACCGAAAAGAAAAAGAACTGCAGTCTAATATATTTGAGAATGGCACAGGTGAGATTGTAATTAAAGAGTTAACTGCAGTAACAACACATCCTTTAGAAATGGCAGATAGATGTATTCATGAAGTTGCTGCTTCTTATGAAGAGTATGATTTATTTAATGATCTAGGAATACCTGTTTATTTACCTGATTATGATCTATTTGCAAGAATCCAAAGAGAATTAAAAGCAGATTATACAAAATTTGATACTGCAGATAGAAATATTATTCAAGTTGATGGAGGTTCAATATCATTCGAATTAGTTGAAAGAGAACAGATAGAAACCATAGCAGCGGTCCCAACAGACGAAACATTTATACGAAAAAACTTATCTTTGGAACTAGAAACCTTTGATATGGAAGATTCAAAAAGAACTCAAAATGAAGTAATAGCATCCTCTGCACGATATGAACAGGCAAATAAAATTCACTCATGTCACGAAAGTGAAATTGAAGATGAAACACAATCAATTCGAGTTACAAATGAATTAACTGGGGATTCTATCGAAGTATTGGAATCGATGGATAATAAGGGCCGTGAACTTGCTATTGATGTGGTCGATACTGCAGGTGATTTTGTTTTAACTCGGGATCTTATCGCAGAAAACATTATTGAATTTGATAATGCTACTCGTGAAAAAGAACTGATCCATACCATATTAGACAATGAAACTAATGCCCACAAAGTAGTGCCAGAAGTAATAGCAGATTCCATTGAATCACGGGAGTTTAATAGGAAATCAGAAAATATCCTTTCATACATTACAACAGATGAATTGAGCACACGGGAAAACAAACAAATTGATGTTATAGAGGGAGAATCCTCTACAGCAGAAAGAAGTGTTATCGAATTAGAAGCCCAAAATGAAGAAATGGATTTATTTGAAGGTATGGGAATACCTATTTATTTAACCGATTATGATTTATTCGCAAGGGTTAAACGGGAGTTACAAGCAACGACGGTGTTGTCCGATATAATGGATCGTTCCAAAGTTACTATAACTTCTGAAATTGTTGATAGTATTGATATGGAGCGTTGCACACCAAATATCATGACGGATGTGTCCGGAATAATAGATTTTAAAAGACCTGTATTAGAATTAGATTCACAAATTGCTAATGATTATGATGCAGCTGACACACCTGCAAGGCAGTCTTTAATACTAGAACTAGATACATTTGATAGAGATGTAAGTATAGCAACTGATATAGAAGAATTCGAGCGATTTAACAGGGATACTTGCATAGAAAGTTCAGTGGCTGAATTTGAACCAGCGGAGAAAGTTCTGGGAATTGATACTGAAATCATCGAAAGTGAACGGTTTATTATTAATAAATTCATTGATACCGAGTGCATACAATTTGATGATTTTATTGTTAATAATATTTACCCTACTGAAATCATTGAAGTTGATGAAAATAGAAAAGTTCAAAAAGAAAAACCGAAACTATGGTTACATCATAGCCGTTCTTCTTGGTGGACAAATTCTAATTGGAAGAAAACAAGATAGAAGGTGATGAAATGGCTACCATTGGACAAGTGTTAAAGACACCCGAACTGGGGTGGAGAAGATATGACTGTAATTCTCAAAATTCCTCACTATTTGATACAGATTTTGACCTAAGTAGCTCTGACCGATTTTACTCCGGTATTACAAACGGTCAATATATACGATTCAAGTTTTTTGGTAAACAGCTACGTGTTATTGCGGAAGTTTCTAATCTTCCTGGACAAGTTTCTATATCGATAGACGGAAATAAAGATTACTTCTCTTTAAATAGCAAAGCAGATGAAAATTATGTTTTAAAATATGAAAAGCAATTCACGGAACAGGCAATCCGTGAGTGTATTATTAAAATCGAAAACAACAATATATCATTTCATAGGTTTAACGCTTTTGATATTGATAGTTCTGGATACTTAATTGATTTTATGAGAAAAGTCTCTTTATATAAAAAAGAAGCAGGGAAAATATTTATAGAGGATTTCGATTCCATAAACCCGGAATGGATTATATCACCTTCCGAATCTTTTAGTATCGCTGCAAGAAAAGGCTTTATAAGATTGAATCATACAGCAGATAAAGATGTAATGTTACTAATCAACAAACCGCAAGGAGATATAGCGATACAAGTCATTGCTGATTATACTCCCGATGTTGAAGGGGATAAGGGCGGATTGATTATATATCAAAACGCTGATAATAAAATAGAATTTCTTGAATCTCATTCTATTAATAGTTCTAAAGAACACAGGGAATGGCTTGCTACTTCTACTGGTGAACAATGGGATTTTTACAGCAAGGTAGATGCTACCTTTGATTATGCAGATAGCGACAAATTAGAAGCGACTAAAATCGGTGTTGTATTAAAGAAAGGTGTCGCAGATCCATACAAGCCGCTAGATATTGATCGTATCATTATCACGAGTGGCCACAAATTAAAGTTAAGACAGCTGTTCCCAAATAACAGAGTAATTTTAAGAGATGAAAATGGCTCTACACTATCTATTAATCAAGTGGGCAAATTAAATACCGGTATAGATATAAACCTACCATCTTTAGAGTTCCAAGGAACTATTGAAGTTTACGATGAACAAAATAACCTTATAGCAGAAAAGAAAGCCCTATTTTATGGCGGTGACATCTATAATATGGGTTCTCCTTTAAAAATCATAATGGACTCTAAAGAATTAAACGATACTGATCCAACTAATTTAGGAAATATGATTGAGGGAAAAAGAATCATTAAAATGATGGTCCAAAATGAAAATTCTGTAGCTGTTCATAATCTCAAAATTTCTATTGAGCAATACATGGAAAAGGTTGGATATACGTGGGCAAATATTTCGTTAGATAACTTAGCTTGGGTAAAACAAATTTCAATAAATACATTACGCGCAAATAGTTCTAGGGAGTTTTGGGTACTGGTAACTAAAGATTTAAACTACATTGGGTTTGAACCTATTTTATTTAACATTAAATTGCAACATGATTGAGGTGTTTACATGGGTACTGAAATGAAAATCAATCGTTATAAAGGAACTGTAGGTGATAGTTCATCACCCGTACTTATCGAAAAATCTGAACAAATACTCGTGCAAAACCGACAAACTCAATACTTTTCAATGAATATGGAATACAACAAATTTGATATTCGAACTATTCATGTAACAAACGATAAAGATGTTGAATCTATTATTTCGATTTTTGATAAGAAACAAAACGGACTACAAATATATAAGAGTAATCAAGAAAAGAAAACTTACGATATATTAGCAATCCCTTGCGAAGATAAAGATACAACAAGCGCTGCTCATGTTTTTATTGAAAACAAAGGAAATGAACCAGCTTTATTTACAATAATCATTAAAGCAGTAAGTTTACAATAAAGGAGTGTCTTCTATGACAGAACATATCTTCAAAAGATTCACACCGTTAAAAAAGAATATATTTAATCTGGTTATTGACGAGATGTTACGTGTTGGTTGGAAACAACTAAATGAAGGAAAACCAACTTCAAATGATGTCTATGTCATGTATTCGAACGGAAATGATGGTAAAAAAAATATCTATATCGAACTTATACCATATGACGGAAGAAACATGGAGGACAGCCCACAAAAATTAGATTTTGATGTGAGATCAACGCTATATTCTGATGCTTACTTTAAATTTTGTTATGGATATGATAAAGAGAAAGGTCGTGGGACTACTCCGGATCAATCTTGGCCGACTAGTTGGTTCCGTGGAAGGAATTACTCTGATGGTGTTACTTCAAATGGCCCTAAAATCGCTATAGATACTGAGATTGAATTCTATCTATTCGTTGATAAGGAAAAAATTATAACTTGCACAATTCCACCTGCAAGCACAAGATCAGCTCCTGCAGTTACATATATTGGGGTACTAGGAGAATTGATGTTAGAAGAAAAACATGAACCATATACACGCGCTTTAGTTTGGTACGCTAGTGCTTGGAGTGGAAATTATTCAACCCCTTACACCGGGCTTACTTTTAATCGTCCAAAAGGATCTAATGAGACAAATATCTCCCAATCATATCGTAGTACTTGGTTGCAAATACCTACAGGATTAAATCCAAATATCGATAATACCTTTCTACTATCTCCGTTTTATATTTTATCAGATAGTTATGGTGTGCGTGGGAAATTGGAAGGAATATATCGGACTTCAGATGCAAGTATAGTAAGTGGCGATATATTAGAAGTTGAAGTGAATGGGAACATACAAAAATACAAATACGTAAATGCAAGTGGTAGTTATGGTTCCTTACCTGCTCCATTAGCATTTCGTATTGAATGAGGTGATTACCATTACTGTCTTTAAAGGTATTATTTTTGATCCTGAACTCCTATCATTAAAGAGAAATTCAGTTCAAAGAACCGGAAAAATTATTGATGATATTTTTTTTATTGGAAGTAGAAAGTCTCTAAAACGAAACGGAATGATTTTTTGTGAGGATTTAATAGTAAATAATGATTCAAAACAAGAGGTGAACTACCCTCGTCAAGAACCATTAGAGCATTCTTGGAAGAGACTAAATACGTAAATTCTAAGCGTACAACAGTAGGCTTTTTTATTTTGGCCAGAATTTGAAAGGAGGTGAGAACTTGGAAAGAATTCACGAACTCATCAAGGCATTGAATATAAGCGATGTTATTACAAGTACTCAATTTAAAGTAGGTGGTGCTATAGGTGGTGGATTAGGAACAATAATTAATTTGTTATACGGTAAAGCGAACTTAATTTGGATCTCGATTTACTGCTGGATTATCATGCTCGACTGGATTACTGGTAGTAAGGCTTCAAAACTAGACGGAACATACTCATCACAATATGGAATTGAGGGCATCACGAGAACCGTGGTGCTTTTATCATTACCAGCCCTTGCACATTTATTTGATATTGCTCTTAAACTACCT
>NZ_JBQAGK010000020.1:0-11718 GCF_051916325.1 Bacillus cereus group sp. MYBK227-1 | reverse complement strand
AGCGCCCACACCGTAGCGATATGCTTGTTTCGGTAAGTCTTGGATAATTAGTACTCTATCGGCAAAAGAAGCCGTAGCAAACGAAAATAAGAGTAATAGAGTCATAAATAATGAGCTAAATAGTTTAATTGGTTTTTTCATTGTGTGTTTCCCCTTTTTGCCAAACAAAAAGAGCACCGTCTTTTGACAATGCTCTTCTTATGTAAGGCGTGTATTTTTTTATTTGGTATTATGTTTTTCTTTTCGTGCATCACTTCTTTTGATTTTTGCTTGTATTTCGGATGCTACACTTTCTAATAACCATGCAGGAATCCATTTTTCCCAGCCAATTCGCGCACAGTTTGCTGCGAAACTATTAAAAATGTGATAACTCAATCCACCGACTACCATGAAGAAAAAGAAATCAGGTAGTTTAAGAGCAATATCAAATAAATGTGCAAGGGCTGGTAATGATAAAAGCACCACGGTTCTCGTGATGCCCTCAATTCCATATTGTGATGAGTATGTTCCGTCTAGCTTTGAAGCTTTACTACCAGTAATCCAGTCGAGCATGATAATCCAGCAGTAAATCGAGATCCAAATTAAGTTCGCTTTACCATATAACAAATTAATTATTGTTCCTAATCCACCGCCTATAGCACCACCTACTTTAAATTGAGTACTTGTAATAACATCGCTTATATTCAATGCCTTGATGAGTTCGTGAATTCTTTCCAAGTTCTCACCTCCTTTCAAATTTTGACCAAAATAAAAAAGCCTGCTGCTGCACGCTTAAGTTTTGATAAAGTTATATGTTCATTTTCTTCCACGCGAATTCTAGTGGTTCGGTACGTGGTGGTTTCATTACTGATTTTTCAGTAGTTTTGCTTTCGTTTCGGGAGAAGTTAAACATAACTCCTTTCCGTATAGAAGTTTTCCTAACCCCTGTAATATACATATCACTAATTTCTAATTTTGAACCTTTACGTATTTGTGGTTTACGTTGTACGGTTGGATACAGTGTTTTGGGTTGAATTATTATACCTTTTATTGTCATAAAATCACCAGCCTTATTCTACTCTTAATGCAATGTTGTACTCCGAAAATGAACTCCATACACTTGAGTAGTAGGTGTTAAATAATTTATATTTCTGGACTTCTCCATCTTGAGAAATTTCAACGATATCGCCAATTACAAAATTTGAACCCCTATATGTGTAAAGGCCATCAAATTTTGCTCTTAATCCATCTATGTTATCCCCCATGAAAAATGATGTGAATATTATATTCCCTTCTAAAGATGGTGCTTTTAAAAATACCTTATCCCAAATGAAAGTAGTAATAGGGACATTTTTTAATCCCTCATATATAAGTTTACTTCTAGCAGTTACCAGTGCTGTACCAGGGTCCCACTTTGGACAAACACTCACCAAGACACTAAAAGGAGAAGATATAGGTGTGAATTGTTCTTGTTGATATAGTTCACCTGGAATACCAAATAATCCTATTACAGTCTTCCCTTTTCGTTCTGGAAGATTATCATCGTTTTCATAAACACAATAAATAACAATGTCTTTATCAACGTATAAATATAGATCTACCATAGCAATTGGTTTGCTAATAGTAGTAACATTAACGCTGTTAGTTGTTTTCCCTTGATGAAAACATAATGGATAGAACGAACCAGGTCCTCCGAAGGTAACATCCTTCTCTTTATCATATCGTTCAATTAATCTAAAGCTTGCATCAGTAACAGAATTAACAGAATCTCTTATATCAAAATAGGTATAATTACCTGCTATAATATCTTGGCTACTTGCATTAGCGGCATCAAATGGACGTAACTCTATATAATGGTTCTTCATACCGTCGTTACCGCTTGAGTACATGACATAAATTTTATCTTTTGATGGCGCATCAGCATTTAATTGCTGCCATCCAGCCTTTTTCATTTCATCGATAATCTTCATAAAGACTTCTCTTCGCTCTAGTCTGTGTAACTTACAAATTTTATTTGTCATTCTGTATGTTCCTCCTTAACTTAAACGTATCGCTTTCATAGAAACATTAAAAGTAGAGTTTGCTACGCCCCTATTTTCTATATAAAGATGGACCTTGTTTGTATGATCTTTATCCTCGCAAGGAATGGATAAAATATCATACGTTCTTTTTTCAGATAAGCTTTTATATATCTGATTCCCATTCTCTTTTTGATCGTACATAAATAACATTGCTTCAACATTTGAATCATTTGTAACTTGAATCGTGCGAATATCGTATTTGTTACAACCTACATCTAGTGGAGCATATAGAGTTTTTCCTGGTTCAATTGTAATTTGTATATTCCTCTCAATAAGGATTGATGGTGTAATCTCACTTTCCGATGTATATCTATATAATTTCATTACAGTTCCCATAATGTATTCACCTCAATTATGTTTTAGATGAATATTAAAATAAATTGGTTCGAATGCTAGGAAATTTGTATCCTTCACAACCTTTACCCAAAAATCACGCGTACTTTGTGCGGCTACTGAATCAATCTGTATTTCATTTAAATAACTTGTCCCATCTAACGAAATAAGCGCCCAGGTGTAACCAACTTTCTCCATGTACTGTTGAATGGATAGTTTTATATTTGTAGCAGCACCGATGTTATCATTTACGATTGTCATTTTTACAATACGCTCATTATTCACCATGTAACCTAAGTTCGTTGGATCCGTTGTATTTAATTCTGCACTATTCATTTTGATTTGCAGGGATGAACCCATGCAATACATATCCCCACCGTAAAAGGTAGCTTGTTTCTTTGCTATCAATTCGTTTTCCTCGTCATATATTTCTATGATTCCCTCAAACTCTAAAGAAGGAAGTAGAATATCAATGCCGGTATGAGCTGCAGCTACGATGTTAGTAGACAGGATATTATCTGCAGTATCTTTTAATACAACCTTATAATTTCCATATAGTTGGCGCAGACGTAACAAATTGCTTGTAGTCATAATAATTTTATTGATGTCTAGTGGTACAAATCCCTCTGTAGTTCCTCTTTTTAAAACAACACCAATTCTTTTTGCTGCTAATGAGTCGTTATCCGCATAATCAAAAAATGTATCTGTCTTTGTATAAAAGTCCCATTGATCTTCCTTGCATATTGCCATCCACTCTTTATTGCTTTGTGAACCATTAGCAGAATAAGATTCAAGGAATTCAACCTTATTCTTTTCATTTTGATAAATCAGTAAGCCGCCCTCATCTCCTTCTTTTGTAGGAGCATAATCCGCAATAACCTGGATTGAAAAGTCACTTTGTGGTTTATCGATTAAAAGCATAACGTCTTTATCTGCAGAATGATTCATACGTAAGAATCCTTTTTTGATAGCATTGTTAAATGAATTTGATGGTGACATAAGCCATTTTGAATTTACGGAATCAAAATTATCTACAAATATTTTTCCGCTTTCTTTTTCGTATAAGGATACTTTTGTTTTTTCTTGTTTAAAAGGAACTAACTCTCCGTCGGCATCGATGTCAATTGCATCGAGGTTTATAAAATACCCTTTTATTTCAACAGTATGCTCTTGGTTCATTAGACCTATCTTCTCATATACTAGTGTCTGGGATTGACTACCAGGCCTAAAGAAGCTGATCATTTCTTCCACTCCATCAACTAGTATCGTAGCGTTAGCATCATACGACGAGTTCATAAGACCAATAACTCTAAGTCTTGTACCGATAAAATTGAACTTGAGTGAAACTGGATTCTTATCAGGTGGATTGTTTGACGTACTGTGTTTAAAGTGCAAAGTCGAGTTATAAAAATCACTATGAGTTGAATTTGCCCATACTCCTGTGTACCGAATATTGCTATCCGTATCATCAAACCGTTTCCAACCAGACTCTGGTTCTTTTAATACATCACCGACTTTAATAGGAACGACAAGCCCTCCTGGTTCTCCAAAATCCAGAGCATCTAAAGTACTTGTACTATCTGCATGCAAGACAACGTTATGAGTTGCGTACTGTAGATCGTTCTTTTCATATAAAAGGACAGAATTTTCCCCTAATGAATTGGGGTCATAAATATTATAAGAACCGCATTTTTTGCCATCTATCTCGACGTTAACAGTGCCAGTCCAAAATTTATAAGTAGAACCTATTATACGAAGTTTACTACCCACAAATGAAAATTGGATTTTTGATTTACCACCACAAATATGATATTTACCATAAGCAGCGGAAGACGATCCCCTTATTTCCCACGCGCCTTCATACGTAATAAGAGCATCGCTATCATCATAACGTCCCCAACCCGTTTCTGGATTTTTGAGTACTTGTCCTATATACGCCATACCATCACCTTCTCTTTATCTTGTTTTCTTCCAATTTGAATTTGTCCACCAAGATTGACGACTATGCCGCAGCCATAACTTCGGATCATCATTTTCTTTTTCGATAACTATTAATTCATCTGGTTTTTCTGTATCTAGTACTCTCTCCATTTTGAATAGCTCATTATCTTCTAGAACTGATTCTCTTTCTGGTGTACGTTCAAACCGTTCATATTCCTCTGTGACGCTTTCTAATTCACATTCCCTATCAAATGTATCAACTTCATTAGTCACAGCGTCTACAATAGCCTGTCGCTCTAATAATTCTTGTTCACTAACGATTGCATATCGTTCAGATTCCCTTGCTGCATCTACAGTTTCAATTACATTTGCATCTGTTGTTATAACTTCTTTATTAGCTGGTGTTATATCAGAGATAATTCCGCCCTCAAATTCACGAATACCGTTAAAAGCTTCTTGCTCTGTAATAAGAGCTTGTTGTGAATCTTGTTTGTAAGAAATGTCTAAAGTTATATGTTCAGCATCTAAGATAACTGGAACAATGTCCGAAGCTACTTCTTCAATTACTGCAGTTGTATGTTCTTTCATTACTTTTTCAGATTCAATTGTTTTATCTAGCTTCATTTGCATCACATTTAGTGATTTAGAGGAATCATTAAATAAGGCAATACGTGTTTCTAGTTCTTTTTGAACACGGCCGAACAAATCGAATTCTGGAAGATATACAGGAATACCAAGGCCCTCAAATAAATCAAACTCTTCTATGGTAGCTTGTAATTCTTTTTCGGTTTTATTAGCAACTTCATCATTATTTACATCAGTAATAAGTACGCGTTCTTTTAATCCAAATGAAGAAATTTCATCAACATGTGTAAGTACTGCAGTATCTTCTTTATCAGCTTGTTCCAGTTCAACTACAGTTGCTTGCAACTCATTTTTCACTCCTGCAAATGTAACGTCTGGCGATACGCCTTGTAATTCTTTGAAGATACGATGAGAATAATCTGCATCAGTCATGCCGGCATTTATTTCATGTAACCTTTCTGCTTCTTCTGTGACAATTGTCTGTATCTCGAATATGTTTTGCGATTTATTCGCATCGTCAGTTTCGGAAATGTCTTTAACAGATAATATCCGTGAAGCATTTTTAACTTCTTGTCCTACCTCTACAGCTGCAGTAAATACATTTTCTTTATTTGCGAATTCTTGTTGATCGGCATAAACAGAATCAAGTGTTTCTACGATACGTTCAAATGTGTGTGTTGTATATACATTCGCATACTGTTCTTTTGTTCTTGCAAATGATGCGGATTCATTTCTTTCAGAATCAAATATATTTATTTTCTTGCTTACGTCGTTACTTGCGATAACATCTGCAGCAAGTTCCTTTGCTCGAATAGAGTGATCCAGGTTAATTTGAGCTACATCTATGTCACGAATTAAATACGCACTTTCAATATCTTCATAAGGAAACAGGTCCACATTTTCAATTTCTTCTACACGATTCAACTCATATTGTTTAGCGATAGACGTTTCAATGTCTCTTTGCATACGAGCAAATAAATCATAATCCGGAAGATAAACCGGTATACCCATACCATTGAACAAATCAAATTCTTCTATAATCCCTTTAACTTCTCGTTCTTTTGTACCAAATTCGAATTGTGCTGGAGCATGAAGAAGTATTTCTTTTTGCTGTATATCACCAGTTTCATTTTCGGCAATAGATACAGGTAATATATGTGGAACTGCATTAGATAAAGTAACCTCTGCATGTGTAGCTTTTAGCTCTCTGGTAACAATCTCGCTCGTTTCATTATGCATTGATACAGCTTCATAATCCGTTGTAACTCTGTCGGCCATAAGGTCATTATAAAAACCCTCACCGTATACAATACGTGCAACATTTACCCATTCTGGTAATACTTCCACACCTGCAGCGAATTCACGTAACTTACCTTTTAGTAAATCCTGCTGTATGATCGGCGCAACTTCATATTCATTCGTTATAAGATTTGT
The DNA here is from genome assembly GCF_051916325.1 of Bacillus cereus group sp. MYBK227-1. Classification (NCBI taxonomy): domain Bacteria; kingdom Bacillati; phylum Bacillota; class Bacilli; order Caryophanales; family Bacillaceae; genus Bacillus; species Bacillus cereus group sp. MYBK227-1. Next base: position 5,365 of record NZ_JBQAGK010000020.1, on the reverse strand, counting down.
TACATCAGAAGCGTGTACCATTGCTTCTATCTCACTTGGTTTTTCGCTCTCTACCCCTTCGATATGGTTTATATCGAAAATTCGTCTATGTTGTGTTGATTCTTCTGCTGAAATTAGTTGAACAGAAATACTGTCCATTCGTTGCGAATGTTGCATTTCAATGTTGGCCACATTTATATTTCGATTTAAATCAGAATCAGTTGCATTTGAAATGTAGGCTTCTACCTCTATCTGTCGCAATGCATTCTCTACAACATCTGTTAAAATCCCTTTTGCTCTTACTTTTGTGGCAGTTACTCCTGCGTTATCTTCTTTAACAGCCTTATATCTCGCATAAGGAGCAATGCAAACCGGATAATCAACATCATTTTTATTTTCTGTATTCGCAGGTGTAATAGAAAAAGAATAAACTTTTTCATTCTGATTAGGTCCAGAACCAACGACAACAACATGACTTTTTTCTTTGGTACATATAGAAGGGGAAGCAATAGAATAAACTTTTTCACTCATTCTTCTGCTACCCCCTTATGCTTAAATATCTTCTTTGTAGATCGCTAAACCAATTGGATTAAATGGTGTTGCTTTTGCTTGTGTCATAGGACAAACGGGCGTTGTCGGTAATGTATAACGATATAATTGAGCCATTTCATAAGCGCCTGTGATTTCAGAACCAATAACCGGTGCTTCGTTAAATGTAACGGTCTTATCCTCTGCATTGTATACATAATCTGTTTTTTCTACTTCTTTACATGAAATGAATAATCTTAACGTTTCGCCCTTTGGCTTATGTTCTAAATGAAATACTTTACGATGGCCATCCCCTTGCCCAAGTACTTCATCTACAACTGTTTTTTCAATTTCTAGTTCATCGGCTTGCTGGATATTCTTTGGATGCACTGCATAAACATCATCTAGCTTTCCAACATATCCATCGTTTGGATGAACAATATATATTTGAGATAAATGATATTTACCACTATAGACCGATGGGTTAAATCGTCCTTGTCCACTATCTACTGACATATCATGAGTAATGAAAGCTAAATAATGATGCTGGTACATGGCTCCTGTACTTGATTGTGATAATTGAACTGTTTCATTTCCGTTTGATGTATCAGAACCATAATCAAGTGGCGCATTACCGATTTTCTTATTTGGTGAATATACAAATTGGTCGCCTGGTCTGCAGCCGCTTAAAATAATCATGTTTTTTCTTGGTGCAACATCGAATGTATATAATTTTCCGATATACAACGGAACAAATAATGCACGAACTGGATTTGGTGTTGGATCTACACGCATAAACATAATTAAGCGGTCCTTGTTTGCATTCCCATACAGATAAACAACAGAGTCGCGATTTAATTCTTTAGAGAAACGCTGCTCCGGTGTAAAACTAATTGATGTATAAGGCGATGGATTCACAAAATTTATTGTAGAATATACTTCGCCCATAATACTTTCCATCTTTTGTACATCAAAGCTTGTTTTTGCCGTTAATGTATCCAGTGTTCCGTCTTCTTTTGGTAATAAGAAATAAATACCGCTAATCTTAATTGTTGTATCTGCTGCAGGGGCGGTTTTAAATACAATTTCCGTTTCAGTGAACGAATACTCGCTAGGATCAACAATTGTATTATCCTTGTAAACTACGGTCCTACTTTCGTCAAAGTTAGGGAATGGCAATGCGAAGTTCTTTTTCGTTCCATTTCCTTTTCCTAATTCCCCTAATTTATCACCGGAAAGGATCTCTTTTTCAATAAAGTATCGATTAAAAGTGAATAGCAGCATGTCATTGTTTGGCTCATATGTGTTGGTAGCTAATCTGTATTCGCATGTTACTTTATCGCCTTTTGCAATAGCAGTAGTAAATGTTACTTTTCCTGTAGTTGCATCCACCTTATATTTACTTTTTTCTTGTTCAAACCCATTTATATATACAATGACAGAAGGGCCAAGAACAGGAGAAACAGGTATAGAGAAATCTTTCTTCACGCCATCCCCCATCCCTAATTTACCTAGTGGAGAATCTGCAGAAATAAACCGGCTATCAGTGAAATCAGAATCCGCAGTGTCATACGCATTTGCTATACCGAATCTTCTACGTTCTCCATCGCTTCCTAACGATTCAAACAACCTTACATCAATAAATTTTGAAATTCCGCTCTTAATTTGGAAAAATAGCGTTCGTTTCCAACCGTTATCTGCAAATAATTTTTCTAATTCTTGCGGTAATGTTTGTAAATATACGACTTTATCAAACCACATATATGTACACTCCTTTATACTGTTTTCTCAAAAATACCTAATCCAGCAGGACGATACGCCGTAGCAGGTCTTTTAGTAATTGGTGAAATAGCATCTACATTAAAGAATTTGTAAATGTCGTGTGAATCCGGACAAGTATTCTTTCTAACTTTTAATCTATCGCCATTTAATAGACCTAACGGAGACAATAGGATCATATAAGGTAAATATCCACGTACACCTTCATCTGGATGAACAATATAAGCACGAGAAGTATGTACTTTATTGCTATAAACAGACGGGTTAAATTGATATTTGTATTCGTCATTATCCTGCGATTGCCATGCTAGTGAATATTGGCCACCATCTTTACCAACGCGATCTGGTGGCATTGCATTAGGCGCTACATTCCAAGCAATAAAATGAGCCTGGTACCTTGCTCCTAATCTTGAACGTTTAATAATTACGTTATCAATACCGTTACCAGGAGAACGTGGATAAGACTTCATGACAGGCATGTAATTTTCTACATTTCTATATGGTTTCGTATCGTTAAAATCGAATTTGTGTGATGCTGCTTCGTTCCCAGTATCAAATGCGGTTCCTGCCCATAATGCATCCCCTAATGTATCATCGTTAGCGTAACTTTCTAATTGGCCCATATAAAGTGGAGTAACTGGAACTACATTGTTTTCAAAAGCTGGTGTATTATCAGCTTGTATTAATAAAACAACACGGCTTTCATCAACTTGGCCATTAATTCGAACCAATGAATCCGGCCACCAATTTGTTTGAGCATCGATACCTTGTAAATTCGTATTTCGTAATGTTACTTTCACCCAAGGGGACATCATGACTTGTGTCTCTGCTTCGTCATAAGAGTAAACTTTGTAAGATATACCATTATTTACTTTTGGAGTAACTGTTATTTTGGTTAATTCTACATCTAATAATACTTTTTCGAATTTATTAGATTCATAAGGAAGAACAAGTACACCTTCTTCATCAACGCTTGGTTCTTTTTCAATCATGTAAACATAAAAACAAGAACGATCCCTACCGCTTTCTAGACGTTTTTTACCGTCTTCAGCAAAAGCTTTCTTTCCTTCTTCATTTGTGAAGTTGTATTTAATCTCTGACTTTTTAAGTGACCATTTTGAAATTTGAGCAATTCCATAAATAGAACCGCTATTGTTCTTCACTAGCATGTGCTTACTCATGCCGAATTCAAATTTTGTATCATCGTCGGATTTTACGTCTAAATCCGGATAAACGGCTCTGAAAAACGATTTTACTTTCTTCCATCCGTTAGCGATTACCAATTTAACAATTTCGTCTTGGAATTCGCCTTCTGTATACATTTTTTCAACGTATGCCATCTATTTCACGCTCCTAATCTCTTAATAGTTGGTAATTAAGCCATATAGCTTTTTTCTCTGCAGATGCATTGTGGTATTCAAACTTTAGTTCTGCATTAGCAGGTATAGGTTTTACAATGGAGAAGTTAAATCCCTCCGGCACATCTTTTACATAAACCTCTTTAAATACTTGTTGGCCATTAATAAATAAATTCCAGTAGTCCGAGTCACTGTAATGTGAAGCGGCAACAGAAAAAGCAATCATTTCTGTTTCGAATGGTAATGAAAACTTATCTACATGAATTTCATCATGTATACCAACTCTTCGCCCTTGTATGAATGGCTCTGTTTTTGTTGGGAAGTAAGGTGCGTCGAATCTTCCACCAGCCATATAGGTAACAGCAAAACTCATCAATACGCCCCCTTATCTTAAAAAGTGCAATTCAAACCAAACTGTTTTATCAAGAATTCCTTGGTTATGGAATCGAAATACAATTGTGTCTCCTGCTTTAACTGCTTTATAAACCATAAAGTGCATCCCTTCCGGAAGCCGCTTTGTATAAATATCTTGGCAAACGGTTTGCCCGTTTACGATTAAATCCCATTTATCATCTAATTCGTAAATGGAAGAACTAACACTAATTGCGTAAATCTCCATATCTGCAGGTAATGTATATTTCACTTCATCCGTTTTAAATGATGTGGAATCCATAATGAAACCAGGTATAAATGGTTCTGTTTTAGTCGGATGAAAAGGTGGATCTAATCGGCCACCGGCTAAATAGGTTGTTTCAAACAAGAGCAATCACCCTTTTTCTTGTATTAAAAAATTCCCGTGCATCATTACGACACATCGGGAATTGGTAAATCAGATAGTATACCGTTACCTTTATTAAGAAGTCTCGGTTGCACACGCTCTAATTGCTTTTGTGCATTGTATATTAATTGTATCTCCATCTCTTTTCCGGTTACTTTATGCGAGACAAGAACCTTTTCTAGCATACCGTGTGCATTAAAGGCTAAGTCATAGTGCAGATATTTATCTCCATCAACTGCAGATAAACGAGCACCGTCACGAATAAGTGTATATCCTTCGGTCATGCCTTCTTTAAATACGTCATTTGGGTCATTCCCAGGCATTGGTTTACCACCGGTATATATTTGCCTGTCAATTAATCCTTTCATCAAATACATGATAGGATCATATAAGTTTTTTTGCATTATCATAGAATCACCCCTAGTTCACGCGCGTAACAGACCAGGTTTTTGCTGGTCGTTGGATATAATAGTGATCTTTGTCTTGATTTACCCGAGGAAATGATAAATCTGGTAGAGAACCATAATCAAATAAGATATTATTTTGCGTATCCAGTACTTGCAAACGTCCTGTAAGAATCCCTTTTGGGTTTCGTACTGCTTCAAATACAATAATATTTACACCGTATTCAAGTGGAATGTCTACATATGTTGGATTGTTCCGGATGAAATAATTTTCTTCGATTAATTTATCATTACAGTAAATATTTAATAAATCGCCATCTTCTAAATCCCAATCCCAAAGTTTTAAACGTAATGTATCTACATTTACTGTAATACCGGTTATATCTGTATAAGGAGCAGGTTCATACCCATAGTTAACAGTTAAATCTAAAGTTTGATAGAATCCATCATCTGCAGAAATCATTGTATTAATCCCTTTAACAAAGTAATTCCACTGTTGGCCAGAATCTCTATTGTAAACAGAAATAACATCAAATAAT
>NZ_JBQAGK010000019.1:0-14860 GCF_051916325.1 Bacillus cereus group sp. MYBK227-1 | reverse complement strand
GTATTAGGCACGCCGCCAGCGTTCATCCTGAGCCAGGATCAAACTCTCCAATAAAGTTAGTTTGTCTAGCATCTAAAATAAAAATTGACGTTTCACGTTGTTTGTTTCGTTTAGTTTTCAAAGTTCAATATCGCGTTTCAGCGACTTTTATAATTTAACATTTTGCGTTAAATCTGTCAACAACTTTTTCCTTTCGTTCCTGACGACGCTTATTAATTTACCATATTAATCATTTAATAGTCAACACTTTTTAAAAAAATGCCAAAATAATTTTATCTTGGCATGATATAAAGCTTAATAATCACTAATGCTGCCACACCCGGTAGACCTAATAAACTCGTTATTGCTGCTGTACCCATGTTAATTGGGATATGAAAATCAAAATATGTCCCTACAACATTTACGATAAAAAGCAATGCTATTCCTAAAGTAACATGAAAAATCACCTTACCTATAAAACGTAATGGCTTAGAGGCAACACCAAAAACAAGAAAAATAAATACTAAAGTAAGAATACCAACAATAATAATTGTAGAATTCATTTTTTCCTCCTTATGAATGACCTATACATCTATTTGTATGGGACAAGACAATAAAAAAGAACAGTTATCATATGCAGCATCTCTTTCATATACACTAAATAAAACAATACCTCAGCACTTAAAAAACAAAATAAAAAGGCCTGCTTAGAAAGCAGAACCTTTTACCATTGTTCCATTTTTACAGGACGACGCTTTGCTTCTTTCAACAAAAAGAAATATTTCGCCTCTGCTATTTTCAAAGAACAAATGACATCTTGAGACGGTTCTACACTTTGTTCGACCATTCTCTTCTGACGTAACCACTCATTCTTCACTTTTTCCAAAAGTACAATTAACTTATCGTCATACTCTTTACGCAATTTACCCTTTTTTTGAAAGAACATTTTTGTTTCTCCTCTTATACTTCTCTGCGCCCTTCTAACGCTTTGGATAATGTCACTTCATCTGCATATTCTAAATCTCCACCAACTGGCAGACCATGTGCAATACGAGTTACTTTAATGCCTGTAGGTTTTAAGAGGCGGGAGATATACATCGCTGTAGCTTCCCCTTCAATATTAGGGTTTGTTGCTAATATCACTTCTTGTACCGTTTCATCATGTAGTCGCTTTAAGAGTTGCGGGATATTAATGTCTTCCGGTCCAATTCCCTCCATAGGAGAAATCGCACCACGTAACACATGATATACACCTTGATACTCTTTCATTTTTTCCATCGCGATTACATCTTTCGGTTCTTGCACGACACAAACAACTGATTGATCTCGATGTGAATCATTACAAATATAACAAGGATCACGATCAGTAATATGTCCGCATACAGAACAGTACGCTAAATCTCGCTTCGCATTTACAAGTGCTTTCGCGAAACCTAACACATCATCTTCTTTCATATCTAATACGAAAAATGCCAATCGAACCGCTGTTTTCGGTCCGATACCTGGCAACTTCATAAAACTATCGATTAGTTTTGATATTGGTTCTGGATAATGCATGTATCAATATCCTCCTAGAACATTCCACCTGGTAAGTTTAAGCCTTTTGTAAATTTACCCATTGTAGAGTTTGAAAGCTCATCAGCCTTTTTAAGTGCATCATTTGTTGCAGCTAATACTAAGTCTTGTAACATTTCGATATCTTCTGGATCTACAACTTCCTCTTTAATCTTCACTTCAAGAATTTGCTTGTGACCATTTGCAATAACTGTAATCATTCCGCCGCCAGCTGTACCTTCAACTGTTTTTTCACCAAGCTCTTCTTGTGCTTTCGCCATGTCCTTTTGCATCTTTTGCATTTGTTTCATCATGTTATTCATATTTCCCATTCCGCCACGCATCATAATTAATTCCTCCTAATTATTATTACTCTTTTATTTCAATGAGTTCTTGCCCTACTAACTTCACTGCCTCTTCTATAAGAGGGTCTTCCTTTTTCTCCGGGCTTTCTTCAGACTCTCCACCTTCACGTTGTAAAAAGTCTTCACGGATTTTACCCCATTCACTTTTTGGAATGGCAATCATATTTAACCTTTTACTTAGCAATTCAAATAAAGCTTGTTCTACTGTATCCATAGCTTCTCGATTTTCGCTCGCCATCTTACAGTGAATCTCATATTGAAATGCTAAAACGTAAGTGTCATCTGAAGCTGCCACTGGTTCACTATTTTCAAGTAAAACGGCAAACGCTACTTTGTTATATGATTTGAGTCTTCCTAACAACTCACCCCATACAGCTTTTAATTGTTCTAAATCTTGACGCTTCGCTTGTTTTAATACTTCATTTACACGTCCGACAGGAATTTTCATACTTCCTGTTCGTACCGGTTTTGGTGTTGCACGTGTCTCTCTTACTTCCTGTTGTACACCTGCTGGCACACCGTTCTTTTTGACTTGCTCTAACTCTTTCTCCAGTTGCTGCATCCTGTTCATAATTGCTTGCAAACGATCTGTACCATTTGCTTGCATCATAAACTGTTGACACAATTGCACCATAACAACTTCTAAGAAAATACGCGGATGATTTGTCCACTTCATTTCCTGTTGTCCCTTACTAAGGGTATGAATAATCTCATAGATCACTTCCGGTTGCATTTCTTCACTCAACTTACGGAATTGATCATCTACAATTACTCGTTCCAACATATGTTCTAGTTGTGGTGAAGTTTGATATAAAAGCATATCACGATAATAGTAAATGAAATCCTCCATAAAACGAACTGGATCCTTCCCTTTACTCATCATTTCATCTATGATTTGCAATGCTCTTGATACATCATTTTCACGTATGCACTCTACTAAATTGCCTAAGTATTGCTGAGAAACAGATCCTGTTACGGCCAATACATCTTCTGTCGTAACAATCTCATCACTATAAGATATAGCCTGATCAATAAGACTAAGCGCATCACGCATACCACCTTCGGCAGCACGCGCAACAATTTGTAATGCTTCACCTTCCACTTGCGTACCTTCATTTGTCACGACCGTTGATAATCTCTCAACAATATCATTCACTGATATTTTTCGGAATTCAAAGCGCTGACAACGTGAAATGATTGTAGGTGGGATCTTATGAGGTTCTGTTGTCGCCAAAATAAAGATAACATGTCCTGGCGGCTCTTCTAAGGTTTTTAAAAGCGCATTGAATGCACCCATAGAAAGCATGTGAACTTCATCAATAATGTATACTTTATATTCTACAGCACTTGGAGCGTATTTTACTTTATCTCTAATATCTCGAATTTCATCTACACCGTTATTTGAAGCCGCATCAATTTCTAATACATCTGAAATGGATCCTTGTGTGATTCCTAAACAAGAAGGACATTCATTACAAGGTTCAGCTACCGGAGCATGTTCACAGTTAATTGCTTTTGCAAATACTTTTGCAATTGTCGTTTTTCCTGTTCCCCTCGGGCCAGAAAATAAATAAGCATGTGAAACTTTCTCTTGAAGAAGGGCATTTTGCAACGTTTTTGTCACGTGCTTTTGACCGACTACATCTTCGAACTTTTGCGGTCTCCATGTTCGGTATAACGCTTGGTATGACACGAAAATACGGCCTCCCTCAAAGGTTATTATCTCATTTATTATAACCCATTCTGTTTATAGATTCCAAAAGTTATTTTCTATACAAAAAACTCACCTTTGTATTAAGGTGAGTTTTGTATACATATATAACTGCCGTGCACCCTCCGTCGATTACGTACCATAAGCGTTACTCAAGCAGTTAGCTCGGTTCAGGCACTCCTGCGGCACACGAGAAGACCCGCTTATTGCTGCTTCCTTCCGGACCTGACAAGGTTCACGGGGTCCCGTTGCGCAGGACCCAAACGTCAACACCACTTACTTAAGGCAGACCTTACAGCAACATAACCTCGAGAGGGGATTCGGCCTCGCTAGAGCGGATTGCGAGTATAGGGCACCGCTACCTCCCCGCTTAGCACGGCAAAGTTAAAACCAATATTCGGTTGCCTTCATTAAAGGCATTATCAGTATAACTTGTTTCTTTAGAAAATGCAAATACGTTAGTTCCCAGTATTCTTCTCTAATTTTTTTATTGCTTTTCTTTTTTTACGAAGCTCTCTAAAAAAGTTTGTTAACAACGTACCGCATTCTTCCTCTAGTACACCAGATACTACTTCACATTGATGATTGAAGCGTTCATCCGTTAAAAGATTCATCAATGTCCCTGCACATCCGCCCTTCGGATCACTTGCACCATATACAACTCGCTTCACTCGTGATAAAACAATTCCACCCGCACACATTGGACAAGGTTCTAATGTTACATACAATGTTGCATCTTCTAAACGCCATGTCCCTAATTTTTTACATGCATCATCTATCGCTAGCAACTCAGCATGAGCTATTGATCTTTGCTCAGTTTCCCTTAAATTATGGGCAACACTAATTACCTCACCATCTAACACTATAACTGCTCCAATTGGTACTTCCTGTATTTCCTCTGCCTTTTTAGCTTCTTCTATCGCTAATTGCATAAAATAAATATCTTGATCTTGTTCCATAACATAGTCCTTTCATTACAAATAAAGTACACTTATTTCCATTTACTACACAGGGGATAACTTTTACAAATTCAATCCACCCTAAAAGAAAAAAGAGAGGGGATTACATATGAAAAATACCGCCTTGCTCATTATCGATATGATTAATGACTTTCAATTTTCCCACGGACCCATTCTAGCTAAAAAATGCGAAACTATAACAAACCCTATTTTACAATTAAAGAAAAAAATGAAATCCTTCGGCTATCCTATAATTTACGTTAATGACCATTATCAACTTTGGAGATCTGATATCGACCAACTTATTACTCATTGCACAAATGAATATAGCGAAAATATAATCCATAAGATTGCTCCAAGTTTTGATGAGTACATTTTTATTAAACCACATTATTCCGCTTTTTATGAAACACCTTTAAATTCATTACTAGGTTATTTAAAAATAGAAAATCTAATATTAACAGGGGTTGCCGGAAATATATGTATCCTATTTACAGCTAATGATGCTCATATGAGAAATTATAAATTGTATGTACCACAGGATTGTATCGCCTCTAACAACGACCAAGATAATATACATGCTTTAAAAATAATGGAAACTACATTGAAAGCAAATATAACATCATCAACCAAAATAAAATTTAATTAATACATATATCTATTTTCTAACTTTTTATATCAAATTAACCCGCTCGCTTCCCTCTTGTGCTACAATAATTCTGTTTTGTGTTTTTAGTAGTCACGGTAAATCACTGATTGAAAGGAGGAAACAGCGTGACCGGAGTACCATTTATCACGGTTGAAGGACCAATTGGTGTTGGAAAAACTTCACTTGCGAAGGAAATTTCAACTCACATGCAACTCCACTTACTAAAAGAGATTGTTGATGAAAATCCCTTTTTAGGAAAGTTCTATGAAGACATCGACGAATGGAGTTTTCAAACAGAGATGTTCTTTCTTTGTAATAGATACAAACAATTAGAAGACATTAACATAAAGTACTTGAATCAAAGGAAACCAGTAGTAGCGGATTACCATATCTTTAAAAATTTAATTTTTGCATCCCGCACATTAAAAGACTCTCAATATGACAAATACATGCAAATTTATCGTATCCTTACACAAGATATGCCTGTGCCAAATGTCATTGTTTATTTAACAGCTAGCCTAGAGACATTGCAAAAACGAATCGCCATGCGCGGAAGAGAATTTGAAAAAAACATGGATCCAAATTACTTACTACAGCTCACAAAAGATTATGAAACAGCAATGGATGCTTTTAAAAAAGATCATCCGGAAATACCAGTATTGAAATTTAATGGCGACGATATGGATTTTGTAAAAAATCCTGATGATTTAAACGTTATCCTATCTGCCCTTCAAAATACTCTCTTAAAGGAGTCGAAATAATAATGAATTTAAGGCAAAAATATGATATACCCAATGACGCAGTAATCACTATCGCCGGAACAGTAGGTGTGGGTAAATCAACTATGACAACTGCATTAGCTAATGCTTTAGGTTATCGCACATCATTTGAAAAAGTAGATTCCAATCCATATTTGGACAAGTTCTATGCGGACTTCACTCGCTGGAGCTTCCACCTACAAGTGTACTTTTTAGCAGAACGATTTAAAGAACAAAAAAGAATTTTTGAATATGGTGGCGGTTTTGTTCAAGATCGTTCCATTTACGAAGACACTGGAATTTTCGCAAAGATGCATCATGAAAAAGGAACAATGACGGAAACTGATTATGAAACATACAAAGGTTTATTTGACGCTATGGTCATGACTCCTTACTTCCCTCATCCAGACTTATTAATTTACTTAGAAGGTTCTTTCGATGATATTGTCGATCGTATTCAAGAACGCGGGCGCCCAATGGAACAGCAAACACCAATTGAGTACTGGAAAGAAATGCATGGACGTTATGAAAACTGGATTAACAACTTTAATTCATGCCCTGTATTACGCTTAAATATTAATGAGTACGATATTTTAAAAGATGGTGATTCAATCGAACCAATCATAAAAAAAATTGGCCATTTTTTAAAACAAACACGTAAACTTGTAAAATAAAAAACCCGTGCATATGCACGGGTTTTCCTATTAAATTACTTCTTCTTTGTTGGAGCAATAATTTCACTCTCAGGTTTTCCTGCGTTAATGCGCTGACGAACAGTACTTGTACTAATATCGTATGCTTCAGCAATCTCTTTAACAGTCATTTCTTTCCCGTTAATTACTGCCGTTAATACTTTACCTGTACGTTTTGGAGCTGCTTCTTTCTTTACAGCTGCTTTTTTAACTTGTTTTGGCGCCTCTACTTTACTCGTAGCTGGTTTTACATCACAAGTACAACCACAAAGTTTACGGAATGTATCATCACTAATAATGCGTGATACGTTTGCACCACTGTTTAAAATTCTATTGTTCTTACAGACAGGACATTGTACATAATATAAAGTTTTTCCATCTAAAGGAAACGTTTGTATAATAAGATCCATGTTGACTCCTTTCATATCTATGAAGATAATCATCGGAATATGAGTGTGTAATAAGGACAAAATTACCTTACACCATACTTTATGATTGGTTTTAAAATAAAAACTCGTTACGTGTTGGTAACGAGTTCTCCAATCTCCACTTATATGCGCTGTTGTCAATTATATCTGGAGGAGGTAGAGGGATTCGAACCCCCGCGCGACTCTCGCCGCCTGTCGGTTTTCAAGACCGATCCCTTCAGCCAGACTTGGGTATACCTCCATATTGACATCAAATATAATATCAAAAGAAAAACAGTTAGTCAACCCTACTAAAATAAATTATGAGGAAAGGAAAATTTCACTTTCCCCTTCCTACATTACAGTACTGACAACGCTCATAATTACCAATCACTCATACCGATGAATGTTTAAATTTACTTAATAACTGTTTTTCCTCCCATATAAGGGCGAAGAACTTCTGGAATTATAATTGTACCATCTTCTTGTTGGTAGTTCTCTAAAATAGCTGCAACCGTACGTCCAATTGCAAGACCAGATCCATTTAATGTATGAACATGTTCTGGTTTTCCATTTGGTTCACGGCGGAAACGGATATTTGCACGTCTCGCTTGGAAAGCTTCAAAATTACTACAAGAAGAAATTTCACGATATGTGCCATAGCTTGGAATCCATACTTCAATATCGTATTTCTTCGCTGCTGTAAATCCTAAATCGCCTGTGCACATGCTCATAACGCGATATGGCAACTCTAATAATTGTAACACGCGTTCTGCATCATTTGTTAACTTTTCTAACTCTTCATAAGAATCTTCTGGTTTTACGAACTTCACAAGCTCTACTTTATTGAACTGATGCTGGCGAATTAAACCACGTGTATCACGCCCAGCTGAACCTGCTTCAGAACGGAAGCAAGAGCTAAATGCAGCATATCTTATAGGCAATTGCTCTTTATTTAAAATCTCATCACGATGCATATTCGTTACAGGTACTTCAGCTGTTGGAATTAAGAAGTAATCTTCACTTTCAATACGGAATGCATCTTCTTCAAACTTTGGAAGTTGTCCTGTTCCTGTCATACTTGCACGGTTTACCATATATGGAGGTAATACTTCTTCATATCCATGCTCATCAGTATGAAGATCAAGCATAAAGCTAATTAAAGCACGCTCTAATCTTGCACCAGCACCTTTGTAAAATACGAAGCGGCTTCCTGTTACTTTCCCAGCGCGTTCAAAATCTAAAATTCCTAAATCAGTAGCAAGATCCCAATGTGGTTTTGGCTCATAAGTAAATTCTTTCACTTCTCCCCAAGTACGTGCTACTACATTATCATCCTCTGTTTCACCAACTGGAGCAGATTCATGAGGGATATTTGGAATAGATAACATTAATCTTTCTAAGTCTTCTTCAACTGTACGAAGTTCGTTATCAAGATCCTTTACTTTTTCTCCAACTTCACGCATTTCTAAAATTAGAGCTTCTGCATCTTTCTTTTCGCGCTTTAATACAGAAATTTGTTGAGATACTTCGTTACGTTTACTTTTTAATTCTTCTGTCTGAACAAGTAGTTCTCTTCTTCTCGTATCAAGTTCTTCAAAACGTCCGAAATCAGTTAAATCTTCGCCTCTATGCTGTAATTTCGCTTTTACTTCTTCAAAGTTTGTACGTAAAAATTTAATATCAAGCATTATATACTCCTCCTTTTATTTTATAAAACACAAAAAACTCCCGTCCCTATATAAAGGGACGGGAGTTAACCCGCGTTGCCACCCTAGTTGAAAGCATTACCGCTTTCCTCTCAAGTAGAAATAACGGCTCTTCACCGGGAATGCTTACTAATCCAAAAGATATTCCACATTCCATTCCAGGATGGATTCACAAACTGTTTCTATCGATTTCCACCAACCATCGACTCTCTATAAGAAACGACATTTGTTACTATTTCCTATCAACACGCTTATTTTATAAAATTGTTACCATCAATTTACTATAATCTTATACAAGTTGCAAGTTACTTATACAACTTTTTTCATTTTCGCTTCTTTTACCATTTCAACAAAGTATGCTGTCACACGATGATCATCTGTTAATTCCGGATGGAATGAAGCAGCTAAAAACTGATCTTGTCTTACCGCTACCATTCGGTCACCATGCTTAGAAAGCACTTCAACATTATCAGCTACTTCTACAACATACGGCGCACGGATAAATACACCAACGAAGTCTTCACCCACGCCTTCAATTGAAAGCGCAGCCTCAAAACTATCCTTTTGGCGTCCGAACGCATTGCGCTCAACTGTAATATCCATAGCACCAATATGTGCTTCTTCATAGCCAATAAGTGTTTTCGCAAGAAGAATCATCCCTGCACATGTACCAAACATTGGTTTACCAGACTTTGCAAATGTACGAAGTGGTTCCATGAAAGCATACTTATCAATAAGACGGCGCATTGTTGTACTTTCACCGCCCGGTAAAATAAGACCATCAATCTCTTCAAGTTGCTCTATACGCTTTACAACAACAGCTTCTGCACCACTTGCTTCAACTGATTTTACATGCTCACGAACTGCACCTTGAAGACCTAGTACACCGATTTTCACCATTTTAAAGTTCTCCTTTAATTACCATCCACGCTCTTGCATGCGTTGTTCTGGTAATAACGTTGAAATTTCGACACCCTTCATTGCATTACCTAATCCTTTAGAAAGGCTTGCAATTAGTTCGTAATCTTCATAATGAGTCGTTGCTTCAACGATTGCACGTGCAAATTTCTCTGGGTTTTCTGATTTGAAGATACCAGATCCAACAAATACCCCATCAGCACCAAGTTGCATCATTAATGCTGCATCTGCTGGTGTTGCTACACCACCTGCCGCAAAGTTTACAACTGGTAAGCGACCAAGACGTTTAATTTCAAGTAATACTTCGTAAGGAGCGCCAGTATTTTTTGCATATGTCATTAACTCATCTTCACGTAGACTCGCAACTTGACGGATTTCTGCATTGACTTGGCGCATATGACGCACTGCCTCTACAATGTTTCCTGTTCCTGGTTCACCTTTTGTACGAAGCATAGATGCACCTTCTGCAATACGACGTGCAGCTTCTCCGATATCACGGCAACCACATACAAATGGAACTGTGTAATCACGTTTATTTAAATGGTATACTTCATCAGCAGGAGTTAATACTTCACTCTCATCGATATAGTCTACCCCTAATGATTCTAATACACGTGCTTCTACAAGGTGACCGATACGGCATTTTGCCATAACCGGAATTGACACCGCACCCATAACTTCTTCAACAATTGTTGGGTCTGCCATACGAGAAACGCCACCTGCTGCACGAATATCTGCTGGTACACGCTCTAATGCCATAACGGCAACTGCACCTGCCTCTTCTGCAATTTTTGCTTGTTCAGCGTTAACTACGTCCATAATAACGCCGCCTTTTTGCATTTCTGCCATTCCACGTTTTACACGTTCTGTCCCTGTTACATTTGTCATGTACAAAAACCCCCCTAGGTGAATTGCTTTCCCCCGTTAAAGGCGAAAATTAAGAATACTCTTACATTCTACCACTAACTATCAGATGCTTGTCTACTACTTTTTCATAAAGTCGGTATGAAAAATAGGAATAAAAAAAAGCTCCTATCGTGAGGAGCTTTTAAAACCAACCTTTTACTGTATCAACAGCACTATTCCACATACCACTAAAGAATGAACCAATTCCGCGCATAGCACGAGTAAACCAGTTTGCTTCTTCTACTTCAGATGTCGTTACAAGATCCACTTGCAGTGACTTACCAGTTAAAAATCCAGGGTCGTTTGTATCTTTTGGCGTAATTACCATTTGACCAAGCGCAGCTCCCTTTTTAATAGGTGCTTCTTGTCCCTTACTTGATTCTTTTAATTCTGTTTTATAAACATCTTTACTTCCTTTTGGCACTGGAAGTGAAATAGCTTGTTTCGTTTGAACTGCTACATCTTTATCTTTCGCATTTTCTACTCGTACTGTTTCTTGTCCTTTTACTGAAGAACCTTTTTTATACATTTGTTTCACTTCAAAGTTAGCAAATCCATAATCATATAGCTTCTTTGTTTCATCAAAACGTGCTGTATGAGAACTTGTTTTAATAACTACAGAAATAAAACGCATTCCGTTTCTTTCAACCGTACCAGTGAAGCAATCTCCTGCTTCTGGAGTTGAGCCTGTTTTTAGGCCATCTACGCCATCATATTCTTTAACTAAGCCCTTTAACATCCAGTTCCAGTTCGACATTCCAAACTTCTCTTTTTCTGGACGGAATTCTTTTTTAGGGATTTTTGCTGTATCTAACACTTTTGGATAATCTTTAATTAAATGTTGTGCTAAAGTTGCAACATCCTTTGCAGACATTTTATTTTCTTCATCCGCTGTTGTTCCTTCAGGATGCATTCCCTTTAAATCTTTATTCGTTAAACCTGTAGAATTGACAAATTTATAATTTTTTAACCCTAGTACTTTCGATTTGTCATTCATCATTTTTACGAAGTCTACTTCTTTACCTGCAATTGCTTCTGCTAATGCAATTGTTGCACCATTTGCAGAAAAGATTGCCATTGCTTCGTATAACTCTTTTACTGTATAAGAGCCACCATTTTCTAATGCAACATTTGATAATGAAGCATCTTGTGAAACCTTATATGCATATTCAGAAACCTTAATTTTCTGGTCCCACTTAAGTTTTCCTTTATCCACTGCTTCGTGAACTAAATATTCACTCATCATCTTTGTCATACTAGCAATGGATAATAATTCATCTGCATTCTTTTGATATAAAATTTTCCCAGAATTCGCTTCTACTAAAATTGCCGCACCTGCTTCAATGTTTAAAGCGGCTCCTGTTTCAGCTGATGCATTGCTATATGGCATAAAAATGCTACAAGCTAGTGTAAGCACTGTTACCAAAGCAATGAATCTTTTGCAAAACATACCTTTCACTTTTGCTACCCCCAATATCTATGTACTCACATAACCGTTATTCTAACATAATCAAAAAAAAATAGACAGAGATATCAAATCTCTGTCTATTTGTATATAAGACATTATAATGAGTAGTTTGGAGCCTCTTTTGTAATTTGTACGTGATGAGGATGACTTTCACGTAAGCCAGCACCTGACATACGAATGAATTGTGCATTTTCGCGTAAGAATTCTAAATCCTGTGCTCCGCAATATCCCATACCTGCACGTAAGCCACCAACTAATTGGTGAACTGTATCTGCTAAAGGTCCTTTATATGGCACTCGTCCTTCAATACCTTCTGGGACAAGCTTTTTATTACCTTCTTGGAAGTAACGATCTTTACTTCCTTTTTCCATCGCACCGACAGAACCCATACCACGATACACTTTAAATTGACGACCTTGGTAAATTTCAGTTTCTCCAGGGCTTTCTGCAACACCTGCAAACATGCTACCTAGCATAACAACATGTGCTCCTGCCGCTAAAGCTTTCACCATATCACCAGAGTACTTAATACCACCATCAGCAATAACTGGAATACCGTGTTTACGAGCTTCTGTTGCACAATCATAAACTGCAGTTAATTGTGGTACACCAACACCGGCTACAACGCGTGTTGTACAAATAGAACCTGGTCCAATACCAACTTTAACTACGTTTGCACCAGCTTCAATTAATGCTTTCGTTGCTTCAGCAGTAGCAACATTTCCAGCGATAATATTTAGTGATGGGTATTTAGCACGAACTTCTTTTACCTTATCAATAACACCTTTAGAATGTCCATGTGCTGTATCAAGTACAATTGCATCTACACTAGCTTTTACTAATGCATCGATGCGAAGCATAGCATCCGCTGTTACACCAACTGCTGCTCCAACTAATAAGCGTCCTTGCTTATCCTTAGCAGAGTTTGGGAATTCAATTACTTTTTCAATATCTTTTATTGTAATAAGCCCTTGTAATACACCGTTATTATCAACAAGAGGGAGTTTTTCAATTTTATACTTTTGTAGGATCTTTTCAGCTTCTTCCAGTGTAGTACCAACTGGAGCTGTAATTAATTGTTCTTTTGTCATTACGTCAGAAATTTTGATTGAGTAGTCTTGGATGAAGCGCATATCACGGTTTGTAATAATACCAACTAATTTTCGCTCATCTAAATTATTTACAACCGGTACACCTGAGATACGATATTTTCCCATAAGATGTTCTGCATCATATACTTGATGTTCTGGAGTTAAGAAGAAAGGATCTGAAATAACGCCGCTTTCAGAGCGCTTTACTTTATCAACTTGCTCTGCTTGTTGCTCAATAGACATATTCTTATGAATAATTCCTAAACCACCTTGGCGAGCCATTGCAATAGCCATGTCAGCTTCTGTTACTGTATCCATTCCTGCACTAATTAACGGGATGTTTAGCTGTAAGCTTTCAGATAAAACTGTTTTAACACTTACTTCTCTTGGTAATATATCTGACCTAGCTGGTACAAGTAATACATCATCAAAAGTCAAACCTTCTTTAACAAATTTAGATTCCCACATAATTGTTCCCCCTATGATACCAGAAATTATTATTAGTAGCTTATCAATTGGTTAAAATACTGTCAAGGACGTATATATATGTTAGAATTTTTAGACAATAAAAGGAGCGTAATATATGCATCAAACATCTTGTACTTGGCAGCAGTTAAGTTTCTTTTTTTCATCTCAAAACGTACAACGTTATCTTGCCCGTTGTTATGAAAAATCCTCTATTCAGGATGCAGAAAAAAAAAGTTTTGAAAATTGTTATCCCTTTATTTATTACTTAGAACACGGGAAAAATTATTATGAATTATATAAGACAGCTCCATTTTCCATTCAACCAATGTTGTTATTTTATGGAATTAGTCAACTGTTTAAAGCATGCCTACTAACTATTGACCCTAACTATCCTGAATCCACTACTGTTTTAGCTCATGGCGTTACAACTCGCAAACGAAAAAAACAAGGGTATCAATTTTTAGAAGATGAGGTGAAGGTACAAAAAAACGGATTGTTTACTCATGTTGCAGAACAACTGTTTCACATGAAAAACTTAGAAGCAGAAAAATTTAACATGTTAGAACTAATGGGAAATATTCCAGAATTACAAAATTTATTTCGTTATAGTCAAAAAGGATCAACTTTATATAAAATTGATTCAACAATTAAAAATGAGCTCTCCTTTTCAGTCAATCTACTAGATCGATTACATATGACTAAAGAGAGATTTTCTCGTTACATTGAAACATCTTGTAAGCATTTATCAATACAACACGTACCTGAGAAGACTAATGAATCGAATTTACTTTTTACAGCGCCTATTCAATCATGGAATCCTATGTACAGTACTCCTTTATACTATGAACATCTTACTAATACTTATTATTTGCCACTTACGACTGACCCTAGAAATCCTAAGCCAATATTACCTGAACTCCTCATTCATTATTTATTGCTCTATAATTTAAGCATGATTTCTAGATATGAAACAGATTGGTGGTATGACTTACTTGGAAGTTATGGTTCTGAAGATTATCCATTTATTTATCAATTTCTAAGTATTTCTGCTCAAAAAATCCCTTACTATATTTCAAATTTTTTATTAATGGAACCAAATCTATTTCATGGGAAATAAAAAAACACAAGTCAAATGACTTGTGTTTTTAGTTGCTTGGCGACGTCCTACTCTCACAGGGACAAGGTCCCAACTACCATCGGCGCTAGAGAGCTTAACTTCCGTGTTC
>NZ_JBQAGK010000018.1:0-15712 GCF_051916325.1 Bacillus cereus group sp. MYBK227-1 | reverse complement strand
CGCAGGTTCAAATCCTGTCCCCGCAACCAAATGGTCCCGTGGTGTAGTGGTTAACATGCCTGCCTGTCACGCAGGAGATCGCCGGTTCGACCCCGGTCGGGACCGCCATTTCATATAAAGAAAAGAACGAAACAAGTTGTTTCGTATTTTTTTATTTGTTTTAACAAAAAACTAATAAAGACAGTCAAACTATCCTTAGGACAACTCCTAAGGACTTTTTTATATATTCAAAACCTGTATAATAAAGAGCAGAGAACATTGTGAGTAAAGTAGGTGAAGTCTGTGAGTAAATATGAAGTAACAACAAAATCTTCTGAGGAAACACAAAGGTTATCAGAAAAACTAGGTGAGCTCGTAGAGGCACAAGACGTAATTATTTTAGAAGGAGATCTTGGAGCTGGTAAGACGACTTTTACAAAGGGACTAGCAAAAGGTCTTGGAGTGAAAAGAGTTGTAAATAGTCCTACCTTTAATATCATCAAAGAATATAAAGGAAGATTACCGCTATATCATATGGACGTGTATCGCTTAGCAGAAAGTGAAGAGGACTTAGGCTTTGATGAATATTTCTACGGTGAAGGAATTACGGTAGTAGAATGGGCTCATTTAATAGAAGCATATTTACCGAATGAAAAGTTACAAATTAGTTTATTCCATGCTGGAGATGACACAAGAAAAATTATACTCGAGCCAATTGGAGATCGCTATATTAGATTATGTGAGGAGCTATTACAAGATGAAAGTACTAGCAATTGATACTTCAAATTACGTAATGGGTGTATCCCTTATTGAGGAAGAAAACGTAATTGGGGAAATCATTACAAATTTAACAAAAAACCATTCTGTACGTCTTATGCCAGCTGTAGAGAAACTGTTAAAAGAGTGTGGCGTAAAACCGAAGGAATTAACTAAAATCGTTGTAGCTGCTGGACCTGGATCCTATACAGGTGTTCGTATAGGCGTGACAGCGGCGAAAACATTAGCTTGGTCACTTCAAATACCAATTGTAGGTGTATCAAGTTTAGAGGTAGTAGCTGCAAACGGTGCTAACTTTAACGGGTTAATTTGTCCTTTATTTGATGGAAGACGTGGGCAAATTTATACTGGGTTATATACATATGAAGGAGAGCAGTTAACTTCAATAGAAGAAGACCGAATTATTCTTATTGTAGACTGGTTGCAAATGTTAAAAGATAAAGGACAGCCTGTTTTATTTATCGGTAACGATGTTAAAATGCATAAAGAAACAATTATAGAACATTTAGGTGATCAAGCTGTATTCGCTCCATTTACTAAAAATAACCCAAGACCAAGTGAGCTAGCATTCTTAGGATTACAAAAAGAAGAACAAGATGTGCATACGTTTGTTCCAAGCTATCTTCGTTTAGCTGAAGCTGAAACAAAGTGGTTAGAAAGTCAAAACAAGTAGGAGCTTGCAGAAGATGGATATGATATTTAGAAAGATGGAGCTTGATGATATTGCTCAAATTGTAGCTATTGAAGAAGCGTCTTTTTCAACTCCTTGGACTGCAGATGCCTTTCACCGTGAATTAACGATGAATGAACATGCACATTATATTGTGTTAGAAAAAGATGGTCGTGTAGTCGGGTATTGTGGATTGTGGATAATTATTGATGAATCACATATAACAAATATAGCTATTTTGCCAGAATACCGAGGTCAAAAGTTAGGAGATGCCCTATTGAAAGCAGTTATTTCTGAAGCGAAAGAACTAGGGGTAAAAACAATGACACTTGAAGTACGTGTATCAAATGAAGTAGCAAAGCAGTTATACAGAAAATACGGATTTCAAAATGGTGGGATTCGTAAACGATACTATGCAGACAATCAGGAAGATGGTCTCGTAATGTGGGTGAATATATAATGGAAAAAAATACGATTATACTTGGTATTGAAACAAGTTGTGATGAAACAGCAGTAGCAGTTGTTAAAAATGGAACGGAAATTATTGCGAATGTCGTTGCATCACAAATTGAAAGTCATAAACGTTTTGGCGGCGTTGTACCAGAGATTGCATCCCGTCATCATGTAGAAGAAATTACAGTTGTGTTAGAAGAAGCTTTAAAGGAAGCAAATATCACATTTGATGATATTGATGCAATTGCTGTAACAGAAGGTCCTGGTTTAGTAGGAGCACTTCTAATTGGAGTAAATGCAGCGAAGGCAGTAGCGTTTGCACATGATATTCCGTTAGTCGGTGTTCATCATATTGCTGGTCATATTTATGCGAACCGTTTAGTAAAAGAAGTTCAATTCCCGTTATTATCACTTGTTGTATCTGGTGGGCATACAGAACTTGTTTATATGAAAGAACATGGTTCATTCGAAGTAATTGGTGAAACACGAGACGATGCAGCTGGAGAAGCATATGATAAAGTAGCTCGTACGTTATCTATGCCATATCCAGGTGGTCCTCATATTGATCGCCTTGCACATGAAGGAGAACCGACAATTGATTTGCCTCGTGCATGGCTAGAACCGGATTCGTATGATTTTAGCTTTAGTGGATTGAAATCAGCAGTTATCAACACTGTGCATAACGCAAAACAGCGCGGTATAGAAATTGCACCAGAAGATTTAGCGGCAAGTTTCCAAGAAAGTGTAATAGATGTACTTGTAACGAAAGCAGCTCGTGCAGCAGAAGCTTATAATGTAAAGCAATTACTTCTTGCTGGTGGAGTAGCTGCTAATAAAGGACTTCGTGCGCGATTAGAAGAGGAATTTGCACAAAAAGAAAACATTGAATTAATTATTCCGCCGCTATCTTTATGCACAGATAATGCAGCGATGATTGCAGCGGCAGGGACAATTGCTTATGAACAAGGTAAGCGTGCAACATTAGCCTTAAATGCAAATCCAGGATTAGATATTGAAGCATAGTTATACACATAATTAACCACAGGTTGTGGATAAAACCCATATTATCTGTTGATAATGTGGGTTTTATTGTGTATATAAAATGTTGATAACTTTTTTGTTGACTGTGGATAATGTGGAAAAGTTATTTTGATGTTTATTTTATAAAGGTGGATATGTGTATAAACTTGTGGATAAATAGGTTGATGTCAGACCTTTGAATTTGTTCTTTTTCGGGAAATAAAAAGCAAGAAGATATCCCCGAAAAACATTTTGAAACATCTCCCCATTATAGAAGATGCTAATCTTGTCAATCTTTGTCGTTAAAACGATATTTCGTGTCGAATTGTTAATATATAGGGTTACAATAGATATATTTAAAAAATCGTTAGTATATTCTAAGTTACGATAGATATATTCAAAAAATTGTTTAAGTACTAAAAAAAGATGTCACATAGTCAAAAATCCTGACTTATGAGACATCTTCCTTATTTAAATATGCTTATACATGCAGCTCTTCCCATTCTGCCATACAAGTTTCAAGTTGTTCTTGTAGCGTTTGCTTTTTAGTTGTAATTTCACTAGCTTTTTCATAATCTGCATATATTTCTGGTAAGCAAAGTTGATCTTCTAACGTAGCAATTTCTTCTTCTAATTCCACTATACTTTGTTCTAGCTCTTCAATTTTTCTAGTGCGTTGACGCTCTAGTTTTTTACGCTCTTTTTCTTCTAAATAATTTAATTTCTCTTGTGCAACCACCTTTTGAACAGGAACGTCACTTTCTTGCTGTTCAAGTTCTGCACGTTCAATCATTTCATTTTTCTTTTCAACGTAGTAATCGTAATCCCCTAAATATTCCTGTGCACCTTCTGTTGATAACTCAACCACAGTCGTTGTTACACGGTTAATAAAGTAGCGGTCATGTGAGACGAATAGAAGAGTCCCTGGGTAATCAATTAAAGCATTCTCCAAAATCTCTTTACTATTTAAATCAAGGTGGTTCGTAGGCTCATCTAGAATTAACAAATTTGACTTTTGCATCATAAGTTTTGCAAGAGCTAATCGAGCTTTTTGTCCACCACTAAGGGAAGATACTGGTTTCAGTACATCATCTCCTGTGAATAAAAAATTCCCAAGTATAGTACGGATTTCTTTTTCCGGTTGCAGTGGATATTCATCCCATAGTTCATTTAAAACCCGTTTAGAAGATGTTAAGTTTGCTTGTTCTTGATCATAATAACCAACAGATACATTTGATCCGAAAGAAACATCACCATTTAATAGTGGTAACTTATTCACAATGGATTTTAACAATGTGGATTTCCCAATTCCGTTTGGACCAACTAAAGCAACACTATCTCCGCGAGTTAAGCGCATAGTTACATGTTCAATTATAGGGTTTTCATCATAGCCGATGGTTGCATCATTTACTTGTAAAACATCATTTCCACTTTGTTTTTCAATATCGAAGTGGAATGATGCTGACTTAGAATCCCCTAATGGTCTCGTTAATAATTCCATTCTGTCTAGTTGTTTACGGCGACTTTGAGCACGTTTCGTTGTAGAAGCGCGAGCTATATTCTTTTGAACGAAGTCCTCAAGTTTTGCGATTTCATCTTGTTGTTTTTCGTAACGTTTCATTTCTTGCTCATATAATGCTGATTTTAAGTCTAAATATTTACTGTAGTTACCAACAAATCGTCTGCTTTCTTTATTCGAAATTTCATATACTTGTGTAACGAGTTTGTCTAAGAAATAACGGTCATGTGAGACGATTAATATTGCGCCAGGATAACCTTGCAAATATTGCTCAAGCCATGTTAATGTTTCGATGTCTAAATGGTTTGTAGGCTCGTCCAAAATAAGTAAGTCTGGTTTTGTTAATAATAATTTCCCGAGAGCTAATCTTGTTTTTTGCCCGCCGCTTAAAGTAGAGATCGTCGTCTGGTGCGTTTCAACTGGGAAGCCAAGGCCGCTTAAAATGGAGCGAATATCCGCTTCATATTGATATCCACCTTGATCTTTATAATTGAGTTGTAGTTGATCATAATCAGCTAACAATCTTTCATATGTAGCTTCGTTTGAAAAGTTTTCTTCTTTTCCCATTTCTTGCTCAAGCCTTCGAAGTTTTGTCTCCATTTGCTGTAAGTGGGTAAAGACGGTTAGCATTTCATCCCAAATTGTTAAAGACGTTTCTAGTCCAGTATTTTGAGCTAAATATCCGATTGAGACATCTTTCGGTTTTATAATTTCGCCACCATCATGAGATAATTCACCAGCGATAATTTTTAATAATGTAGATTTTCCTGCTCCATTCCTTCCAACTAATGCGATACGATCTTTTGTTTGTACTTCCAATTTTATGTTTGCAAGAATCGTTTCTGCACCGTATAATTTCGAAAGCGCGTTTACTTGTAATAAAATCAATGTTTTCACCTCAAATAATTTCTTAACTTTGCCATGTTTATATTTCTCAATCATACTAAAAATAGTGTATAGTTTAAAATAAAGAGAGAATACTTCTTCTCTTTATTATACAAGGAATTTAATGAGTGCTAAACTTCTGTATTTGATTAAAGTATATGAATAAAGATAGGAAGAGAGGAGAGGTCATATGGATCAGCAAAAGATTCCACAAGCCACTGCTAAAAGATTGCCTCTATACTATCGATTTATCCAAAACTTATCTCTTTCTGGTAAGCAGCGTGTTTCATCGGCCGAATTGAGTGAGGCAGTAAAAGTAGATTCCGCAACAATACGAAGAGATTTTTCGTATTTTGGAGCGTTAGGGAAAAAGGGATATGGATATAACGTAAATTATTTATTATCATTTTTCCGCGAAACACTTGATCAAGATGATATAACACGTGTAGCACTTATTGGAGTAGGTAATTTAGGGACCGCTTTCTTACATTATAATTTCACGAAAAACAATAATACAAAAATTGAAATGGCATTTGATGTTAGTGAAGAGAAAGTTGGAACAGAAATCGGGGGCATTCCTGTATATCATTTAGATGAATTAGAAGAGAGATTATCAAATGATATACAAGTGGCAATATTAACAGTACCGGCTACAGTAGCACAAGCTGTAGCAGATAGATTAGCTGAAACAAGCGTGCACGGTATTTTGAATTTCACACCAGCGCGATTAAACGTATCAGAGAATATTAGAATTCATCATATTGACTTAGCTGTAGAGTTACAAACATTAGTTTACTTTTTGAAAAACTATCCACAATAAAACGCAGAGGAAGCGACCTCTGCGTTTTATTATTGTTTCTTCTTTGTGAATTTAACTAATATAAGGCGAAGTGCCAAATTAAAATCAATTGTTGCCATAACTGCAAATAATATTGTCCACATATTCCAGATTGTATCTGTCACGTTCGTAATGGCGAAGCGTGTAAAGATACATCCAAGAAGGAAGTATAGTGCAGCCATGAACAATGGTGAGTTTCTCATACAAAAAATCCTCCGATAAAGCCTTGCATTTTTTCAGCTTCTTTAATCATTTCTTGAATTTGTTCATTGCTCATAAAAATTTGCCCAATAGCGACTAATGTATTCATCGCAACATGAGCTGCAATCGGAACGATAATACGTTTCGTCTTCACATATAAGAAGGCGAATACGAGCCCCATAGCAGTGTATACCAATAAGTGAGTAAAATCAAAATGAATTGTTGCGAATACAAGCGAACTAATGATAGCTGCGATAAAGAAGTTAAACTTCTTATAAAGCGTGCCGAATAGAATTTTTCTAAATACGATTTCTTCTAAGATAGGTCCAATTATAGATACAACAATAAGGAACCAAGGTATCGTTCTTGCGATGTCCATCAGTCTGTCTGTATTCTCAGATCCACGTGGAACCCCAAATACATACATTTCAATCATACCTGCAATGGATTGTGAGATGATTGCTAAGAAGAACCCGATAAAAATCCATCCAATAGTAGCTGGAACAGAAGAGCGCATTGGATCTAAATGCCTGTCACGAATATCTGTTCTAAGTAACCAAAGCACGATACATAATGCAATAAAGAAGCTAATGATTGCCCAGTGTCCCGTTATGATTTGTCCTTTTTCTTCAATGGTAAATCCTCTATTATCATAGAGTCCTGTTTTTAGGAGAAGTGGTAATCCAACAACGCCAGATAACTGCATTAAAATGTATGTAACGATAATCCACCAGTATTGTTTCTTCAAATGGTTTAACCATCCTTTCTAACTATAGTGTATGAGATAAGTTAGGATAACATGTAAATATGCTACCTACGATATAAACCTCTTGAATTATGTTTTTTTCGTAAATCCTTATTTGAAATTATAATAGAAGACAGGAGAAAGTTGTATGTGTAGCGAAAACAACTTAGGGTGTCCTTTCATATTGTAACATACGAGCAGTGGAAACAACGATTCATATAGTAAAGGCAGTATTGTATATAGAAAGTTTATATAGTGATTTGCGAAAAAATTATGATTTTTTTACTTGCAAAAGAAATTGAGATTATTTATTATTATAAGTGTGTTAGCACTCGGATGACTTGAGTGCTAATAAAAGAAATTTACATAACAAAATGAGGAGGTTATTGTTCATGCTAAAGCCATTAGGTGATCGCGTTGTAATTGAGCTTGTTCAAGCAGAAGAAAAAACAGCAAGTGGTATCGTATTACCAGATACTGCAAAAGAAAAACCACAAGAGGGTAAAGTTGTTGCAGTAGGTACTGGTCGAGTGCTTGAGAATGGTGAGCGTGTTGCTTTAGAGGTAGCAGCAGGTGATCTTATCATCTTCTCAAAATATGCAGGTACTGAAGTGAAATATGAAGGTACAGACTACTTGATTTTACGTGAAAGTGACATTTTAGCAGTTATCGGTTAATTATATAAATCTTAAAAAATCCAAGGGGGTCAATTATTATGGCAAAAGATATTAAATTTAGTGAAGAAGCACGTCGTTCGATGCTTCGCGGTGTCGACACTCTTGCAAACGCAGTAAAAGTTACGCTTGGACCAAAAGGTCGTAACGTTGTACTTGAGAAAAAATTTGGTTCACCACTTATTACAAATGATGGTGTAACAATCGCAAAAGAAATCGAATTAGAAGATGCATTCGAAAACATGGGTGCGAAATTAGTAGCAGAAGTTGCTAGCAAAACAAATGACGTAGCTGGTGACGGAACAACAACTGCAACTGTATTAGCGCAAGCTATGATTCGTGAAGGTCTTAAAAACGTAACAGCTGGTGCGAACCCAATGGGTCTTCGTAAAGGTATCGAAAAAGCTGTTACTGCTGCAATTGAAGAATTAAAAACGATTTCTAAACCAATCGAAGGCAAATCTTCTATCGCACAAGTAGCTGCTATTTCTGCAGCTGACGAAGAAGTAGGTCAATTAATCGCTGAAGCAATGGAGCGCGTTGGTAACGACGGCGTTATTACTTTAGAAGAGTCTAAAGGATTCACAACAGAATTAGACGTAGTAGAAGGTATGCAATTTGATCGTGGCTATGCATCTCCTTACATGATTACTGATTCTGACAAAATGGAAGCAGTTCTTGATAACCCATATATCTTAATTACTGACAAAAAGATTTCTAACATTCAAGAAATCTTACCAGTATTAGAGCAAGTGGTACAACAAGGTAAACCACTTCTTATCATTGCTGAAGATGTAGAAGGCGAAGCATTAGCTACATTAGTAGTGAACAAACTTCGTGGTACATTCAATGTAGTAGCTGTTAAAGCTCCTGGATTTGGTGACCGTCGTAAAGCAATGCTAGAAGATATCGCAATCTTAACTGGTGGCGAAGTGATCACTGAAGAATTAGGCCGTGACTTAAAATCTGCTACAGTTGAATCTTTAGGACGCGCTGGTAAAGTTGTTGTTACAAAAGAAAACACAACTGTAGTTGAAGGTGTAGGAAGCACAGAACAAATCGAAGCTCGCATCGGTCAAATCCGTGCGCAATTAGAAGAAACAACTTCTGAATTCGATCGTGAAAAATTACAAGAGCGTCTTGCTAAACTAGCAGGTGGCGTAGCAGTAATTAAAGTAGGTGCAGCAACTGAAACTGAGTTAAAAGAGCGCAAACTTCGCATTGAAGATGCACTTAACTCAACTCGTGCAGCAGTAGAAGAAGGTATCGTTGCAGGTGGTGGTACTTCACTTATGAACGTATACACAAAAGTAGCTTCTATCGTAGCTGAAGGCGACGAAGCAACAGGTATCAACATCGTACTTCGTGCACTAGAAGAGCCAGTTCGTCAAATCGCAATCAACGCTGGTCTAGAAGGATCTGTAGTTGTAGAGCGTCTAAAAGGCGAAAAAGTAGGCGTTGGTTTCAACGCAGCTACTGGCGAATGGGTTAACATGCTTGAGTCTGGTATCGTAGATCCAGCTAAAGTAACTCGTTCTGCACTTCAAAACGCAGCATCTGTTGCAGCTATGTTCTTAACAACTGAAGCTGTAGTAGCTGACAAGCCAGAACCAAATGCACAAGCAATGCCTGACATGGGCGGCATGGGCATGGGCGGTATGGGCGGAATGATGTAATTCCGTTTGTCCTAAAAAACATCCATTTCTATATAGAAATGGATGTTTTTTAGAAAAGGAAATGAATTTCTGTAGAATTTTGTCGCTTTCTCTCTTGACCATATTGATACTTCATTGTTAGAATCTAGGAAGATAATATAAAACGATCCTTCATATATCCTCAATGATATGGTTTGAGAGTCTCTACCGGGTTACCGTAAACAACCTGACTATGAAGGCAGTGTGTCTTATATTTATAAAGAGCGGAGACTATCTTTCTTTATAAAGCCAGACCCCTGCCTTTTCTTTGTTATGAGACTAGAGGCGGAGGACTGGCTTTTTTTATTATATTGGTAATGCTTTTCGCCAAATTGGTGAAAATATTTATATACGAGAACTAACGTTGGGGTGATTATTTTGAAGAAACAACACGATACAATTATCGTTTTAGATTTTGGAAGTCAATACAATCAGTTAATAGCACGTCGAATTCGTGAGTTCGGTGTATACAGTGAACTTCATCCACATACAATTACTGCAGAAGAAATTAAAGCAATGAATCCAAAAGGGATTATTTTCTCTGGTGGACCAAATAGTGTATACGGTGAAGGTGCATTACATTGTGATGAAAAAATCTTTGAACTAGGTTTACCAATCTTCGGTATTTGTTACGGTATGCAGCTTATGACGCAACACTTCGGTGGTAAAGTAGAGCGTGCAAATCACCGTGAGTACGGAAAAGCTGTTCTTAAAGTAGAGAACGAATCAAAATTATATGCGAACCTTCCAGAAGAGCAAGTTGTATGGATGAGCCATGGCGACTTAGTAACTGGTTTACCTGAAGGATTCGTAGTAGATGCAACAAGTGAGTCTTGCCCAATTGCTGGTATGAGCAATGAAGCGAAAAACTTATACGGTGTACAATTCCACCCAGAAGTACGTCACTCTGAGCACGGTAACGATTTAATTAAAAACTTCGTATTCGGTGTATGTGGTTGTTCTGAAGGATGGAACATGGAGAACTTTATTGAAGTAGAATTAGAAAAGATTCGTGAAACTGTTGGAGACAAAAAAGTACTATGCGCACTTAGTGGCGGTGTAGACTCTTCTGTTGTAGCAGTATTAATTCATAAAGCAATTGGTGATCAATTAACATGTATTTTCGTTGACCACGGTTTACTTCGTAAAGGTGAAGCAGAAGGCGTTATGAAAACATTTAGCGAAGGCTTCCATATGAACGTTATTAAAGTGGATGCAAGAGACCGCTTCATGGACAAGTTAAAAGGTGTAGAAGATCCAGAACAAAAACGTAAAATCATCGGTAACGAATTCATTTACGTATTTGATGATGAAGCGTCAAAATTACAAGGTATGGACTTCTTAGCGCAAGGTACACTTTACACAGATATCGTTGAGAGTGGTACAGCAACTGCGCAAACAATTAAATCTCACCATAACGTTGGTGGACTTCCAGAAGACATGCAGTTCAAATTAATTGAGCCTTTAAACACGTTATTTAAAGACGAAGTACGTGTATTAGGATCTGAATTAGGAATTCCTGATGAAATCGTATGGCGTCAACCATTCCCAGGACCGGGTCTTGGTATTCGTGTATTAGGTGAAATCACAGAAGAGAAATTAGAAATCGTTCGTGAATCTGATGCGATTTTACGTGAAGAAATTATTAAAGCGGGCTTAGACCGTGAAATCTGGCAATACTTCACTGCGCTTCCTGGTATGCGTAGCGTAGGTGTTATGGGTGACGAGCGTACTTACGATTACACAGTAGGTATCCGTGCGGTAACATCTATCGACGGTATGACAGCTGACTGGGCACGTATCCCTTGGGACGTATTAGAGAAAATCTCTGTACGTATCGTAAACGAAGTAAAACACGTTAACCGTATCGTGTATGATGTAACGAGTAAGCCACCAGCAACTATTGAGTGGGAATAGTATTTATAAAAAGGTCCATCTATTGCTTATGCATAGGTGGATCTTTTTTGTTTTGGTGTTAATACGAACAAAACTATAAAAGTTTACAAAAACGTTCGTTTTTAAATTGACAAAACTACTTCGTCGAGTTAATATGATTATGTAATTCAAACAAAAAGTGAATATTATAGCCGTCGTATAATATCGGGGATATGGCCCGAAAGTTTCTACCTAGCTACCGTAAATGGCTTGACTACGAGGCGTTTTTATAAAGGTGAGGGGAATCTTATCTTTATTCATAGAACGCTTCCATGTATATATGCAATGGAAGCCTTTTTTGTTTCTCGGGATAAAAGAGGGCTAGGAGAAATGCGGCGAGTAATCATATAACGGGGGAAACGTAGGATGAAACGCTATTTTCAGTTTGATGAGCTCGGTACGAATTATAAGACTGAGTTCATAGCAGGGTTAACGACATTTCTATCTATGGCTTACGTACTATTTGTCAATCCTGCTACGCTGTCGCTTGGAAATGTTAAAGGGTTACCAGCAGGTACAGGGATGGATCCAGGTGCAGTATTCGTTGCTACGGCATTAGCGGCAGCGATCGGTTCGTTAATTATGGGTATTTTCGCGAAGTATCCAATTGCTTTAGCGCCAGGTATGGGAATTAACGCGTTCTTTGCTTATACAGCAGTGTTAACGATGGGGATTCCATGGCAAACAGCAATTGCCGGAACATTAATGTCAGGTATTATCTTTATTATTCTTACTGCTTCAGGTATTCGTGAAAAAATCATCAATGCAATTCCATCGGAGTTAAAGTTTGCAGTAGCAGCAGGTATCGGATTGTTCATTGCATTTCTTGGATTCCAAAATGCCGGAATTATCGTGAAAAATGATGCAGTTCTTGTTGGGTTGGGGGACTTAACAAAGGGTACAACGTTACTAGCAATCTTCGGGGTTGTTACTACGATCATCTTCATGATTAAGAAAATTAATGGTGCAGTATTTTACGGTATGATTCTTACAGCGATCTTAGGAGTAGCAACAGGATTAATTGATACTCCGAAAGCTGTGGTGGGAGCAATACCGAGTCTAGAACCAACGTTCGGCGTGGCGTTAACGCACTTCGGAGATATTTTCACAGTTCAAATGGGGATTGTTATTATAACGTTCTT
This sequence comes from Bacillus cereus group sp. MYBK227-1, assembly GCF_051916325.1. Lineage (NCBI taxonomy): Bacteria > Bacillati > Bacillota > Bacilli > Caryophanales > Bacillaceae > Bacillus > Bacillus cereus group sp. MYBK227-1. Next base: position 3,180 of record NZ_JBQAGK010000018.1, on the reverse strand, counting down.
CTTTATCGATTTCTTTGATACAGCAGGTACGCTTGTAGCGGTTGCAAATCAAGCAGGATTAATGAAGAACAATAAATTACCACGTGCAGGAAAAGCGTTATTTGCAGATGCGATTGCAACTGTAATTGGTGCGATTCTTGGTACATCAACAACAACGTCTTACATTGAATCGTCTGCAGGGGTAGCAGCAGGAGGACGTTCTGGATTTACAGCAGTTGTAACAGCAGGATTCTTTTTACTGGCACTATTCTTCTCGCCATTACTAAGTGTTGTAACGCCAGCTGTAACGGCGCCGGCTTTAATTATTGTAGGAATCTTGATGGTTTCTTCCTTAGGGGAAATTGATTGGAAGAAATTCGAGATTGCAGTGCCAGCATTCTTTACAATTATCTCTATGCCACTTACGTATAGTATCGCAACTGGGATTGCGATTGGATTTATCTTCTATCCAATTACAATGGTAGTGAGTGGTCGTCGTAAAGAGGTTCATCCGATTATGTATGTTATGGGAGTTTTATTCGTACTATATTTCATCTACGTTCGTAAATAAAAGGGGTTTTTTAAAGGTCTAGACTTAAGGGGAGTCTAGACCTTTTTTGCGTCTTCAGAAAATCTTAAGGATTTCCGAGCGTTTTTCTTCAGAAGTTTTCCTATAATAGAAGTTAGGGATTAAAAAAGTGATGGGGGAGATATTGTGGCACACGAAACAATACTTGTCGTAGATGATGAAAAAGAAATTCGGAATTTAATTACAATTTATTTAAAGAATGAAGGATATAAAGTATTACAAGCAGGAGACGGAGAAGAAGGATTACGTCTATTGGAAGAAAATGAAGTACATCTAGTCGTATTAGATATTATGATGCCGAAAGTGGATGGTATTCATATGTGTATGAAGGTAAGGGAAGCGAAAGAAATGCCTATTATTATGCTTTCTGCCAAAACGCAAGATATGGATAAGATTTTAGGATTAACAACAGGGGCAGATGATTATGTAACGAAGCCGTTTAATCCGTTAGAGCTAATTGCACGAATTAAATCTCAGTTACGCCGTTATATGAAAATGAATGGTTTCGCTATTCAAAATGAGGACGAGTTAGAAATTGGGGAGATGAAAATCAACATCTCGACCCATAAAGTTATTGTAGAGGGAGAAGAAGTGAAACTAACTCCGAGGGAATTTTCAATTTTAGAATTGCTAGCTAGAAATCCAGGTATGGTGTTTAGTGCGGAGCAAATTTATGAAAAGGTGTGGAACGAACGATCTTTCCAGTCTGATAATACTGTAATGGTGCATATTCGAAAAGTGCGTGAAAAGATTGAGGAGAATCCAAGGAAACCTAGATATATAAAAACAGTATGGGGAGTGGGGTATAAGATTGAAAAAGATATTTAATCCGTTTACTTATATAAGGAAAATAAGACAATTAATTGAGAAATTAGTAAAGAGCGTACGAAAGAGTATAAGGATTCAATTGATTACTACTTTTGCTGCTTGTGCGTTATTAGGAGTTTTGTCAGCAAAGGCAGCAGCACCGTTTTTTGAGAATGCGAATCGTCAAGCAACTATCGATTATCGGGCTGGTATGGAACAAATTAATCACCAAGCTCAAGGAGCGGCAAATAGTTCGGTTCATGAAAATAAATTAGAAGCTATATCAAATATGATCGAAATGGAGAACCAAAATTTAGAGCAAGGGTCTAGAGCTTTGAAGATATTGGTTACTGATGAAAGTGGTAAAGTTTTATATAAAACAAAGCAAGCGCAAGAAGAGCAAATCGATTTGCATAATACGATTCGTAATGCAGCATCATTCGCGATTAATTATACAGATGGTAGAAATGTATTTGAAAGTACAAGAAAAGAGTTTATATCTTTTTCACCTATTACTATTGAAGGAAAGAATTTGTACATGTTTGTTAGTGGAATTCCAGAGGGAGAGGTAATATATGATACGCAAGAAGGACCATTCCCGTTTTTAATTGGTGTACTTGTATTCATTTTCTCTTTCTTCTATATAACAAAGAGAAAGATGAAGCAGATTGAAGCAATGGCACAAGGCGTAAAGGAAATAGAAAGAGGTAACTTAGCCTACCGCATTGAGAAAAAAGGTGAAGATGAGATTGCAGCTTTAACGGAGAATATTAATAATATGGCAGAAGAGCTTATGAATAATATAGAAAAGGAACGTAAATTAGAAAAGCAAAAGAATGAGCTTATCACAAATGTATCGCATGATTTGCGTACACCACTTACTTCTATTATGGGTTACTTACGATTACTTCGAGATTCTAAATATGAAAATAAAGAACAACACGATGAGTATACGAGAATTGCTTTTGCAAAGTCGGAGCAGTTAAAAAATTTAATAGAAGATTTATTTGAGTATACGAAGTTAACAAATGAACAAGTTGTATTAGAAAAACAAGAAGTATGTGTAAATGAGTTGCTTGAGCAATTAATAGAAGAGTTAGTACCGCAAGCGGAAGAGCATGGACTTACGTTTGTTAAGAAGTTTCCTGAGGAACGTGCTTATGCATCGATTGATTCGGAAAAGATGGTTCGTGTATTTGATAATTTACTAATGAATGCAATTAAGTATAGTAAAGATGATGGAGAGATAAAAGTTTCTCTTCAAAGGCAGCGTAGGGATATACAAATTGTAATTGCGAATCATAGTGAAGAGTTTACAAGAGAAGAGTTAGCGAATTTGTTTGAACGTTTCTATAAGAAGGATCAATCTCGAAGTAGAGTAACGGAAGGGTCGGGACTCGGTTTAGCGATTGCGAAAAGTATTGTTGAGTTACAAGGTGGTAGTATTCGAGCGGAATATAGGGATGGCACTATTCAATTTATCGTCTCGTTACCAATTATAGAAAAATAATAAATGAATAGAATGATATGTGATAAAAAGGCTTATTTTAAAAGAAATAAGCCTTTTTATATTTTTTATAAAAATATATTGACGATTAGAGCTTAGAGGTGTAATATAGAACAAGTCGCCGATGACAATAACGTCGCAAGCGACAAACGAAATAAAAAACTTAGTTGACATCAATTAACGAAAGTGTTAACATAAGGAAGTCGCAAATGAGCGACCAAGTAGTTCTTTGAAAACTGAACGAAACAAACAACGTGAAACGTCAATTTTTATTTTAGATGCTAGACAAACTAACTTT
>NZ_JBQAGK010000017.1:0-21563 GCF_051916325.1 Bacillus cereus group sp. MYBK227-1 | reverse complement strand
TTAGTATAATAGAAGCTTTGTAACAAAAGAAAAGGAAGGGAGAATGAAAGATATGAAAGAGCAAGTATTACAAGTAACAAAAGGTGACTTCGTAGGATCAGCAAGTGGAGCGGTAGTATTAACAGCATTAATCGTATTTTTATCAAGTGTATTAGTATAATAGAAGTTTTAAATCAAACAAAAAAGGAAGGAGAATGAGGGATATGAACAGTGAACAAGTGTTTCAAGTAACAAAAATAGATTTATTAGGATCCTTAGGTGGAGCGGTAATATTAACATCATTTATTCTATTCCTTGCAAATGTATTAGTATGAGATATATAAATACAATCATTCAAAAAAAATAAAGACTCTAACGTATTAGTAAGTAGTTAATATGTTGGAGTCTTTTTTATATTCTTCTTATATCCCCTCAAGTATTAAAGTTACCTCATTATCCAGCATGCATGGCTAATTAAACGTTGCGGTTGAAACTTGATTCAACGAATAATCAAAAATCCACTGAATAAAATCCCGCTTTATTTCAAAGAGAAAAAAGTCGAATTTTATATGTAAGAAAAAAAGAGGAATTTGACAGAAAAGATAGAAAATTTTAAAGGTCAGAATTTGTTAGCTTGCTAACTAATTTCTATTAATTAACGTTGGAAGCGTTTTCGGTTGGTTTTAAGTATGGACCATTTAATCTATTTACAGGGGGATGAAGATATTATGAAACAAAAATCTATGGATACGCTAGCTGCACAAATGGAGGACTTTTTTCCAGTACGTGATGTAGATCATTTGGAATTTTACGTAGGGAATGCAAAGCAATCGAGTTATTATCTTGCGAGAGCGTTCGGATTCAAAATTGTGGCTTACTCTGGATTAGAAACTGGAAACCGTGAAAAGGTATCTTATGTTCTTGTGCAAAAAAATATGCGTTTCGTTGTGTCTGGAGCTTTAAGTAGTGAAAATCGTATTGCAGAGTTTGTAAAGACTCATGGTGATGGCGTGAAGGATGTGGCACTACTTGTTGATGATGTTGATAAAGCATACTCAGAAGCAGTGAAACGTGGTGCCGTCGCAATTGCTCCACCGCAGGAATTAACAGATGAGGACGGTACATTGAAAAAAGCAGTTATTGGTACGTATGGTGATACAATTCATACGCTTGTAGAGCGTAAAAATTATAAAGGGGCATTTATGCCAGGATTCCAAAAGGTAGAATTTAATATTCCATTTGAAGAGTCTGGTTTAATTGCTGTTGATCATGTAGTTGGTAATGTTGAAAAAATGGAAGAGTGGGTTAGTTATTACGAGAATGTTATGGGCTTTAAACAAATGATTCATTTTGATGATGACGATATTAGTACAGAGTATTCGGCGTTAATGTCGAAAGTTATGACGAATGGAAGTCGTATTAAGTTTCCTATTAACGAACCAGCAGACGGAAAGAGAAAGTCACAAATTCAAGAGTATCTAGAATTCTATAATGGAGCTGGTGTACAACATCTTGCTTTATTAACAAGTGATATTGTTAAAACAGTTGAAGCGCTTCGTGCAAATGGGGTGGAGTTTTTAGATACACCTGATACTTATTATGATGAGTTAACTGCACGAGTTGGAAAAATCGATGAAGAAATTGATAAGTTAAAAGAATTAAAGATTTTAGTAGATCGTGATGATGAAGGTTACTTACTACAAATCTTTACGAAACCAATTGTAGATCGCCCGACTTTATTTATTGAAATCATTCAACGTAAAGGTTCTCGTGGATTTGGTGAAGGAAACTTTAAAGCGTTATTCGAATCAATTGAAAGAGAACAAGAGCGTCGCGGAAACTTATAAGATTTATATCCACCAGCAAAAGTCCCTTTGCTGGTGGAAATTTCATTTTTATAAGGAGGAATCAGGATGAAATTTGTTACATTTTGTCTTCCTTCAAAAGAACTACGGGCTGGATGGCTTGAAGGTGACAAAGTAATAGATATGAATCTTGCTAGTGAAGGGAAAATCCCTTCTTCTATGATGGCTTTTTTAGAGAAAGCGGATGAGTATGTAGAAGTAGTGCGGAATATTAAGAATCCAAATAAGGGTATATATGCTTTAGAAGAAGTACAATTGACAGCTGCTCTTCCTAATCCGAGTAGTATTCGAGATTTTTACGCATTTGAACAACATGTAAAAACAGCTCGCGGACGAAGAGGATTAGATGTTGTGCCCGAATGGTATGATATTCCGGTTTTTTATTTTACTAATCATCGTGCTGTAATTGGTTCCGGTGATTTTGTAATTGGTCCGAAAAAGTCTAAAAAGCTTGATTATGAGTTGGAGATTGCTTGCGTAATGGGAAAAGAAGGGCGAAATATTTCTCGTGAGCAAGCAGAGGAATATATTTTTGGTTATTGTATTATGAACGACTGGAGTGCGAGAGACTTACAAGCAACAGAAATGAAAGTAGGTCTCGGTCCAGCGAAAGGAAAAGACTTTGCAACTTCTTTAGGAGCACATCTTGTTACGAAAGAGGAATTAGACGTTTATCGTAATGGTGATCGATATAATTTAGAAATGACTGCTCATGTAAATGGAAAACTATTATCAAAAGGAAACTTCCAAGATATTTATTATACATTTGCTGAAATGATTGAACGTGCTTCAGAGGACGTTACGTTATATCCAGGAGATGTGATTGGTTCTGGGACAGTAGGAACAGGATGTATTTTAGAACTGGGTACAGAAGAGTGGCTACAAGATGGAGATGTTGTAGAACTGTCGATTACTGGTTTAGGTACACTACGTAATACGATCAAAAAAGAAAAGGAAGCGGGTGATGGGCATGTTTTATCGTCACATGGGAGAACTACCTCATAAACGACATGTACAATTTCGTAAAAAAGATGGATCGCTTTATCGTGAACAGGTAATGGGAACAAAAGGTTTTTCTGGTACGCAGTCTATTTTGTATCATCATTATATGCCAACAGAAGTAGGTCATTCTGCATTATCGCATTCTTGTCAGTTGCAGTATGAAGAGGATGTTGCTCTTTCTCATCGCCACTTTCGAACGAAAGAAAGTAAAAAAAGTGGTGATGCAATAAGTGGACGGAATTTCATACTTGGAAATGAAGATTTATTAATTGGAGTAGTGAGTCCAACAGAAAAAATGGATTATTTCTATCGTAATGGTGATGGCGACGAAATGTTATTTGTTCATTATGGAACAGGGAAAATTGAAACGATGTTTGGAACGATTCACTATAGAAAAGGCGACTATGTAACGATCCCAATTGGAACGATTTATCGTGTTATTCCAGATGAAGGAGAGACTAAGTTTCTTGTTGTAGAGGCGAATAGCCAAATTACAACGCCGCGTCGTTATCGAAATGAATACGGACAATTGTTAGAACATAGTCCGTTTTGTGAAAGAGATCTTCGTGGTCCAGAAAAATTAGAGACATATGATGAAAAAGGCGAGTTTGTCGTAATGACAAAATCAAGAGGCTATATGCATAAACATGTTTTAGGACACCACCCGTTAGATGTTGTGGGATGGGATGGCTATTTATATCCGTGGGTATTTAATGTAGAGGATTTTGAACCAATTACAGGGCGCATTCATCAGCCACCGCCAGTACATCAAACATTTGAAGGACATAATTTTGTTATTTGCTCTTTCGTACCACGTTTATACGATTATCATCCAGAGTCAATTCCGGCACCATATTATCATAGTAATGTTAATAGTGATGAAGTTCTTTACTATGTAGAAGGAAACTTTATGAGTCGCAAAGGTGTGGAAGAAGGTTCTATTACACTTCATCCGAGCGGGATTCCCCATGGACCGCATCCGGGGAAAACAGAGGCAAGTATAGGGAAGAAAGAGACGCTTGAATTAGCTGTTATGATAGACACATTCCGTCCGCTTCGTATTGTAAAACAAGCACATGAAACAGAAGATGAAAAGTATATGTATAGCTGGATTGAACAAGGTTCATATACTGTGAAATAAGTAAAAAGGCATGCTCTCAATAAGGGGGCATGCCTTTTTCACGGAATCGACATGTATAATAATACCAAAAAAATAATGGAAAGATATATAGAAAGAATAATAAGGATTGTGCATATTCAGAAGAATTTCTACTTGTTTCGACAAAAGTATTGACTAGGAAAAGCGTAATGAGTAAAATAAAAAAGCGAATTAAAAATTTTCAGAAAATTTAAAACTTGGAGGAGTGAAAGATGAAGCAAATTTTTCAAAAGAAGCCAATTGCAAAGTTAATGCAAGAAAGTAAGCAAAAAACGTTAGCAAGAACATTGGGCGCGCTAGATTTAACTATGCTTGGAATCGGAGCAATTGTTGGAACTGGTATTTTTGTTCTAACGGGTGTTGTGGCAGCGAAACATTCTGGGCCAGCTATTATATTATCATTTGCGATTGCCGCTCTAGCTTGTGCCTTTGCTGCATTTTGTTATGCTGAATTTGCTTCTTCAGTTCCTGTCTCGGGCAGTGTGTATACGTATACATACGCGACGATGGGGGAAGTATTCGCATTTTTAATTGGCTGGGACTTAATGCTGGAATATTTACTTGCTACATCTGCTGTAGCGAACGGTTGGTCTGCATATTTTCAATCTTTATTAAAGGGGTTTGGAATTCATATTCCGACTATTCTCTCCTCGGCTCCTGGTACAGGTAAGGGTGGAATAATTGATCTACCTGCAGTTCTAATTATTTTAGTGATGACAGTTCTTTTATCTAGGGGTGTTCGTGAAAGTGCACGAGTAAATAACATTATGGTATTTATTAAAATAGCAGTTGTTCTTATTTTTATCTTTGCTGGTTTTAATTATGTGAAACCTGAAAACTGGACGCCTTTTATGCCATTTGGTTTAGATGGTGTAATGGCTGGAGCGGCTACAGTATTCTTCGCATTTATAGGATTTGATGCAGTTTCAACAGCGGCAGAAGAAGTGAAACGTCCGCAACGTGATTTACCAATTGGTATTATTGCATCGTTATTAATTTGTACAGTTCTTTATATCGTTGTTTCGCTTATTTTGACAGGAATTGTTCCATACGGACAGCTAAATATATCAGATCCAGTTGCTTTTGCACTTCAATTTATTGGACAAGATGGTTTAGCGGGGGTAATTTCAGTAGGAGCAATTACAGGGATTACAACAGTAATGCTAGTTATGATGTATGGGCAAGTTCGTGTTTCTTATGCGATGAGCCGAGATGGTTTACTGCCGAAACGTCTTGCTAAAGTTCATCCGAAATTTAAAACGCCATTTTTAAATACATGGACAACGGGAATTATTGCGGCACTGATTTCAGGATTAATAGATTTAAATGTTTTAGCACATCTTGTAAATATGGGGACATTGTCAGCATTTGCACTCGTAGCTGTTGCGGTAATCGTAATGAGAAGAACACATCCAGACTTACCAAGGGCATTTAAGGCTCCGCTTGTACCATTTTTACCAGCATTAACAGTGATCTTCTGTTTATACTTAATGCTTCAATTATCGGGGACAGCATGGATTAGTTTTGGGATATGGATGGTTATTGGTATAGCGGTTTACTTCTTATATAGCCGAAAACATAGTGCTTTAAATAATAGTAAAAAAGAAGAAGATGTTGCAAATTTATAAGTGAAAAAAATCCATTCTAATTCTGTTAGAATGGATTTTTTTATTTGAAAATTTACATTTTTCTGAACTTATTATAAGATAATTGTTGGCTAACTAAAGGGGTGAAATGATGAAAAATACGTGGCGTGAGTTAAGGGAGATGGACCGTAACGTATGGATTCGATTTATTGGAGAGACGTTAAATGGAATTGCAATGATGATGTTAATGCCTTTTTTTGCATTATATTTAAAAGATAAGGTAGATTCGTTGTTGGAAGTTGGGGTTATTATGGCGCTTTCTCCAATTGCTGCAAGTTTTGGATCACTTATAGGAGGGAGAATTGCTGACATATATGGAAGAAAGCCTATTATGATATTTTCTATGGCAAGTAATGCATTATTAATGCTCGGTTTTCTATTTATAGAAGGATTTATTCCATATGCAATTTTATCTATTTTTTTAGGGTTGAGTAATTCTTTATTTCATCCAGCTGCATCAGCTATGGTCGCGGATGTAACGGCACCAGAAAAAAGAACAGAGGCATATGGTTTATTACGAATGGGACACAATATAGGTGCTGCGATTGGTCCGATAATGGGAGCATCAGTAGTTGTGTTGTCAAAGAACCTTGTGTTTATTATTGCCTCTTCTACAATGCTATTTTATGCGTTACTTGTATTACTTCTTATTCAAGAGACGATGCCAAAAAGGACAGATAAGGAAGAACATAAAGAAAAGGAAACTGGGGCAGTTTGGAAAATTGTAATGCGAGATAAGGTACTAATGATTTACTTATTAGCAGGCATTATCATTTCGATGGGGTTTTCTCAAACCGAAGGCATGTTGCCACTACATTTTGATAATGAAATGAAGCATATTTTTGGAACGAATAATCCATATCCATATTTAATGGCGTTAAACGGACTATTAGTTGTTTTATTCCAGTTTCAAATTTCAAAATGGGCTACGGATAAACCGGTCGGGAAGACGATGTTATATGGTGCATGTTTATTCGGGATTGGATTATTTTTTATAGGGTGGTTACCGAAGTGGTTTGGAGAATTTAATACAAATGCTACAATTATTTTAATAATACTACTGTTCGTTTATGCTATATATACGTTAGGTGAGATGATTATGTCGCCTGTACAGATGACATTTGTAGCAAATTTGGCCCCTGAGCATTTGAGAGGGACTTATATGGGAGCTGCAAGTTTGCAGTGGATTACAGGAAGCGCATTTGGTCCACTTTTGGGCGGTTTTTTATTAGATCGATTACTTGGTCACTTTCTATTTACAATTTTAGCTGTAGGATGTGTAGTTGCAGGTATTGTATATGTTTCTTTAGATCGCCTTGTGGAGCAAAGGCAAAAAGACACACTAACCAAACAATCTTCTTAGTGAATAGGTGACATACACAAAAAAGGGGATTTCTACATATTTTAGGTACATAACTAGATTAGATTGCCATTTTATTTTGTGTAGTTATATAGAAAATGAAATGAAAAACCAATAAGTGATGTTATTTAATTATTTATGGAAGTTACATTTTATTTCAAATAGGAACTACCTATTTTTATAAAAAGTGCTAAAATAGAAAAATGAAAACAATTGGTTAGGGTGATTTCATTGACGAAAATTAAATTAGGTTTATTATATGGTGGAAAATCAGCTGAGCATCAAGTTTCGCTACAGACGGCTCTTGCTGCTATTAAAGCGTTAAATCAAGATAAATTCGAGATTCATCCAATTTATATTACTGAACAAGGTCAATGGGTACGCGGTGAGCGTATTGAAGGCGAAGTAACAGATGTTGAAGCTTTAAAAATGAGCGGTGCAGAAAATGCGATTTCTCCGTTATCATTAAGTACAGAAATTATCCCATCTGCAGCTTCTGAGGAGAACGCTATTGACGTTATTTTCCCATTACTACATGGACCAAACGGTGAAGATGGAACGGTTCAAGGACTATTAGAATTAATGAATATCCCTTATGTAGGAAATGGTGTTCTAGCATCATCTGCTGGTATGGATAAAGTTGTTATGAAAAACATCTTTGCAGAGGCTGGTTTAAAACAAGCAAAATATGCATCCTTCATTCGTAGTGCATGGGAAAAAAATCGTGAGGAAGCTTATTCTAAAGTAGAAGATAAGTTAGGATATCCTTGCTTCGTAAAACCAGCGAACCTTGGTTCAAGTGTTGGTATTAATAAGTGTAAAAATCGTGAAGAACTTGAGGATGCATTTGTAGAGGCATTCCAATTTGATCGCAAAATTATTGTAGAAGAAAATATTGTAGGTCGTGAAGTAGAAGTTGGGGTACTAGGTAATGATGAGCCGAAATGTTCAGTTGTAGGTGAAATCGTTCCGAAAAAGGACTTCTATGATTATAAGTCGAAATATATCGATGGTGATACGGCGCTAATTATTCCAGCTGAAATGACAGAAGAAGAATCTAATGTAATTAAGCGTGATGCGATTATTGCATTCCAATCATTAGACGGTGCAGGTTTAACGCGAGCTGATTTCTTCTTAACGAAAGATGGAGAAGTGTATATTAACGAAGTAAACACAATGCCAGGATTTACACCGTTCAGTATGTTCCCTCTATTATGGCAACATACTGGGTTACCATATCCAGAATTAATCGAAGAGCTAATTCGTTTAGCGATTGAACGTCACGAAGAAAAACAAAAAATTAAATATACAATCTAACAAAAAAGGAGGAAGCACTATTCATAGGAATAGTGCTTCCTCTATGTAAGGAGCGTTTATATATGATAAAGCGAATGTTAAAGCAAGTGGAACAGATGGTAAATGGTACTGAATTAGCAGAGCAATATGAGGGAATTACTATTCAAGGCGTGTCTATTGATACGAGAAAAATTGAAAAAGGAAACTTGTATGTTCCGATTCAAGGGGAGCGCTTCGATGGACATGCTTTTGTAGATAAAGCTGTTGAAAATGGAGCTGTGGCTACATTATGGATGAAAGATGTAGCGAATCCACCTGAGAATCTCCCGGTTATTTTTGTAGAAGACACGCTATCGGCATTGCAAATGTTAGCGAAAAACTATCGCGATCAATTGGATGTTAAAGTTGTAGGTGTAACGGGTAGTAACGGTAAAACATCTACGAAAGATATTGTAACAAGTCTTCTTGCGACTAAATTCAAAGTGCAAAAAACAGAAGGGAACTTCAATAACCATATCGGATTACCTCTTACCATTTTAAACTTAGAAGAAAATACAGAAGTAGCAGTATTAGAGATGGGTATGTCAAGCCGAGGCGAAATTGAATTCTTATCTAAGTTAGCTCGTCCTAATGCAGCTATCATTACAAATATTGGTGAGGCACATTTAATGGATTTAGGATCTCGTGAGGCAATTGCTGAAGCGAAATTAGAAATTGTTACAGGATTACAAGAAGGTGGCGTGTTCGTATATAACGGAGATGAGCCTTTATTAACGAATCGTGTTCCTGGAATGAATTTAGCAGCAGAAACGGTTACGTTTGGTGATGCAAGAGCAAACGATTATTATCCAACGACTGTAACATTACAAGCAACTGGGACACATTTCAAAATGAATAGAGATGAAAATATTTCATTCTACTTACCGGTGTTAGGAAAACATAATGTGTATAATACACTTGCTTCAATGGCAATTGCGAAACATTTTGGTGTAACGTGGGAAGAGATGAAAGAAGGTTTAGTAACACTTCAAATGACGGGCATGCGTATGGAAATTGTGAAAACAAATAGTGGTTTAACAATTATCAACGATGCTTATAATGCAAGCCCGACGGCTATGGAAGCAGCATTCCATTTAATGAATGGTTTAGATGGTTTTGCTAAAAAAATCGTTGTGCTCGGTGATATGTTAGAACTTGGAGATCAAGAAGTACAGTTCCATTATGAGGTAGGAAAATTAATCGATCCAGCAAAAATCTCACATGTATTCACATACGGTAGATTAGGGGCTCAAATTGCTGAAGGAGCAAAAATTAATTTCCCTAATGAACGTGTAAAGGCGTATGATAATAAAGAAGAGTTAGTAAAAGATTTACAAGCAGTAGTCGATGTGAAAGATGTTGTATTAATAAAAGCATCTCGCGGTATGAAATTAGAAGAAGTAATTACGATGTTGAAATAATTGGTGTATATAAATAGGGATGATAGTTACGAAAATAGAAGAAACTTATAATAAGCGCTTACAGTAAATATAAAAAAATAAAAGTGAAGAAAAAAACTCTGAATATGAAAATAAGGTAACAGTTGGGTTTGCTTTTTACACATACAAAACTTATAATTGATAAAGTGTAATAACGTTTAGAAGTATTTTCGTGAAGAATATACGCCCGTTTATATACGTGAGCATTCAGGAAAAGGGCTTTTCCGCAAATTCGGAAAACGCCTTTTTTTAAATGATAAGTATAGGATAGAAAAGGAGAAGTAACATTGACAACATTTCGAGAATTAGGATTAAGTGATTCTTTACTGCAATCTGTTGAAAGTATGGGCTTTGAAGAGGCTACACCAATTCAAGCTGAAACAATTCCACATGCATTGCAAGGTAAAGATATTATTGGGCAAGCGCAAACAGGTACAGGGAAAACAGCAGCATTCGGATTACCACTATTAGATAAAGTGGATACACATAAAGAATCGGTTCAAGGTATTGTTATCGCGCCAACGCGTGAATTAGCAATTCAAGTTGGAGAAGAATTATACAAAATTGGTAAGCATAAACGCGTTCGTATTTTACCGATTTATGGTGGTCAAGATATTAACCGCCAAATTCGTGCTCTAAAAAAACACCCACACATTATTGTTGGTACGCCGGGTCGTATTTTAGATCATATTAACCGTAAAACACTTCGTCTGCAAAACGTAGAGACAGTTGTTCTTGACGAAGCGGATGAAATGTTAAACATGGGCTTCATTGAAGACATTGAAGCAATTTTAACAGATGTGCCAGAAACACATCAAACATTACTATTCTCAGCGACAATGCCGGATCCAATCCGCCGTATTGCTGAGCGTTTCATGACTGAGCCTCAACACATTAAAGTAAAAGCAAAAGAAGTAACAATGCCAAACATTCAGCAGTTCTATTTAGAAGTGCAAGAAAAGAAAAAGTTTGACGTGTTAACACGCTTATTAGATATTCAATCTCCAGAGCTTGCAATCGTATTTGGTCGTACAAAGCGTCGTGTTGATGAATTATCAGAAGCATTAAACTTACGTGGTTATGCTGCAGAAGGTATTCACGGTGATTTAACTCAGGCGAAACGTATGTCTGTATTACGTAAATTTAAAGAAGGTTCTATTGAAGTTCTTGTTGCAACAGACGTTGCTGCGCGTGGTCTTGATATTTCAGGCGTAACGCACGTATATAACTTCGATATTCCACAAGATCCAGAATCATACGTTCACCGTATCGGTCGTACTGGTCGTGCAGGTAAAAAAGGTATTGCAATGCTATTTGTAACACCACGTGAATCAGGACAATTAAAAAATATCGAGCGTACAACAAAACGTAAAATGGACCGTATGGATGCACCGACACTTGACGAGGCATTAGAAGGTCAACAACGTTTAATCGCTGAAAAGCTTCAAAGCACAATTGAAAATGAAAACTTAGCATACTACAAGCGTATTGCAGAAGAAATGTTAGAAGAAAATGACTCTGTAACAGTAGTAGCTGCTGCTTTAAAAATGATGACTAAAGAGCCGGATACAACTCCGATCGCTTTAACATCAGAACCACCTGTTGTTTCAAGAGGCGGCGGTTCTAAAAAACGCGGCGGTAACGGAGGCGGATACCGTGATGGTAACCGTAATCGTAGTCGTGATGGACGCGGCGGTGGCGATGGACGTAATCGTGACCGTAACCGTGATGGACGTAATCGTGACGGAAACCGTGATCGCAATCGTGATGGTAACCGCGATCGTAATCGTGATGGTGGTAGTCGTGGTCGTAGAGGTGAAGGTCAAGGTCGCCCTGGTTCTTCAAATGGACGCGGCGAAAGAAAACATCATAGCCGTCCACAAGCTTAATAAAAAAAAGAGAATGCCCTTTGCGGGCATTCTCTTTTTTTATTTCTATAATTGTGCATACTACATAATAGTTATGATAGAAAAGGGGCTGTTATATGCTTGTAAGGCTTGGTTACGTTGCGATGAGTGTGCATTTGAAGAATGCATCTCCATCTCAAACGATGACGTATGCACAGTTTCAGAAATTAGATGATCGTGATGCTGCAATTCGTAAGCTTGAAAGAATTGCTAATTCCAATTTAGAAAATTGTTTACGTTTATTAAAGCATAATAAAGGGCATGACATATCTTTCTTTCGGCTCAGTTCAAAGCTCATTCCTTTAGCGAATCATGAGGAATTGCTAGAGTGGAACTATATTCGTCCGTTAAAAGAAAATTTAAAAAAACTAGGTGAATATGCAGTTCATATGAATATGAGAATTGATTTCCATCCAGATCATTTTGTTGTACTAAATTCACCTGAAGAGAGTGTTTTTAAACAATCTGTAAAAACATTGCAGATGCACAAAAAATTATTAAAAGGCATGGGGATTGAACATAAGCAACGATGTGTACTGCATGTTGGAGGAGGATATAAAGATAAAGAACTTGCATTAGAGCGCTTTATAGAGAATTGGTCGAATGTCCCAAGGGGTATTCAAGAAATGATTATATTAGAAAATGATGATACAACCTTTACGTTAGAGGAAACATTATATTTAGGAGAAAAATTAGATATTCCCGTCGTATTTGACTTGCATCACCATATGATGAATAATGAGCAAGAAGATTGGTATGAAGATTGGGCACGTGTTGTTCATACGTGGGAAACGTCTTTGTTGCCGATTAAAATGCATATCTCTAGCCCTAGAGAGGGAAAAGATCCAAGAGCTCATGCAGATTATATTAATGTAGACGCATTTTTATCTTTTTTAAGAAGGATAAAGGGAAGTGTTCCGCAAATTGATTGTATGATTGAGGCGAAGATGAAGGATGAGTCTTTATTTCAATTAATGAGAGATTTAAGTGAACAAGTAGATGTAGAAATTATCGATGGTGCAAGCTTTTATATTAAATAAGCTTTGCACCATCGTTTTTTTTTGTTAAAAAAGGGGTTAAAATGCCACCGGTTATTAAACCTGTTAAATGACTGATCGGATTGGCAGAAGGGTTAAAGAAAGTAAATAGCAGTAATAGAAGTATCATAATTGAGAAAATGGCAATTTCTTTTGGTTTTGAAGAGCGGTATCGATTGTACAATAAAAATAACTGTGCACCTAATAGTCCGAAAATACCACCTGATGCACCTGCGTGAATATATTCAAGCGGCATAATAATATAAGAAGAAATATTTCCAGAAATTCCAGAGAGAAAAAATAGAATAAAAAAAGAAAAGTGTCCGAGTTGCTTTTCGATAGAAGAACCAAGAGCAAACAAAAAAATACTATTAGAAAGAAAATGTTGTAAGTCTACGTGTACGAGAAGAGAAGTTATGACACGCCACCATTCTCCTTTCGCGATATATTCATTAGAGGCTGCCAGTGGTAAGAGAAAAAAGTCGCCTAATATCATCATGACTAAATGAATAAGCAGTAAGGTAAGAATAGTCGGTTGTAAAGAAATATGAGTGGATCTTATTAGCATACGGTTACTATCACCCCTTTTGCATCAGAAAGATTCTCTGTTATTCTTATCAATATGAAAGAAGAAAGTTAAATAGAAGAAGGGGATTTTGAAATGATTATAGGGATTGGTATCGATATTATTGAATTAAATCGTATTGAAAAAATGCTAGATGGAAAGCTTAAATTTATGGAACGTATTTTAACGGAAAATGAACGTAATGTTGCTATGGAGCTGAAAGGAAGTCGCCTTACAGAGTTTGTAGCTGGAAGGTTTGCAGCGAAAGAGGCGTATTCAAAAGCTGTAGGTACTGGTATCGGAAAAGAAGTGAGTTTTTTAGATATTGAAGTGAAAAATGATGAAAGAGGTAAGCCAATTCTGATTACAAGTACAGAGTATATTGTTCATTTATCAATTAGTCATAGTAAGGAATTTGCTGTTGCTCAAGTTGTTTTAGAAAGCTTGTCACGCTAGTCTGCATATTTTATATCTTTGTCTCATATATTTGAGGTAGCGATAAGGAAGGTACATCTTCCATTCATTTATAGGGGCAAAGGGGCTGAATTGATGAAAAGGCGTCTGTTTTTAGTTCTTGTCGGTTTGTTGACCGTTTTTGTGTTGGCGGGTTGTATGGAAAAGAAGCAAGATGATGTCGTGAGAGATTTAGAATCAAAAGTAAAAGGGATGAAAAGTTATCAAGCTGAGGCAAAATTATCTATTAAAACAGGCAATGAGCCTCAAGAGTATAACGTAGAGATTTGGCACAAGGAACCGTCTTTTTATCGTGTGAATTTAAAAAATGCAAAAAAAGATCAGAGCCAAATTATTTTGAGAAATGAAGAAGGTGTATTTGTATTAACGCCAGCACTTAATAAGAGCTTCCGTTTTCAAAGTGATTGGCCGCAAAATAGTAGCCAGGCTTATTTATATGAATCACTTGTAAGAGATATTTTGCAGGACAAGAAAAACCTTACTTTTGAGAAAACAGATAAGTATTATATTTTTAAAACAAAAACAAACTATCAACATCAAAATATGTTGCCGAGACAAGAGATTACATTGAATAAGAGCGACTTGACTCCAGTTTCAGTGAAGTTAATGGATAATGATCAAAATGTTCTTGTGAAAGTAGATTTCTCTAAAGTGAAATTCGATGCGAAATTTGATAAAGGTGCATTTGATACGAAACAAAATATGTCTAGAGCGCAGGTAGATGTTCAAACAACAGCGAAAGAAGACAAACCGTTTGCTATTTTGTATCCACTTGATACACCACAAGGTATGACTCTGCAAGATGAAAAAGAGTTGAAGACAGACAGTGGCAAGCGTGCGATACTCACATACACTGGAAATAAGAAATCCTTTACTTTAATACAAGAAAAGGCAAAAGTTGCAGAGGCATCATCAGCGGTAAGTGTAAGTGGAGAACCAGTTGATCTTGGGTTTACGATTGGTGCATTAACGAAAGACTCTGTAACGTGGTCGCATAACGGAGTAGAATATATGCTCGTGTCTAAAGGTTTAGAGCCGAAGGAGCTGTTAATGGTTGCTCGTTCAGTTACAGCGAAGCAGGTGAAGTAAACTTCTTAGACGTGGTGATATATGTGCACCACGTCTTTTCTTAGTTTGAAGGTGGATTTCATAAAAGAAGCATATAAAAGAATAAGCTTCGCATATCGTGTATAAGGAAGTGTATTTATGGAAGAAGCACCATTTTACCGTGACACTTGGGTGGAAGTGGATTTAGATGCCATTTATAACAACGTTACACATATTAAAGAGTTCATCCCAAGTAATGTAGAGATTTTTGCTGTAGTTAAAGCAAACGCATATGGGCACGATTATGTACCGGTGGCTAAAACGGCATTAGAAGCAGGTGCAACAAGGTTAGCTGTTGCTTTTTTAGATGAAGCTTTAGTGCTTCGGAGGGCTGGTATTACTGAGCCGATTTTAGTGTTAGGTCCCTCGCCGCCGCGTGATGTAAATGTAGCTGCTGAAAATGATGTAGCGCTAACGGTTTTTCAAAAAGAATGGGTGGACGAAGCAATTAAACTTTGGGATGGTTCATCTGTAATGAAATTCCATATTAACTTTGATAGTGGTATGGGGAGAATTGGAATACGTGAAAGAAAAGAGCTAAAAGAATTTTTAAAGAGTTTAGAGGGTGCACCGTTTTTAGAGTTAGAAGGAGTATACACGCATTTTGCAACGGCAGATGAAGTTGAGACTTCGTATTTTGATAAGCAATATAACACGTTCTTAGAGCAGTTAAGTTGGTTGAAAGAATTCGGAGTGGATCCTAAGTTTGTTCATACAGCTAATAGTGCTGCGACGTTACGTTTTCAAGGGATTACATTTAATGCAGTGCGAATTGGGATTGCAATGTATGGATTATCTCCTTCTGTAGAAATACGTCCTTTTTTACCATTTGAATTAGAACCGGCGCTATCACTTCATACGAAAGTCGCTCATATTAAACAGGTAATTAAAGGTGATGGAATTAGTTATAACGTCACCTACCGAACGAAAACTGAAGAATGGATTGCGACTGTAGCGATTGGCTATGCAGATGGGTGGCTTAGGAGGTTACAAGGATTTGAAGTGCTTATAAATGGTAAAAGGGTACCGATTGTAGGGCGAGTAACAATGGATCAGTTCATGATTCATCTTCCTTGTGAAGTGCCACTTGGTACGAAAGTTACGCTTATTGGAAGGCAAGGAGATGAGTATATTAGCGCTACAGAGGTTGCGGAATACTCAGGGACTATTAATTATGAAATTATTGCAACGATCAGTTTCCGTGTGCCGAGAATATTTATACGGAATGGTAAGGTTGTAGAGATAATTAATTACTTGAACAATATATAGAAGGTAGTATGATTGCTTCTTGTCATTGGAGTGACTGTTCATTGCTGGATAATAAGCTCTTTTTGATGAGAAGCTTTTTACTTATAATCATTTTTTATATAAGTTGCACGTAAGTTTTGAAGAGGAGTTCTATTGTTTTTAGTTAGTTATGAGATAAAAAATTTAAGAAGATGAATGTTTTGTTTGTGAATTGGAAAACATAAGCAAGGAATAAGGAAGTCTTTGCAACAGGCTCCATACAATGGTATTATTACAATAGGTGTCATATATATATTTGGGTGTGTAGTTGACGGTGGAGGTGTATTTTTGTGTCCGAATCAAGTGTAACTACTGAAATCGTGGTTCGGTTGCCAAAGCAAATGGTAACGGAATTGGACGGAATTGGAAAACAAGAGAATAAGAATCGCCATGAACTAATTTGCCAGGCAACACAATTGTTATTGCGTCAACATAAGACGAAGAAACGCTACCAACATGAATCAATGCGACGTGGGTACATTGAAATGGGAAAAATTAATCTTGGTATTGCATCTGAAGCTTTCTTAGCAGAGTATGAAGCAGCTCATACAGTAGAACGCTTAGTTAGCGGGGGGTAATATTTTGATTGTAAAACGCGGCGACGTGTATTTTGCAGACCTTTCCCCAGTTGTTGGTTCTGAGCAAGGAGGCGTTCGTCCGGTTCTTGTCATTCAAAATGACATCGGAAATCGTTTTAGTCCAACGGTGATTGTAGCGGCTATTACTGCACAGATTCAAAAAGCGAAATTACCCACTCATGTGGAAATTGATGCGAAAAAGTACGGTTTTGAGAGAGATTCTGTTATTTTACTTGAGCAGATTCGAACAATCGATAAGCAGCGCTTAACGGACAAAATCACTCACTTAGATGAAGTGATGATGATTCGTGTAGATGAAGCGCTACAAATTAGTTTAGGACTAATAGATTTTTAAATCGGCAGTTTAAGTTGCTCTCTTTGAAGGGCAACTTTTTTTATTATAGAGGAGGTTACGGTTGTATATGGAAATGGTAGATAATCGACAAGCGTTAATGAAAATGTTAGTGAAAGAATTAGGCTTTACCGAAAAGCAAGTTCGTCATGTTATTCAATTAACAGAAGAAGGTAACACAGTTCCATTTATTGCTCGTTACCGAAAAGAATGGACAGGCTCTTTAGATGAGGTGCAAATTCGTACGATTTTAGAGAGATGGCAATATATGATGCAACTTGAAGATAGGAAGGAAGAAGTTCTTCGTCTTATTGATGAGAAGGGGAAACTGACAGAAGAGCTACGACAGCAAATTGTTAAAGCTACAAAGTTGCAAGAAGTAGAAGATCTATATCGTCCATATAAAGAGAAAAGAAGAACGAAAGCGACAGTTGCTAAAGAAAAAGGATTAGAACCATTAGCTGAATGGTTATTGTTATATAAGAAAGAAGATCCGGCTAAAAAGGCAGTGGAATTTATTAATGTAGAGAAAGAAGTGCAATCTGCAGAAGAAGCTTTACAAGGTGCACAAGACATTATTGCAGAAATGGTTTCAGATGAAGCTGCGTATCGTAGTTGGATTCGAAATGTTACTTTTAGAAAAGGTGTTATGTCTTCTTCCGTGAAAGATGAAGAAAAAGATGAAAAGAATATATATGAAATGTATTACAGTTATGAAGAACCATTGCAAAAAGTAGTACCACATCGTGTATTAGCAATGAATCGTGGCGAGAAAGAAGATATATTGAGAGTTGCTGTTGTTCCGCCAGTAGATGAGATAGTAACCTTCTTAAATAAGAAAGTAATTCGTGATAACGATTCGAAAAGTGCACATTATGTACAATTAGCGATTGAAGATGGTTATAAACGATTAATTCAATCTTCAATCGAAAGAGAGATTCGTAAAGAATTAACAGAAACAGCTGAAGAACAAGCAATACATATTTTCTCTGAGAACTTACGTAACTTATTATTACAACCTCCGATGAAAGGGAAAGTCGTGCTAGCGGTAGATCCGGCATATAGAACTGGTTGTAAATTGTCTGTAGTAGATGATACGGGGAAAGTACTACATATCGATGTTATTTATCCGCATCCACCTGTTCGTAAATATGATGATGCAAAAACGAAAGTTCTTTCTATTATAGATAAATATCAAGTTGAAATGATTGCAATTGGTAATGGGACAGCATCTAGAGAAACAGAAGAGTTTATAGTAGATGTATTACAAAGTGTGAACCGAGATGTCTTTTATATTATTGTAAATGAAGCGGGTGCTAGTGTATATTCAGCTTCTGATTTAGCCCGTGAGGAATTCCCAAATTTACAAGTTGAGGAGAGAAGTGCCGTTTCTATTGGGAGACGTCTGCAAGATCCACTTGCTGAACTTGTGAAAATTGATCCTAAATCAGTTGGGGTTGGACAATACCAACATGATGTATCTCAAAAGAGACTGAATGAGTCATTAACATTTGTAGTAGAAACAGCTGTTAACCAAGTTGGGGTTAATGTAAATACGGCTTCGGTTGCATTGTTACAATATGTTTCAGGTTTATCGAAAACTGTTGCGAAAAATATTGTAGCAAAGAGAGAAGAAGATGGGAAATTCACGAAGCGCACGGAATTAAAGAAAATCCCACGTTTAGGTGCAAAGACTTATGAACAATGTATAGGTTTCTTACGTATACTAGAAGGAGCGAATCCATTAGATCGAACAGGTATTCATCCAGAGCAATATAAAAATGTTGAATTGTTATTGAAGAGTCTAGGGTTATCGATAGATGACGTAGGACAACCGCAATTACAAAAGAGATTGGAAGAAGTAGAGATTTCTAAGTTATCTCAAGAAACAGGAGTTGGGGAGCCGACGTTAGTTGATATTATAGATGCGCTTATTAGTCCTGAACGAGATATGAGGGATGAGTTGCCTAAACCACTTTTGAAAAAAGGGATTTTGAAATTAGAAGATTTAAAACGTGGTATGGAACTAGAAGGAACAGTTCGTAACGTTGTTGATTTTGGTGCTTTTGTTGATGTTGGTGTAAAGCAAGATGGTTTAGTACATATTTCTAAACTTAGCAAACAGTTTGTAAAGCATCCGTTAGATGTTGTATCAGTAGGGCAAATTGTAAAAGTATGGGTAGATGATATTGATACAAAAAAAGGACGCGTTGCACTATCTATGTTGCCGATTGAATAGTAAGAGAAGAGAGCAGATGAAACTGCTCTTTTTTTATGAAATAAAAAGTGTAATGGATTATGAGCTTTGATGTATTTTACTATAATAAAACCAGCATTCATTTAATAACTTAATTTGATACCGGTTTTTTTCGAAATATGCACGTTGCATTTGTTTTTTTAGCCACGTAGGCATAGGAATCCCTCCTTGTTTAATCCTGCTCTCAAAAATCTAAAATGCTATTGATGAGAGGTTGGTGAGTGGATTTCTATTCATGTTTTGTTTTTAGAAACCACGCTTCTTACATGAGGATGGGTATATGTACTATTTAATATATGTATAAGAAGGGAGAAAAGTGTAAAAATATTTTTTTGTTTAGGAGGAATGAGAGTGGATGAGCAAGAAATTCAGCGACTAGTGGAAGAAGTGTCACTACAATACTTTGAGATGCCGTTCTTACATAAAGCGGTGTTTAATAATAGATTACGTACAACTGGTGGGCGTTATTTATTGAAGAGTCATAATATCGAACTGAATTATCGATATTACGAATTGTATGGTGAAGAAGAGTTAGTCGGGATTATTAAACATGAGCTTTGTCATTATCACTTACATATTGCAGGAAGAGGGTATAAGCACAGGGACAGGGATTTTCGTGAGTTGTTAAAGAAAGTTGATGCACCACGTTTTTGTAAACGAATGATTAATGAAGAGAAGGAAAAAAAGATTTATAAGTATGAATGTATGGAGTGTTCACTTCAATATGTAAGAAGGCGTCAAATAAATATAAAAAGATATGTCTGTGGAAAGTGTAAAGGGAAACTCAAACCGATATCGAAAACATCTTGACAGTAAAAACGCAATCCAGTATATTATAAACATGTCACGTTTGAACAAGATGTTGTTAAAAACTTCTTGACTTACAGAGAGAATTTTTATAAGATACAAATTGTCTTCATTATTCCGCAGTAGCTCAGTGGTAGAGCTATCGGCTGTTAACCGATCGGTCGTAGGTTCGAGTCCTACCTGCGGAGCCATACAGAGAAGTACCCAAGTGGCTCAAGGGGCTCCCCTGCTAAGGGAGTAGATCGCTAACGCGGTGCGAGGGTTCGAATCCCTTCTTCTCTGCCATACATATTGGCCCGTTGGTCAAGTGGTTAAGACACCGCCCTTTCACGGCGGTAACACGGGTTCGAATCCCGTACGGGTCACCACTTCGGAGGATTAGCTCAGCTGGGAGAGCACCTGCCTTACAAGCAGGGGGTCGGCGGTTCGATCCCGTCATCCTCCACCATATAATTTTATATGAATAGTATTGTCGCGGGGTGGAGCAGCACGGTAGCTCGTCGGGCTCATAACCCGAAGGTCGCAGGTTCAAATCCTGTCCCCGCAACCAAATGGTCCCGTGGTGTAGTGGTTAACATGCCTGCCTGTCACGCAGGAGATCGCCGGTTCGACCCCGGTCGGGACCGCCATTTTAACTTCTGCTATATAGCAGTTGTTTTTTATTGGACATTATGTTACAATAACATTTGTCTTTGGAAAGAAGATAATTATTTCGATGGGCTATAGCCAAGCGGTAAGGCAACGGACTTTGACTCCGTCATGCGCTGGTTCGAATCCAGCTAGCCCAGCCATTTACGAGCCATTAGCTCAGTTGGTAGAGCATCTGACTTTTAATCAGAGGGTCGAAGGTTCGAGTCCTTCATGGCTCACTTTTGTTTTTTCCGCGCGGTCGTGGCGGAACGGCAGACGCGCTAGGTTGAGGGCCTAGTGGGGGAAACCCCGTGGAGGTTCAAGTCCTCTCGGCCGCATCAAAAAAATCTTAAAAAAGTGCTTGCATTTGAAAATGTAGTATGATAAGATAATTGAGTCGCCAAATTACAACGACGAAAAAACATCATGAATAAGCGCCCGTAGCTCAATTGGATAGAGCGTTTGACTACGGATCAAGAGGTTAGGGGTTCGACTCCTCTCGGGCGCGCCAATTACGGGAAGTGGCTCAGCTTGGTAGAGCACCTGGTTTGGGACCAGGGGGTCGCAGGTTCAAATCCTGTCTTCCCGACCACGCGGGTGTAGTTTAGTGGTAAAACAAGAGCCTTCCAAGCTCTGGTCGAGAGTTCGATTCTCTTCACCCGCTTTTAGTTCTTTGAAAACTGAACGAAACAAACAACGTGAAACGTCAATTTTTATTTTAGATGCTAGACAAACTAACTTTATTGGAGAGTTTGATCCTGGCTCAGGATGAACGCT
>NZ_JBQAGK010000016.1:0-41414 GCF_051916325.1 Bacillus cereus group sp. MYBK227-1 | reverse complement strand
TTATGGTGTTATCCGTCAATTAAATAAAGGAGAAGCATATCAAGTATGGGGAAAACAAGGTGATTGGTTAAATCTTGGCGGTAACCAATGGATTTATAACAACCCATCTTATATTAAATATCAAGGGGAACAAACTACTACTTCAAGTTCTGTAGCAGGAAAACGTGTTGTTTCTAAAGTGGACGACCTTCGTTTCTATGACTCTGCTTCTTGGTCTGATAAAGATGTAGCAGGAACGGTAGATGAAGGGCTTGGATTTACGATTGATGCTAAAGTATCCGTTAATGGTTCACCACAATACAAAGTACACAACAGTAAAGACGTAACATACTATATAACTGCAAATGAAGCCTATGTGTATATAAAATGAGTAAAAAAGACATGCCTAATTAGGCATGTCTTTTTTTGTGTACTTACTTATGTAACAAGTACATAGTCCACTTATAAGATTGAAAAATCTAAGATTGCTAACTTGCAACCTTGTATTTTTCAATCTTGGACTTAAAGTCAATAAATCTTGCATCTTTTTGAATACGTTCGTACAGCTGTGGGTCAATCTCAACATATCGTTCTTGCATGAGATCATATAAAACTTTCGCTGTTTGAGGATATAAAAACGGATACAACATGAAGTCATTAACATTTGCGGTGACAATTTCACAATCATTTTCATACGCAGTTAATAAAATACGGGCATCCCCAACGCCCGGATATTTTCTCATCGGTTTGCCACTTGGCATGACAATTTCATAATTATGACTCAACAAAGCAGAAGCTTGTCTTACTAAATGTTCGGCTTCAGCGTCATATAAATAATCTAATACATCAATTTGTGGTAAGAGAATTTCATTAAGAATTTTTACTTCTTTTGGATGTGCAGAATGTGATTGCACATCCAATTCTCTTACCACTTCATTTGCTGTATAAAGACCAATTTCATCCTTCTCAAGCCTCTCCAATGTCTTCTCCCAAAAACGATTGGCAACTTCTTTACAATTTGAAGGTGAACCCGGGTTTGCTTCATATCTAAATACATTTGTGTCTAGTAATACTGGTGTAAACGGGTGTAACGAATCTGTGTCCATCAAAAAAAGGTCCCCCTTCGATATTTTCTCTATTTATTTAAAAGTTCTAACATTGTTTTAGCAAAACCGATTGATTTTTCACGGTTGTTCTTTCTTCCATTTAGAACTTTTGGTAAATCAGGATTACCTAAGAACTGTTCAGTTTTAATTAACCATGCTCCAGTTCCTTCCATCCTTTGTGTAGCATCAATTTTACCATCTGCACAATATCGTCTAACCATTTGAGTAGATATTCGTAAAAGCTTAGCTACATCTTGCGTCGTTAAAAATTCTGGATAATTATTAACTTCTGTTTTTGACATCACCACCTTAACTTCTGCCTTTTCTGTTTCGTTGAGTTCCTTATACAAATTAGATTGCATTTTTGTTAGCTCTGTAGCTAATTTTACCATCTTCACATATAACTGTGCGTTTCTAGAGGCTAATTGTTCTTGATTATTACCGTCTAATTTAATTCCCTCTAACAAGTCTGCGATTACTTGAGCCATGTTCATATCACTCCCCCCTTTCATTATATCACAAACGCGAAACAAACGAAACTTTCGAAACAAACGAAACTGGCACTTTCAGTATATGCATTTCTATCGAAATATATTCCATGTATTTAGTTTTTCATTAAAAACATGAAATATTAACCACTTTTATTTGACTCACGTCAAATAAAATGGTATAATAAGAGTATAAAGAAAAGGAGGTGAACAAAGTGGATTGGATGATAGTCTTAGGAACGATAACAGCGTTCATAACAATTTACTCTCAACTTTCTTCCGGTGTTAAAAACACAATTGATATTTACTACAAAATCAAGGAAGAAAAAGAAAAGAGTCGCTCCCGCCAAGAAAACGACTCTGAGTAAGACACCGCAAGAGAGGGAAACCTCTCTTGTACCTAAGATTATATCACATGACACTATATATTATGAAAAAAGTCATTTTCAGTAACATACCAATTATTGTTATTCTAGGGTACATTTTGTATCACATTGATTACACTAATTTACAAACATTAGATTATATCTATATCGTACTGTGTATACTTGCATTTGTAATGATGGTGTTTAATTTAGTAACTACCTATATCAAGGAAAAGCAGGAGAAAAAGAATGTATAAATTCGAAACCAAAGACGACTTAATTCGTTTTATTCAAGATGAAATCGTAAATACTTCGGAAGCATTAGACATTTTAGGTTGTTCACGCCAAAACTTAAATGTGATGGTCCAGAAGGAAAAAGTGAAACCAATTAAAGAGATGTCACGAGACCGATTGTATTTCAAAGAAGATATTCTAAAAAGCAAAGAACAAATGAGAAAGTAACCCTAGATCTAAAAGGGTTACTTTTTTATTTTATATCAACGAATTCTTCAAATTTTAAGCGTGTATTTAAGCCGAAAGCATCCGTGTAATGTACCGTTTTGTTTTGTTTATCAATATCTATAACAGTAATGTATTCATCATGGATATATCCATCACGATAGTATGAAATAAATATTTCTTCTTCCTCGTGAAGAGATTGCATTAACGCTCTTTCTATTCGTTCCATAGTATCTTGTGTTAAAAAAGGTTTAGGTCCTTTATATTGTTCCTCAAACATTCTACGTATTTCCTCGTATTGCTCCGGCATTGAAGCAAAAGGGCTCCATTTCACCATACCTCTTCCACGTACTGCAGGAAAGCCGTTATATTCCATGATGTAATACCTCACTTTTGTTTTTTTAACTTCATTATAAACGAACGTATGTTCTTTCGGAAGTGTAAAAAAATAATTTTACATTAAGTGGATTATTAGCTTAATTCTTCAAATTTATAGTGTTTACTTTTATACTTACTATAAATAAATATAAAGAGGGAGATTGAGGATACAAATGCAAAATTATGATGATTTAGCAGTTTCTATTTTAAATCAATTAGAAAAAGAATTTCATAAACACATCTTTCAAGATGCTATGACAATACTTGAATTACCCAATGTTAAAACTAAATTTACTAGCTTTGCAACTAATATTAGAGAGCTGACAAGGGAAGTCTTCAAAACGTTAGCACCCGATTTCGAGGTAGAAAATTGCGAATGGTACGAGGAACCAGAAACTGAAGGGAGCTCTAAAATTACCAGAGTCCAACGTATGACGTATGCTATTAAAGGTGGACTTTCTAACCAGTTTATTGAAGAAGAATTAGGAATTAATTTTGATGAAGTCACGAAAAAACTCAATCAAGTAATTGGTAATCTTAATAAATATACACATATAAACGAGACGGTGTTTTCTAGAGGCGATGAGGCAGGCTACGAAATGGCTAAAAATACCCTGGTGGCATTCAACAACTTTCTTAAAACTATAACTGAATTTCGAAGATTAATTGTTCATAGCTTAGAAACAGAACTATATAATCAGGTCTCTGATGCCTTAACAAACGATACGATACAAGAAATTGATGAAATAGCAACGCATTATTTAATTGAATCTATAACACTAGATAATGTTACTATTTCAGAAATTACTTATAATGAATTATTTATAGATGTTTATGGTTCAGTAGATGTCGAACATCAATATGGTTCAGACGGTGATTTCAGAAGAGGAGATGGCTTACGATTCGGAAACTCATATTCATTTAATACATCATTAGTTTTAAGTGTCGATGACCCATTGGCTGTATCCATAGATCCGGATACTATTCAAGTTGATAACTCTTCAAACTATGAATTTGATTTATAATTGTTTATGGTTCAAACAGTGATTTCAGAAGAGTAAGTACTTTATGATTCGGAAACTATTCAATTTAATAATGCTTCGAACTGTGAATAAAAAAGCACCATCCTCATGATGAAGATGGCGCAATATACCCGAAGTGATTATATGATACTTTTGCTTAAGACCATATTAATTTAGAAATAACATAAGTAGCAGCAGGAAGAAAAAACATAAGAGATAATGTTCCATAGTACCAAATACGGTCTGATTTACATTCTTCAATACCAAACCACTCATTTAATCCCTGGTACTTTTTCGCAAAGAATGAGCGGATTGTTACGAACAGTTCCTTTTTGCTACGTGTTTGTGGTAGAATAGGCTCACTAGTAGTTAATTTGAATAGGGTATTTGACATTGTTAAATCATCCTTTCAGATTTTCAAAGTGGAGAGAACGCTCTTTCGTGCCGGCAAGCTGTGAAGAGCGTTCTCTTTTTATATTCAATTGTATTTACTCTTTTTCGAAATTACCGCCCCTACCTAACTTTGGGCGTTTTCTTTCAACTTTTTTAGGCTCTACTTTTTCTTCTTTCATAGGAGGAATAATGATAGAACCACTTGTATGCATGTAATGTCTAATAGCAGTACGAACCATTTCAGCTTTTCTATTACGTGGTAAAGATTCTAACCAATCTTTAATGTCTTTATCTAATACATCATCATAAGACAGAAGGTATGTCTTATTCGCCATCTTCTTCGCCTACCTCAAATTTACCGTATCTGTAGAAGCCCTCCACGTTTGCAGTTTGGCTTTCTTCTAATTTTGTTACTTTACCAATCCATTCTTCCAATAACTCGTGGAATGTATTCGCACCACCACCAGAAACTAGCACTTCATCAAAACGGTCAAATGTTTTCCATGCATTATTTACTCCGTTTACGATGAAATCATAAACTTCTTTAATCGATGCAGTTTTTTCATCATTGAAATCAATTGGATCCATACGCTTAGAAGCCTGGTAAGCAGCCTCTTCAAATACTTTTTCTAATTTATAATCATTAATAGTTGCGCTTGTTTCCTTTTTAATTTTAGCTACAATTGGTTCATAGACATCGTGCATTCCTTTTGGAACAGAAGTAGATTCTTTTTCACGACGCAGCATAGAGATTACATCTAAATCTGTTGTACCAGTTCCGATATCGATAATACCTACAGTCATATCTTCATAAGAATCATCTGCAACAAATCCATCTTCATCTAAATAACGGCTCATAACTGTTCCTACCGGTTGAGCAAGAACAATAACATCTACAACATTAATCGTTACTTTTTTACCATTTACCTCAAGCTCATGAGTTCCTTGATAAACTTCTTTAATTTCATCAACGGCTTTTGTTCCGATTTCTTGGCTTGGAACACCTGTTACAACTAAGATTTCATCGTAACTTTTTACATTTGTTTTAGCAGCCATTTCAGCTAATGCAATTTTTGATAGTGTTTTATACTGATTAGTTTTATAACGATTTTGTTGAGCGTATGTGTTTAAAGTATTGTTAACTTTAATTATGTCATCGCCCCAAACATATTCTGTTCCTTCAACTTTATATGTTTTAAGCTTCATCTTCCCACCAGACAGTGCTTCTCCTACATTAGAAGAGAATGAATAGATTGCTGGAAGTGTCTTTTTAAACACATCTGTACGCATTTTTACAGCGCCATTCCCATGATCAATTGCAAATACTTTAGTCATTTTATCGACTCCCTCAATTATTAATACTTATATATTTGTTATGTAATGCTTATATAATGTTAACTAAATTTTATACCAAACGGAGATATTTTTCAATGTTTTATTAACAATTATATAACGGTTATATAATTGTTAATAAAAAGAGATCCTTCAAAAGGA
The DNA here is from genome assembly GCF_051916325.1 of Bacillus cereus group sp. MYBK227-1. NCBI lineage: Bacteria > Bacillati > Bacillota > Bacilli > Caryophanales > Bacillaceae > Bacillus > Bacillus cereus group sp. MYBK227-1. The sequence goes on along the minus strand of NZ_JBQAGK010000016.1, from coordinate 35,730 downwards.
TCTCCATAAAGTATAATTAGATTACTACCGTAAACAAACTTTTTAACTTTTTATATTCTTTAGTAAGATACCATTCTATCTGGTAACTCTCCCCAAAAATCAATCAAAGCATTTGCATACGTTTTGAAATCTTGATCACTTATATTAATAACCACATCGTTTAAAGTTGTTTGATACAAATCTAATAGATTAGTTGATACATGTGAGGAATCAAAAATATCTGGTCTGATTTCCAATAAATCTTCGGCGGATCCGCCTGGACCATGCTTTATTGCATTTGCTAGTAGTCTTAGCTCGTGTACTTTTTCCCAACAGGATAAGGTTTCAAGATCAACATTAAATCCAAGAAAGAACTCCTTTATTTTACCAATATTTACACAAAAATCTTTATATTCTATTTCTTGCTGATTTTTCTTCAAAGCTTTATAGCCGCTGCTAGTCATTTCTTTATATAAAAATCTTCTAACTTGTTGTTCCCAAAATTGATACATTGTAGAAATCCACATTAACTTTGTGTTGTATCTCATTAACGAAACATTTTCATAATAATCTAGACCAAATTGCCATGCATCATCTGCAAAGTCACCGGGATCATAGTCTTCATACCCCGCCCCCACGTTCTTCATCATATTGTTATAAGCGTTTTTAGCAATCTCTTCAGCTTCCTGGTCTATGTTGTCGAAAACCGGAGATATTCTTTCAGTATAAGTTTGAACATATAATTCATATGGATGTTGCAAATTTTCTCTTAGACCATTCTCTAATAACATAACACAAACCATTTAAATCTCCTCCGTTTATAATATATATAATTCTACCAAAATCTCCACCAAGGTTTCTTATTTGTCGCAGCAGTTTCTAATAACACTCGTTTCTCTTCCTGCATCTCACGTATAGCACTCATAAGCTGCTGATCTCGTCTTTCTAATCTCTCATCAATATAACGTTGTTGCTCATCCATTTTCTTTGCCATTTGCTTTAACATTTCATTCTGCTGCTGAATCATCTCTTTCAACTCGTTATATCGCTCGTCATGTTGCTCAGTTTCCGTTATAACATCCGTATCAACATCTGACATATCTTTCTCTTTAACCCAGGTCATTATTGCGTTACAAGCCTGTTTTAACGTCATATCAGGGTGTGATTTAATCTCGATTAACTTCCTTAGAGTTATAACATCGTTATCCATAAATCCACGATGCCCATGCTCATTCTTATGAAAGTGATATCCTTGTTCCTCGAGCATGATACAGTATTTTCTCAAAGTAGACTCCTGGATCTTTAACATCGTCGCTACGTCTTTGCTAATATATACGGCTTGAGAGCTGCCTGTTTTATCTGTCATAACACCATCACCTCGTGTTATAGCATTCGTGATGGTGTTACGAGAATCCTTGTTTTATATACATTAATGGTGATGATGAATTTTAATAGCCTTGTATTTCGATTGGAAGGCTATCCTCAACAGTAATGGTAATTGCAACATCAACTGGGGAAGAAGATTCGACATTTACAAAAAACTCTACTCCGCCAATTTCACTTGCAAATTCGTTTTTATGGGGTGATATATTTGAAATCCATACTCTGGCCTCACCGAGATGATAATGGAAGTCCTGTTTAGGATCTGTTTGTACCACCTGCGTTGTGCCAAACCTAACTTCACCAGCACTCATATGCACCACTGATTTAGCTGTAATCACCCCAGGCCAATTAAAATTTCCACGAACACGTCCTTGAAGACCACGCCGTACAATACGAATGGATCTAGACATAATTACGCTCCTCTCATCAATTGTTGGAATAGATGTATCTGTGAACATAAATAGTCTCTTACTTTACCAAGATAGTCTTTAAATTAAGAAAAAATTCACGTTAATAAAAATCCCCTACAGATTAAAAAACTCAATTACACTATAGATAAGATACGTGAAATTTTAAAACCCTGGTAGATTGTTCGTCATGTTGTTCATTTTCCGTTATAACATCCGCATCAACCTGTGACATATCTTTTTCTTTAACCCATGTCATTATTGCGTTACAAGCCTGTTTTAACGTCATGTCAGTGTGTGATTTGATTTCAATTAACTTCCTTATTGTTATAACATCGTTATTCATAAATCCACGGTGCCCATGCTCATTCTTGCAGAAGTGATAACCTTGTTCCTTGAGCATGATACAATATTTTCTCAAAGTAGACTCCTGGATTTTGAGCATCGTCGCTATGTCTTTGCTAATATACACGGCTTGAGAGCTGACTGTTTTATCTGTCATAGCATCATCACCTCGTGTTATAACATTCGTTATGGTGGAGGGGAAACCCTTGTCTTCGTCGAAATGTTACAGTATTCTCTAAGAACTATTATTTCATTTAGTATACGGTGCGTGAAATTTTTAATTGAATGGGAATTATATATTGGGTGTTTTTGCCCATCCCCTCGAAAAGGTGAATTAAGGAATTTTCCGAAAAACAAATCCCCGTTAAATAGGGAATGGGCGCTTCCTTTTAAGCACGTGTTTCTTACATATATAGACGAACCAGTGCGAGGCTACTGAACGTTGGCAGCCTCGTTTTGTATTTATTGAGCTTTTGTTCTCCTTTAGTTCATCTCCTCCCTTAAAAAAGGTTCTCTTACGAATAAAGTTACAAAAGCATGGTAATGGTAGCATTATACAATGAAAAGGAGTTAAAAATAATGCAAGGTATCTATGATGTTACTGATTTCGGGGCAACTGGGGACGGAGTCGCAGACGATTCAAATGCTATACAAGCTGCAATTGAAATGGCTAAGATAAAGAAAAAAAATTATGGTGCCGTAGTATGGTTTCCACCGGGAAAATACCGGATTGGTTCTGGCATAGTAATCGAAGAATTTGTCACCCTTAGTGGTATTGGTTGGGGTGGGGGTGGTAACACTAACGCAGGAACATGGATAAAAGTTGATAATACCGAAATCATACCGTTTTCTATAAAAGCTGGCGGCGTGGTGATTCGTGATATTGGTATCTTCCATGAGCAACCAGTTCCAAAACCTGAGTGGAGACCCGATGACTACAAATTCGCTATTTCCATTGAGGCCGATGACGTGAAAATACAGAATATTTGCTTGCTCAATCCAACACATGGAATTCTTCTTCATCGAGATGATCCTAGTGACGGCAAAGAAAGTACCACTGGTCGAATAACACTTGATGGGATTTGGGGGCAGCCGCTTGCGACAGGAATTCAAATCGATAATGCCAAGGATGTGATTAGAATCAACGACGTCCACTTTTGGACATTTTGGTCAGGAGCAGATGAGGAAAATGGTAAATACGTAGCTGATTATATGTTCGGTGCTGCACAAGGCATTATCTCTAAGAGTAATGACAACCCATTCCTTTCTAACATCTTCATGTTAGGCTACCACAATGGAATACACTTTACAGTTAATAATAATAATAACGATCATACAAATAAGTTTCATATTGCAAACGCGGACATTGATGGATGCCATACTGCTTTGTTCATAGACGGTGAGGCTCCAAAAGATGGTAAACACGATAGTACTTCCGGGCAAATCGTTAATTTCACAGCTCAAGGGAGAGCTGGGGAGCATAAGTTTAAAGGCGAAACACGGGAAGATTGTTTGGAATATGAAGATGCTGAAGAAGATAAAGAGGTTAAATTTTGTTCTGCCACTGGAATCCATGTTGATGCCGAAAAAGTAACAGTTCAATGCTCTAACATCAGATTGCAGACGTTTGGAAACAATTGTATCCGTGTAGCTGGGAAATGTACTAGACTACACTTCGAGAACCTATACTGTGCAGATTGGGATCGTAAAGGTAAAGGTTTTCCAGCAATTGAAGCCCGCTACGATGCAAACATTTATATTGCAAGAGCAACTCTTGATTTGTTCGATCATGGATCTCGTGGCAGAGAGCTTTTTGGCGAGGAATATGGTGGAAAGATTCATCGAGATACCCGGCTTCATGGCAAAAACCAAAATCAATCCCATTAAGATTGCGCTTTGCAGGATGAACCCAGTTGAATTTCACTGTGTTTATCCTACAAAGCGAACCATAATCTATATCCATCGAAAACTTCCACTATTTCTGCGTCTTCATCAATGCATTTCAAAATATAGAAGAACTGTAATTACCATTTTCAAATGTATTTAGTACTTCTTCAACGTATTCTCTGGTCTTTTGGTGATAGATTTTGGTTGCTAGTTCTTGAATAGTTTCTTCCTGACCATCAACTACTTCTAGTTCTTCGGTTACTTCAGCTACTGACATTTTACTTCCTCACCTGTATTTTCATACCCTAATTCAAAATCATGATACTTTGCTAAAGCATCACTAGCCCCGGCATATTGTAAAATTGCAGGGATATCTTTCTTAGATTGATAGTAAATAGTTTTTGCTCTTTGTACCTTTAAATCAGTTTGTAATTTTTTAGGTTTAATATTTAAATCTTGATGTAATACTCTACATACATTTTGTAATACATCTACAGAACCATGTAGCCTTAATCGTGGACGTATTAGAACGCCATGTTTAGTTTTTTCTCTCATAATTCCTACATCATGACGCATTAATATATACGTTTTTACAAAAACAGACTCATTAAATTCTCCTGTTGGAAATACTCTTTCTTGCTGTAACCTTGGAGTCCATCCCATCTTTTGAGCTTCAAGTATAAATGGATGAGAACTGTCTAAGTGACATTCCCATTCAAAAAAACCTTTATCTTTTCTAAAATAAGATCGTGGCTCAGACGTTCCAAAAATCAATTCAGAAAACCTGGATACAACATGACTAGATTTATGAGATAATTCAAATCTATTATCTCCCATGTGTATATGGCCAAATCTCCAAATCATTCCCAAAGCTTCTGAAAATTCATCTGTTTTTATAAATTGACGAAACCATTCTTGTTCTCTAGTCATGCTATACCCCCTTTGATGTTTTGTATTAATCACGTTTGTATTTTTTTAATACTTCTTCTAAACGTTTACGTTCCTCTTCCAAATTCTTTTCAGCTTGTCCATTATCTTCAGTAGACATAGAAGAATCTTCTTTTAACCAATCTGGCGCAAGTTCCGTTCTAACAGTTTTTTTCTTATGTTTAGTCTTAGGTAATATATCTAATAAACTTTTTTCTCGATCTCTACGTATCTCTAAATCTTGTATTTTATTTTCAATTGCTGTAATCAAATAATTTTCAAAGTTTGGTACAGTACCCTTTTGATAATTGTTAATACATTTTTTAAGTACAGAATCAAATGAACGTTTTTGTATTTTACCTTTATAAATGTCACTGACCATATCAGCAATCCATAAAATATCATCACTTGATAGTTTAGGAATATGTAAGTCTTGTTTTTCTTCTAAGATGATATTTGAATTTTGATGAATGACTTCATCCGAAAGCGGAGCGTTCGGTATATCATCATCATCTTTTTTATTTGTTATTTGTATATTGTTATTTGTAGTAGGTTCATTTGGACCTGTCCCACCGGTGCGTTCGGACCTGTCCATAGAATTGGATAGGTCCATTTGGACCTGTCCATCATTCCGGGATTTCCGAACCATTCTTTTTCCCTCCGAAATATCTGTTTTTTCTTCATTAACGCAGAATATTTCACGGATTTTATGTAAGCAAGGCGATAGATCATACACGTTCTTTGTCTTTTGATTATAGTTATTGTAAGTATTGTAGATTACCAAACAACCTTTTTTCTCTAATCCATCTAAATACTTTCGAACGGCTCTATCTTTTACATTTAGGCATTCTGCTAACGTAGCTTGGCTAGGGAAACATTTATCTTTATCTGCACCAGCATAGCTAAATAACATAGTGAGACATGCGTACTCTCCTGCAGTTAAGTCAAAGACCTTCATAGCATTACGCATTACATAATTATAGGCAACGAAGTACCCACCCTTTTCAAGCGGTTCTCCTGTAGTTACTTCATTCATTAACATATCTTCGGTGTTATTAGTCACTTTGGACATAATAAAAAATCCTCCATTTTCCACCCCGCCCAAAAATGGGTATAGGAAATTAGAGGATTGTTGTTCACATTTTTTAAAGTATATGCTATCATAAGGATAGCTATTAAATATGTGAAAACAAACCTCGTGTTTTAATTTTCATCGGTTGATAGGAGCGGCCAAACTCTACGAACCTTTGAAAATTCCGTCGGGGTTTTTTTATTTTTTTTAAATTTATATGAAAAATTTACATTTGCAATTTATGTATCTACTCTATCAATCATAGCAGATGTTTGTGGAAAAAAGAAGAGAAAAAGCGAAGCCCGACAATAAATGTCGGACTTTTTTTGTGGATAAGTATGGTTATCCACAGGGAGAATACTATTTATTTTTAAATCGAAGTATTTCGAGAATATTCCAATGATATTTCGCCTAATAGAATTGTGTGATAGACTGTATATAACTGTATATTGTGAGGGCGGGAGGTTGCTATCCTTTCTCTGATCTTAGAGAGAAGGGAGGTGACTGAATGGATTCTTTATTTAATTTATTGTATGACGCTGCTAAGGTATTCCTTACAGTATTTGCAACAGCTTATGCGAATGAGCTGGCGAAGAAGATTAACAGTAAACGAAATAAAAGAACCGCCCCAAATGCCTGCAAGCGAAAGGGCGGTTCTAAACGTAAATAAATATTAGCAACCGACCACCTTGCGGTAGCAGTTACTGGAAGAGATGTTAGCGCATCTCTTCTTTTATTTTATGCAATTCAGTTAGAAGTCATACTCTAGTCATATCATAACAAATAATCAGAAAAAAGAAAAGACACTCAAATGAGTGTCTTTTCTTCGACTTGATAACCACTTTAATTTTAATAATATGTATACGGAATACCATCCAAAGACAATTCTATCATATTTTCTGAAAAATGAAAGCGGATTCTTTAACTTACTTAATTACTTTGTCCATAACTTTTTTATTTTTACATAAGAAGAGTGCTCTTACATTTACGACAAGTAATCTTCTTTTCTCTAGATATTAATACATTAGCGCAGTTACAATTAGGACATATTGCTACGTTTGGGGTTTTAATATTTATGTAGCACAAACAAGAGATAAAAGCTAATATCAAAGCTGGAACAATAAGTAGCATTAGTAAAAATAGCGCTGCACATATTCCTGTAATAATAGAAAGTGGTTTCATTAATTTTCTACCTAAAGAGTTTGTTTTACTATCTTTTAAAAGGATAGGAGTAACCTTGAAAGTTTTGACTTCTCTTTTAGGAGGGGATGATTTAACCCTAGTTTGTAATTGTTTATTTGATGGTGAAGACGTAGGTACGGTGTTTTGATTAGTAGTGTTCGTTCTTTGTTTTGAACCTTTCTTTTTACCTATGCGTTGTTCATATGAGATTCCGGTGCCAGGTAAAGAAGTAGTAATTCTTGATCCAGATGGACCAGTACTTATACGGGCTCCTTTAACACCTGCACTTATTCCAACGCCCTTGTGAGTAACGTTTATTTTTACGCCAGGCGCAACTTTGATACTTTTACGAAACTTAAAACCCATAATCTCATCTCCGAAAAGTTTTATATCTATATATTACAACTTTAAGTATATATTTCCAACTAATATTTATTAATAAGTATGTTTAAATATAAAAATAAAACATGAATATCGCAAAAAAACGGGAACGTGCGTTTGGTTTTTATGGTATAATTATCAAACTGATAAAAAATTTGGAGGTTGTAGTCGTGGAAATAGAACAGTTACTTGAACAAATCTTAATTTTGGAAAGAACAACAGAAGATCAAAATGTGGTAACGGCTATAACCGAATTAAAAAAAGAGATTGATAGTCCTTAACACTATCAATCTCCACGCAAATTTTAAAGGCTACCTTTTTCAACAATAGCTTTCATCATATCTATAAGAAATTTTTGTCTTTCTTCACTTAGTTTTTCTAATTTATTTGTAAGTTCATCCATTTCCTTTCTAACTTCAGAGGCTTCTTCTTTATCAAGCTCTCTATATTCAGATAGCCCTAATAGATAATCCGTTGTAACTTCAAGTATACGAGATAGAGCAGAAACTGTTTCGCGAGACGGTGTAGTTTTATTGTTTTCGATTTGAGATAATGCAGATTTACTAACACCTATTTTATCAGCAAGCTCTTGTTGAGTTAGCTTTTTCTCCATTCTCAGCGTTTTAACCCTATTACCATTCACGAACATTCGCCCTTTCATTTTCAAAATATAATTATTAGAACAATTAACAGTTACGTAACTGTTAATTGATATCCCTCACTTATTATATTAAACAATTGTTAAGTAGTAGTCAACATTTATATTAAAAATAGACGGAAAAATTAGAATTTTAAAAACTAAAACTAATTTGTTTACCTGTACTTAACTTTGTGTTACAATCACTCATGTAAGTGAGGTGACGCAATGAAATTCAATCCTACAGAGTTAAAAAGGTTAAGATTGGAGAGGGAAATGTCACAAGAAGTTTTAGGAAAGCAAGTTGGTTGTACACGTTCCGCGATTTCTTTAATAGAAAGTGGTAAGTGTGCTCCGAGCAGGGAAACATTAATTTGTTTTGCTGAAATTTTTAGTGTCCCAATCGATCACTTTTTCATGATAAGTAGAACTTAACAAAAGATGTTTATTTTTTTTAGCACTCTAGTTAAGTACAGCTTAACCAGAGTGCTGGAGGAGGACAAGGTGTGCATTATGTTACAGGTGAAGCGAAAATAGCAGCATTTAAAATTCTTGTTGAGATGAATGAGAGTATGAATAAGTTAGCAGAAGCGATAACAACCGGGGACTTAAATAGTTGTACCGAGTGGAATGAAAAAAATCTTCAAGCTAACAAGGAATTACATAGGTTGCTAGAAAGGAAGGAGGTCTCATAAGGGTTATGAGTCAGTTACAAATAATTCAACAACCGGTTAGTCACTTAGTATTTATGGAAAAAGATGAAATTGTAACAGATAGCATAACTGTTGCTCAAGTATTTAAAAAGGAGCATGGAAAGGTTATTAGATCTATAGAAGCGTTGCAATGCAGTAAAGAATTCACTCAAGCCAATTTTGGCTTGAGTGAATATAGAGATACAAGTGGAAAACTTAATAAGAAATATTTACTTAAGCGGGATGGCCTTATGTTTCTCGTAATGGGATATACAGGAGAAAAAGCCGCAGAGTATAAAGAAATGTTCATCCATGAGTTTAATCGTATGGAAGAATATATTCAACAAAATCAAGTGAGTTTTCCTTCATCTCGTGAGCAGTTCATTGCAACTATGAAATTAGCGCTTACTCATGAAGAAGACTTATCTCAAATCAAAACGGAAGTGCAGCAAATTAAAGTGGATTTAATTGAACGAATGACTGTTGATTATAGTCAGCAATTAGCTATTAGGAATGCGGTTAACCGTAGAGTCTATAAGGTTTGGGATGATGGAATAGTAAATAAGAATATTCATGATACCAAACGAAAAGTATTTTCTGCACTTTGGAAAGATATTTATGCTTCGTTCGCTGTAAGTAGTTATCACAATGTACGTCAGAAGGACTTTGATGAAGTTATAGATTACATCAAAGTTTGGCGTCCACGTTTAGTATAAAAACTTAGATACAATAGGGAGGTTTTACAAATGGCAATAGATTTAAATAGTTTCGCAGATGGTGCAGTCGCAGAAAGGTTTGATGCGGAATTCGAAAGAGTTTTAGAAAATATGGCAGATCCTAATACGGATCCAAAGAAACCACGAACAATTACATTAACTCTTTCGATTACTGGCGATAAAAAACGTGAAGTTTGGGACTGCCAGGTGCAAGCAAAATCTAAGTTAGCACCAACTATAGAAGTGGGATCAAAAATCCTTATGGGCCGTGATCATGACGGACAAGTTGTTGGTCAAGAACTGGCTTCTGGTATAAAGGGGCAGTACTACATGGACATGGAGGGTGATATTGCTAACGATGTAGGCGAAAAAGTTAAAACGGAGGAACTTTCTACCGAAAATGGAGTAGTAGATTTTCGTAAAACAAAAACAAACTAATAAATCGTAAAGGGGAAATATAAAAATGATTAAACAAGCAATGGAGTACTTATTAGAATCAGCAGGAGTAAGAATTGAAAAGGTTAATGATCGTCCATACTCTACTCAACCGTTATATGCAGTAAAGGAACCAACAGCGGTAGGGATTACAGTTAACAGCCTTTCTGGTTTAGTAGATTACATCAAATCAGAGTTTGATGGTGACCACCCTTTAATGATTCATGTTGAGAATCCTAAAAATGTTTCATGCTTCACGAAAGTTAATAATGATTATAACCGTAGTATCTTTATGGAAGCTAAAGCTCTTACACCACAATTTTCTTTTGAGAGATTTCACGATCCAGAAAACTTTAATATCAGCTTGCAGTCTGCATTTGTTAGGAACGATGATTGCGAAGCAATGTTGAAAGTAGTGGGTAATATAAGAGACGAAAACATTAATACATATAAAGATGATGGTGTTTCGCAAACTGCAGTTGTGCAAACGGGTGCTTCAAGAGTGAATGCAGCAGTGCCAAATCCAGTGACGTTACAGCCGTACCGTACTTTCGTTGAAGTTGAACAGCCAGAAAGTCCATTTGTATTCAGAATGCAGAGTGGTCCAAAATGTGCATTGTTTGAAGCGGATGGTGGTGCTTGGAAATTAGAAGCAATTGAAAACATCAAAAAGTACCTGGTTGAGAAACTAGCAGACGAGATTGAAAACAAAAAAGTATTTATCATTGCTTAATAGCAATTTATATAACTTTCAGCTGCATCTTTAGCGGTGTGGCTGGAATTGAGGTGAATTAGATGGGATTAGCCGATAGGGTACTTCCGGAGCATATACAAAGAGCTGGGGCTTTAGAGAGTCAGCTACGTGAATATATGAAGAATCAAAAAATGTTAGAACAACAGAGTAATAGAGCGATGAATAATCGTGAGGTAATAACTGCATTGGAGTTAAAGGAATTAAGCAATAAACAAAAAGAAGAAGCAGCTGCAGTTGAAAAAGAACTAATTGAACTGTACAGGCAAAAACAGAAAAAAGATAAATATATTAGAAATGAAGAACAAAAAAATGTTCTTGGAGTAGCGGATCGCCTGGAATCGCTAGGCGGTAATCCAAAAGTAGTAGAGAAAATAAGAAAAAACGCATAAAAAAAGATCCATCATATTGATGGATACTCAAAAAAGTTAAAGGTAGATATAGATTTGGATTTAAAAATAAATTTACATTTGCAATTATAACATGATAAATGCACTAGCGGCCAAAAATATGTGCATTTATAAAAATATAAAGATAAATAGATTGATTAAAAACTATAAAGCAGGGAGCTGAAAGTAATGAATGATTTGTTGTACGACAATAGTGAATGGTGTGATATCTGTAGTGCAGTAATCCCAACTGCTGATGTGAAAAATATGTACATTGAGGGCTGCGAGAAAACGCTTTGTAAGTCTTGTCGTGGAGAAGTGGAGCTTAAATTAAAAGTGGTTGAGACTAATGTGATTCAAGATATGTTAAAGCTACTTATTAAAGGGTACGGTATGGATAGAGTAAGGGACTTTGATTTAATAAAAGCGGAGAGATACGCGGAGGAAAAAGAACTAGCTTTTGTAATTGAAAAACGTGGAGGGAAATTCAATCAAGAAAAGCTAGGTGAATTTGTATCGCTTTCTACAAGTGAAATTGTATCGATTCTACAATACTTACAAAAAAAGATTGGTACTCATTTATGGATGAATGCAGTTATTGGTGCGTTACTAGATAGAGGGCTTGTATACACACTGCAGTTAGAAGAAGGTGTTCACGATGACGGAACAACTGACATTCTTGCTGGATGATCTCACAAATTCAAATGCAGCAATCACAAACAAAAAAATTATAGATTTTAGGGAACAGGCGCAACCGTTTGATATAAGAAATGCTCATGCGAAGCACTTGCCAGGACGCGTAGGATTTGCAGATGTGCTTGCGATTATTCCGTGTGATGTATGGAGCGCAGACGAACTGCCACGCTCTGTAAAGCAGGATAATCACTTCGATATGTATATCGACTATGTAACAGCGTTATGGCGGTATAGACGGGCGCAAGAAAAAAGTTTCTTTTGGGACGAAGCAGAAGAGATTTGCAAAGCTGCGAGGGAATCGCAGGAACCGCAGCCATTACGAATTTATTTTGATAGCGGATTTAAACCGCAATATGTAACTAAATATTTGGAGGGTTAAAGATGAAAATTGTAGCAGTAATGGTACCAGTAACGCAGTTTATCAAAACGCCATTCGAGGTAGGTGACTGGGTAGTGTATGAAAATAACGATTGCAAAATGTTTGCGGAAGTAAAGTGTATGGATGTAGAGCAAAAATCAGGACGTATTAAGATTCTAGGTATTTGGGGGAATCGTAGTGTAATGACTGCTGGTGATAAAGGTTGGCAATACGCAGATCACTGCCGTCTAGCAACAGAAGATGAACAATATTGGGAAGAGCGTCGCAGAGTCTTTGCTAAGAAAGGTAGAAAAGAAAATGAGTTTCATTCTGGTGACTTTGTTACTGATGATCGGAATGCTTTTACAGTATTGCACCAAAATCAGGATACAGGCGTAGTTTCAGTGTTCATTATTAACTCTGGTAAAAGGTTAGATATTGAACCGCAAGAACTAGAAGTACTATTCTTTGCAGAAGATGCTGCAGGCTGAACCACTAAAAAGTGCATTTAACGTTTTTGGAATATTGGCAATTTAAAAGGTGAAACAAGATATTGCGTAGAGAAAAATTGATTGGAAAGTTAATAGCTTTAGAGTGTTATAGGACAAAGGACCGCCAGTTGTGGGAATTGGACGAGCTAGAATTGGCGGTCTTACTCGTTATAACGATCATAAAACGGTTAAAGGAGAATGGAATCATGAAATTTGAAATCTTATGTAATTGTGTCATGAATATAGCAGCGGAACTAGATAGAGCGAAGCAAGAAATGGGGAATGCTGCAGTGCTTCCTATTATTGCTACAAAGGAGAATGGAATCCAAGGTGTTATGGTTCAAGCGAATGAAAAAGAAATCCAAGTTACATGTACAAATTGTAATGAATCCGCACGATTCTTATTGCAACCGGGGGAAGAACGATGAAATCTACATATAAATATCATATTTCAACAGTCTTCCCTCACTGGCGTTGTAATCACATTGTAGTAAAAGAAAATGAAAAGATGGCGAAATATCATTTTTACAAACAAATTAAAAAGCAAGGTTTTATTAATATGCCGTTCGAACAGTTTGAGCCATTTATCACTTGTGAATATAAAGGTGTAGTTGATATAGCAACCTTATTTGGTAAAGAAGAGCCATTCCGGAAGATGTGTAACTTTAGAAGAATCCCATTCGCAAAACGCGGAATGCGTGTCGAAGTGCAGGGAAAACCAGGGATGATCGTCGGGAATTGTAAAAATGATTTGTTTATTGTATTAGATGATAACCCTCATAAATTTAGATTTAATCCACATTGGGAAATTGTTTACTTCAATGAAAAAGGTGAAATTATTAAAGACTATCGTAAAGGAGCTTATGCATTATGAGACACACAACAAACCTATATGTAATTACTCCAGAAGAAACGCAGCAGACTTTTGATATTACAGAGTTGTTCGAAATGCAGAAAGAACTAGATAAGCGAATCGGATATAAGGGTAACGATAAGTTAGATATGCTGTTCCGCGGGTTAATAGTCGAAATTGGTGAAGCCTGGAACGAAACAAGGGCCTTTAAAATGTGGAGCACAGGATTTGGAACGCCAAAGGATGGTCTATTGGAAGAGTTAGTTGATGGATTCCACTTTCTAATGAACATCGTAATTGAATTAGATCGTCATACATTAAAAAGAAAACTCGTATCTGGATTTTCGAAACAATACATCATGAAGAAAAACGTGTTGAATGTAAACAGGCTTTTTGAATGGTATATGCAGGATATATTATCAGCTAAACGTGCATGGTGTGAATTTAGAAATTTAAGTGTAGCATTAACCCATTTACATAAAGCGTTCGGTATTTTCTTCCGTCTTTGCTATTTATACGGTTATAAATTTGAAGATGTTGTACAGGCCTACAAGGAGAAGAATAAGGAAAACTTTGAACGCCAAGCGAGCGGATATTGATATGTATACATTTGTTGTTACTTATGAACTACCGCCAATGGAAGGGACGCTAAATGTAGATATAAATGCAAAAGATGAACATGAAGCTTTATATATTGTTAGGAACTTTTTGTATCGTGCTGCTATAGTGCACGGTGCTAAACAAAAATATTATCAAATGTGAATTTTATTAAGAAATGGGGAACGAGAAATGAATGAAGAGGTACAAAGCTTAGTGAAAAAGACACAGGGATGCTTCCCAAAGGCTTTTGTAAATAGTAGTAACGAATTAATATTTGATCCTAGAAGCAACCTTTCTTTCAGATTAGAGGACGTAGAAAATCATTTGGATTTTCTATGCAAGATGTTCGCATGGTTATCAAGACCAATTAGTAAAAGTTTGAGTGATTATAAGTCTAGAAAAATCCTGAAAAGCTTTAATCAGTTATTAGGGAAAAACTTCACAAAAAAAGAAATGTTACTGATTTACGATCGCTTAGGAAACGATGCGAATAGAAAATTATGCATGAAGTTTATTGAATCTAATTATGATTTATCACTGTTGATGAAAAAAGAGATTATTTCGAGTTGCTGTGCATTTGGAACAGATGGTACAGAAGATGTGCATGTGTTAGTAGAGGATTGCCCAATTAAACGGAAAGATACACAACGTGAGCGTAATAAGTATCTATCAGTTCCTAAAGGAATAGAAAATCCTGTATTGCATGAGTGCCAATGTATTTATAAGAGTGGCTATTATGGTGGAGTGCATATGATTCCACCATGTGAGAATTACAAAGGTACGAAGAAAGTAAAAAGAGAAGGAAGAACTCGCTACAAAGTACTTTGTGCAGCATTAGAAAACTGAATAAAAGCGTTATTCGAATAGAAAACAAGGGAGCGATTGAAGTGATTAAAGAGAAAACACTTATGAGTAGTAATAAATATAAATATCAACATATGGACATCAAAGTTTTGGAAAGAGATGGCGATAACGTTTGTGCTTTCAGTGCATCCTTTGTGCATGTTGAACTTAATGGGAAAATTAGTCCTGGTCTAATGGAAGTTAACAAAACACTTTGGGATCAACAGTCCAATAAACGTCCGAAAGGGTTCTGGGTATTAAGGACTGTAAGAAAAGACGATGGAACAACAACTACTGTATTAGCTTCAGATAAATGGTTCTTTGAAACTTTATCACCAGAAGAACGAAAAATCTTTGAACAACGGTTAGATAAAGAAATCGGTAAGCAATCTTAACAAAATAGTTATTTGGTAGAAGGAGGAAGATAAAAAATGAACGCAATGGATTTTTTGAGAATATCGCCACTTATTAACGACTGTCCGAATTGTGGTAATCAATTTGTTGGTAATGGTCAAGGTACATTAGAAGTTGATGACAATATAGTCAAACGTACTTGTAAATGTGGATTTAATTTTGAATACGACGTTAACAATGGAGTAAGTAAAAAGAAAATTAAACAAGTGATTGATGAAGCATTAGAAAAAATGTAACAAAATTCTTATTTGGAAGAGAGAGAGAATAAATGAAAACTAGACGTGAGCAACTAGCTTATATGACTGGACTAGTGGAATATAGTGGAGATCCTGGTTTGGAAGCGGCATATCAATTCGGTGAAAGAAATGGAATTAAAGAAAATATCCATGTTGGGATTCATCAAAAAGGAGAACAAAAAGCTGAATGGCTAATGGGGCAATTAATGAATTTAAAATTAGTGAAAAATAAAAAAAAGATAGAAGTTCCGTATCTAATTGTATTTCATCACACAATTAATACTTGTATGAGATTTTTACACGGAGAAGAAAAGTAAACCAAAACGATATTTTATTAGTACAGGAGAATGAGAAATGAAGTTGCAAGACATAAAAGGAGATAAATCACTTTGGGAGAAAGCGGACATTGATGGTATCGGTAAAACTCTTCTGGTTGAAGAGAGTTATTATGACGGAATTGTAGAATGTATTGAAAAAATACAGGTAGCGCAAATGAACTTTTACAAAGTCATGTTTGCATTCGGTGAACATATTAAAGTCATTAGAGCAAAGAATCGATTTGAAGCGGTCGGGTATTATTTATTGCATGTTATGAAGTACGGAGATATTCATGATGTTGTAGTTGAGGAAATGGAGCCAACTGAAAAAATTGAGTGGGAATGCATTGGGTTCCCTGTTTATAGAACGTTAGAGGAAATTTATAAGGAGAATGAAACAGTTTGGTCAGACGATACGCCATGTGTTGTGGTCGGATTAGCGAGCTAAACAAAGTCCTTATTTGAGAGAAAGAGAGGAAGCAGCATGGGTTACGGAAATAGAGGGATGGCATTTGAACAATTATTAAACATTACTTGTCGCATGTACAAATCAGCGAATGTAGGTATCTTCAATAAACGTCCAACACCGGTGAAAGTTATAAAAACGAATAAAAAAGGTGAAATAACCAAAAGTGCATGGGGAAGTAAATCTACTGTGGATTACGATGGCGTATATAAAGGAAGAGCGGTTTACTTCGAAGCGAAGTCTACTAAAGAAACAAAAAGATTCCCATTAGATAATATAAGTAGACACCAAATTGATTATTTAAATGACACACAAGCGCATGGATCCATTTGTTTCTTTTTAATAGAATTTAGAACAGATCATATTATCTATTTCGTTCCAGTTTCATTAGTGGCAGAATACTATGAAGCTATGCTATATGATGGTGGCCGTAAATCCATTCCAAGGGAAGAATTTGAAAAACATGCGTATGTAGTAGAAAGAACTGATCGTGCTCTCGTAGATTACCTGGTACATGTAGATAAATTAGATTGGCCGGTTTGTAGCTAATGGGACAAACGAAAGATATTAATAAAAGAGCCATACGTATAAAGATAATAAATTTACAGGACCAACATTGTAATGGATGTGAGCACCAATATAAATCCAGCCATTGTTTACATAATTGTGATATAGGTAAACAGATAAATAAATTAGGTACGGCCTTAGGGGGAACTTATGTAGGGGATAAACCTAAAAGGAGAACGAAAGCAGAATGGGATGTATTATGTGCGAAAACATTAATAATGCTAGAAAGTGGAATGACAAAAGTACAGATAGCAAAAGAACTTGAGATACGAGATCCAAGTTATATAAGTGAACAATTAAAAAAGAGGAACCTAAGGTGAAAATTTCACATACCGTAATAAGAGAATAAATGAAAAATAACGAAAGTAATAGTCCACATTTAGAGGGCGTTGATTATGCATAGGATAGCAATTCATCCTATATATAATTCAGCGTCCTCTTTTTATATAAAAGGAGGAACCTGGTATGAAAGATTTAATGGAGCAGTATACCAAAACAAGAAAGACATTAGAAGAATCTAAGGTGGGCGCAACAGAAAAAGATATAAGTATTATTAATGAAATGATTAGTGATATAAATTATGCTCTGGAATGGATGCGTACTGCTAAACAGCCAGGTAAAACAAGAGGGATTGAACGTAGGGCTGCATATGAGCGCGAGAAGCCATGTGATCCTTTATTAATGCAAAGGTATGTACGTAGTACCGTAATACCCGTGTATGAATGGGATACAGAAGTGAAAGAGAGTGTTATTTCTGAATGGGATCGTATACAGCTAGAAGATGCACTATCAACTCTAACAGAAAGAGAAAAGGAAATATATATAATGTCTAGAGGGTATGGATTTACACAGGATAAAATTTCCAACTTTTTAAAATTGCAAAGAACTACTGTTCAAGAATATTTAAAACGAGCGGATAAAAAGATTGGTGAGAGAATGAGTGGAAGTCTATTTTGTATAAGATAGGGGCCAAAAAAATTGTGCTCTTAAAGACATTTAATCTACCATCTAATATTATATTTGTATCCGTAATTAAATTGAAAAATAAAATGCAGAATATTCAAATTATTAAATTGTAAATATCTTGAAACCGCGGTTTCAAAGGTAATAATCGTTGGATTTCACTATTTTTCCGCTTTCTGAAGGGTATATATTTTTATAGCTTTATGTATTAAGATAGAGCTGTGCTAGAAAATACCGGTAAAAAAGCATAAATAAGGAAAAGGGATGGGATTAAAAATGAAGACTGTATTAAGAAATATTGTATCGATGGCTCTTGTACTCGCTTTGTTTACAACTTCTTTCGCTGGAATCTCCAAAGCTCAAGAGATTAATAGTGAAGAAGAAAAATTAGTACAAGAAGTAGCTGCTCAATTGAAGTTTGTTATGGAAGAGGCTGCAGTTAAAGATAAATACGGAAGAATAGTAGATATTGATATTGATATGATAGAAAACAAATATGGTAAAACTGAAGAATTAGAACAATTGAGACAAGAAATCCAACGTGTAAATACACCGCCTGGCTATGAAGATCCATTCAAACAAGAAACAGAAGCTGTAGATAGATGTATAGAAAGAAAACTTATAGCAAATTATGTAGAAGTTCTATCAGTAGGTTTTTTAGGTTCTATTATTGCTAATATTACTAACAAAGAATATGAATTAGCAGCTAGAAAAATGATAAAATTAGGCGTCAAAGGTAATTTAGTTAGTTTAGCTGGTCAACTTGCATGGTATTATGGTAAATGTTTATATGAAGAAGAAGGTTGGACTGGTAAAACTTGGTAAGTGATAAAAAACAACCTCTTATTTTCTAGAGGTTGTTTTTTTTGAAGAAAATAACCACATCATGATTTCAAAAAACACTACTATAAATAGTGTTTTTATAAGGTTTTCAAACCAATTAAATTGATTATGATTTGCATAGTTAAAAGCTAGCAATAGAATATACAGTAGGACTATAAAAATTAACGGTCTCTTATATTTGAAACTCAAATTATTCACCCCTTAAATACTTACTTAGGAAAGTTACCTTAATACTATGTTAACTCAAAGTGCAATCATTTTCAGTGATTTTCTATATTTCTCCACATTTGTAACAGCCACCCTTTTTTAATAATACATTCCCATAATAAATTCTCTTTGAAAAAAATGTCGAAATTTGTCGTCAGAATGCCCCCTATATATGAGAGGCCGAAACCAGCTCTTGTAGTTAGGTGATGAGTGAACATATAGCGTTGCTCTTCCTTATCTGCAAGAGGATTTTACTAAACATACGAGTAAGGAGTTGCGTACCTCGCTTTGTATGTAGTTCTTGATTTCAATACGCAAATGTAATAGTCTTCAAAACTTCATTAATTTAAATGGTCTAAACGGAGGAGAGCTTCTGTTCTCCTTTAAGTTGATACCTGCCTACCTTTAGGGTGTCAATTTAAAGGGGTACGGAAAAATGTCCCGATATAAAATTTAAAAATTCCTGGGAGAACTTTTGCTTCTCTCCTAGTCACTGACGTTAGGCGCGTAGTCATATTTTAAAAATGTAAGAGTGCGGTGGCTAGGAGAGGAATAAAAAAGAGTAGTATCCGTATTGGATGCTATTTTTGTTGTTGTATAGAAATTACACAATAAACATAATGCGGTGATGGAATAGGTAGACATTAATAAGATATAGGAGAACCGTTCCGGTGAGACTGCGTAACGGATAGGTTGATCGAGATAGCGAGAGACTCTCCCCGAACTTAAGTCGGGCACGGATGACGTGTGTTGCCCCTAATGCTAAGGGATACGGTAGATGGAATGAGTCCCCATAGAATCAGCAGGAAGTAAAACGAGGCGTCAGTACACGCCTATCCTATATTATGTAAGGTGCAAATCCTTACCCGCATATTTTTAGTTAAGGAAAGATAAGCGCAAACGTGTTGCATTTAATATGAGGTGATACATATGGAATTAGAATTATTAAATGATTTAACAACAGAATTAAAGACACGAGTTTTATCTGGTGCAGTTACATGGGAGTTAATTAATGCTATTGTATTGGATCGTTTAGAGAGAATAGCAGATAAAGCAACAATGAATGAATTTGGTATAGGGATGTATGGTGTTAAATGGGAAGATGTTAATTTGAAACCATATGCATTACTAGATAATGTTATTGGCGTTAATGATGCTCATCTTATTAGCGGCCTTTCTCCTGGTCATATAAAGAATCTATGTGCAGCAGGTGCTATTGAATCTAAAAAGATTGGCGGAACCTGGGTGATAAATAGAGAGCGGTTTGAAGAGTGGTTCAAGTGTGCATGTAAAAACGAAACAAACTCAACACAAACCAAATATTGTAAGAGGTGATGATAGTGCCAAATGTACATTATACTGCTCATGCAAATAACGAAAGTAAAGATGCTACAGAATACGTAAATGCACTAGCTTATATATCTACTTTTTTACTAGCATATTCAGATCAGAAGGTAATCGGTAAATTATTAGCCCAATCTAACGAAAAGGAATCTGAACTAATTAAAGGGATGACGAGTGGATTGCAACTTATTTTGTCCGAAAACTAGTGTCTCAAAAACAAAACATTATGAGACACTTCATGTATGGGCCTTAAAACCTATAAAAATGGTATAACAAATGTCTCAAAACTATGTCTCAATTAATAATTGATTTTGATACAGGAATTTGATACACTTTTTATATCAAATAACAAGGGATGATGGTGCATGATATTCGGATATGCTAGGGTTTCTACTAAAAAACAAAATTTAGATATGCAATTGGATGAATTAAACCGTTATGGTTGTGAAGAAATAGTTACAGAAAAAGAAAGTGGAGCGAAAAAGGACAGAAAAGAGCTTCAATTATTACTTGGCAAACTTCGTAAAGGTGATACATTGGTTGTTTACAAGTTAGATCGTTTAGGAAGAACCATGCACCAGTTAGTTAATTTATTGCAAGAATTTAATGATAAGGAAATTCACTTTGTTTCTATTAAAGATGGTATTGATACATCTACAACAATGGGAAGGTTTTTATTTCATATATTTGGTGCAATGGCTGAAATGGAACGCGAGGTTATTAATGAACGCGTTGTTAGTGGTGTAGCTGCTGCAAAAGAACGAGGAAAACAAGGTGGTCGCAAACGTGCTCATACTCCGGAACAGATAGAGGGTATGCTAAAAATGGTTGAACAAGGGTTACCTAAAGTTGATGTCTGTAAGATGTTCAATGTTTCAAGGGCAACTTTATATAGATACATAAATGAAGAAGAAAAAAATACGAAAAATTTAAAGTAGCGATTACGCTGCTTTTTTATTTTGTAAAGCAATTAGCGTGAGGTGGTGTAAATGGAGGAAGAAACTATAAACGTTCCTACATGCTCTGTTTGTAATGAGCCGTGCATGTGGACATTAAAAATGCCATTAACTATTACTCATTTTGATAAAACATATCTCCGTGAAGCAAATACGGATAACGCTCATATATGCATTGAGTGTTTAGAGAAGGAAGTACAAACAATTGGATAAGGGGGCAGGTGTTATGTAATTATGGCCAGACAACGAAGTCCAGACCGTAACAAAGCGTATGAAATATTTAAAGAACATAATGGTGATATTACGAATCGTAAAATTGCCGAATTGTTGTCTACATCCGAAAAAACTGTAAGTGAAAAAACGGTTGGCGGATGGAAATCCAAAGATGGATGGATAGACAAATTAAATGGAGTACTCCATAAAAATGAACGGAGTACTCCAAAGAAAGATACGGAGTACTCCAAAAAGAAACCAGGAGCACCCAAGGGTAATAAGAATGCTGTAAACAATCGTGGTGGAGCCAAAAAGGGTAATAAAAATGCTGTTGGTAATTCTGGTGGCGCTGCTCCACTTCGTAATGGTAATGCTGCTACTCATGGTTTATATAGAAAGTACTTACCGCAAGAAATATATGATTTAAAAGAAGAATTAAAAGAAGCAGTTAACAACGATTCCTTAACAATCATTTGGGATAGTATTATGCTGCAGTACACTCAAATCATTCATGCTCAACGTATTATGTTTGTTAAAGACAACGAAGACATGACCAAAGAACTGCGGAAAAATAAACTTACGGAAAGCGGTTATGAGGAAGAGTGGGAAATTCAATTTGCTTGGGATAAGCAAGCTAGTTTCTTAAATGCTCAATCGAAAGCAATGTCAACGCTAGTAAATCTAATTGAAAAATACGATAGATTAGCTAATACAGAAGAACAAAAACTACGAATTGAGAAACTCAAGAAAGAGATCGCTGCAATTAAAGTTGATGGTGATACTAATCAGAATACAGAAGACTGGAAAGAGTCTCTTATGAAGATAGCAGAGCGCAGACGAAAACAAAAGGAAGCTGAAGCTAATGAGTAATACGGCTTTTAGTGAATTTATGGAGATTATCGATGTTTATTGGGATGATCCGGTTGCGTTTGCTGAGGATATGCTGGGTTTTTATCCGGATGAATGGCAGAGAAAAGTTCTTATGGATTTGGCACAAAGTCCAAAGGTTTCAGTGCGTTCTGGCCAAGGTGTAGGTAAAACAGGTCTTGAGTCAGTTGTTGTTATCTGGTTCCTCTGCTGTAGGCCGAATCCAAAAGTTATTTGTACAGCTCCTACAAAGGAACAGTTATTTACTGTACTTTGGGCTGAAATAGCCAAATGGTTAGAAGGAAGTGCAGTTAAGAATCTTCTTAAATGGACTAAAACACGAGTATACATGATTGGTAGTGAAGAACGCTGGTTTGCTACTGCTAGAACAGCAACGAAGCCGGAGAATATGCAGGGTTTCCACGAAGATTATATGTTATTTGTATGTGATGAAGCTTCTGGTATAGCAGATCCTATTATGGAAGCTATACTTGGTACTTTATCTGGCGCAGAAAATAAATTGTTTTTATGCGGAAACCCAACAAGAACAAGCGGTGTATTTTATGATTCTCATAATCGTGACAGAGATTTATATAAAATACATAAAGTCTCTAGCTTAGATAGCCCTCGAACCAGTAAAGACAATATAGAAGTATTGAAAAAGAAATATGGTGAGGGTTCAGATGTTTGGCGTGTACGTGTACTTGGTGAATTTCCTAAAGCAGAAGCAGATGCATTTATCCCGTTAGAAATTGTAGAGCAAGCAGCATCTTGTAAAGTAGAGCCGACTGGTGAAACACTTGACTTAGGTGTTGACGTTGCGCGATTTGGTGATGATGAAACTGTAATTGCTCCAAGGATAGGAAATAAAGTCTTTAAATTATTAAACCACTATAAACAAGATACTATGGAAACTGCTGGTCATGTATTGAAATTAGCTAAGGAATACATGGCAAAGTACAAGCAGTTAAAAAGAGTGGATATAAAAGTCGATGATAGTGGTGTTGGTGGTGGTGTTACGGACAGATTGAAAGAAGTTATTAAATCTGAACGATTACCATTCAAAGTATATCCGGTTGTGAATAACGGGAAGCCGCTTGATGATGAGCATTATGATAATGCAGGTACAGAAGGCTGGGCCGTTGTAAGAGATTTACTTGAAGAGAATATGAAAGCATTTATACAGGGTGAAGAACCTACAATGGAGATTCCAAATGATGAAAAA
Source organism: Bacillus cereus group sp. MYBK227-1 (assembly GCF_051916325.1). Classification (NCBI taxonomy): domain Bacteria; kingdom Bacillati; phylum Bacillota; class Bacilli; order Caryophanales; family Bacillaceae; genus Bacillus; species Bacillus cereus group sp. MYBK227-1. Next base: position 12,088 of record NZ_JBQAGK010000016.1, on the reverse strand, counting down.
ATGATTTCTCAATTTTCTAGCCGTAAATACAGAATAACAAGTAGAGGTAAGATTGCATTAGAGCGAAAAGAAGAAATGAAGAAACGCGGATTGCAATCACCCGATAGAGCAGATGCTATAGTTCTAGCCTTCTATAAACCGAGAGTAGTTATGGGTGGGAAGGTTAAAAGAGTGTAGTCGGACATTTATTGTTCGGCTATTTCTTTTGCTCTTTATTAATAGAAGAAAGGAGGACATACAAACAATATGAGTGATAAGAAAACAATTAAGAATGTAAAAGTATTTGGTATTAATAAAGCGGCTGATGATCCGAACAACAAGGAAGACAACAGCAAACAAATGGCAGTTGATCCATTCGCTCAAACATATAGTGATAAAGGATTAATTAAACCTCCTTATGATATGGCAGTGCTACTGGATATAAAGGAAAGTAATCCTATTCATTCTGCTTGTATTAGCGCAAAAGTCGATGATATTGCTGGTGTTGGTTTTGACTTTGCCCCTTTTGAAGAAGTAAAAGAAGCCGCGAGCCAGGAGCAATATAAAAGGTTAAAAGAATTTATGAGAAATTGTAATCCGGAAATGACAAGCTCCGAGATCATAAGGGCCGTATGGGATGATTATGAAACAGTTGGCTGGGGCATTATTGAAGTTGTTCGTAATAACAAAGGGGAACCGTCAGAACTATACCACATTCCAGCTCATACAGTTCGTGCTCATAAAGATAAAGTTCGCTTTGCTCAAATCGTAAGTAACAAAGAACGATGGTTTAAAAAGTTCGGTTATCCTGATGAGTTTCGTCTTGATGATGGTAGGGAATTAAATGCAGAAGATATTGCAGAAAGCGGAACAGAAAAAGCCGGAGAAGTAATTGTTATTCGTAAATTCGGTTCTCGTTCTTCTTATTATGGGATACCTAATTATGTTAGTTCTATTGGCTCGATAGTTGGATCTCAAGCAGTAAGAGATTACAATATTAACTTCTTTACAGGAAAGACAATTCCGGATGCTCTGCTATTTATTGAGGGAATCGATGAGATAGATGAGGGAACAGAAAATGAATTAAAAGCGTTTTTCTCTGCAGAAACTAAGGGCGAACATCATAAGTTGGCTGTAGTTCCTGTTCCACCAGGAGCAAAAGCTAGATTGGAAAAAGTCAGCCCTGATGTAAAAGAAGGTAGTTTCCGTTTGTATAAGCAGGATAGCGCAATGGAGATATGCGTGGCCCATCGTGTACCACCTTATCGTATCGGTTGGGCTATGACAGGTTCATTAGGACAAACAACTGCTAAAGAAATGAATGAGATGTATAAGCGTTCTATTATTGAACCTGGACAAGAAATATTGGAACATCGATTAAACAATCAATTGTTCCGTGTATTTGCTGAAATACTAGGCGGTTTAGATTGGTATTTTAAATTAAATGAAATTGATACAGATGATCGTGAAGCAGATTTGAAATATGCAAAAGACAGTTATGAGGGTGGAATATTAAAACTGAATGAGTCCCGTAAAGTGGTAGGTTATGAACCTGTACCAGAAGGGGATAAATTCTATGATGGTAAAACCGAATCTTCTCCGTCTGAACCAATTGCAAAAGCTGCAGATAATGAGCAAGATAACTTAATCGCTATTAGTGCATTTAGGGAAAAGCATGAAGAAATAGAAAAAGCTATGCAAAAGAAGGTAGCGGATTTTTTTCCGAGCAGGGAAAACGGCTCTTAAACCTGCTTCCCGTAATTCGTATTAATAAAGCAGATGAAGAGATTGATCTTGTAATTGCAGAAGCAGAAGTTGATGAATTTCTGGATAGTGTTGATTGGGATGAGGAACGACAAATGTTTGTCGACGAAGTCACGGACACACTACAGGATGATGTAACAGAGTTTGTACAGAGTACTATAGCTTCTAACGGTTTAACCTGGATGGTATTAGATCCAATTGGTGACGTTGCTGCAAAATGGGTAGCTACTTACGCTTTTGAATTAGCAAAGGGAATACATGAAACCACTAAAGATAGATTAAGAGAAACAATGCTAAAGAATCTTAGTGAAGGAATGGGTGTCGATGCATTAAGTGTTTCTATTGCAGATGTGATGTCAGAAGCAAGTAACTACAGAGCAATGATGATTGCACGAACAGAAACAACATATGCAATGAATTACGGCAATTTAATTGCTTATAAGGGCGCAAATAGAAATAAGAAAACATGGCTTACAGGAAATGATGAGCGTGTTTGTAAAGAATGTGGTGGTTTACATGGGGAAACGGTAGATATTGATGATCTATTTAGTAATGGAAAGATGTGTCCGCCAGCTCATCCACATTGCCGCTGCACTATGATTTCAGAAGAGTAATAAAATATACCTATTTGATTGGGGTTTCATCGTCAAAACGTATGCGGCTTTAAATTGGCTATTATGCGTTTTGACAGTGGAGCCCCAATATTTATAGGGAAGGAGGTAAAACGATGGGATACGAACTAAAAAACGCCAATATCAGCTATATTTCATTAGTTACAAAGGGCGCTAATGGTCGTCAATTCGCCATTATGAAAAGCGAATCTGCTAAACAACCAAATATATCAAAGCAAGTTCCGATCCTTAAAACAGAGGAAGAGAAGCAGCTTGTTACAGGTGTTGTGTATGAACCGGATGTAGAAGATTCACACGGGGATACAATGACTGCAGAAGAAATAGAAAAAGCCGCTTATACCTTTATGGAAAATTACCAGCACATCGACAAACAGCATGATGAAATCGCTGGTAAAGGGACAGTTGTTGAAAACTGGATTGCTAAAAGTGATATGACAGTAGGCGAACAGGAAGTACAAGCAGGAACGTGGCTTATGACGGTTCGTGTTGATGATGCAGACACTTGGGAAGAAATTAAAAAAGGTGAAGTCACTGGTTTTTCTATGGGTGGATTTGGTGAACGTGTAGAAATTGCCAAGATTGATGATTTTACTCATGAAGATAAAGGCATTATTCGAAAAATGTTAGATTTCGTAAAAGGTGAAACTCACAAAATCACAAAAGGCGAAGTAAAAGACCGCTTTATTGATGAAAAACAAAAACGTGATTTACGAGCTGTATTTAATTTGTTTGAAGATGTGTTCTATTGGGAGATTTGGGAAAGTAATCCCGATATCGACCGTATGGCAGCTGCTCTTGATGATATGAAGGATATACTTTCTTCTATTAAAGGCGGTTATACCATCGCAAAATCAGAAGATAGTATACAAGCAGAAAACATTGTATTAGAAAGTATTAAAAAAGCTGGGAAAGTATTATCCCAAAAGAATCATGAAAAATTAGATGAAGCATTAGCTTTAATTAGTGAAATAAAAGAAGCTGCTTCACCACAGGAGGAAGACGAAATGAAAGCAGAAGATATTGCAGAAATTGTTAAACAAGCGGTAGAGCCACTAACTACTAAGTTAGATAAGATTGAAAAGCAAGTGAATGGAGAAGAAACACCAACACCAGAAGAGCTAACAGAGGAAGAGAAAACTGCAGCAGTTATCCAAAAAGCATTAGAGCCATTTGCTGAACGTCTTGAAAATATCGAAAAAGCTGCCTCTATTCGTAAAAGTTTAGATCCAGACGAAGAATACATTCCAGGGCAACAACCAATTAAAAAATCTATATGGACAGGCGTTAACCTGTAATATAAGGAGGAAATATTAATATGGGAACAACATACAACAATCAGCAATTATTAAAGCGTCTATCTAAAATTGAAAAGACAATTACTACAGGATCAGTTTCTTCTGGTTTATTAAATCCGGAGCAAAGTAAAGAATTCTTTAGAATGGCATTCGACGCAACACCATTCTCTCAATTACATCGAAAAGAAATGCGTAAAGCAAAACAAGGTGTACTTGATAAAGTTGGTATTGGCGGCCGCATTCTACGTAAGAAAACAGAGAATAAAGATGAGGATTACCGTGCAGGTGTTACTACATCAACTATTCCATACAATACAAAAGCACTCCGTCTACCTTGGGAAATTACAGAAGAAACGCTGCGTGAAAATATTGAAGGGGAAGGCTTTGAAGATACTGTAATGACACTTATGTCAACTCAAACAGGTATTGATCTAGAGGATTTACACTGGAATGGTGATGTTGAATCATCTGATCCGTTTTTATCAATTAACGATGGCTGGTTGAAGAAGATTCTAAAATCAAAAGAATCGCATATTATTGACCACGCTAAACTAGTAACTGGTACAGGGGAAGAAGCAAAAGCTAATGGATTTGGTAAAGGTTCGATCTTTGCTTTATCTGGTGTAATGCCAAATAAATATAAAAATAGTAATCTACGTTGGATTATGTCACCAAATCGTAGAGAAAAATGGATTGAATATTTAACAAACCGTCCAACCGGAGCGGGAGACGCAGCGTTATTAGGCGCTGGCGATCAAGTAAATAAACCAATGGGTTATGGGATTGTTACGGTTCCTTCTTTATCAGATGACATTATTATTCTTGCGGATCCACGTAACTTTATTGCTGTTAACACATATGAAACTCGCATTCGTAAAACAACGGAAGGTAAATCTGCAGTAATGGAAGATAAACGATTCTATGTAATCCACTTTGATGATGATGCTGTAATTCAAGAAATGGATGCAGTAGCAATTCTAACAAATATTCCGGATACGTTTGGAGCCTAATATCCAGGCGTATTTTTTATGGAGACAAACTCTTTGTTGTTAGGGTTTTGAATGTATACTTTTTTAATATTTTCTTATTTTTAATAAAAAACGAGATATAACCAATAAAACCAATAATACGAATGTAAACTTTCATACAATAGTTTACATTCGTGAAAGGGGTGTTAATTATGAAAGTAGTTACGCTGCGATACGGTGGCACTTACACCGCTTATGGACAAAAGTTTAAGAATGGCCAAGAAGAAACAGTTGCAAATGAAAAAGCTGATTACCTTGTAAGTACTGGACATTTTGAACTTGTAAAAGAAGTCGATAAGAAGGAGAAAGAAACATAATGGATATTACCTTGCAGGACATTAAAGACCGCGTAAATGTGCAGAAGATGCCTGATACAGTAATTCAAGAACTAATAGATTACTATACAGTTATTGTTAGAAAGTATTTAAGAGTTAAGCCGGAGAATCCAATGAAAGAAGTCATTCAAACAAGCAAACTAGCTTGGCTTTCTTTTCCTGCTGAATCTATAGCAAAAGTCACTCATGTTAGTTCGAAACAAGATATGACCGATTCTATTACTGTAAATGGCCGTATTGTTTATGGTTTATCCGAAAATCAATTGTATGAATTCGAATATAAGATACAAGATTATGCTGATCTGCAGGTACTTATAAAGAAATGTATTATTGATTTGGTTGTTTCTGCAGTAGTTCGTGCTAACTTACAACGAAAAGGTATGAAAACATCGGAGAGTATTGGCGATTATTCTTACCAGATTAGCCCAGAAACGCTGGATGAACCAGCAACAAACAATAAGATACTCAATGGTTTAAAAAGCTTTAGAGCAAGAGTTAAGCCGGTGATGGCTACATGAATACGTACTTCGATGATGGTGATATGGATGATTTATATATTCATGAGGTAGTAGTAAAACGAAAAATGAAAAAGAAACAATCCGCTGGTAACTATGCGGAAGTACCAGTGGACGTTTACGAGAAGATGATTTGCCGTGTAACTACTAATTCTGCTACTGATAATGAGAGATTTAAGCGTGATAAACAAAATTTTGATACAACCTTTAAGATATATGCACCTGCTTCTTACATAATTAAACCAAATGATCTTATTCATTTCAAAAATGAAGATGTGGGTGTTGATTATACATTTGAAGTAAAAGGAGAGCCGCGTAATCCTGCATTTATGAATCATCACATTGAAATTTATTGCGAAAAGGTATGATTCTATATGGCGAATTCAGTAGAAATTGAGTACTCAAGTAATATGGAGCAAGTAAAGACGCATATTAACGCTATGTGTGTTGAAAAAGTCACAGCAGCATCTATTCATTTACAAAATCAAGTTAAGAAGAATCTCACAGGTAGCCGTAGCGGTAAGCAATACAAAATACCTCATACGAGTCGTAAATATACTGCTTCTAAACCAGGTGAAGCTCCTGCTGTTCGTACCGGTGACTTGTTAAATTCGATTAAATACAATGTTAAACGGTCACAATCAGAGGTATTGGGTGCAGTAGGGAGCGATTTGAAAAAAGCAATATGGCTTGAAACTGGTACAAGTCATATGGAAGCCCGTCCATTCCTATTAAAAGCGTTTGAAAAAGAACGTAGAGAACTTAAAAGAATGATGGGAGGGTAATACATGTCTAACGCTATTGCAGCTATTAGAATGCTTGTAGAGAACGATGAAATAATAAAAGATAATCTATCAGAGTATGGTGAAGGCGAGGACAAAGGGCCTGCTCTTTCATTCCAAACTGCACAAGATGATATGGAAATGCCTTATGTAGTGATGAGAATTGAAGCAGATAATCCGGATGATGTTGAAATTATAGATCGTATGATTCTAAATTTCGATGTGTATTGTGATAATGGGGATTATGATAAGGCAAAGTTAATTGCTACACGTATTGAGAAGTTACTAGATAGAGAAGTGGGTTTAAAAGATGATGGGATACTTTCTATACATCGTGCAGGGAAACTGCCGGTACCGGATGAAGACCCATCTATCATTCATATAAATGCAAAATTTCTTGTCCGAACCATGCGAACGGACTTGTATTAGGGGGTAGGACAAATGAGCTGGAAATTAATTAATGGTGTCCGTGAAGGGACTACAGATAATTTTGTTATCGGTCCTGGTGTCATGTACAAAGGATTTAAAAGTGTAAAAGAATTAGGTGAACTTGTAGGAGCGACTACAGGCGGAACTAAAGTGGGTTTTGATCGTGAGTATTATGATGCAGATATTGATGGTGTGCTAGGTAAAATGGTGCGTGGTAAGTGGTTATTAAAAGATGAACCACATGTAGAACTTACATTAGTAGAGTTCACAAAAGAAAACCTGCAGTTAGCTTTACCTGGTATGACGGTAGATAGTACAACTGAAGAAGAATACGATATTATGAAACCTTCAAATGATATTCCAGATTCAAATTATCATGATATTGCACTCATTGGCATGATTTCGGGTAGTGAGCTACCAGTTATTTTTGTAATTCGTAATGCAATGGTAGTTTCCTCTATTGAAGTAGATCTTAAAGACGGTAAAGGAACGGTTGGTTTGAAATGTAAATTTATTGGTCATTACAGTGAATCTGCACCAACTACACCACCATACGAAATTTATTTACCAAAGAAAAAGAAAACAACAGTACAAAAAGCACCGGCTACCGCATAAATGGTAGTCGGTTTTCTATTACATAAAACGAGCTAAATGCTAAAAGGAGAGAACAAAATGGCTTCTATTTTAGAAAAAATGATGAATACCGGTACAGAAATTACAATCCTAGGCGAAAAGGTAGCAATGCGCCGATTAAATGTAACGGACGTTTGGCGATTTGCAAAAATTATCTCAAAGGTTGGACGCAGTGCAATGGCTAACTTTGCTGGTTTCGGTAAGGATAAGCAAGAAATGGATGAACTAACTAAAGCTGCTGAATCTCTTCCAGAAGAAGAAAAACAAGCGCAATTATCTGCACTTAAAGAGAAGCAACAACAAAAAGGATTAGAATTTGCTTTCCGTGTTCTAACGATGATCCCTGCTTGCGAAGATGATTTTACAGAGTTCTTTGCTAGTTTATTAAAAGTGAAAGCAGAAGAATTTAGACAGTTCCCTCCGGAAGCAATGGTTGCTGTTATACAGGGCCTATTAGAAAGTGAAGACTTAATGACTTTTTTCAACCAGGTCAAGGGACTCGTGAAAGTTCAGAGCGAGAAATGGAGCCAATCAGCAGTAATTCCAGCAGTAGCTCCGATTCAAGCGTAAATGAAAATTCAGATGAATATTTAGAAGAAGCCGAACAAAACATGTTACGTGCTTTCGACAAGATCCAAAAGCGGTATGGATGGACAGATGAATATGTCTTATCTATACCGTATTCGCGTTTAATGGACCTATTTTCTTTAATTGCACGAGAAGAGCAGCAAGAAGAACTAAATGAGTGGAAGAAGATGGCGTTCATTGGCTTTCAAACTCGTCAACTAGAAGAAGGTACTACTTTTAATGATTATCTTCAAGCTTTTGGACTAACTGACACCCAGGACAATAAAGAGTCATCTTATGAAATGGGTGAAGTATGGACGAAAGAAGAGTGTGAAGCGCATGTTGAGCAGATTATGGCTCAATTCCAGGAAGACGACGATGAAGAATAAAATGGTTATCGGCCCCAGAAGGGGGTGCGTAAATGTTAGCTGAAATGTTCCAACTGTTCGGAACGATTGGTATTAAAGCAGAAGGCGCTTATAAAGATTTACAACAGTTTGAAGATCGAGTACAAAAGACTGCAAATGGAATGCATGATAAATTCCAAAAGGCAGGGGAATCCATTAGTCATGTAGGTAACAAAATGAAAGATGTTGGTACAAACATGACAACGGGCGTTTCCTTACCTTTAGCTGGTATTGGTGCTGCAGCTGTAAAAGTAGCTTCTGATTTTGATACTTCTCAAAGAAACATCCAATCTTCTTTAGGTCTTACTGAAAAAGGTGCTGAAAACCTTGGTAAAATCGCAAAAGAAACTTGGAAAGATGGATTTGGCCAAAGTATTGAAGAAGTGGATCAGTCTCTTATAAAAGTGTATCAGAATATGAAAGACGTTCCTCACGAAGAATTAGAAGAAGCTACAAAAAGCGCTATGACACTAGGTAAAACGTTTGATTCTGATATTAACGAGGTAACTCGTGGTGCAGGGCAGTTAATGAATCAGTTTGGTATTTCTTCAAAGGAAGCATTCGATTTATTTGCTGCTGGTGGACAAGAAGGTTTGAACTATTCAAATGAAATGTTTGATAATGTGGCCGAATATGCGCCATTGTACAAACAAGCCGGTTTCTCTGCTAACGAGATGTTTACCATTATGGCAAACGGGACTCGTGATGGCAGTTATAATCTCGATTACATTAACGACCTTGTAAAAGAGTTCGGTATTCGGGTACAGGATGGTTCTAAAGGTGTATCTGATGCCTTTGCTGAAATGTCACCCCAAACACAAAAGGTCTGGGATAACTTCAACAAAGGTAAAGGAACTTCTGCAGATGTGTTTAATGCCGTCTTAGGTGATTTAGGTAAGATGGACGATAAAGTAAAAGCAAACCAACTTGGTGTTGCTGTATTCGGTACAAAATGGGAAGACATGGGTGCTCAAGCTGTCTTAGGTCTTAATAATGCAAATGGTGCGTTAGGCGATGTCGAGGGCACAATGGGAAAAATGCAGAAGACGCAGCAAGAAGCTTTTGGTGTTCGTTGGCAAAAGTTAATGCGTACTACAATGGCATCTTTAGAACCATTAGGACAAGCTATTTTAGATATTGCAGAAGTGGCACTCCCTCCAATTATTAAAGCAGTAGAAGTTGCTGCAAAAGCATTTAGTTCTATGCCTAAGCCAATTCAAATTGGTGTTGTAGCAATTTTAGGTATGGTTGCTGTCTTAGGTCCATTAGTGGCCATGATGGGCTTTATGACAAGTGGAGTTGGTGCATTTGTTGGTTCATTAAGGTTCCTAGTACCAATACTTACTAAAGTACCATTATTATTTACAGGTATTCTTAAAGTCGGCCCTAAACTTATCGGTATGTTTGGTGGAATTGGGAAAGCTCTAGCGCTGTTGGGCAGATCCATGATGACCTTACTGATGAATCCTTGGACGATTGCCATACTAGCAATTGTAGGATTAGTATATCTTATTTATAAAAACTGGGATGACATAGTTAAATACACCAAAAAAGCTGTTAAATGGATTGGTGATGTCTGCTCTAAGGCTTGGAACGCAACTGTAAAAGGTGCGAAAAAGGCATGGAATGGTTTAGGTAAGTTCTTCTCTGGATTCTGGGAAGGTACGAAAAAGGTATTCAGTTCTGCAATGTCATTCATAGGTAAAATATTTTCAAAAGCTTGGGATGGCTATGTAAAAATAGTTAAATGGTATTTTAACTTGTTGAAAAATATAATCGAATTCGGTTGGAATGCTATTAAATTCATCTTCAAATTTGCATTAGATGGATTGAAAAAAATTGTAGATGGCACATGGAAATTCATTAAAAATAGTGCCCAAAAGGCAGTTAATACCTGGAAGAAAATTTTCACTACTGGATGGAATGCTGTTAAAAGAATTTTCTCTATGGCTTTAGCAATAATAAAGCAGTACGTAAAAACCGAATTCGAAAAAATGAAAAATACAATATCCAGTGTTTTTAATACGATTAAGGAAATTGTAAAGAAAGCCTGGGACGCAATTAAATCAACCTTTACTACAGTATTAAAGTTCTTAAAAGATTTTGTGAAATCTTCTTGGGAATCTATTAAAGATACAATTTCTAGCGTTATGAACACAATTAAAAATGTGATTCAATCGGCTTGGAATTTTATAAAGTTTACAATCATTAATGCAGTTCGTGAATTTGTTGGGTTTGTAATTACTAATTTCAACAAATTATATAACACGATAACTGATGTTGTGGGCGGTATAAAAGAATTTATTGTTAGTAACTTTAAAACTATAAAGAAAGCAATCACTGGTGCATTTACAGGGGTTGTAGATACTGTAAAAGATGTATTCAGTAAAGTTGGTTCTATAGTAAAAAATGTAGCAAAAGATGCAGTTAGCTGGGGAAAAGATATTATTGCTGGTATTGGTGAAGGTATGTCCGGTATGGCAGATTGGCTTATAAAAAAAGCTAAAGGAGTTGTTTCGGGAATACCTAAAGCCGTATTAAAGTTCTTTGGGATCCGAAGCCCATCCCGGTTAATGATGGAATACGGGGGCTATATTACAGAAGGTCTTGGTGTAGGGATGGAAAAAATGATTCCTGCAGTAGACAAAGCTTCTGAACTATTAAATAAAGCTGTCGTTCCACCTAAACCAATGAAACTAGTAACCGATGTATCTAATCAAATTGGACAAATGGGCGCACGTTCTGCTGATCTAATCGGTAAAACTGCACATCCATTTGCTGGACAAACTCACGTTGAGAAGAAAACAGATAATGGCGTATCAATTCAAAATGCTACATTTAAAGTCTCTGTTGAAAAACTACAATCTGCAGACGACTTTGTAAAAATGAGAAAGCTGCTACAAAACGTAGTTGCTGATGATCTAATGGGAATGGCGGTGCGAAATGTATGAGTATATTAAAAACATTGCATAGAAGAGGTGGTTCATACCATCTCTTAGGAAAGGCTGCAGAGTTAAAAGACACAATACGATATACCATTGATTTCTCATGGCCAGGGACATATAACTTTTCGTTTTTGTCACAGGTTCCTATTGGTTCTGATGGCATGTTACCAGATAAGTACTTTATTGTTCGGGTAAATGGTATTGAGAGATTTAGAGCAAGAGGACCTTATGACTGGGAAGCAAGAGAAATCTTTGTAGGTGCAGGGCCACAAACAATTGAATTTACAACAATCGGTTATGGTTCCTCTGACATAGCATATATACGCGACGTACATTACTATGCATTTGGGCATGTACCTAATATCGAAAAGATTGAACAAACAAAATTACCAAAATCACTAGATGGCTTAAAATTACATAATGTCATGCATGGATACCCGCGTTCTCAAAGTGCAGGTAGCAAAGGTTGTGAAGTAGAATTCACTGTACTATTTAAAGATATCAGTTATTGGCGTGATTTCATGAGGGAAATATACCGTCCTCATATTATTACTGGTGATTACGGTACCTACGGGGGTATAATTCCGCCGAATGAAGTAGATGCAATACGAAAAGGAACGTTAGTCATAGCAAAATGTAAATTAATATCTATGTCACAAGCAGGAATAGGAGTTGATGGAATGTGAGAGAAGGATCTATTTCTTTAATTAGAATGTTGGGGAGCTATTTCCAGGTTGGGAATAACTCCCCTAATTTAATTGTTTATATGAAAAGAAG
>NZ_JBQAGK010000015.1:0-44375 GCF_051916325.1 Bacillus cereus group sp. MYBK227-1 | reverse complement strand
CGTGTAAACCTTCTTCTCCATGGAGTTCGTATAAGCGTAACCAGTATTGAAATTGTGCCTTTGTAATATGCATCTGTTTTGCATATTCTGCTTGAGAAATTATTTTCGGATAAATCCTTGAACGAGCGTTAACTTTAAATCCTTCGTAAATTTTGTCATACAAAAAACTGCACCTCCAATTGTTAGACTGTGTCTAACAATTGGAGGTGCAGTTCATAGTATTGGCTTTTTCTCACGAGAAATTATCTTTTTATATTGTACCGATCTAATACTTTTTCTAACATTTCTAAAGTTATTGGTTGTGCTTCTTTTATTAATTGATAACCAATACGACCATTCGGTTCCGCTGTAACTTGCTGTAAACTCTTTACGTCATGAATCCCTTTTTCTCTTAATTGCATATAAAGTTGTTGTTCCGACATTTTTGCCTGCATCAAATTCTCTTTTACAATCTCTCCGTTTTCAACAATTATAATGCTACTTCCATTTAAAAATTGTTCCACCTTCCTTAATTTCAATTCAAAGAAATGAATGATAAGTAATATGCTTGCAAATATGATAGCCGCGAATATAGATGGGACTACTTTTCTACTTAATACAGGTTCTACAATAATACGGCCAATTGATACAACTATAATGATTTCAGCTCTTGTCATTTGGCTGACAGATGTACTACCTGTCATTTTCAAAACAATTATTCCAGTAAAAGTTAATATAATACTTTCCCAAATTATATTCATAATAACCCAATCCTTTAATGGTGTATTTTACTATCATTCCCATTAAAGGTGTGTTTTACTTACCTATTAAGTTGTTAAATCCTTCAGACCATGATGGAAATAAAGGTATCCAACCATACTCTTTACGTGCTTTATTATTGGAAGCTCCTCTTTCCCAACTATTTTTCCCATCTTGAACTTTAGGCTTAGGTGCCCCTATCGCTGCTGCATATATTGGTAACCATTCTTTACTAGTTGCTGGATAATTATCTACAATATTTACGATTCCTGAAGGCCAATTAAGGGATAGCATAGTAGCTCTTGCAGCATCTTCGACATGTATAAACGAGATTATCCCGTCTGATGCAATAATCTCATTATTACGAACTTGATTTGCTATTAATCCGTTTTCCGCATACCATGTTCCTGGTCCGTATAATGTGCCATAACGAAGTATTACCGATTCAGGTAATTCAGTAACAGCTTCTTCTAATTTCAATATGCCATTAACAGTGACTTGTCGAGGCATGGAAGCAGTAATATGTAGTGAATCTTTTTCAGTCGCAAATGTATCCCCTGGTTCATACGCCCATGAAATACTTTGAGCGATTATTTTCTGTACCCCTACATTTTTAGCTGCATCGACAAGGTTACGAGTGCCTTTTGTTCTAATTTTTGCATTATCCTCAAAATCCCATGAAGATAATGACGTTAATTGATGAATAACTACATCGGGATTTGTTTCTTCTAATACAGAAAATACAGCCTTTCTATTAAATACATCAGCTATTACTGGTATGGCACCAACCTTTTTCATTGCTTCTACTTGCGAAGTATTACGGATCATCGCAAAAACTGTATGCCCATTTTTTATTAACATTGGCAATAAAGAACGTCCTATTACACCCGTTGCACCTGCTACAAATATTTTCATATATGTTCCTCCTCATTTAGTAATCATAAATGTGACGAAACATTTGTAAGGTATGTGACAAATATTTTCTCATTTTTTTCGTTATTCATATGAAACATATACTTTTAATGGTTTAATTATCCCTAAACTCAATTCATCAAAGCATTGTATGAGTGAAGTATAATGTATTTCATGTTGAAAGATCTCTTCTATAAATGGTGTTTTTCCTATTTCTTCAAAAAACCAATCTGCATGCTTTTGATAATCGTATCCATCACTTGATCCAATGATTTGCAATTCTTTCTGATAAAAGTTAGCAGTTAATGTTAGTTCTTCTATATTGCCATCAGACAGTATACATATTTCACCATTAGTTTTAAGAGCTTTTTGCAAAGTATGGAACCCACTATTTGTAGCAGAACATTCGAAACCATAATCATATGTTTCTATTATTTTCTCTTCTGAATCATATATGTTTTTCGTACCAAACTTCTTTGCAAAATCTCTTCTATTTTTATTAGGCTCAACAACATCCACGTGCTCAATGCCTACATAGTATTTTAAGAAATAACAAGCGAGTAAACCAATAACTCCCATTCCAATTATAAGTACTTTTTCATCCTGTCGCGGGTTTAGTTTCAATACTCCTTTAGCGGCATCACATGAAAGAATAGATAATAAAGCAATTTTAGGTTGTATAGAACTAGGCACTCGAATTACTTTATGCGCCTTAACTATCCCTATCGTTTCATGTCCATAAAAAGAAACTACTTTATCACCTACGTTTACATGTGTTACTTGATTACCAACTTCAATCACTTCACCATAACTTTCATATCCAGTTTTTCTTGGATAAAAAGGATGCGGATCTGTAACATCGGATCCATTATACTGTGGTAACTCGGCCCCAATGCTTATCGATCCTGCGATTGTTTTAACGATAATTTCATCGTCCTGTATGTCCTTAATTTCATTTGTTTCCCACTCAAGTTGTTTAGGCCCTTTTACAATTAACTTATATTGTTCCATTTATATCCTCTCTTTTTATAAAGATGTTATAAGTAATATTGTTATCCATCTAAATTTCGACTAAATTTATTTACCTAATAGATGATAAATTACTCTTGCCCACGTTTATACCTTTAATGCTCCTGTACCTTTCTGTTCAGCGTCTAATACTTCAAGATTACTATTCTGATAACATTTTAAGAAAAGTCGTTGCCGCCCAAATGAAATACGCAAGTTGCGTCACGATATACATCGTAATTTCAAAACCTGTAAGCTTTCTTTTCCTTTTTATTTTCTTTAAATATCTATAAAAACAAAATGAACATAAGATCAGTAAAACAATAGACATTTGATATAGATTATCCACTAAAAGAACTGCCATTTATTTCATCACCTTTCCAATAGAAAGCGGGCTATAGTTCAAGCATACCATAAAAAAGGAATTAATTACCATGTAGTCCAGAGCAAATATTACCAAATTAAAACCAGTCACCTTTTTGAATTTATTCAATACAATGTTATGTAATCGACTACACACGATATAATAGGAGATTACTTTCTTTCACTGCAAATGCTTAGGAGGAAGTTGTACATGCAATTGATTCATAACATAAGAAAGGCATTTAATAACCTATGTAACTACGATACGTTCAATTTAATACACACTATTCAATCATTAAATATTTCACTTCATAAAATAGCTCTTATTACTTCACCAGTTAATCTTGAATACGGAAGGAACGTTATCTATCAGTCTGAATTCGTAGAGATTTTAGTATTAAATTTCCCCAGCAAAGCAAAGACCTTTGTGCACGATCATGGAATATCTGTAGGATGTATACTAATAGTCAATGGTACGTTACAAAATATAACGTACGAAAATAATAGCGAGCGGATTGAAGAGTTTACAGAGGGAAATATTTTCACAGTAAAAAAAGATACTGTGCATAAAATGTATAATGCTACAGATTCAGCAGTAATAACTTTCCACGTATATTCCCCACCATTAAAAGATGTCCAAATATATGAATAGTCTTTAGAAGGAGGAAATATGCAAAATTTGAAAGATTACTATATAAAGAGCTTACAAGATGGTCGTAACGTTTGGCTCTATGGACAAAAAGTAGATGTAACTACAGACAAACATTTTGCAGGAACATTAAGTACCATTTCTAATTTATTTACATTGTTTGATGATCCAATACGAAGAGATTCTGTTGGATATGTTAGTCCAAAAACGAAAGAATTTGTCCATACAGCCTTTTTAGTTCCGAATTCCTATAACGAATTATTAATGAGGAGAATCGCTTTTGAAACGTGGAGTTATGCTACAGACGGTGTAATGAGTAGACTATCTGATTACGCAAGATCGAGACTTACTGGCTGGTACGTATCAAAATATTTTTATAAAAAATTCGATGCACAGTTTCCAGATAAAATTACATCTTATTATGAAGAAGCAAGAGATAATCACTTATTCTTAAGCGTAGTTCAACGTGATCCACAAATAAATCGATCTACAGAATCAATGTTGAATACAAACGACTTAGGATTACTAAGAGTTACGAAAAAAACTTCTGATGGAATTTATTTAAGTGGTGCTAAAATGATTGGTACTGCTTCTCCTTATTCAAATGATTTATTAATCTATCCATTAGCAAAACTGACTGATACTCAAAAAGATTTAGCTCACTTTCTCATCGTGACAGCCAATTCCCCTGGATTACATATGGTTTGTAGAGAACCATTTGCGAATACACATTCAATTACAGTTGATTCCCCTCTTAGCTCACAGTACGATGAAATGGATGCACTATTAATCTTTGATAATGTATTTGTACCATGGGAACGAGTCTTACTATATAACAACCCTGAAGCGTTATGGGCAATAAAGTCAGATGTAGCTTCTAGTAGTTTAGCTTATCACCAAGCAATTGTACGATTAGTAGTAAAGCTAGAATTTATAACTGCAATTGCTTGTGAAATTGCTGAAGCGATCGGTGCTACTACTTATTTGCATGTTCAAGAGAAGCTTGGGGAATTAATTATGCAAATCGAAACAATTCGCGCACTTTTAATTGCTGCAGAAGTTGAAGGTACTACAAATGAAACGAAAACTTATTTGCCGAATTTTAAATATATTGAAACTGCAAGGAATCTTGGTTCCAAATATTATCCCCGTGCAATAGAAATTTTACAATTAATTGGAGCAGGTGGGTTCATTCAACTTCCTTCGAGCTCGAATGACTTCCAAAGTCCGATAGCTAATTTATTGAAAAAGCACTTTAAAGGAACGAATATAGATGCCGAACAACGCACAAAATTATTTAAGTTAGCCTGGGATATCATTGGAAGTCCATTAGGATCTAGACACGAATTGTATGAAAGATTTTATGCCGGAGATCCAATACGAAATACAGCTACGCAATATGTAAATTATGATAAAAATCATTTTAAAAAGATGCTAAGTAAATATTTACATTAATGAAAAAGAGCACTCTTTTCTAAGAGCGCTCTTAAAAAACATATAGTTATTCAGTTACATATATAGTTGCTCCGTCCACAACTGCTACTTTTCTCTGTAATGGTTTCATTTTATTCACCTTTAGTTTTCTTCTTACACATGATTCTTATCATATTTTCTCGTATAGACTTCCCCATTCTGAGTAACTAATTTTAATGCAATTTCACCACAAACTCCATGTGGTATTTCAAATTCACCTTGTGCATTTGAAATACTACGCATCTTACTTTCAATTGAATCTTCATAAATTTTCACATTAGTTATAGGTTCGTTATTTTAATCTACGATAATACCTCTTGAATACTTTGCAACTGCTATGCATTAATCCTCTTTTTTATAATATGTAATCACAACAATTGCACCTGCCACTATAGCGCTACATACAAACAAGAGAATGATTTTGCGCCTCACAACGAACCTCCTAATTCAAATTATTCTTTTCTAAACTGAAAATTAAACTGTCTTAATTGCTTGATTTCCTCAATTACTTTACGAATACCTTCTTCAATCTTATCTTCTTTTACATTCGAAACATTTAACTTTAACAGTTTTTCTTTAGGAAAATTCCTCATATAATTCTTATCAATAGTATCGACACTTATTTGCCTGTCACCTAATTTTTGTATAAGTGTTTCTGTAACTGTGTTTTTCTGCATTTCTAAACAAGTGTGTATTCCAAATGTGTTTTGTCTATTATATGTAAATAATGATGGATCTTCATTTTGCACTTTTTCTAATGTTTCTGCTAGTTTTATTGATCTATTATAGTAGGAAGAATTAATTTTACTTTTATGACGTTCAAACATACCGCTCTTTATATAAATTTCTAAAGCCGCTTGAGAAATCATCGGACTATCAATATCTAGTATCTTTTTGTATGTATAGAACGCATTTGCAATGGATGGTGGAATGACCGCAACTCCAACCCGTAAACCTGGAAAAATAATCTTCGAATAACTTTTCAAATATATGACATGACTACAATTATCCAAGCTATATAATGGATCTGCTTTTGAATCAGTTTCTAAATCTGCTAAATAATCATCTTCCACTATAAATACATTGTATCTCTTAGCCAATAGTGTGATTTTTTCTTTCTCATCTTTAGAATAAGACGTTCCAAGCGGATGATGATATCTCGGTATCGTATAGAAGAATTTTATTTTTCCGGTTTGAAATATTTGCTCCAATTCATTCAAATCGATACCTTCATTCGTACGTTTAATACCGATTACAGGAACTTTATTTATTTCTAGATAATCAATATATAGATGATATGTTGGTTGTTCAATTAATACAGTTTCATTTCCATTCGGAAATGGTATAGAAGTTAATATAGCAAGTGCCTGCTGAACACCTGATGTTATAAAAATATTTTCTTCTTTTGTAAAGACTTGATAATTTGCTAGTTGTTTTTGAATAACTGGTATTAAAGATGGTAAGCCTTTCGGCGTTCCATATACAAACAAATCATTTTTATACGTATCAATAGCCTTATTAATACAATGTTGAAAATCTAAATACGGAAAAACATCTGGATCTGGTGCTGAGGAGGCAAAATCAATTATCTCGTTATTTTCTATAGTACTCTTTGATTTTTTAACAACGTAGTATCCACTTTGAGGGACAGAATATATAATGTGACGCTTTTCTAATTCATGAAGCGCACGTATAACTGTTGCCTTATTACATTCATATTGCGTAACGAGTGACCGTATAGACGGTAATTTCTTTCCTTCTCTTATTTCTCCATTTTGAATCATATTTTCTATGTCGTTTAAAATATGTAAATACTTATACATCTTACACCTCCTTCAGTAATTCTATATTTAATTATATCGATTTTTCATTCATATAGCATTCATTCCTCAATTAGTTAATTTTCCGATCATCTATATCGTAAATCCCAATAGCATATGAATCATTTTCAATCCATTTCTTTACTGCTTCTGTTTTAAGTACAACTTCAACTTCTTTTTCTATTTTCTGTCCAAGTTCTCTCGCCCCTACTTCATCATCGCTCATCTTAGTTTTTATATCAATGGTAACAGGTTGATTCTTTTTATAATTTATTTGCTGAATACCAAACCCTTCATATCCATTTTTTCTGAATACGTCATCAAATATATGTCCAAAAACTTGATTCCATCTACTCTCTGCCTTTACAACTTCTCTATTTCTTTGAGTTATATTGATTTTATAAGACGTTACACCTTGTATCACCAATCTTTTATTAATATCATTTTTTATTTCGTTACTATCTTCGCTATCAGCAATCTCTAAATCTAATATTCTTTCTTTTTCATCTCTTATAGCAGCACTAAAAAAAGATTCCTCCTTTACCGCTGCTGTGGCAATATCCATCACTATAGAATCTTCACTTTTAGCATCTTCAATGTCATTCTCACAGGCACATAATAAAGCAAGTGGAAATAAAAATACAAGTAACTTCTTTCCCTTTCTCATGCAGCACCCCTCCATATATTTTCATTTACGATAAACTTTTTACTTTGACATATAAATACCTTCTTTAATTATTAAATTTAACATTATTTCACATTTACCCCACTTAACAAGGGAATTACAATTAATAAATAGAATATCTCTATGAATAAATAAAAAGTGAGGGATATATAATGCAACGTGTAAATACGATTGATATTAGTAATGTACTACAATTGGAAAAAACTCTTTCGACTTTATTAAATAAAATGATTTCTTCAAAACTAGACCTTGAAAATTGGTTAAAAGAGCAGTCAAAAGTAATTTGGGACATCGAAGAACAATTAAGATCACATTACATCGCCTTTCAATGTAATACGGATGATGAAGAAATAAAGGATACTTTTGAACATGATCAACAATTTGTAAAGCCACTTTTAAAGCGATACCAAAATTTATTGGATAATAAATATTTAGAGTCACCTTTTCGAATGGAATTAGATTCTAATGTATATGGTTTATTAGATACAAAAATAAAAAATGCTCAAAAGTTATTTTGTGAGGAAAATATCGAATTAGAAATAAAGGAAGACAAATTAGTCACAGAGTACTTTGAAATCACTGGAGGATTAAGTGGAATTTGGGACGGAGAAGAAAAAACGATAACAGAATTACAATCCTATTTACAAGATTCGAATCGTGACACCCGTAAAAAGGCAAAAACCATTATTTCTGAACAATTTTTATCTGTTGAAAAAGAACTCCAAAACATATTAAATCAATTAATTGAAATTCGCCATCAAAAAGCAAAAAATATTCAACTAGAGAATTATCGTGATTATATGTTCAAAAAATACGAGCGTTTTGATTATTCAGCGATAGATTGCTATGAACTAGCTGAATCCATACGTAAGTATGTTGTGCCTCTTAAAGATAAAATATTGCTAGAGAAAAAAGATAAACTGCAATTGGATACACTTCGCCCGTGGGATGTATCAGCTGTAACTCCAGATCAAAAAGTACTTAAACCTATTGCAAATGAAAATGATTTAATTGAAAAGAGCACTCATATCTTTAATAAACTAGATGTTGAATTTTCAGCACTTTTAAACCGAATGTATAAACACAATTGTCTTGATTTAACAAGCCGCAAAGGAAAAGCAGCTGGTGGCTTTTGTGAGTACTTACCAGCTTCACAATTATCTTATATTTTTATGAACTTAAATTATACACAAGATGATATTGTCACTTTTATACATGAAATGGGTCATAGTATTCATAACGAACTCATAAAACCATTAAAATTACGACAGTATATAGAAATTCCAGCTGAAACAGCTGAGCTAGCCAGTATGACAATGGAGTTATTCTCGCTTAATTATTGGGATACCTTCTATAC
This sequence comes from Bacillus cereus group sp. MYBK227-1, assembly GCF_051916325.1. NCBI lineage: Bacteria > Bacillati > Bacillota > Bacilli > Caryophanales > Bacillaceae > Bacillus > Bacillus cereus group sp. MYBK227-1. The sequence goes on along the minus strand of NZ_JBQAGK010000015.1, from coordinate 35,370 downwards.
AGACAAAAAAGATTTAAAACAAGCAAAAATTAACTTCTTTAAAGATGTTATTTCATATTTACCTATTATGCTTATTGTCGATCAATTTCAACACTGGCTGTATGAAAATCCAAGTCATACTTCTGAAGAAAGAAATGAAAAATACTTACAACTTCAAAAACATTATCAGTCTAGCGTCATACATATTGATGGCTACGAAAACTGGATAGCAACGAGTTGGCTACCTGTACTCCATATTTTTGAAGTACCATTTTATTATATTGAATATGCGATCGCCCAACTTGGTGCATTACAAATGTATAAACAATATAAAGAGGATCCTAAGCAAGCGCTAGAAAATTATAAAAAGGCATTATCACTAGGAAGCTCGCAATCTATAAAAGAAGTGTATGATGCAGCCGGTATTCGTTTTGATTTTTCTGGTGAAACAATTAAAGAACTAATGCTATTTGTAGAAAAAGAATTAGAATTACTTGAGCAATTATAAGAAGAAAGCTGCACCTATATTTTTGGTGTAGCTTTCTTCTTTATTTTATTAATCAGCTCTATGTACTGAGTATCTCCATATCCGATTGTTGGAAAAAGATAAAACAACTTTATTAATAATTCACGAGTTGATAAATCTTTATTTTTAGAGATGAATTTCATTACTGCATTATCTTCTGTTAGCATTTCTAAAAATAAGTCTATAGCCTGATACATTACAGGTGGTACCTTATGAGAGGTCTTTTTATGGTTTACTAATACTTCATTGTATATAGAAGAATACTTCCCCAATTCAAGTTCAATTTGATTTACTTTAAATTCATCCTCTCTAAAGCTATTTAAGTATACCTTCCCTTCATAAACAGACTGTTCAAGGTGAGAAAGTATGGTAAGTAGGTTCATTTGACAAAACATATCTTCACCAAACCATAAAACAATACATTTATAATTTTTCGTAAAAAGTTTTTCTAACGGATCTATAACCTTTTTTGTATAACTTTCTACGGAACTGTTATGTCCTTCCGCTCTTGTTTTAATAAAATCCTCATCAAAAACTTGTGTAGTAGCAGGGTTCACACACATTGCCTCATTAAATGGTGCATAATCAGAATCACCCATTAGCTTTTTATTTTTAAATTCTTCATACATAACTTGACCATTTAATATGTTAAGTACCTCTTTATCAAATAGCTCACTCTTCCTATTTCGTAACTGTTCAACCTCTATTTTTCTAGAAATATTCATTTTAAACGCCCCTTCTTTATTTAAATTTAGTTTAACAAATGATTGGATAGGCATTTTGTTAAGTTGATATTCTCTTGGATTCATTCCAAAAACATTTTTACATATTCGATTTAGCCGTTCCTATTTATAGTGCGATAGAATATTCATTTGCTGGAAATGGGAATATCGTTGACTATGAGTATTCTATTACAAAAGCACTATTTGAAGGCTACCAAGAGGAAAATGAGCTACCAAAAGAGATGAAAGACAAGTTTCCGTTATTTATTAAATTAAAGGAGATTTTTGAATATAGCTTAATGCATATGTATTGGGATAAAGAAGAATTAACGGAGGAACAAGTACGGATTATGAACCTTTATAGGATGAAGATCGAAAATAAGAATACCTATATCAATATTTAAGAATGCCGTTGTTTAACTGCAAGGAAACTTTGGTTAAACAACAGCATTTATTAATTAGCTGACAACCTTTTTTATGACTTATAAATACTGATTCAATAATCTTCTCAAATACACTTCATTTTGCGGTGATACTTTTTCAGAAAATCTAGCTGCAATAATTATAGGAGCCCATTGAAAAACTTCATCTCTTGATAAGCCGGTACGACTGCAATATATATGTAAATACATCTCAGCTAATTCTACCGAAGATTGTGAGTACAACAAATATGTTCGAAATACATCTGCGCGAATATCACCTGAACTAGCATCTACCCAATCTATAACTTTCACTTTCTCTTCCTTACTCAAAATCAAATTAAATGGATGAAAATCTCCATGACATAGCCTAAAATCAAATGTAATAAAATCTAATTTTTGTAATATACCCTTCTTTTTGCGTTCATCCAATTTATGCACAGATTTAATTTGACGCTCTAACCTTTCCCTCATTAACTCCATTTCATCTGTATTTACATGTATAGCATGGATCTTTTTTTGCTCATTAACACAAAGGCTGATATAACGCTCTGCCTCATTTAAATTATTAAGCAGAAGATCACCAATGTTGTCCCCTTTTACATGTTCCATAATAATTGCCTGTCTATTTTGTATCTTTTTCACTTCAAATACGTTTGGAACTGGCAACCCACATGAATACGCATATTTTTGTTTTTTTGCTTCATTCATAGACTCTGTATCTGGGAGGTAATCTTTAAATAATTTTACAACCTTATCATCAGTTAAATAAATTTCTGCTGTATTCCCTTTTGCAATTGGATTACCTAAAACCACTTTATTTCCCCCCTTAACATAAATTAGAATAACACCTTATACTTCTCTTTAAATTCACTATAATCCTAGCTAAAACCTTCTTCACGAATATACAAAAAACTTACCGCTTTCCATCCTTAAATAGAAAGCGGTAAGTTTAATTGTTTAGGAATATCCGAATGAAACTCTGATGTATGCACAATTGAAAATGTATATCCTTGCTCAATAAATGATACTTCATTACGTTTACATTCAAATGATACACTATTTTTCTTAAAGTTATTTTGGATTCGCTGTAAAAATGCGACGTCTGGTGTTCCCAAAGAAACGTATACTTTCGGTGATAGAGCTTTCATCGCGATTGGAATCCAAGGTCGCTGCCACCAAGTCGCGACGATATATGCAGTGCCACCTATAACAAAGTTAAAAATATCCCCATCTTCCATCGTTTTCATATTTAGATTTGATTTTAACCATTCCGTAAAAACAGGTACACTCTTAACGGGAAGACCGATTTCCCTTACGTATAAAATGTTTAAAGGTGAATATGGTACTAATACATCTTCTTTAACATAACTATGTGCAATAATTTCGAGTAGATTTCCATCTCCGTCTTTAAAGTATAAATTGAATAGACCTTTCTCTTCACCAATTACATTTCCATTTTGCCATTTCACAATGAGTAATCCAGAGTCGTTTAACCACCTTGCTGTTTCATGGAATTTTGAATATGGGATTTCAAAAGCAAAATGTGCAGGTGCGATTGGTTCATACACTTCTTGAAAACTAATTGTTGTATAAGGTGTTACTTCAAATTGAATGAAGGATGCTGTTTCTTTTTTTATTGGAAAAGATAATATGTCCTTATAAACTTGTTTTACCCCTTCTATGGAAACCGTCTGTAGTTTTATATCTGATATATGTGTAATCACTTTACATTCCCCCTCATTTCTTATTATCTATTCGTATTGTATTACACTTATAAATAGATAAAATCAAACGGAAGGATGGATTTTTCATATAGAAACTACAACTTTAGTATGAATATGTTAGCTCCAATTATTTTTTATTTCCGCTATAACAATTTCTGGTTTATCCCAGTGCAACATGTGGGTAGTATCAGGAATTACTTTTACTATACTGTCCGTTTTCTCTTTAAAAACATTTACTGTCTTATCTCTATAATCCGCCCAAACTTGTGGGACTGTAGCTCGAAGTAATACAATATTAGCCGGTAGCTTCTCATATATATCTATTGTTTCATCTTTATGCATACCTCTTATTATATTACTAGCTGTATTTCCCCTGGCATGCCACCATACTTTATTATCCATTTCGATCCCTAGATCCTTTACAGCAACTTCTAACAATGAAGACCACCTAGTATAAGCTTCTTTTTCACTTTTGAAAAATTTGTCCCAATTATTAAAAACGTATTCATCAAAGTCCTTTTCATAATAAGCAATTTCTTCTTCCAACGTTTCTTCTCGAAGCCTTTTTGTTTGATATCCACCATCAATAAGAATACTTCCTTGTACTTTTTCTGGATGATTTAACAAATAAAATAACGCTACAAAACTTCCCCATGAATGTGATAGAAAATAGAAGTATTTGATTCTCAATTCATTTATTATTTCATTTAACCAATTTGCTAAATTGTGCATCTCATAATCTTCTGTTCTTTCAAATGGGGGTGTTTTACCATGTCCAGGTGCATCAACGGAGATAAATCTATACTCTTCTTTTAATTCCTCAGCAATTTCTATAAAACTTAAACTCGTACTACCTAATTCATGTAAACAAAAGATAACGGGCTTCTCATTATTCCCCCATTCAGTAATATGTACATTTATTTTTTCATTGCTAATATAGTAACGTTTCAAAACATTTATCCTCCATATTTTGATTTTTTAATTTACACTTTATTTATTTCTATTATTTTCAAGTATTTCCTGTATTCTTTTCCACACAAAAAGCTGCTTTTCTTTAAATGAAAAGCAGCTTTTACACTAAAATACATTATAATTTAACAGCAATAATCATAAATCTTTTTGAATTAGTACGAATCCCTTTTTCAGAACTATACGTATCAATGAACTTTTGTAAAATAGTAAAATCCTCTTCCTGTTCTCCGAATCTAGGAATAATAGGGGTATGTTTTAATAAGAAAATGAGATCTTCAGACCTACTGTAATAATCAGTAACATCATATTCACGTACTTGCACGAGATCAAATCCTGCACTAATAAGTTCATTCATATAATTTTCTTTTAAAGTACCATCCCGTTCACCTAAGCATTGTCCTCTACCAAATGCTTCTTTCAGGTTTAATTTATCATGCTCACTTACTTGTTGTGTTAAGAAAAAGGCACCCTTTTTCATTACTTTCGCTAACTCAGATGCCAGAAACGGGGCATGACAACTTGAAGCAATATCAAAATGTGCATGTGGAAATGTTAAAGCTTCAGAACCCATTTGAAGAAACTCAACATTTTGTACACCTGATTTTTTCAAGTTAGAATGTGCCGTTGCAATCATGCCGTTAGAATTATCAATTCCAATCAACAATTTAGCTGATGATGCTATGTTAAGTACATTTTCTCCTCCGCCTGTACCAACATCAAGTAAAATATGTGATGGTTTACACCTTTCTTTTACCTCACTATAAAAGTCCCATGTATCTCCTACAGTTTCACATTTTATTTTGCTAAAATCCCATCCATTTAATCTTCCTACTTTATCATAGAAGCTTTTATACTCTAATTCGTTCATCTTATTACTTCCCCTTTGTAAAAATAAATTAAATATGTATAATAACCTACGACACTCTTTAATTATATATTATAAAATACAAATTATTAAAACAACATTTCCCTTCACACTACAATAAGTTTACATAACATTTTTATGGTTTATCTTTATCTATATATTCTAAATGCCCTCTTCCCCAACTACACATACTATCCAAAACAGTACTGACTGTTTTTCCATGTTCAGTTAAGCTATATTCTACTTTAGGTGGTATTTCTTGATAAATTTCGCGTTTTATTAGTTGATCTTGCTCTAATTCACGTAATTGCTTCGCTAACGTCCCTTGAGATATATCTGGTATCAATCGCTTTAATTCACCAAAACGTTTCATTCCATCTGTTAGCAAAATAAACAAAATGAGTGACTTCCATTTCCCACCGATTATTTGTAATGTTGCTATTACCCCTTTTAACTTCGTTTCTTGTAAATCCATTTTTCTCACCTCTCCTCAGATATCATAAAGTGAAACTTTAATCAGTGGGGGTTTTGTTCATCCCACACTGATTATTAGTTGAACCAATCGGGCTTTTACGGGCAATTGATCTCTTACCTAACTTCCTTGCATTTTCCTAACTTTGAGGTGAGAGTTTTACTGCCCGTTAATGCGGGATAAACCATATTTAGAAATTTTTCCTATTACTTATCCGCATGTATAGCGATTAGTACGAAATTTGCGACTATGTACATATAAAGTGCGTACTTTTCACTTGCTCCCTTTTAGCGAATAATAAAAGCATAGCACAGTTAGTTATATTCTAAATTTTTTATTAAAGGAGTGGCTAAAATATGTCTATTACTACATTAAAAAATAGCCGTATTGTTATCATTGGCGGGAGTTCTGGTATTGGATTAGCAACAGCAACACAAGCAATTAAACAAGGCGCACATGTTATTATTGCCGGACGCTCGGAAGAAAAATTAAAAGTTGCTCGAGAAGTAATAAATAACAATCATCTTCAAACTTATATATTGGATAATCAAAATAAAGAGCAATTACAAAATTTTTTCAAGACAGTTGGGAACTTTGATCATTTATTCACACCGGGAGCCTCTTACACACTTGGACCAATTACCTCTACAGAGGAAATTGCTGAAAGTAGCTTCATCGGAAAGTTTTGGCCTCAATATTATGCCGTAAAATATGCAATTCCTTTTCTTTCAAACTCTGGATCGATTGTGTTAATGTCTGGTGCATTTAGTCAAAGACCACTTAAAGGCGCACCTGCCTATGGAGCTTGCAATGGTGCTATTGAAAGTTTAGGGAAAGCTTTAGCTGTGGAATTAGCTCCTATTAGAGTTAATGTGGTTTCTCCTGGAACAATACAAAGAGAAAATGAACAAAACGAAAATAGACTAGTTGCTTACAAAGCTTATAAATCTCTTTCACTTGTACAACGAGCTGGATATAATGATGAAATTGCACATACTGTCCTATATTTAATGCAAAATAGTTTTACTACGGGTAATGTATTGTTTCCTGATGGAGGATACACATACCATTAATTATTAAAAATTTAATGCCTCCTTGTATTAACTAGTATTAAGGAGGCTATTATTAACTAAAAAAGGGATATATTAATGTAGGATCTTCTTTCAAAAGTTCTGCTAACAACAATAATTGCGGAAAAGGTCATAAGATTAACTCTTTATCCAGCAACCCCTTTTGTTCTCGAATCATTCCGCCTCCTCGCATAAAAACCGCCCTAATTTCTATTCCCTACAATTTTATATAAAATCAATATTATAAAGTAGGATTCAACAACTTCTTACAGAATTCTATATTTAATACATATTGGACGGATTATTTTCAAATTCCTCTATAAAAAAGGGAGGTCATACAATTGTGAAATTTGTACAAGAACGAAGATTAACTGTCAAGACAACTTTTTCAAAAGAATACAAGATTTTTATTTTTGGTTTACTCATTTCACGAATCGGGGATTCACTATATACTTTTGCACTGCCTTGGATTGCCTATCAATTAACTGGTTCAGCTGTAATTATGAGTTCTTTATTTGCTGTTAACGTATTGCCAATCGTTTTATTTGGCCCTTTAGTTGGTGTACTAGTTGATCGATATGATCGAAAAAAGTTACTTTGGATGGCGGATATTACCAATATTATTTTAGTAAGTCTCGTACCAATTTTACATGCATTACATCTATTAGAAGTCTGGCATTTATACGTAATTACTTTTATCTTAGCAGTTATGTCCATGCTTTTTGATGTAACAACAGTTACAGTCATTCCACACATCGCAGGTGCATCATTAACGAAGGCTAATTCTTTATATCAAATGGTTAATCAATTGGCTAGTTTGTTTGGTCCAATCATAGCTGGGCTTTTCATATCTTTTATTGGCGGCTTTCAAGTACTTTGGATTAATGTTCTTTCATTTATTGCTACATTAATTGCTGTGATTATATTACCTTCTATGAAAAACTTAAATAAAAAGAATACTGATAAAAAAACATTGCAAAATGTACTAAATGATTTGTTTGATGGATTTAAATGGCTGAAAAATGATCGGTTAAATATAGCTTTGTCACTTCAAGCAATGGTAGGTAACTTTGGAGCAAGTGCTGTTTTAGGTGTACTTATGTATTATTTATTGTCGACATTAAATCTTACCTCCACACAAAGTGGCTATAATTATACTTTAATAGGAATAGGTGGGCTTTTAGGAAGCTTAATTGCCGTTCCTTTAGAAAAGAAATTTCGACGTGGTGTACTTATTCCTTTACTCCTATTTTTGGGAGCGCTTGGATTAACATTTGCTTTGTGGGGTACATATTGGCTCGCTCCCGGAATTGCTTTCGGAATCGCGATGACATGTAATATCACATGGAATACGATTGTTACATCAATTCGGCAGGAAACTGTTCCATCCAATTTGCAAGGACGTGTTTTAGGTTTTTCTCGTGTACTTACACGATTATCTATGCCATTGGGGGCATTAGTAGGTGGAATTATTTCAGCCTACAATCCTGTATTTATATTTGCTTTAGCTGCTTTTACTAAAATAATTGAAGTATTTATTGCCTTATGTAGTCCGATACGAAAACTGTAAAGAGGAAAAATTATATATTTTGAGATATTCATAAAATAAAAAAGGCATAAAACATGCCTTTTTTATTACTTATTTGTTTATTGGATAACAAACTTCTGTAACCCACTTATTAGGATCCGATTCCATCGCTGGGCTCACATGATAAATATTAAACATCGGGCCTGCTAATTTGTAACCTTCTGTCTCAATCCACTTTGCCGCAGCCTCATTTACAGCTGTCATCTGTTCATAACTTCCATTAACTGTTATAGAAGCTACATTAGTCGATTCCATATTTTTAAATGTAACGTCTTTTGTATTTTCGTGCTTACCTAGAATACTTAGCTGTATTTCTATATCTACATCATTTTCTTTGTATTCACGATCATGGAAAACCGCAATACTATAACTCGGTTGGGCAATACTAATATTTTTCATTTGAATTTCTTGCATTAATACACTCCATAAATCACCTTCGCAATTATACGATGGAATAATCTTTCTAACACTAGCTACAGTTCTTTCTGGAATTTCTTTTATTGAAACATGATAATTCATCTCAACAACATCCTCTCTCATCGTTTTCATTGAGTCTTCGAGGAGACGTAATTGTTTTTGGAGGTTATTCATGTCTTCTTTAATTTGAGCACTACGATTTAAAAATTGCTCTTTTATGCTATCTATATTATCGCATTCTATTATTTCTTTGATGGTAGCAATATTAAACCCCATAGCTTTTAATGTTTGAATTTGATTTACCTTTTTTAATTGGTCAGCTGAATAAAATCGATATCCACTCTGCTCATCGACTTTTACTGGTTGTAATAATTCCACTTTATCGTAGTGTCTCAACATACGTATACTAATGGAAGATAGTTTCGAAAAATCCCCTATTTTAAACATGATTTCCTCCTATAAGTTACATCTACTTTGAAGCTCAACTTCATCATAAACAATGATATTATGTGAGGGTCAACTATTTTTAACGATTTAAATAACAATTTAACATGTTATATTTATATAATTAAAAACCTATATTCCTGTTTTTATAACTACTGCAATTGACAATCCATCACTAGTTATTTTTCTCCAGACATTCATAAACCGCCATCATATCTCGTTTATCCAACTCACGTATGCGATTAAAAATTGGTATTTGTCCAACAGCTTCTGTTAATAAGCTTTCATTCACAACATCACTTACTTTTCCAGTTAACCACGTTTGTACATCCACGCCCTCAACAACTTCTTTTAACCCTTCGTCATTAATACCACTTGCATTACAAGTTACACATGGAATTGTTAGTTTAAAGACACCATCATGTAGATTATCTTCGGTTATCACTTTCTTACCTTTACAAAATGGACATGGATTACTTTTTTTAATTTTATTAATTTGAGTAACTAATTTTTTGTATCCAAACGCTTCGTATACATACGTAAGTTTTTTATATTTACCATTTGTGAAATACTTATCTATAATGGCTTCTCTCGTTTCATAAACATTAGGGAAATCACAAACAGTTACCTGATTATTAACACTAATGGATTCGATATTTCCTTTTATTTCGCTCCAGAATGGTAAGACATTTTGTAACACCATTTCATAGTTTGAAAAGCTTGCTTGTTCTAATTCAAACATTTTCAATGCAACTTGTGCTTTTCTTGGCAATAAAGAAACATCTTCCGTCAATACCATATCGCCACCAACAATAGACTTCAATGTAACAAGTGCCGGTAAATCACCAACTGTTTTCAATACTTTATTAATAGGCTGATTGATTATTTCACGAATATCTACGTTACCAAATTTAAGTGGCTTATGATGATTTAAAACCGTCCCCTCACAAATTGGACATTTCATCATTTTTTTTGAACTCTTAATTTCTTCTTTAATAGGTGCTTTTGAAATAACAATATATCCACCAATAATTGTATTAAATCCTACCCATGTTCTGCGTGTCTTTCCTTTTTTATCATAAAATGATTTTTCAAAATATCCGTACCAAAACGTATGCTTTTCTTCTTCTGACATATCATTATAGCTCTTTGACAAATCGTGACCAATCTCATTTTTTATTTCTTCGAATAGAAATTCTATTTTTTCATGCTGATAAAATTTTAATACCTTCATGATTTCTGGATCGAATAGCCCATCCCAAAATGGAACACTTTTATCTTGAATGGCAATATCTTTATCAAAAACTTCAATTTGAAGACGTCCAGAACAAGATGGACAATGATTGTCCTGTGAATAGAAATCAAAACTTCTCGTATCTTTATTAATTGGATGAGTAGCTACAATATGATTAATTAATCCACCAATCTCATATAAGAAACTATATTGACTATATAAATGTCTTTCAAGATCAATAGCAATAACAGGTGCGATTGTATCAGATTCATATTCACCATAAATTAACCTAGCCATTGATGATAAACTTTTTAAAATACCGCCCTTATAAACATTTTCGGCATTTTTAAAATAGTTAATATGATTTTCTTCTAAATAGTGAACTCCTTTTTTCTGCTTAAGCATTGAAGAGATATTTATTTTCTTTGTGCTATTCACATTACTTTTTTGACGATAGTAATCCTCATGATTAACAACATCCAAATGCTCTACAGATTCATTCTGCCTTTTTCCAAAATCAACTATATAATCAGAGCTTTCTAACATGTAACGATTATGCTCAATCATAATGATAGAAACTGATTCATCTTGCAGAATACCTCTAATACTATCGATAAATTGATTTAAAATATTTTGTGATAAACCTTTTGAAGGCTCATCAAAAATGAATAATGTATGTGGATTTCTAGTGTTTGCAAATAATTCCGAAACTAAATGAACACATTGAAACTCACCTGTCGATAATGTTTGTGTTTTTCTCTCTAATGTTAAATAGCCAAGTCCTAATTTAATTAGTAGGCTCAAACGTTTATAAGCGATATCTTCATTTGGAAGTTCATCAATAATATCCTCAATCGAGCGCTCAAAAATATCATCAATGTCTTCACTATACTTTGTCAGTTTCTTTTTAATATCTAGGAAAGTTGCTACAGTTGATCGACTTGTAATTGATTGATTTCGGTCTTGTCCTACCATAACTAATTTATCTTTTGGATATCGTTTCAAAAAATCTGTAGCTAGACATTCGTTGACAAGTGTAGATTTCCCACATCCTGATTCTCCTGTAACTGTTACAAGCCTGTTTTTAGGAATTTGAAACTCCTCCATTTGGATATTACGGCAATATAAATCATAGAATGTATAAAATTCTGTTGGTATTTCTTTATTTCGATCCCACAGTATTGACTTTGGTCTTGGTGATTCTTCCACAATTTTCCCGCCATATTTTCCGCTACCAGGTCCAAAGAACAATTGCTCATCAGATGTATCTAGTACTGTATCTGAATGATCAATAAGCCAAATTTGATTTTTACACCCTAATCGTTTAATCTCTTCTAAAATTTGTAATAAAGTTTCATGATCAAGTCCAACTGAAATCTCATCAATAATAATTACAGCATTTTCACTTACTGCCATGAATTCGGCCAAATAAAGTCGTGTTAACTCTCCACCTGATAACGTACCCATAATTCGATTTAATGTTAAATAACCAATGTTCATATTAATAATATTTTGCAGTATATGCTGTTTTTCTTCACTAATATTTAACTCTTTTGCTAGTGAAAGAATAGATTCAACACTTAAATCATTAATATTTGAAATTGAATGTGGCTTGGCCAACAAATCAATTTCATGTTGTTCAATTTCTTCACTATAACGTTTTCCCTTACATTTTTTACACTCAACATTTTTTGTAGTACCACGGCCTTTACAACCAGTACACCAGCCTAATTGATTATTAAATGAAAAGACCTCTGGAGAAAGATTAAATACTTCAGCAAGTTTTTCCCGAACCTCTGTAAAAACACCAGTATGAGTACCAATCGTTGAACGCGGATTAGACGAAATCGATGATTTTCCTAGAAAAAGTACTAAAGGCATTTCTTCCATCTTAATGGCACTAAAATTTGTTTCCATAATGTTAGGAAATAAATATTGATATTCAGCCTTTGGTAATAAAGAAACTAATCGTTTTTTTGATTCTTCACCAATTGTTTGGCAAAAAGTTGTTTTACCCGATCCAGATAAACCAGCAATTCCAAACGATTTATTAAACGGTATAGTTGCATCTAATTTATTTATGTTATTAGCAATTAATTGATTTACTTTCATATTAACCTCTATTCTTATTTATTCACAAAAGCATTTTTACAATATAATAATTACATAATGAATATTACCTATTATGCAATTATCCTCTCACTTCATGAATCTTATCCTTGTATATTTCAAACCACTGTTGCCATTCATCTTTAGAAAATTCTTTCTCTTCTCCTTCTAAAACGAAAGAAAAAAGATTTAAACAAATATGCCAACCAGCTACATCTCTCGGTGTATGATCTGTTAATTCATGAATGTACTCTTTAAGAAGTAAAAGAGTACCATTTTCCTCATTATGTATTTCAAATCTGACACGGTCTTTATCCCAAGTAAATTCAAGTACTGAGTTTAGTTGACACTCTAAAATATCAATATTTATGAATGAACCGTCCATCATGTCGAACTTTATTATTCCAGCAGTTTTAAGGCTTTCAATCTGTAAATTGGGCATCCATTTTTTCAGCTTACTGTTTTCTGTTAATACAGACCAAACTTCTTCTGCCGTATATGGAAATTGGCGTTCAAATTTTACAATATATCCATCAGTTAGTTTCCTAATTTCAGCTATCATTTTGATTGTCTCCTTATATAGAACATATGTTCCCATTTCATTTTACACGAATATAAATATAAAATAAATATTTATGTCAACGAAGTGTTAATTTAAAGTGAATGGTGCTGAGAAAAACTTAAATATTTTCTAAATCGAATTATATAATATTGAAAATTAAATATAGATTTATGTACAAATAAAAAAGCCGCATTTGCGACTTATGAAATCATAGGATTAACTCCTTTTTTTGTTGAATGATTAGCGCTTAATCGCATCGACAATTAGCGATGGAAAACCAAGTTTATCGCCTTTATTTCTAGAATCATACCTTTTCGAACGGAAAATAACACCGTCGTTTGCATCCCATTCGTTGTAATAAAACCGACCATTTTCATCACAATATTCAAGTAAAACTACCTCGAATCCAGCAGTTTCAAACATTTTCGTTAATGTTATATAATTATGAACGATTTTATGACTTGCTGCTGGATGATCTTTCGGACCGGGGCCCCCTATTTGAACTATATTTTGATATGCCTCATCCTGAAAGAATGCATCAGGGACTCCGCACCGAATATGACCAGATGGTTTTAAAAATTCATAACAAATTTCAGCTGCTCTTACACCTTCTTCAAAAGTAAGGTGTTCCCATACATGCTCAGCTAAAATAGCTGAAATAGAGTTGTATTCAAATCTTTCTTCCCACGTAGCTTTATCTAGTAAGTTAAGTTCATCTTCTTGCGTTTGAATCCAACCTGGATTATTATTAAACACTCCAGCTCCGACAACTACTTTAATTTCGTCTTGTTTTATTGCCACCATGTTCACCTCTTAAATATTTTAATTCATTAATATATTCTATGTTTACTATTATCCTTCCTCCTTTAACAAATTTAGTACCATGAGTCCAGTACAATACCGAACTCATGTCCTAAAAACTCTCTAACGTAACAATCTGTCTAACTCTATAAAATTAGTTCATAATATACGATTTTTCTTACAGAAATATAGCACACCAAACATTAGCATAATACCAATTACGTAAAAAATTGTTGTTCCGCTCCCACCAGTATTAGGAATTACCCAATTATTCTTCGCATTTTTCACTGTTATTTTTTGTGTCTTTACTGCTTCTGTAATTTCTATTTCTATTGGATCCCTAAGTAACATATATCCGTTTGGCGCTTTTATTTCTTTTATCGTATATTTTCCAAGTACTAATTGACTGGAAATCACCTTTCCTTTTTCATCCGTTGTTAATCTAGCCACTTCTTTACCCTCTTTATCTAAGACTTGAAATATAGCGCCTTGTAGTTTTAAATTGATATCCTTATCATCAACTTTCTCAATTTCAAATTGTCCAGTCGGATCTGGTAATTTCTTATTTCCTATTTTAATTTCTACTACTGCATCTTTTTCTACTTTTACAGTTATTTTTTCTTTTAATAATTCGTAACCTTTAGGTGCTTCTACTTCCACTAAGGTATAGTTTCCTATTGGTAAGTCTTTTGATACTACTTCTCCTTCTTCATTTGTTACTAGTTCTCCAACTATTTTCCCATTTAAATCTTCAATTTTAAACTTTGCTCCTGCTAGCTTTTTATTTTTATCACTTATGTCTACTTTCACAAGCTTCATTTTCCCCATTGGATCTGGCAATTTCTTATTTCCTATTTTAATTTCTACTACTGCATCTTTTTCTATTTTTACAGTTATGTTATCTTTTAATAATTCGTAACCTTTAGGTGCTTCTTTTTCCACTAAAGTATAATTTCCTATTGGTAAGTCTTTTGATATCGCTTCTCCTTCTTCATTTGTTACTAGTTCTCCAACTATTTTTCCTTTTGAATCTTCTATATGAAACTTTGCCCCTGCTAGCTTTTTATTTTTATCACTTATGTCTACTTTCACTAACTTCATTTTTCCCATTGGATCTGGCAATTTCTTATTTCCTATTTTAATTTCTACTACTGCATCTTTTTCTACTTTTACAGCTATTTTATCTTTTAATAATTCATAGTCTTTTGGCGCTTCTATTTCTACAAGGGTATAGTTTCCTTTTGGTAAGTCTTTTGATATCGCTTCTCCTTCTTTATTTGTTACTAGTTCTCCAACTATTTTTCCTTTTGAATCTTCTATATGAAACTTTGCTCCCACCAATTTTTTATTATCATTATTACTATCAACTTTTTTTATTTTTACTTTTCCAGTACTAGGCTTGTTCCAATGTTGCCAGTTAAATTTGAAATTGTGAAATTCAAATCCACCAGTTTGTTGTACAGCGCCGACAAATGCTTGTCCATTAATCGAGCCGCCTTTTGTTTCTAATACAGCATTTGGGGCAAACACACTCCCAACGACACCATATCCCTCTGTTGTAATTTTTTTCGCATTTGGAAAAACCCAAATCACTTTCCCGTATAGCTCAGTAAACGGGGAATTGGGAGAATATGGTTGTGATGTAGGAATTATATCCGTAGCCCTTCCAATATTGTTCTTGTCATATAGAATAGCCCCATTTTTAAATGTAACCTCTGTTGCATCCGAATACATAACAATAAAATCTTTGTCCTTAGCACTCGGTAAAAATACATCTCTTATATCTAAATTAATTTTCCCTGTCAATTCTGATGAAACATAAATATTAGGATTGTTTATATCTTTTCCGATTCCATGACTCATATTTGGAATTGGGGTATTTGTTTTATATTGACCTGCATTTTTTCTGACTTGGTTCACTATATTGCGAAATTCATTAAATTTCGCGTCAATTTCTAGTTTTTCTTTATAAACGATACGATCATAAGAGGATTGTATGATGCGATTTGGATCACTCTCTTTTGTCATTACGACTATTCCGTTTTGAATGATAAAAGATTCTTCTCTTGATTTCTTAAATTTTCCAGACAATAACAAGGACGGATATCCCTCATCAACCCATTTTTCACCTACTATATTAGATGTTCCCGCTGCAGCACCTACAATTGTATACCCCGATGCATCCATATCACCTTGAACTGCAATTGCTCCTTCAATGTCGCCACCTATTGCTTTATGGTTACCAAAGACAACAGCATTATAGCGCGATATATCACCTAGACCTTCTAAGTTTGTCGTGGATCCATATACTTCTTTTGGTACATATATGACAAAACTTACACTTAACATTAACAAAACAATAAAATGAATACTTACCAGCTTTAATCGTAGCCTCAATTCCTTTGTTCCCACCTTTACCGTATTTTTTCTATAGTCGAATAAATTGAAATTTTTATTAATGATGATTTACTTCAATCCCCTATATACCTTCTTTACTTATCTCTGAATTTACGGTCCCACTTCCCATTAATGCAGGATAAATACATACATTCTATCGAGTAAACCTTTTCTTATAAATTACGACTAGAAACACACATAACAATAGGAGTGGAACTATTACAGTCCACTTATTAAACATAAATATCTCTGTACTCACTTTTGGTTTTTCTTTCTCGTTTAACTCCACACGCTCACCTCGAACTAGCAATCTATTGGTGTTTACTCCATAAGGCGTACACGTAATTAAAGTTGTATAATCTTTATTTTCTACAATTTGTAGATCTTCCATTTCGTGTGGTAACACTACTTTAATTTGATCTACTTTATAAGCAAGAACTTTGTCTAAAGAATGAATATAAAAAAGATCTCCTTCACTCAACTTATCTAAATCTGTAAATAATTTTGCTGATGGTAAACCACGATGCCCTGTTAAAATAGTGTGCGTATTTTCTCCACCTACCGGGAGCGAAGAAAAATCTAAATGACCTATCCCGCGACTTAATACTTCCTCAGAGGTCCCTTGATAGATTGGCAGTTTTATATTAATTTTCGATATTTCAATATACCCCATTACATCTCCTAAATTTAACGCATCAGCATACGCTTGATGATTACTTTTTTTTTCAGAAAATGGATCTGTAAATGTTTTCGCAGAAGTTTGAACTTGTTTATTATATTCGGCTGCTTCTTTTTCCCTACGTTCGACTTCTTTCTTTTGTAATGCTTTAATCTTCTTATCGTAAGAGCTAATCTCAGAATAATGTGCACGGGTCGCCAACCAATTACTAATAGTAGGATATAAAAAAATACCTAATCCAAATAAGAAAATACCTCCCAAAACAAGATTTCGTTTCATATTTCCACCTCTGTATACGCTTAAATATCGAAAAGAGGAAAGCATTTTGCTTCTCCCCTTTTCATATGGTTACATGTTCCTAAAATCTTAATTTCTAGCAAACTTTTTTCTAAAGAAAACAAATGCCGCTGTAAGCATTAAAGTAAGGCCTATTACAGTAAAAAGAGTCGTTCCTATACCACCCGTTACCGGAAGAATCCATCCACTTTTATTATTTTCAATCGTCAATTTAACCGTTTGATTATTTTCACTAATCTTTACATCAATGGGGTCTTTTAATAATTGATAAGATGCTTTTGTACCATCTTCTTTTGTATATGTTGGTGCTTTCGTTTCAAAAATTTGATAGTCTCCATATGGAATGTTAGACCATTTAATAACACCATTTTCATCTGATACACCTGTTACTTCTTTTCCTGCTACGACAACTATTTTTCCATTATTATCTTTAAGTACAAACTCTGCACCTTTTAATTTATTCTTATTAGCACCATCAATTTTTGTTAACTCAATTATTCCAGTTGTCGGAATAACAACTACAGGTTTAGATTCCTTTTCTCCAATTACATCATTTTTATTTGTAAAATGTATTTTTGCTGTATTTAAAATTTCCGAACCAGATGGTACTCCTTCTTTTACTTGGAATTTAATTTGCAAATGAAATTCTTTTTTACCATCTAATTTTGTGAAATCTTTTACTGTAGCTGTTACTTTTTGACCTTCTATAGCTACCTCAACAACGTTTGCATTTACTTCTGCTCCATCAATTTTCACGATTGGCTTTCCTTGAATCACTAAACGATTATCCAAAGTATCTGTTACCACATATTTTTTGTATTCCTTAATGTCTTCTGGAATTAATGTTTTAATATCATAATTATAATTAGTTAACGGATTGATTAGTAACGCTTCCAATTTTCCGTTAATCTTTTTATCAATTGTTGGTTCTTCATAGTTTTTCACTTCTAATTTAACTACTGTACCAGAAGTAATAGTTCCATCTTCATTAATTGTTCCGGAGTTCTTAACAAAAAACTCACGTTTAGTTGGATCTATTACATAGCCTTTCGGAGCTTTTGTTTCTTGGAAATAGTATTCTCCATACACCAATCCTTGCACGCGAATATGACCATTAGCATCTGTTACTAACTCTTTTTTCACTTCTGTACCGTCTTTTTTAAATAAAGAGAATACTGCACCTGCTAATGCTTTTTCATTTACACCAGTTTTTATTAAATCCACTGCACCACGTTTAATCTCATTTTTGGGATACATGTGAACATCATAGTTTAGCACCTTACCCTCTTTATTTGTTAATGGAATATCCACTGTATACGTATTGGGATTTAGATTAACATGTGGAGGTCCTGCCACTTCTTTCACCTCATAACGTCCTAGCGGAAGATCTTTTAATACAGCTTGTCCGTTATCATCTGTTACTACTTGATTTGGAGTGGCTCCCATTACAGGTTTCACGTCTTCTTTTACGATTTTCCCATCGTTTGAAATTTTTTCAAAAGAAGCAACCCTTTTTACTTCAAACGTTACACCTTTTAATGGTTTCACATCTTTTGGCACCTCTTGATTTGCAGAACCGTCACCTTCTAGTCCCTGCGCTCCATCTTTTTCTTGTTCATACTTATGAATCGTTAAAGTACCTTTAGATGGTGAATCTGCCTTTACTAATACACTAGACCATGTAGAAAATGTTAAGAATAACACTAAAAGCACACTAAATATTTTTTTCATTTCTCTTATCCCCTTTACTACTTCTATCATTTTAAAAATTTCTTTATTACTATTACCTTCTTAAAAGCAATAGTGTGCCAAGTATCAGATTTAAACGAATAACATAAAACATAGTCGTCCAACAATCCATTGTTTACAATCACTTATTCACTTTTCTTATCTTCTATTATTACGTTGTCTCTCCACATGATATATGTAATTTTCTCCCCTAAATTACACGTATATCCCTATTTCAACAATCATTACATTTGTTACACAATAGCTTTCACTACTAATTTCGACTAGTCACTTACTGTCAATCTATTCATTTCTCACTTCCTATCCCTATTTAAAATCCAATCTTAATCATTTTTTAATACATATAAGTAATAACCAACAAATAAGTGTGACGATTCATATTTTACGCTACTGTCCAAAACTATTACCTGTATATTCAAATAATATGTGCTATTCATGTTAAATTATGGTATTATTCTTAGAAGTTTATAACTTTTATTTATATTTTTTATTAATAAAGGTTTTCCGTTTCTACTTATGAAAAAAGGAATATATGTTTATTTAACTATTACGCATAACTGTAAGGAGGAAGAATATGACTAAAAAGCTCAGTCTAGTTGAGATAGAGTATATTTGCAATATGTTTTTCCAATCTTTTGAAATTCCAGTTTGTTTTTTAGATTGTAACAAAAATATTCTTTTAGAATTCACATCAAAAAGTGATTCACATTCGTTGTATACATCAAAAATAGAACAGTTACATATGCTTTTTCAGAGAAATGATACATATAATTCCCCCATCTTCAGAACTCACGAATATCTAGGGCACTTTATTTTAATTCACATAAAGAGCGATTATATGGTGAACGGTACTGTTATTATTGGGCCCTTGACACATGTGAATTCTTCTACAAGTAAAGCGGATAGTAACCTTAATTTTATTCCAAATTATAAAAGAACAAGAGACCATTATTTTTCATTGTCAGTCAAAGATCAAAATTTCTTTGTAAATATAGCGATATTGTTCTATAACATTCTCTATAAAAAAAATTCAGATGTAAGCACCTTTTCAAATAACAGTGACTCACTTCATATAAGTCATAGCAGCATCTTAAACGAAGATGTATATATTTCAATGCAAAAAGACGAATCCATTTATCATAATTTATATATAGAGCAGCAACTACTTAGTTCTATAGAACACGGGGATAAAGAAACCGTACTCAAATATTATTACGAATTCCAACAAGAGACTCTTTCATCTTTATCTTCATTCCATCAATTAAGACGTCATAAAAACATTTGTATTTCATCCATCACGCTCGCTACTAGATATGCGATAAAAGGGGGACTTCCATCTGGGATTGCTTACAAAATTTATGATTTACATATTCAAAGAATAGAAGATTTAAAAGACAAAGAATCTGTTTGGGATTTATTAAAAAATGCTTTTTGTACCTTTGCAGACCGTGTAAAGGCACAAAAAACACAGCAACATTCACAGACTATTGCTATTTGCAAAAACTACATTTTTAAAAATATTTACAATCCAATATCTGTTAAACAAGTTGCTAAATTTGCAAATGTGAATTCAGATTATTTATCTATATTATTTAAAAAAGAAGTCGGTATTTCATTAATTGAGTACATTCAACGTGAACGAATCGAAGAAGCAAAGAAATTATTAACTTTCACCACCTATCCTTTATCAGACATATGCGCTTCGCTTAATTTTAGCGATCAAAGTTATTTCACTAAAATTTTTAAAAAATTCACCAATGAAACACCTGGTAAATATCGAAAATCTCATGTTGTCATTTAGAGTGAAACTTCCATTAAAACAAAATGTTTTCAGTAACTCATCAATGGCAGATTAGAAGCATTCCCAGATTCATGAACTATAGGATTTATGCTTTTTCCAAACCAAAAAACACGTTACTATTCTTTTATTTTAATGAGAATAGTAACGTGTTTTTTATGTAATGTAGTTTTGTAGACAGAACATGATCCAACTACAAATTTTTATAGAAGCCAAATGCACCGCTTAACTACTAAAATCTTATTAAGTAAAAAATCCATATTTTGTTTTACTTACTTTCTACTTTATTTCTTTTGAATAATGAACTCTTTTCTTCAAACGAATGATCCCTACTATTATTTTTGTATCTTTCTAAATTTGCGAACAAAAGTGAGTACTGTGCCTGTAATAATCATCAATATGCCGATTGCTGCACTGTTAGTTGTACTTACACCCGTCTTTGGAAGCTCCTTATATGTATATTCTTTTTTATCGCTATTACTGTTGTTTGAGATATTACTCTTATTTTCCTTATTAGCAAGGCCATTAGCTTTGCTAGTTTCTTTATCTTTCACTAATACTTTTTGTATTGCATTTACCTCATTACCCACGGAATCTCTAACACTATATATTATTTCATAAGTACCAGCTTTAGTTGTATCTATAGTTCCTTCATACGCTACTTTAGAAATAAGGTCACCGTCCTCTTTATCAGTAGCTGATACCCCTACCAATGGATCAAATTGATCACCCTCAGTAATTGAAGTTGTAGCAGGTACTTTTAGTATTGGTTTATCATTTTTAACTTCTTCTCTAACTTTGACCGTTACAGTTTGCTTCGCCGTTACTTCATGACCTTTAGAATCTGTAACCGTGTACGTTAATACGTAAGTACCGGCTTTAGTTGTATCTACTTCACCATCAACTTTGATTTTAGAAGTGAGATCACCGTCTTCTTTATCGATAGCTAATACTTCTGCCATTGGAACAAATGAATCTCCAACATGAATTGTCGCTCCAACAGGCACTGTTAATTTAGGTTCTAAATCTGATGTTTCTCCATTTCCCTCTACAATTACAGTCTGTGTTGCCGTTGCATTCCGCCCTTGAGAATCAACAACCATGTATTCCACAATGTATGTACCTGGTTTTGAAGTATCTACATCGCCTTTATGCTTTACTTTATTTGTTAAATCACCATCTTCTTTATCAACAGCTTTTACATTTCTCATTGGATCAAACGTATCACCTACACGTAGTGTAATCGTAAACGGTACAGTTAACTCTGGAGCTTGGTTTTCTGCTGTTTTTTCGTTCTCTTTCACCGTTCCTGTAATTTTTGCCGCATCAAAAGCATTTTGGACTGCTTGAACTTCAATTGAGTTCGCTCCATATTTATTAGTTGCCACTTTAAGGCATGCCAATTTCAATTCAGAGAAATTAGAAGTCATATTTAATTCATCAGTATTTGCATAATAGAAAATATCAAACATTCTATCTTCACCAATACCATTTACATTTACACCGTTATGAGTACCACCTTGTGCCATTAAATACGCAACTTTATTAATAATACTTGAGTTAAAATGAACGCCTCCATAATCCTCTCCATTTAAATCATTATATTTACTATAATCATCCGGATACGGTAGTCCTTCTGAAAAATTAATTGCAGTTGGATTTTTCATATTACGAAAAGTCGATCCAGTTTGTTCTCCTATTGTCCAGTTAAATTCCCCATTATTTATGTATTTCTCTATAGCCGTTCCCATAATATCCGATAATGCCTCGTTAATTGCCCCAGATTCTCCTGAAAATTCAAGGTTAGATTCACTTGATGTAACTGCATGTGTAAATTCATGGCCGGCTATATCGAACGCTTTTACCATGGGATCTCCATATAAAAGCATACTAATGTTATTAATATTAGTACTAAATGCATTCTCCCAATTTTCAGGATCATTTGTTCCTCCAGAATCCCATGCATGTACAACTGAAACTACTTTTTTTCCTTTATTATCAAAACTATTACGCTTATATTTTTCTTTATAAAAATCGTATACCTTTGTTGCTAAGAAATGAGCGCTTACCGCCTTTGGATCATTAAATGTTGTTGAAACACTAGTTGCTAGTATACCAGGATAATAACTTTCTTCATTTGTAATATCTCTATAATTTACATCATATGTCTCAATTCCTTGTCCTCTTGTGTAATCAGCAAGCGCATAATTCCCACTGGTCTGTTTAGAAATACCAAATGTACGAGTTACGCCTAAATCATCTTTTCCTGTTCCAGTTAATGATGTAAAATTACTAGTTTTATTTTCCTTAACGGATTCAACATACTCTTCACTTATTTTCAAACTTGATTCTTGTACCATATCTTTTAACATTTCACCATTATGAGCATTCACTAAATAAGTTCCAGATACATAATTTGGTGTTGTAGCAGCAAATGTAACTTGATATGCATTGCTAGCCTGCCCATGATTTTCATCAACAAAAATAACTGCCTTAACTTCTGGCTCAGAAATAAATTTAGTATCGTTTCCGTACTTTTTATAAATATATTGTTTTGCTTCTTCTTTTGATAAATTAATAGGTTTCTTTAAATCTTCTTGTGTTAAATTTTGCGCGCTAGCTCCTGAAATGCTTTTAATAATACCTTTTTTATCTACGTGAGCAGTCAACTGGTGGCCATATACTTCTTTTCCTTCATATATTTGTTGCATGCGCACAAGTGTAGTTCCATCATAAGAACCACGTTTTTGAAGAACCTTGTAATCTACTCCTGTTTCTGCACTAACTTGTTTTGGAGACAAAGCATGCTCCGTATTTTCCTTAAGTGCATCTTTCACTACATTCTCTGGTGCCTTTTTTGATGGTTGTGTCAGATCACCTGTACGGAACGAATCCTCTTGAATTTCAACTTGCATTTGACCAGGTTCCTCTGCATGCCCTACTCCATATGGTGTTACACTTGTTAAAACGAATCCTGTTGTTAATGCAACTATAGCTATTTCTTTTTTATTTCCCATGATATTTACCTCGTATAAATTTCTATTATTTATATGAAACTGCTAAAATGTATACAATCTATTCCTAACATAAAAAGATGACTTTTGTAATCTACAAAAGCCACCTCTTCAATATGTAATATCCCTAAAATGTTTTTAATACATAATTTCTATACGAACAGAAAAAAGCATTCATTAACGAGCATTTTGCAATACTTTTATTAAGTCATTTATATTTTCAACTTTCTGCTGAAACTGATCAAGTCTGCTATGTAACAATGAAGGATTTTTATCTTCAGTTGAAATAACTTGTTTTAATTCGTTTTCTAATTTATCATACATATCAAAGAAATTATCAAATTCTACACTTACAAGCTCTTCATTTTCGCGATAGAATCTTTTTGCTTCTATATAAGTCATATATGATTTATTTAAAAATCCTAATGAAATTAAATATTTAGAAGTGTTTTCTTGATAAATAGCAATATCACACGCTATTTTAATATCAGAATAAGTCTTTTGAACGAGACAATGCAATTCAAAAATCTTAAACTTTAATCCATTATTCATTTCATCCCCTCCCATCGTATCTATTCTACATAAAATTAGAATATTATACAAAGAAAATTATTAGCATGAAATTGACAATTTAAAAAATAACTTAAGGATAAACAAAATCCCTCTCATTATAAATTATAGTTGCGGAGCATTTACCAACATAACAGCAAAATAAAAAGCGAAAAGAATAAATCTTTCCGCTCTTAGAGTAATAAATACATTTCATATTGCGCTAAAGAATTCTTTTCAAATCCACATTTCTTAAGAAAACCTTCCAGTAAATTATTGTTAGGAAACCCAATTGATAAACTTGATAAATTTAATTCTTCTCTTGCTACTTGTAATAATTTCATCCCAACACCAATATTTCTATAATCTTTGTCTACGAAAATAAAACTAATTTTACCTTGTTTATTTACACATAGAGAGCCTTTTAAGTCATTATCGACATATGCACCATAAAATACATTATTTGTTTTTTTGATATAATCAATATCATTTTGCCAATTTATATGGAAGTTTAACCATTTCTGAATTTCATCTTTAAAAGTTGGAAATTCTAATTGTTTTACTTCAATATCCTTACAATCTTTATTCATTATTTTAGTCAAATCATTTAAATTATAATAAGAAAGATCGTACACTTTTTCATAGCCCAACTTATTATAAAAATGAATCGCTCGGTCATTTCCTACAATGACTTCGAGAAAAAGTTGCTTACATCCATGTTGAATCGCCTCTTCTTTATGCAGTTCAAATAATTTTTGACTCACACCAATACCGCGGTAATTAGGATGAACCGCTAATGTTCCACAGCGCATAGTCTTAATACTTTCATAATCCTTTATACCACCTAGTATTACGCCAACAGGTTTGCCTTCTTCTAAAGCAAGAAAAGAATGTTCTAGCAAATTACCTTCTGGTCCCAAAAAACGTTGTATAAAATCCCCTTTTGAAACTTCCATTTTAATAATGTAATCTGAAAATCCAACTTTAAAAGCTTCATATACTAAATCAATATTTACATCACTACACCTTTTATATTGAATCATAATATAATTATGCCTCCAATTACTTATGTTAAAACCCTCTAACTATCTATTATTTACTACATTAATCTCATAAACACGTAAAAAGGCAATTAAATGCTCACATGCTCTTTCGCATGCTAGCATTTTAAAGATTTTTTGTTCTTCTTTCGTTTTATCATTTGCTTGATCTGAAGCAGCTTTTAAACAGAGAAATGGTTTTTTATTTATTTGACACACATAGGCGAAAGCTGCTACTTCTTGATCAACTGCCAATGCTCCATATACGGTATGGAGTAAATATCTCATTTCTGAACTACGAATACGTTGATCTCCGGATAAAAATGTACCGAAATGTATTGGATCATATGATCGTATTTTTTTTATTCTTCTTACAAGTGATTTTGTTGTTTCAATAGGTGCTGTTCTACCGTTATATAAATTAAAAACATCTTCCCCTGAGCCAGCTGCAGTAACATCGTGTTGTATTGCGTTTAGTGCCACTACAATATGACCGTTTTTCACCTTGTTTGATAAACTTCCGCATATTCCTGTCATAAACAACTCATCTGGCTGAAACTCACTAATTAACAATTGTACACAACTAGCGCAGCTTACTTTACCGACACCAGTAACAACTGATATAATTTCCAGCTCATTAATAGTATGAAAATGAAATTCCCAAGCTGCTCTTTTTTCAACACGTTCACTCGGATAATGTTGATGCAAATACGTCAGTTCTGGTTCCCATGCAGATACAATTGCAATACGTTTCATTACACGCTTCACTTCCCCTATTGTCATTTAAATAAGTTATCTATACTTTCTCGTTCATAATCTGGAATCCATTCTTTGTATTTCTTATATGAATCTCGTATTATTTCTTTATTCTTCGCAATTACTTCACATCCTCTATCATCATACATAAACATCACAATATCTTTCTTTGCATTTATGAGAAATACATCTGGATAAGAGATTTCTTTTTTTCGTCCAAATCGAAGATACAGATCAGAAAAATCCTCATGATTAGCAGCTTGTATCAGCGGTTCATATTTAATATCTTCCGCAAGACATTTAAAAGAAAATTGATATTTACAATATAAAGTGAAACTTTAATCAATGGGTGGTCTTACTGCCCGGCAAATAGCGGGATAAATCTGCTTCTTCATCTTCAAATAAAAACGGTAACGTTTCTTATCTTATATGAAATCTTAAATCTCTTTTCTTAATATATTTATTGTATATATTTATTTTCTGTGAAGTTTTTATGTTTTCCTTTTTAAATCTATAAACATTTGTCACTACAAACACTACATCTTCTTTTGAAAATATGTCTTCAAAGTTGAGAAAAGTATTCCATATTTAAATCGTCGGTTCCTTCTACAATTTGATATTTATCTTTTCCGAAATCAAAATGTAAATGATTTTCCCACTGAGAATATAAGTAGGGTCCTAATGTAACTCCTGGAAATGTTTGATTCATATATTCTTTTAATTGCATTTCCTTGTCCTTTCTACTGTACAATTCTTTTTAAATCCCAATATGCTTCTTCTAGCCACGGATGTATAACTTTCAATGTATCTTTCCTTTCCCACAAATATGAAATATATACAAAAGCTGCTTTTTCCAAAGATTTTCCCAATTCTTTTTTTATTTCTATTAAATATGGTGGTGTCCCTTTTTGATCCCATTCTATTTTATCTGCAACAAATAATACTAAATCCATCTTCGTTGCATGTTTACGCAACGTTGTATGGCAACAAATTGCATTTAAAATCTCTTCATCTTCGATTTTAAATATTTCTTTTGCGATTACCCTCGATAATTTTTGATGAATAATCATAGGAAACTTTCTTTCCGCTTCCACTATTGCTACACCAAATTCTTCAGCAACTGCAATCCGCTCCTCGTTTGGAAAAATGCCACTAATATCATGTAAATATCCTGCAATTGCTGCTTTTTCTTTATCTACGTGAAACTTTTCTGCAATCTTTTTTGCCTCATTTGCCACACGAATTGAATGTTTATATGTAAACTCTTTATTATATTTTAGTAGAAAAGCTTTAATATCATTGTCTATTTTTCCAGTTGGAGTAAATGAATATATATCATTACATAACATAGAAAATCCCCCTTATAACTAACTTTCATTATAATGTAGAATCTAAATATCCTTGTTATTTTATATTCGTTATTAATCTTTTTACTCCTTTTTAATACGTTACATGAAATTTTATACAGAATCATCGCTACAAGTACATAAATGTTTGATATTATAGTAATGTTGATGATTTGTAAGGAAAGGAACTACACAATGAATAAAAATATATTAATTATTGATGATGATAAAGAAATTGTTGAATTACTTGCTGTTTATTTGCGAAATGAAGGCTATAACATTTATAAAGCTTATGATGGCGATGAAGCATTGCAAAAGGTTTCTACATATGAAGTTGACCTTATGATTTTGGATATTATGATGCCAAAACGAAACGGATTAGAAGTTTGTCAGGAAGTGCGTGAAAATAATACTGTACCAATTCTAATGCTTAGTGCAAAAGCAGAAGATATGGATAAAATATTAGGCCTTATGACAGGTGCTGATGATTATATGATCAAACCATTCAATCCATTAGAATTAGTAGCTAGAGTGAAAGCTTTATTACGAAGATCCTCTTTCCAAAATGCTACTTCGCAAAAGAATGAAGATGGTATTATTCGTATTCGCTCTGTTGAAATACACAAACATAATCATACAGTTAAAGTAAATGGAGAGTACATTAAACTAACCTCTATTGAATTCGATATTTTATATTTACTTGCGAGTAATACAGGAAGAGTATTTAGTTCAGAAGAAATTTTCGAACGCGTTTGGAATGAAGATGGTTATGGTTCAAATAAGACGGTAATGGTCCATATTAGCAACTTACGAGATAAACTTGAAACAGTAATAAATGGAGAAAAATTTATTCATACTGTTTGGGGAGTTGGCTATAAAATTGAGAAATGAAGCATTTGATATATTAAAAGATATTCCTAAATGGAAACTTATTTTTTGGCTTTTATTAGCTATCACACTCACTCCTATTACTGAACTAATTATTTATCGCCTCGTTACGAGTGTAATTGAAAGTTCACTTACTCTAACCGAACTCGGTAAAGAATTCATTCGAATTTTTGGTTATGAAAAGTATAAAGGGATTAAAGAGTCTTTATGGATGATGATTGTATCTTATTTGTTTTTATTTTCTATTTTTTCATCCTATCTTTACATTTTTTATCGTCACGAGAAAAAACTTTATTATGAAACTTGTATAAAAAAAATGATAGAAGAAATTCGTTATATTGCAAATGGAAACTTCAATCATAAAGTTTCTATTGTAAATCATAATTATCTAGAAGAATTAGCAATCGGGGTCAATGAAATTGTTGAACAATTAAAAGTCTCAATTGATGAAGAAAGACAAGCGGAACAAGCAAAAAGTGAACTTATTACAAATGTATCACATGACTTACGCACTCCCCTTACTTCTATAGTTGGATACGTAAATTTAATCCATCATGATAATTATAGAGATGAAGTGGAATTGCGATACTATATTCAAGTCATTTACGATAAAGTAACTCGTCTTAATGCATTAATGAATGACTTGTTCGAATATACACGTGTTCAAAATAAAGAATTAAGCTTGTATTCTGTTCCTATTGATATTGTAGAGTTACTTGGACAATTAACTGTTCAATTCCGCATACAGGTTCAAGAAGCTAATATAGAATGTCGGCCTTCTTTCCCGTCTCAAAAGCTCATGGTATTAGCTGATGGTGACAAATTAGTGCGTGTGTTTGAAAATCTTATTATAAACGCTATCGCTTATGGAAGCGAAGGTCGCTATATTGACCTTACTGCTTATGAAAGTAATAATATGATTACAATTGATATAACAAATTACGGACAACCTATTCCTAGTACGGATTTACCTCATATTTTTGAACGTTTTTATCGCGTTGAGAAATCTCGCTCTACAAACACTGGTGGATCTGGACTTGGATTAGCAATTGCAAAAAGTATAGTCGAATTGCATAAAGGAACAATTGAAGTATATAGTGATGACGAAAAAACAACATTCACTGTAAAACTACTCCCATACAAATGTTAATGTTACAAATAAAAAGTTCAATTTCTTACCATATAAGAAATTGAACTTTTTCCATAATTACCCTAAATTTAATAATCCTTTATAATTCTTTAGAAATTCTTTACCTTTTCTTTCTTCCTAATTAAGCATTCCTTTTTACAATACTATTATTGATGTCATAATAGGAGGATCGCTTATGCAATTCTTAAAGAAATTCGCTTTTTTATTATTATCTTTTTTTATTACTGCACTTATCGTTTTATATTTTTATCTTTATGTAAATGGTCCGATTATTCAAGCTAAATCAGCTATTTTAATAAATGCTAATTCAGGTGAAATTGTTTATAAAAAAAATGAAGAAACCCCAGTACAATCAGCTGCTTTATCTAAATTAATGACAGAATATATCGTATTGGAGCAACTAAATGATAAAAAGATACAGTTAGATGACTTCGTACAAATAAGTAACGAAGTTTTCCGAGTAGAAACAAGCCCTATACAAGTAACATCGAATGATAAAACAACGGTTCGTGATTTACTTCATGCATTGCTACTGGCAGGGAATAATCGTTCTGCACTCGCTCTAGCAGAACACATTGCTGGAAATGAAGATAACTTTACAGTATTAATGAATAAAAAAGCAAAAGAACTAAAGTTATTACAACCATCTCCATTTCTAAACTCTACTGGAATTAATAATAATACAAATAAACAATCAACTACAACAGCGATAGACGCAGCTAAACTAGCAGCACGATTAGTAAAAGATTTTCCAGATGTATTGAATATTACGAAACTAACCTCTTACCAATTTACCTTCAAAGATTCCCAGGTTTTCAATACGAATAAAATGATATATTCCCTTAATGAAAACATTAAACTTCAAGGTGTTGATGGCTTACAAACTAGTTTTTCAACTAACGGTAATTATAGTTTTGTCAGTACAGCAAAACTTGGAGATACTAGACTAATTTCAGTAATATTAGATGCAGATGAAGAAAACATTTCATTTATTGAAACAAAAAAGTTGCTACAGTATGGTTTTGATCCTTCCTCGTACTCTGCACTCCAAGCTTTTAAAGACGCCCTTACATCTTGGACAATATTGCTTCAGTTTAAAAATTTAATTATACAAACTATAATGATTTTTTTAATCATTACCACCTTAATGTTTTTACATATACGTCAGAAAAAATCCGAGGATTTCAATTAAGAAATCTTCTTATATATAGAACCGACTTGCGCTTGAGATGCAAGTCGGTTTTTAATTCTATCATCCTCTTCCAAGCAAATTTGCTGAAACTGGTTGCAAGTTTAACTCTCTCGCCCATATAGATAGCTGACCAATATGATAAATTTAATATCCCATTACATGTCTTAAAACCTATGTTTTTTGAGGCATACATCCATCTCTGTTTCCTTTCGTTGTGTTCGTTTGTTTAGTTTAAATGGGTTAATCTATTAATTCTATTAAATCCAACAATTGAACTATTACACTTTAAAGTTCTACTCATATACTATAGTAGATTACTAGAAAGGAGGCTTAACTATGGATAGTTGCGTTGTATTTGTAAACGGACAACCTTTTTTAGTTCTTTCAGTAGCTGGTATTGAAATTGCTAGATTAGAGATTTCCCTTCAAGTAGCATTAGCTCTAAGAGTGCTTGGGATACCAATCTGTGATTAATTACCAAATTAATAAAAAAAGAGGGCATTAGCCCTCTTTTTTTATTTTCTTCTCACCTTTTCTTAAAAACAAACAAAATTTAAATTTTATTTTTTATATTGTAATGAAAATCCGAAAAATTAACCCATTTTATTCAATAAAAAAGAGCTCCACCCATACCTCATTATCCGTTTCTAAAAAATTAGAATTCGATTAATTACAAGAAAATTTAAATATACGAACGTTACATAAAATACTTGTTAGAGTAGCTGTCCCTCACACTATTTATTTCGCCGACGTTATATAATCAAAGCACCAATGATTAACTTTTTATACGGCTTATTTTAAGTGTGCTAGCATTCTAGGCTAGATGATCATGACTGCAAAAAAACTTCAAGTTCTCGTTTATATAAATCAGATAACGCTTTCACTTTTTGAATCGATTGATAATCTTTAAATTGCGGTTCGCTATCTTCTTCTCCTTGAAGAGCACTAATCCAACTATACTCTACATCTACAATATGAAATCATGTTTCTAACATACCCCCAGTTTGCAAAGTAAATCTTCCTCTCAAAGTTGTTCACACCACTTAAACCAATCATCTCTTACTTGCCAATTATATTGAAATAAAGTGTACACATTTATCTCTCCCTTACTTCAATTATCCACCTAACAGCATCTGTTATATAATGTGGTTCATCTTTTTGAATATAATGACCACTTTGTTCTGCAATTATTAGTTTATTTTTGTTTGATAATCTTAATAATTCTTCTTGCAATTGTAACCATTTTATTTGTGCATCTTGCGAATAAAAAGCTTTTTTACCAGCAGCTAACACGACGAGTGGAATATCTCTCGTCGACTGACAATATTTATCTGCTTCACCCAGACTAAACATAAACTCTTCATAAGAACTTTCATGTACAAATTGTTTATAGTAAGCTTCTTGAAATTCTGGAGACATGATTGGCAAAAATGCTTCTTTATAATTTTCTGGTGTCGAATCAACCAAAACTATTCCCAACATATCTTCAGGATAAAAATCAGTAAATAAACGTGCATTTATACCACCAAAAGAATGTCCTACAAAAATATAAGGTGGCTTCAGTTGTAAAAGATTTAAGCATGTTCTCAAATCTTTTACCATTTCAGAACTAATACGTTTCTTGGAACTCTTCCCGCTTTTGCCTAATCCAGCCCGATCGTATGTAAGTACCGTACCATATTCCGTCAGTTCTTCAGCAGTTTGATTCCATGCCTTCGAATAATCACCATAGCCTGATTCCAATATAATAACAGGCTGCTGCTTCTTTCCTTGGAATATTTTCGTATACATTTTAAAATCAGCAACTTGTATATATTCCTCTATACATTTAACCATTGACAATCACTTCTCTTCGGCCAAGTTCCTCTACAACGTGATTAATTATTTCACTTACAGATAAAGAACCATCCAATATGATATCTGAATTCGGCTTAACAGTATGAATTGCCTCTAAATAAGCTTTTCTCGCATATGTCATGTAATGTTCCAAATCATTATGTATTTCATCTATTGTACCTTCCTTAAAATCTCGCAAAATCCTTCTAGCCATCGCAATATCTAAAGGCGTATCAATAAATATAGTTACATCAATGAATTTTCGCATCTCACTATTTAAGTATGCAAAAGGATAATCTACAATAATATAGTCTAAGGTATTATTTTGTATAAGTTGCTCAATATCATGAATTAATGGTGTTAATACCCACTCGTCGTAATTCGCCCCATCATCAATCCATTTACAAATATCAGCAGGAGAGTTATCAAATGTATAACTATCAAAATATAGAGCTTTTGAGTTTTTAAACTTATGCTTTAATCTTTCTGTAATTGTAGTTTTACCTCCTCCCGAAACAGCTGCAATTGAAATTATTTTTGTTTTATTATCCACTATACCCACCAAACCCCTTTGTTAACATAATATAATTATAAATTACTATCGTTGCTACTTCTTCCATTCATATTCTAACATACTCATTTCCCATAAATTCCAATACGTTTCTCCTACTCTTTTTGACTCTCTTAATAAGCCTTCTTTTACAAACCCTATTTTTTCGTAACATGAAATGGCCGATGTATTAAAATCATACACACCAAGAGTTACTCTATGTAGTTTTAATTCGTCAAAAGCAATATGAAGTACTGCTTTCATCATATGTTTTCCTATAGAACGTCCTCTCATCTTCGTATTACCAACTAATACTTTTCCAATTCTAGCGGACTTATTAATATTATCTATTTGCCCAAGCGAAATATGTCCAATAACGTCTGAAGTCTCTTCATCTACCACTTTGAAAGCGAGTGTATTTGCACTTTCTATATATTTCTCTAATTGCTGTTCATCTAAAGGAAATGTGAATGCATTTCCTGACCATTGTATTAGAAATTCTTCGGAATTAATCCAATTTATTAATTGTTTAAAATCAGATTTCTTAAAGCTTTCTAGTTTAATCACTTCCTTGCTCCTTTCGTACATCATGCTTTATAACCTCAAACTTATTTCTATATAAAGAATATATTCTCCTTTTATATAAAATTAAAATAAAGCCATTCATGTGAATGGCTTTACAAAAAAGCAGCATAATTATGCTTTGTTTGCTACATCAATACCATTAAAATCAAAGTCAGCAGTAACCGTTGTAACCGGTGGGAAAATTGCTTCAATTTTGCAAATGGAAATAATTACTCCAACCGATCCAGGAATAGCCGCAAGCCTAACTACATCACAACTTACAGACGAAACAGTACCTACATAAGTACGTCCCTCTGTATTAATTTGAACTGTTCGATTAATTAATTTCTTAAGTTCATCTCTAATTCCTTGTACACAAGAATTATCACATTTCTCATGCTGTTCTTTTTTACACTCTTCGAATACTTCCCAACAATCATCTTGTTTACATGTACACTTCTTTTTACAATTATTAAATCGAGAACCCAATACCTCACCCCCTAATCCTTTCTATTAGTAAAGTATGTCCACTAGCTTAAAAGGGTACGAGGCAAACACATAAAAAGAAAAAAACAAACAATTGTACCAAACTTTCTTTTCATTATTCATTATAAAAACAGACTTCTCCTAATTAAAAGCTTTTTAATGAGCGGCCGTGAATTTAGTCCTACTCCATTTAATGTTTAGACACCACTTTCTAAAACAAACCTTTTTTCTTTTAAATAAGACGCCCCTTAAAAACACACTAGATTTCCCCATTAACTCACATATACATAGACTTTATTTGTGGATTTCCCATTTTTCATTGTGAAATATACATTTAAAAAGCGTACTCGAAAATAAGATATTATTTGTAATCAGAACATTTTCTTCAACAAGTGTTTATTGAAAAATACCATAACTAGTAGTAGTTCTCTCCACTTTCTCTTAAAAATTAGCATAGTTTGTATGAATTCTATATCGAGTAGAAGACACTCTATCATATAAAGATAAAATAGTAGGTTAATAAACAAGCCATTTTTTTATTAAAACATAGAATAATATGAACACTATTGAAAGGAGGTAGAAATAAATGTCCTGGAAAAATGATTGCTGGAGTTCTCAGAAAAAGCATTGTTGTGATGATTGGTGGAAATCTAAAGAAAAGCATCATTGTGATGATAATTGGAGTTCTCAGAAAAAGCATTGTAATGATGATTGGTGGAAATCTAAAGAAAAGTGTCATTGTGATGACGATTGGAGTTCTCAGGAAAAACATTGTAATGATGATTGGTGGAAATCTAAAGAAAAGTGTCATCGTGATGATGATTGGAGTTCTAAACGAAATAAGTGTCGTTGTAAATCTTTCTTTATTTGTTGCCATTGTAAAAGAAAAAATTGGTAATATTTTTAATGTCAACGTAAAGGAAAGAATATGTCTTTTGGAACCAATCGGGCTTTTCCGGAAAGTTGATCCCTCACCTACTTCCTTGCTTTTGCTGAATTTTTAGATGGGGGCATTACTGCCCGGCAAATACTAGAATGTAATATATAAAAAGCTGACTGCTTTGAAGTGACCCCTAAAAGTTAGACACGGTTATTTCATTAGGCAGCTTGATAAAAATGAGTCCGGTATTGCACCGGGCTCATTTTTAATTTTGCCTTTATCCGTTTTGTAT
>NZ_JBQAGK010000014.1:0-48412 GCF_051916325.1 Bacillus cereus group sp. MYBK227-1 | reverse complement strand
GGCAGAGAGGTCACACCCGTTCCCATACCGAACACGGAAGTTAAGCTCTCTAGCGCCGATGGTAGTTGGGACCTTGTCCCTGTGAGAGTAGGACGTCGCCAAGCAACTAAAAACACAAGTCATTTGACTTGTGTTTTTTTGTATTGTTAAAAAGAATGGGAAAGAAGTAATGGAAATACAAACACGTTGCCCAAGAGTTAATCATATTATATAAAAGATGGGTGTATATTTTTCTGTAAATTGTTAAGGATTAGAAGTATAAAATAGGTTCACTTAAATAGGGAGGGAAGATTATGAAATTACAAAGTGAAGTTTGTATTGTTTGTGAGACAAAAAGAAAAGAAGGTATATATGTTTATAATAATTTAATATGCCATGAATGTGAAAAGGATATGGTGAATACAGAGACAGATGATCCGAAATATATATATTATTTAAAGCAGCTTCGAAAATTAGAAGTATCATATTTTTAAATAGGCATATGCCTATTATTTTTTTTGTTCTGTATAATAGATAGAGAATGAATAATAAGGAAGAGATGTAGATGAATCAAAATCGTATGCCTTTATATGAGGCGTTAATAGAGTTTAAAGAAAGAGGGCCGTTATCCTTTCATGTTCCTGGTCATAAGAATGGTTTAAACTTCCCTCAGGAGGTAATAAGAGAGTTTAAAGGTATTCTATCTATTGATGTAACTGAATTAGCAGGACTAGATGATTTGCATAGTCCGTTTGAATGTATAGATGAGGCACAACAATTATTGGCTGAAGTTTATAATACAAAGAGAAGTTATTTTTTAATTAATGGTTCAACAGTCGGGAACTTAGCAATGATTTTGTCTTGTTGCGGGGAACATGATATTGTTCTTGTACAAAGAAATTGTCATAAATCAATTATTAATGGTTTAAAACTTGCGGGAGCAAATCCCATTTTTTTAGATCCATGGATTGATGAAGCTTATAACGTACCAGTGGGAGTTCGTAATGAAATTATTAAGAACGCAATTGGAAAGTATCCAAATGCGAAAGCACTTATTTTAACGCATCCTAATTATTATGGTATGGGGATGGATTTAGAGGCAAGCATCGCTTTTGCACATGCACATAAAATCCCTGTTTTGGTAGATGAGGCACATGGGGCACATCTATGTTTGGGAGAACCATTTCCGAAGTCAGCATTAACATATGGTGCAGATATTGTAGTTCATTCTGCACATAAAACATTACCCGCAATGACAATGGGTTCCTATTTACATATAAATAGTCATTTAGTAGACGAAGATAAGGTTACTACTTATTTAAGTATGCTACAATCTAGTAGTCCATCGTATCCAATTATGGCTTCCTTGGATATAGCACGCTTTACAATGGCGCGTATAAAAGAAGAAGGTCACAGTGAAATTGTTGAGTTTTTACGAAGATTTAAGGAACAATTACGTTCTATTCCCCAAATCGCCATTTTAGAATATCCGTTGCAAGATGAGTTAAAGGTCACCGTACAAACTCGTTGTCAGTTATCAGGGTACGAATTACAGTCTGTATTTGAAAAGGTCGGTATATATACAGAGATGGCTGATCCGTACAATGTCCTATTTATTTTACCCTTACAAGTAAATGAGGGATATATGAAGGTTATAGAGATGATCCGAGTAGCATTGCAACATTATGAGGTGAAAGACAAGAGGGAATCTATTCGTTATACTTATAATGGTGAATTCTCTCTTTTACCGTATACGTATAAACAACTAGACGGATATGAAACAAAGATAGTATCTATAGAAGAGGCTGTTGGAATGATTGCGGCGGAAATGGTGATTCCGTATCCACCTGGAATTCCATTAATTATGTATGGAGAGAGAATTACTTCAGAGCATAAAGAGCAAATTATGTATTTAGAAAGAGCAGGAGCTCGTTTTCAAGGTAATACGAAATATATGAAAGTGTATGATATAGAAAGTAGGTTTTAGGATGAAGGGATTATTTGTAACAATTGAGGGCCCAGAAGGTTCAGGTAAAACAACGTTAATTAAAAGCTTATTGCCATATTTTGAACAAAAAGCACAGAAGGTAATGGCGACAAGGGAACCAGGCGGTATTGCAATTTCTGAGGACATTAGGACGATTTTACATAAACAAGAATATACGATGATGGAAGCACGTACAGAAGCGCTTCTTTATGCTGCTGCGCGCAGACAACATTTAGTAGAAAAAGTTATGCCAGCACTTAATGAGAACTACCTCGTGTTATGTGATCGTTTTATAGATAGCTCTTTAGCATACCAAGGCTATGCAAGAGGATTGGGTATGGATAAGGTATTTGAAATAAATCGTTTCGCAACAGAGGACTGTATGCCTAGTTTAACAATTTATCTAGACATTGAGCCTGAGGTTGGTTTGGCTCGGATTGAAAAAGATGCAGGACGTGAAGTAAATCGACTAGATATGGAAGATATCTCTTTCCATAAAAGTGTGCGCGAAGGGTATTTACAAGTTGTAGAACGTTTCTCGGATCGTATTGTATTGGTAAATGCTGATCAACCGATGGAAAAACTTATAGAAGAAGTTGTTCAGATTATAGAAGATAAATTGTTATAATAGAAGGAAAGAATGAAATAAGTGAGGTATGCATTATGACGAAGACGTGGGAGCAGCTTTCTGCTATACAACCCATCGGTGTAAAAATGTTGATGAATAGCATTGCAAAAGAGCGTATATCCCACGCTTACTTGTTAGAGGGAGGGAAAGGGACAGGAAAGTTTGCGACAGCAATTCAAATGGCAAAGAGTTTCCTCTGTTCTGAGCGGAATGGAGTAGAGCCCTGCCATGTATGTACAAACTGTAAGCGAATTGATTCAGGTAACCACCCTAACTTACATATTGTAAAACCAGACGGATTATCTATTAAGAAGCAGCAAATTCATGATTTACAAGAAGAGTTTTCCAAAACAGGATTAGAGGCAAATAAAAAAATATATATTATTGAGCACGCAGATCGTATGACAGCAAATGCGGCAAATACACTTTTGAAATTTTTAGAAGAACCAAGTAGTGATACAACTGCTATTTTACTTACTGAACAAAGTCATCAAATTTTAAATACGATTTTATCTCGCTGCCAAGTTGTTACGTTTAGACCGTTACCTACGGAATCTTTAATTAGAAGATTACAGGATGAAGGGATTACAGCATCTTTATCGACACTTGCTGCTCAACTTACAAATAGTTTTGATGAAGCTTTAGCTTTATGTAGTGATGAATGGTTTGCACAAGCACGAGCTTTAGTGATAAAATTATGTGAAGCGCTCGAAAAAGATAAAACCTCTATTTTTTTTGTACAAGAAAAATGGGGAAAACACTTTGGAGAGAAAGAACAATTACAGCAAGGTTTAGATATGTTACTCCTTATTTATAAGGATTTATTATATGTTCAACTTGGAGAAGAAGATCGTCTTGTTTTTCATGAGCAGAAAGAGATGTTTGAATCGTTTTCCTATGCTCAGAAGCGCATTGTATCAGCTCTCTTTAATATATTAGAGGCAAAAAATAGAATCAACGCTAATGTAAATGCGCAGCTTGTGTTCGAACAGTTAGTGTTGCGGTTGCAGGAGGGATGACCGTTTTGTATGATGTAGTAGGTGTTCGCTTTAAGAAGGCCGGAAAGGTATATTACTTTGATCCAAACCAGTTCGATATCTCTGAAAATGAGTTTGTCATTGTAGAAACGGTAAGAGGTATTGAATACGGAAAAGTAGTTATTACCAAAAAACAAGTTGATGAAAACGACGTTGTATTACCGCTAAAAAAGGTTATTCGTATTGCAAATGAAAATGATCGTACCATTGTTGAAGAGAACAAACATGCTGCCAAAGAAGCATATCAAGTCTGTCAACAAAAGGTAGTAGAGCATAATCTTGATATGAAACTTGTAGATGTAGAGTATACATTCGATCGTAATAAGATTATTTTCTATTTTACTGCGGATGGTCGGATCGATTTCCGCGAACTAGTGAAGGACTTAGCCGCAATTTTTAGAACAAGAATTGAACTAAGACAAATTGGTGTTCGTGATGAAGCGAAGATGCTAGGTGGTATTGGTCCATGTGGTCGTATGCTTTGTTGTTCTACTTTTTTAGGGGATTTTGAACCTGTATCCATTAAAATGGCAAAGGATCAAAATTTATCATTAAATCCTGCAAAAATCTCTGGTTTATGTGGTCGCTTAATGTGTTGCTTAAAATATGAGAATGATGAATATGAGGCAGCAAAGGAACAACTTCCTGATTTAGATCAACGTATACAAACCCCGCATGGTACTGGCCGTGTTATCGGATTAAATATTTTAGAAAGATTAATTCAAGTGGAACTAGTAGACAAGGAACGGATAGTAGAATATACGTTAGATGAGTTAGTGAATAAAGGGGTCGTTTCGAGTCAAACCACAGATTAATGAGGTGGGTGCTTGTGGAGAAAAAAGATATTTTTGAATCGGTTTCTAGTATGGAAGAGCAAATTGGACATTTATATAAACAGTTGGGAGAGTTAAAACAGCATCTTGCAGAGTTGTTGGAAGAAAACCAGCATATAAAAATGGAAAATAACAATTTGCGACACCGTTTTGAAGAAGTGCAGAATAAAGAAAAACAAAAAACTCAAAAACGTAAAGAAGTGAAGCCGAAAACAGATATTGGTGAAGGCTATGACAATTTAGCGAGACTATATCAAGAAGGTTTTCATATTTGCAATCTACATTATGGAAGTGTACGTAAAGAGGGAGATTGTTTGTTCTGTCTTTCATTCTTAAATAAAAAGTGAAATTACCTTTCCAATTATAATTGGAAAGGTAATTTTTTATACATGAAATAGGGTAGGTTAAGGGTAAGAAAAGGAGCAGTATATGAATTTATATGAAGATGAACGTTTAGATTACTTATTAGCACAAGACATGAAGATTATACAAAGCCCATCAGTATTTAATTTTTCTTTAGATGCCGTTTTACTTGCAGATTTTGCATGGGTACCAATTCAAAAGGGGAATTTACTTGATTTGTGTACAGGTAACGCTGTTGTTCCCCTTCTATTAAGTACAAGAACAAAAGGAAATATTACTGGTGTGGAAATTCAAGAACGCTTATATGATATGGGAGTAAGAAGTGTTCAATACAATGGGTTGGAAGAAAGAATTCACCTCATACATGGAGATTTGAAAGATATGCCAGAGAAACTTGGACGTCATCAATATGATGTTGTTACATGTAATCCACCATATTTTCAAACACCTCAAACTTCAGAGAAAAATATGAATGAACATTTAGCGATAGCTCGTCATGAAATTATGTGTACATTAGAAGATGTTGTATCTGCAAGTAGTCAGTTAGTAAAACAAGGTGGGAAAGTAGCGTTTGTACATCGTCCAGGGCGATTACTAGACATTGTCACATTAATGCGTAAATATAAAATTGAACCAAAGCGTGTGCAATTTGTTTATCCTAAGGTTGGAAAAGAAGCAAATACATTGTTAATTGAAGGAATTAAGGATGGAAATGCAGATTTGAAAATTTTACCGCCTCTCGTTGTATATGAGAACAATAACGAATATACAAAGGAGCTACGTTCAATTTTATATGGAGAAGAATAAGCACTTTTTTTATGTGGTAGAGTGCTCTGATGGAAGTTATTATGCTGGATATACAAACCATATAGAAAAGAGAATTCAGACTCATAATAGCGGCAAAGGGGCTAAGTATACACGCGTCAGGCTTCCTGTCGTTTTAAAATATGTAGAGACCCACGATGATAAGCGTACAGCTATGCAAGCGGAGTATTACTTTAAGCAATTAACGAGAAAACAAAAAGAGGCATATATGCAAAAAGGAGAACGCTATGTGGCAACAAAAAAGCTTTCAACAAAATGAAAAGGGAGTTTTATATTTAGTACCAACTCCTATTGGAAATCTAGAAGATATGACATTTCGTGCAATCCGAATTTTAAAAGAAGTTGATTTAATTGCTGCTGAAGATACGAGACAAACGAAAAAACTTTGTAATTATTTTGAAATTGAAACACCTGTCACGAGTTATCATGAGCACAATAAAGAAGTAAGTGGGAAGAAACTATTAGAGAAATTAGAGGATGGAAAGAATGTAGCACTTGTTAGTGACGCTGGTATGCCGTGTATTTCTGATCCAGGTTACGATATTGTCGTTGAGGCAGTAGCTGAGCAATATCATGTAATTCCGCTTCCTGGAGCAAATGCAGCCCTTACAGCATTAATTGCATCCGGTCTTGAAACAAAGCAGTTTTATTTCTATGGTTTCTTGCAGAGAAACAAAAAGGAACGGAAGATGGAGTTAGAAAAGCTTCGTTATGTACAAACTACAATGATGTTTTATGAAGCACCTCATCGTTTAGATGATACTTTAATTTCGATGCAGGAAGTGTTGGGAAATAGAGAGATTGTATTATGTCGAGAGTTAACGAAAAAATTTGAGGAATTTATTCGAGGAACAATCGAAGAAGCAATTGAGTGGACGAAGCAAAATGAAGTACGTGGTGAGTTTTGTATTTTAGTAGCTGGTTCAACAGAAGAACCTGCTCCAGAAGAACAATGGTGGGAATCTCTTTCGGTATATGATCATATTGAATATTATATAAATGAAAAAAGTATGAATTCAAAAGAAGCGATTAAAACAGTCGCTAAAGATCGAGATTTGTCGAAAAGAGATGTATATCAAATCTATCATGTCGATAAAAAATAAGCTTCTCATAATTGAGAAGCTTATTTTGCTGTTTCGATATAATCTTGAAGTTCGTTTAAGATTTGCTCAGCGCCTTCTTTGCTTAAGATGATTTTACCTTCAGCTAAAGAAAGGTTACCGTCAGATACTTCACCAGTTACTTGGCAAGTCATGTTTGGTTTATATTTCTTTAAGATGATTTTTTCGTCATCAACATAGATTTCAAGAGCGTCCTTTTCTGCAATACCTAAAGTACGGCGTAATTCGATTGGAATTACTACACGACCTAATTCATCAACTTTACGAACAATACCAGTAGATTTCATAATTTTTTTCCTCCTAAATAAATAGTTTATAAGTTTCGAGTCTATTTTTAGATTCGTCATTTTTCGACAAAATACCCTATGGACATATGATACCAATCATTTACATTTCCGTCAATTCTTAAATTCTATATTTTTTAAAAAGATTTATAGATTTCTTATTTCTTATATATAATAGATTGAGAGGAAATTCCACAATTATTTACATTATTTTCTGAAAAAATAATAAATTAAAAGTGGATATTGTATATTTTTTTGAAATATGAGCAATAGATGATAAAGATATTGAGCATTAAGATCTAAATTGAAAATTAGGTTGGCGTAAAGAAGATAAGTTAGATTTGGGCTGCTCGTAAAAGCCCAATTAACGTAGGCTAATAATTAGTGGGGAGGAACAAAAACCCTACTGATTAAAGTTTCACTTTATATATGAGTTTTTGATATACTGTTTATAAATACATATGAGGTTATTCGGGAGGTCCAAAACAATGACAGAGGAAAATAAGTCCTTTTATATTACTACCCCAATTTATTATCCAAGTGGAAAATTACACATTGGACATGCTTATACGACAGTAGCAGGAGATGCGATGGCACGATATAAGCGTATGCAAGGTTATAATGTGCATTATTTAACAGGAACTGATGAACATGGACAGAAGATCCAAAAGAAAGCAGAAGAGTTAAATATTACGCCACAGGCATATGTTGATAACATTGTTGCAGGAATTAAAGAGCTTTGGGAGAAGATGGATATTTCTTATGATGATTTTATTCGTACAACTGAAGATCGTCATAAAGATGTTGTCGAAAAAATCTTTAAACAATTAGTAGATCAAGGTGACATTTATCTTGATGAATATGAAGGTTGGTATTCTGTACAAGATGAGACGTTCTATACAGAGCATCAATTAGTAGAGCCAATTATGGAAGGCGACAAAGTAGTTGGAGGAAAAAGCCCAGATAGTGGTCATGATGTAGAACTTGTTCGTGAAGAATCTTATTTCTTTAGAATGGGTAAATATGTCGACAGACTATTAAAGTTCTATGAAGATAATCCACATTTCATTCAGCCGGAGTCTCGTAAAAATGAAATGATTAATAATTTTATTAAACCGGGATTAGAAGATTTAGCAGTTTCTCGTACTTCATTTGACTGGGGAGTTCGTGTTCCTGGTAACCCAAAACACGTTATTTACGTATGGGTTGACGCATTATCTAACTATATTACGGCGTTAGGTTATGGAACAGCAAATGAAGAGAAATATAAAAAATTCTGGCCTGCAGATGTGCATTTAGTTGGGAAAGAAATTGTTCGTTTCCATACAATTTATTGGCCGATAATTTTAATGGCATTAGATTTACCTCTTCCGAAGAAAGTCTTTGCTCATGGCTGGATTTTAATGAAGGATGGAAAGATGAGTAAGTCAAAAGGAAACGTAGTAGATCCAGTTACATTAATCGATCGTTACGGATTAGATGCATTACGTTATTACCTACTTCGTGAAGTTCCATTTGGATCTGATGGCGTATTTACACCAGAAGGATTTGTGGAGCGTATTAATTTCGACTTAGCAAATGACTTAGGTAATTTATTAAATCGTACAGTAGCTATGATTGATAAGTACTTTAACGGAGAAATCCCAGCATTTAAAGCAAATGTGACGGAATTTGATGAAACGTTAGTAGCGTTTGCACAAGATACTTTGAAAAAAGTAGAAGAAGCAATGGAGAATATGGAGTTCTCTGTAGCGTTAGGATCTATTTGGCAACTAGTTAGTCGTACGAATAAATATATTGATGAAACACAACCATGGGTATTAGCAAAAGATGAGAATGATCGTGAAAAGTTAGCCTCTGTAATGGCTCATTTAGCAGAAGTACTTCGTCAAACAGGTATTATGCTTATGCCATTCTTAACAGTAGCACCAAGCAAGATGTTTGCTCAGCTTGGCCTTACTGATGAAGCTCATAAATCTTGGGAAAGTCTATCTACAATTGGCTGCATTCCAGGTGGAACAAAAGTAGAAAAAGGAAACCCAATTTTCCCTCGTTTAGAAATGGAAGTGGAAGTAGAGTACATTAAAGAACAAATGAAAAGCTCTGCTCCTAAAGTAGAAGAGAAAAAAGAAGAAGAACCGAAGGCAGAAGAAATTACAATTGATGATTTCTTTAAAG
This sequence comes from Bacillus cereus group sp. MYBK227-1, assembly GCF_051916325.1. Classification (NCBI taxonomy): domain Bacteria; kingdom Bacillati; phylum Bacillota; class Bacilli; order Caryophanales; family Bacillaceae; genus Bacillus; species Bacillus cereus group sp. MYBK227-1. The sequence goes on along the minus strand of NZ_JBQAGK010000014.1, from coordinate 39,177 downwards.
TAGAATTACGCGTAGCTGAAGTACTATCTGCTGAACCTGTGAAAAAAGCAGACAAGCTGTTAAAAATTCAACTAGACTTAGGTACAGAAAAGCGTCAAGTTGTTTCTGGAATTGCAAAATTCTATTCGCCGGAAGACTTAAAAGGTAAAAAGGTTATTTGTGTAACAAACTTAAAACCTGTAAAATTACGCGGTGAATTATCGCAAGGTATGATTTTAGCGGGTGAAGAGAATGGCGTATTGTCATTAGCATCAATTGACCAAAATCTACCAAATGGTACAAAAATCAAGTAATTAAGACAAGAAAAGAGATGTTTCACGTGTAACATGTGTGAAGCGTCTTTTTTCTTTTTACACTCTCTATTTTTGCATTAAGATTGTAGTATTGTTATCGTTAAGTTATTAAAGAACTTATTTTTGTAGAATAAACTTGATTTCAATATAAAAGGAGTTATGTATTATGTTGTTTGATACACATTCACATTTGAATGCAGAGCAATTCGAAGGAGATTTGCAAGAGGTTATTGCCCGAATGAAAGAAGCGGGAGTTACTTATACAGTTGTTGTTGGTTTTGATGAAGTAACGATAAAAAAGGCGATGGAATTAGCTGAAGCCTATGATTTTATTTACGCTGCGGTTGGGTGGCACCCAGTTGATGCAATCGACATGACAGAAGAACATTTAGCTTGGTTAGAAGAACTTGCTTCTCATCCTAAAGTCGTTGCACTTGGAGAAATGGGCTTAGATTATCACTGGGATAAGTCTCCAAAAGAAATACAGAAAGAAGTATTCCGTAAACAAATTGCATTAGCGAAAAAAGTAAAATTGCCGATTATTATACATAACCGCGATGCAACTCAAGATATTGTTGATATTCTAGAAGAAGAGAATGCAGCTGAAGTAGGAGGCATTATGCATTGCTTTAGCGGCAGCGTAGAGGTAGCAGAGCGATGTGTTGATATGAACTTTTTAATTTCGTTAGGTGGACCAGTTACATTTAAAAACGCTAAGAAGCCGAAAGAGGTTGCTACGGAGATTCCATTAGAGAAATTGTTAATAGAGACGGATTGTCCGTATTTAACACCGCATCCATTTCGAGGGAAACGAAATGAACCGAGTTATGTAAAACTCGTGGCAGAAGAAATTGCGAATTTAAAAGGAATTTCTTATGAGGAAGTAGCAGAAATGACAACTAAAAATGCAAAAGTTTTATTTGGTGTTGAATAAAAAAGAATGGGGAAACCTGTTCTTTTTTATTTTGAGAAAAACTAGTAGAAGTGATGAAGAAAATAAATGTGAATGATGAAGTGTTACAATAAGGACAGAGAACAAAGATTTTTCTATTCTATTTTTTAAAATATAAGAATGGGGAAAATAATAATGGAAAAGTCGTCATTTTTTTGTTTTACTAAGTAGAGACGAAATGAGTGTGGAGGCAAGCATGAAAATAAAAGAGATTATCGTTGTAGAAGGTAAAGATGATACAGTTGCGATTAAGCGTGCTGTTGATGCGGATACAATTGAAACGAACGGTTCAGCAATCGGTGATCATGTTATTGAGCAAGTTAAATTAGCGCAGCAAAAAAGGGGCGTTATTATTTTCACAGATCCGGATTATCCTGGAGAGCGTATTCGAAAAATTATTTCTGACAAGGTTCCTGGCTGTAAGCATGCCTTTTTACCGAAGGAAGAAGCGCTTGCTAAAAGGAAAAAGGGTGTTGGGATAGAACACGCTTCTAATGAGTCGATTCGCCGCGCTCTAGAGAATATACATGAAGAAATGGAAGCTTACACAAGTGAAATTAGTTGGAGTGATTTAGTCGATGCAGGCTTAGTGGGCGGAGAAATGGCAAAGAGCCGCAGAGAAAGAATGGGTAAGCTATTAAAGATTGGTTATACAAATGCAAAACAGTTACATAAACGATTACAGATGTTTCAAGTTTCAAAGGAATCATTTGCAGAAGCTTATAAGCAAGTAATACAGGAGGAAAAAAAATGAAGGATATCGCAACGCCAAATCGTACAAAAGACATTGTTGAAAAGTATGGATTTTCATTCAAAAAAAGTTTAGGACAAAACTTTTTAATTGATACAAATGTATTAAATCGTATTGTCGATCATGCAGAAATTGGTTCAGAAAGTGGTGCAATTGAAATTGGACCAGGTATTGGTGCATTAACAGAGCAATTAGCAAAGCGTGCTAAAAAAGTAGTGGCTTTTGAAATTGATCAAAGACTATTACCAATTTTAGATGAGACGTTAGCGCCATATGGTAACGTTACAGTTATTAATAAAGACGTACTAAAAGCAGATGTACATGAAGTATTTAATGAGCAATTTGAAGAAGGGCAAGATGTAATGGTAGTAGCTAACTTACCATACTATATTACAACGCCAATTTTATTTAAATTGCTTGAAGAAAAGTTACCAGTTCGTGGATTTGTTGTTATGATGCAAAAAGAAGTTGGAGATCGTTTAGCTGCTAAACCTGGAACGAAAGAGTATGGTTCTTTATCGATTGCTATTCAGTATTATACAGAAGTTGAAACAGTTATGACTGTACCGCGTACAGTGTTTGTACCACAGCCAAATGTTGATTCTGCAATTATTCGCCTTCTAAAGCGTCCGAAACCGGTTGTAGAGGTGACAGATGAAACATTCTTCTTTGAAGTAGTACGAGCAAGTTTCGCACAGCGCCGTAAAACTTTGATGAATAATTTATCAAATAATTTAAATGGTTTCCCGAAAGATAAGGAATTATTGGATCGAATTTTAACAGAAGTAGGAATTGATCCAAAGCGAAGAGGCGAAACGCTATCTATTGAAGAGTTTGCAACATTAAGTAATGCATTAGTTCTTCATAAATTATCATAAGAATATGAAAGGGACAGTTCAAGTTGAACTGTCCCTTTTGTCACCTTTCTCTCTTTAAATTCATACTTTAAAAACAGGTAAGATGGCCTAATGAGTTTGGAGGTAGGAGAATGGTTTTACATGTTGGAGAATTAGTGGAACGATATTCTCATAAGAGGGATATTCTTTTTCGTATTATAGAAATAAAAGGCGAGATAGCTATATTGTTTGGAGAGGAAATTAGACTGGTGGCGGATGCGCCACTTGAAGATTTAATTAGTATAGATCAAAGAGAACATAAAAAAAGGGTGAAGCGTGAGAAAGAAACAATGGAGCGCACGTATCGTTTGTTTCAACAAGATTATGTACTGATGAAACAAAGGCATGAACATACTTCAACTGGTGGATACACAAGTGAGGTGAATTATTTTCAAATGCCGGGACGTGTATTGCATATAGATGGAGACCCTTTATATTTGCGCAAGTGCTTAGATTTATATAATAAAATTGGCGTTCCTGTTCAAGGTATTCATTGTAAAGAAACGGAGATGCATGAAAAAGTAGTAGACTTAATAGATCACTTTCGCCCAGACATTCTCGTTATTACAGGGCATGATGCATATACAAAATCAAAAGGAGTGAAGGGAGATTTAGCGGCATATAGGCATTCAAGACATTTTGTACAGGCTGTTCGTGAAGTGCGAAAAAAATATCCATCATTGGATCAACTTGTTATTTTTGCTGGGGCATGTCAATCACATTTTGAGGCACTAATTCGTGCAGGGGCCAATTTCGCTAGTTCACCATCTAGAATTAATATTCATGCACTAGATCCTGTATATGTAGTTGGTAAAATTAGTTTTACTTCATTTATGGAGAGAGTCAATGTATGGGATGTCGTACGTAATACAATTACTGGTGAAAAGGGACTAGGTGGAATTGAAACGAGAGGGATTTTACGAACGGGATTACCTTTTCAACATTACGAAGAGTAAGCAGGATACATATGTATCTTGCTTTTTTGTATGGAAGGATTTAAATGAATTTGGATAAAAAGAGGTAAGAACGTGCAGACTACGTAATGATACTTTTACAATATAGTATTTCTTCTATCTATTCAAACGCAGGATGATATTAGCTGTGAATCGCGGTTAATAATTAGGATAGATATATCGTGCTTTAAGTGTTCAATCTAAATTACAGCGAGGTGTAGCGAAGTATATGTCAAAACGTTTAGATGAAATTAAAAGCGAATTAGATCACCATCTTGGACAGCGACTTATGTTAAAAGCAAATAGTGGAAGAAGAAAAACTGTGGAGCAATCAGGTGTACTAGCAGAAACATACCGTTCCGTTTTTGTTGTACAATTAGATCAACAAGAAGATGCGTTGCAACGTGTATCTTATAGTTATGCAGATGTTTTAACAGAGACAGTAGAGTTAACATTTTATGGAGACCCTCATAATGAGGTCATTTTATAATTTGTATATCATTACATATATTCCCATAAATGAAAAGCTATATTATTTTGCATACTAACTATACCGTAGCAAAATAAGGAGGGACTCTGCATTGAGTAGACGAAGAGGTGTCATGTCAAACCAATTTAAAGAAGAGCTAGCAAAAGAGCTTGGCTTTTATGATGTTGTTCAGAAAGAAGGATGGGGCGGAATTCGTGCGAAAGATGCTGGTAACATGGTGAAACGTGCTATAGAAATTGCAGAACAGCAATTAATGAAACGAAACCAGTAGTTGTAAGATACTTTCTATGCTACGGTAGCCGAGGAGACATTCCTCGGCTTTTTGTACTCTAAAAGGTGCCATCATTTTACATAAGTAGTTTCATTCTGAATGCTTTTCGTTATAATTAGGGAAGTGTCATCGTCTTACTATAAATTTATGGTAAAATAAACGATAAAAGATTGAGTACATAGAGTGGGTGAATAGATTGAAGCTACTAGTGAAAGCACCAGCAAAGATTAATCTGTCGTTAGATGTACTGGGAAAAAGACAAGACGGATATCATGAAGTGAAAATGATTATGACAACCATTGATTTAGCAGATCGTCTAGAACTAACGGAATTAGCAGAAGACCGTATTGAAATTTTATCCCATAATCGGTATGTCCCAGACGACCAACGAAATTTAGCTTATCAGGCAGCGAAATTATTAAAAGAGAAGTTTAATGTAAAAAAAGGTGTATCTATTACTATTGAAAAAACGATTCCAGTAGCAGCTGGATTAGCAGGTGGAAGTAGTGATGCAGCAGCGACATTACGTGGTCTTAATAAATTATGGAATTTAGGGCTTACAATTGATGAGTTAGCAGAGCTTGGCGCAGAAATTGGATCAGATGTATCGTTCTGTGTATACGGAGGCACAGCAATTGCCACTGGAAGAGGAGAGAAAATTGAGCATATAAAGACTCCGCCTTCTTGTTGGGTTATTTTAGCGAAACCACATATAGGTGTATCTACTGCTGATGTGTATGGAAATTTAAAGTTAAATCGAGTTACACATCCGAATGTAGATAAAATGGTTGATGTCATAAATTCTGGTGATTATAAAGGAATTTGTGATACTGTTGGTAACGTTTTAGAAGATGTAACATTTGGAATGCATCCTGAAGTTGCCCGTATTAAATCACAGATGAAGCGATTTGGAGCGGATGCTGTATTAATGAGTGGAAGTGGTCCAACTGTATTTGGACTTGTACACCATGATTCACGAATGCATCGCATTTATAACGGATTAAAAGGATTTTGTGAACAAGTCTATGCGGTACGTTTATTAGGAGAGCGAGAAACGCTTGAATAAAGACGTATAATACGTTATGATTTGTTTAGAATATTCGTGATTTGAGGTGAGAGTATGAAAATTAGAAGAAGTACAAGATTAGTCGATATGACTTATTACTTGCTACAAAACCCTCGTCAGCTAGTATCTCTCACTTTTTTTGCTGAAAGGTATCAATCGGCTAAGTCTTCCATTAGTGAAGATTTAGTTATTATTAAGCAAACGTTTGAACAACAAGGGGTCGGCACATTGCAAACGATACCAGGAGCAGCAGGAGGAGTGAAATATATACCGTATATAAGTGAAGAAGAGGCAGATCTAATTATTGATGAGCTTTGTGGCTTATTTGAAAACCCAGATCGTATTTTGCCTGGCGGTTACTTATACATGACAGATTTATTGAGTAATCCTCGCCATATTAATGGCGCAGGTCGTTTGTTTGCTTCTGTTTTTGCTAGGCAACCAATTGATGCAGTTATGACGGTGGCAACGAAGGGGATTCCACTTGCTTATGCAGTGGCAAATTACTTAGATGTACCAGTTGTAATTGCAAGGAAAGATAATAAGGTAACAGAAGGTCCGACTGTTAGTATTAACTATGTGTCGGGTTCTTCTAAACGAATTCAAACAATGACGTTAGCAAAACGCAGTCTTCCAGAAGGGTCGAATGTTTTAATTATTGATGACTTCATGAAAGCTGGCGGAACAATTCAAGGTATGATGAGTATGTTAGAAGAGTTCAAGGCTAATGTTGTTGGTATTGGTGTATTAGTAGAATCCACAGATATTGAAGAACGACTAATTAATAATTTTGTATCATTAATTCGTCTATCGGAAGTTGATGTGAAAGAAAAAACGATTCAAGTGGAAAAAGGGAATTATTCTCTTGCGCCATTTGATGAAGGGCTTGTAGAGGCGGAATAAAAGATAGAGCAGATAGCTCTATCTTTTTTTATTTTATTTATAGATTATAAAATAGATGGACAAACTGCCTTTCGTACACTATTTTTAAAGAGTAAAATAAATAATAAAAGGGTGAAAAGTATGAAAGTTGTTCAAACAAGCAAGGCACCACAAGCAATTGGACCTTATTCACAGGGGATTATTGTAAATAACATGTTCTATAGCTCAGGACAAATTCCATTGACGGCAAATGGGGAGCTTGTAACAGGAGATGTAACAGTACAAACAGAACAAGTATTTCAAAATTTACAAGCGGTATTAGAGGAAGCAGGTGCTTCATTTGATACAGTCGTAAAAACAACAGTATTTTTAAAGGACATGGATGATTTTAATGCTGTGAATGAAGTGTATAGCTCTTATTTCTCTACTCATAAACCAGCTCGATCTTGTGTGCAAGTAGCAAAATTACCGAAAGATGTTTCCGTTGAAATTGAAGTAATCGCCCTAGTTAAGTAACCTTTTGTAAGCGATAACCTCCACTAATCTCTATATTCAACTACTTTAAAAATTTTTATCTTAAAAATTTTTAAAAAATTAAAGGGAAAATAGAAAATTTGTGGAATTTATACAAATATATCGCTTATTTAGAAAAGGGTGGTGAACACAAGATGGAAGTGACTGACGTAAGATTACGCCGCGTAAACACAGAAGGCCGCATGAGAGCAATTGCCTCTATTACTCTAGACCATGAATTTGTTGTTCATGATATTCGTGTAATTGATGGTAATAATGGATTATTTGTAGCAATGCCAAGTAAACGTACTCCAGATGGAGAGTTCCGTGACATTGCACATCCAATTAATTCTGGTACACGCTCTAAAATTCAAGATGCGGTTTTAACAGAGTATCATCGTTTAGGCGAGTTAGAAGAGGTTGAGTTTGAAGAAGCGGGTGCTTCGTAAAATTCGAATGAAAAGGGCTTTTGACAAAAAGCCTTATAATTTTGTAGCAAACTCCTGTAAGCATTTACAGGGGTTTGTTTTTTTTTGCTTTATATTTGGAAACTGCATAATTTATTAACATAAAAAGAAGAAACTACTAATTTTTTCAAAATCATTTTAAATAGTATAGCTTATTTCTTAAAAAAGATACTAAAGAGTAAAACATCTTATAAGAATTATGGTAAAATTTAATAGTTAAAATGTGTTTCTTGAAATATATGATGATTTAGGATAATATCTTTAATGGATAAATAGGTTGCGATGGAGGGTCTATATGTCAAACAGATTTGCAGTGATTCTAGCTGCAGGTAAAGGCACACGTATGAAGTCTAAGCTATACAAAGTGCTGCATCCTGTATGTGGAAAACCTATGGTACAACACGTAGTCGATCAAGTATCTCAATTAGGATTGCAGAAACTTGTAACGGTTGTTGGACATGGTGCTGAAATGGTACAAGAACAGCTAGGGAACGTAAGTGAATTTGCATTACAAGCAGAACAACTTGGTACAGCACATGCTGTAGATCAAGCTGCAAGTGTACTTGCAAATGAAGAAGGAACAACTTTAGTTATTTGTGGTGATACGCCTCTAATAACTGCTGAAACAATGGAAGCATTACTTCAGCAACATAAAGAAGCAGGAGCAATGGCGACGGTGCTAACAGCATACATAGAAGAGCCTGCTGGATATGGCCGTATTGTTCGTAATGAGAATGGTCATGTTGAAAAGATTGTTGAGCATAAAGATGCAAATGAGAAAGAATTAGCTATTAAAGAAATCAATACAGGTACGTATTGTTTTGATAATAAGGCTTTATTTGCTTCACTTTCTAAAGTTTCAAATGATAACGTGCAAGGTGAATATTACCTTCCAGATGTTATTGAGATTTTAAAAAATGAAGGTCATATCGTATCAGCTTATCAAACAGAGCAGTTCGACGAAACGTTAGGTGTTAACGACAGAGTCGCTCTATCGCAAGCGGAAATTATTATGAAAAACCGTATCAACCGAAAGAACATGGTAAACGGTGTTACAATTATTGATCCAAGTAACACTTATATTTCTGCTGATGCAGTTATCGGTAGTGATACAGTTCTTCATCCAGGAACAATTATTGAGGGGAACACTGTAATTGGCTCTGATTGTGAAATTGGACCGCATACAGTAATTCGCGATAGTGAAATTGGAGATCGTACGACAATTCGACAATCTACTGTACATGATAGTAAGCTTGGTACAGAAGTATCGGTTGGTCCATTTGCACATATTCGCCCAGATTCAGTTATTGGAGACGAAGTACGCGTTGGAAACTTCGTGGAAATCAAAAAAACTGTCTTTGGTAATAGAAGTAAAGCTTCACACTTGAGTTATATCGGGGATGCACAAGTTGGAGAAGACGTGAATCTTGGTTGTGGTTCAATTACGGTGAACTATGACGGTAAGAATAAATTCAAAACTGTGATTGGTAATGGGGTATTTATTGGATGTAATTCAAACCTTGTTGCTCCAGTAACAGTTGAAGATGGTGCTTATGTGGCAGCAGGCTCTACAATTACAGAGAATGTTCCATCAAAAGCATTATCGGTAGCACGTGCACGTCAAGTTAACAAAGAAGACTATGTTGATCAATTGCTGAATAAGAAAAAATCATAATGTGGAGGGTTAATCTAGATGTCGACTCAATATCTAAATTCTAATTTGAAAGTATTCTCTTTAAACTCTAATAAGGAACTTGCTGAGCAGATTGCAAAGCATATTGGAGTAGGGCTAGGAAAATGTTCTGTTGATCGTTTTAGTGATGGAGAAGTTCAAATTAACATTGAAGAAAGTATCCGTGGTTGCGATGTATTCATTATTCAATCTACAAGCTTCCCAGTAAACGAACATATCATGGAATTACTTATTATGATTGATGCATTAAAACGTGCATCTGCGAAAACAATTAATATTGTTATTCCTTACTATGGTTATGCGCGTCAAGACCGTAAAGCGCGTTCTCGTGAACCAATTACATCGAAACTTGTAGCAAACTTGCTTGAAACAGCAGGTGCAACTCGTGTAATCACTCTAGATTTACATGCTCCACAAATTCAAGGGTTCTTTGATATCCCAATCGACCACTTAATGGGTGTACCGATTCTTTCAGATTACTTTGAAACAAAAGGTCTTAAAGATATCGTAATCGTGTCTCCTGACCATGGTGGTGTAACTCGTGCAAGAAAAATGGCAGATCGTCTAAAAGCGCCAATCGCTATTATTGATAAGCGTCGTCCTCGCCCGAACGTATCAGAGGTAATGAACATTATCGGTAATATTGAAGGTAAAACAGCGATTTTAATTGATGACATCATTGATACAGCTGGTACAATTACATTAGCAGCAAACGCTCTTGTTGAGAACGGTGCTTCTGAAGTATATGCTTGCTGTACACACCCAGTATTATCTGGTCCAGCAATTGAGCGTATTCAAAATTCAAATATTAAAGAGTTAGTTGTAACGAACTCTATCGTATTACCAGAAGAGAAGAAAATCGACAAAGTACATGAACTTTCAGTTGCTCCATTAATCGGAGAAGCAATCATTCGTGTATACGAAGAAGAATCTGTGAGTGTATTATTCAATTAATTGGATAGAATGAGACGTAACCAAAATTGGTTACGTCTTTTCGTATCGAAAAAAGAAAGTAGTGGTACAAGAATGAAATTGATAGTAGGACTTGGGAACCCAGGTAGAGAATATGAATTAACAAGGCATAATATTGGATTTATGGCCATTGATGAACTTGCGAAGCGTTGGAACATTTCTTTGAATGAACAAAAATTTAAAGGTGTATTTGGTGCAGGGTTTGTTAATGGAGAAAAGGTAATCTTATTAAAGCCGCTAACATACATGAACTTATCTGGGGAAAGTATTCGTCCACTCATGGATTATTATAAAATTGATGTTGAGGACTTCGTTGTTATGTACGACGATTTGGACATTCCTGTAGGTAAATTGCGTCTTCGCATGAAAGGTAGTGCTGGTGGACATAATGGTGTAAAGTCAACGATTTCGCACCTAGGAACACAAGAATTTCAACGTATCCGTATGGGAATCGATCGCCCGAAAAATGGAATGAAGGTAGTCGATTATGTATTAGGACGCTTTACATCTGAAGAGATTCCGGATGTTAACCATTCTATTGAAAAAGCAGCGGATGCATGTGAAGAGTGGCTAAATAAGCCTTTTCTCCAAATCATGAATACTTTCAATAGTTAAAAATGAGATTGGGAATATTTCTCTTTTGTTTTACCCATACTAGTAGTAATTGAATTTTTAGGAGGCTAGTATGGAAGGGTATTATTATTGCAGACACTGCGGAGGTAATGTAGGCTCCATTAACGCAGAAAAAGTATATAGCGACGTTTTATTTCAACTAACAGAGCAAGAAGTAGTAGAAATGATTCATTTTCATGAGAATGGAAATATATATATAAAAACGATTTGTGAATCGTGTCAAGAAACGCTCGCATCTTATCCTGAGTATTATGAGTATGAAAAATTTCTGCAATAAAATGTTGTCGCTTTGGCATGTCCAAAGCATTTTTCTGTTTTCCTTTTCCAAAATATTTGCATAAAATAGAATGACTTGCTCTTTATGTTGAGAGGAGTTTTAAAAATGATAGGTTTATTAGAGCAATTTTATAAAAATGAAGAGATACAATCGGTTATTAATGGATTAGAAGATGGGTTAAAAGAACAACTTATATCAGGGATGGCAACGTCTTCTCGTTCGTTATTAATGGCGGCTTTATATAAAAAAACAAAAAAATCACAATTAATCGTGACACATAACTTATACCAAGCACAAAAAGTACATGAAGATTTAGTGGCATTACTTGGTGAAAAAGATGTGTGGCTATATCCAGTGAATGAACTGATAGCATCGGAAATTGGGGTTGCAAGTCCAGAATTGAAGGCGCAACGTATAGAAGTGTTAAATCGCTTGGCTGCGGGAGAGAATGGAATCATTGTAGCGCCAGTGGCAGGATTGCGTAGATTTTTACCAATAAAAGAATTGTGGAAGCAAAAGCAAGTTGAAATCAATCTAGGGCAAGAGATTGATTTAGATGCGCTCTTGCATACTTTACATCATATTGGCTATGAACGTAAGTCGATGGTAGAAGCTCCAGGGGAGTTCAGTTTGCGTGGGGGAATATTAGATATTTATCCTTTAACTGAAGAACTACCATTTCGTATTGAATTCTTTGATACAGAAGTCGATTCTATTCGATTATTTGATGTGGATGAACAGCGTTCTCAAGGTAAAAAAGAAAGCGTTAGGTTTGGTCCGGCAACAGAGTTTTTATTTTCACAGGAAGAATTAAAATCAGGAATTCAGCATCTTGAAGAAGGTTTAACTAAGACGATGCAAAAACTTTCTGATGATAAACTAAAGACTACAGTGCTTGAGACGGTAAGTCATGAAATTGAGATGTTGAAAAACGGGCAAAGTATAGAACAGATGTTTAAATACTTATCTATTTTCTATAAAGAACCTGCTAGTCTGATAGATTATTTACCAGAAGACGGTGTTGTAATTTTAGACGAGATTTCCCGTATTCAAGAAACAGCATCGCATCTTGAAACAGAAGAGGCGGAATGGTATATATCACTTCTTGGTGAAGGAACAATTATTCAAGATTTATCTTTCTCTCACCCATTCGAGGGGTTTCTTCATCATAAAAAAAGAAGTTTTGTATATTTAACGTTATTCTTGCGTCATATCGCACACACACATCCGCAAAATATTGTTAATGTAACATGTAAAACAATGCAAGATTTCCATGGACAGATGAATTTGTTAAAAACAGAAATTGATAGATGGAATGAAGGGCATTTTACGACTGTTGTACTTGGAACAGATGATGAACGTGTGAAAAAATTACAACATATTTTAAGTGATTATGATATTGAGGCAGATATTGTAGAAGGTACAGATATCTTATTGCCTGGAAGGTTACAAATTGCTGTAGGTGATTTACATGCAGGATTTGAAATGCCGATGCAAAAGCTTGTTGTCATTACTGAAAAGGAGCTTTTTCATAAGAAAGTTAAAAAATCACAACGTAAACAAAAGTTATCGAATGCTGAACGTATTAAAAGTTATTCGGAATTAAAAGTTGGAGATTATGTAGTTCACGTAAATCATGGTATAGGTAAATTTTTAGGTATTGAGACATTAGAGATTAATGGTGTTCACAAAGATTATTTAAATATTAAATATCAAGGTAATGATAAGCTATACGTTCCAATTGAACAAATTGATCAAGTCCAAAAATATGTAGGATCTGAAGGTAAGGATCCGAAAGTTTATAAATTAGGCGGTAATGATTGGAAAAAGGTTAAAACGAAAGTTGAAAAATCTGTACAAGACATTGCGGATGACCTAATTAAACTATATGCTGAGCGCGAAGCTTCAAAAGGCTATGCATATACGCCAGATACGGCAGAACAACAAGAGTTCGAATCCTCTTTCCCATATCAAGAGACAGAGGATCAGTTACGTTCTATTGACGAGATTAAAAAAGATATGGAACGCGGACGCCCGATGGATAGGCTCCTTTGTGGTGACGTAGGGTATGGAAAGACTGAAGTGGCTATTCGTGCGGCATTTAAAGCAATTATGGATGAAAAACAAGTTGCAATTTTAGTACCGACAACGATTCTTGCGCAGCAACACTATGAAACAATTCGAGAGCGTTTTCAAGATTATCCGATCAATATAGGCTTATTAAGTAGATTCCGTACGAGAAAACAACAAAATGAAACAATTAAGGGCTTAAAGGATGGAACAGTAGATATCGTAATCGGAACACATCGTATTTTATCTAAAGATGTTACGTATAAAGATTTAGGGCTTCTTATTATTGATGAAGAACAAAGATTTGGTGTAACACATAAAGAAAAAATTAAACAATTGAAGGCAAATGTTGACGTATTAACATTAACGGCAACTCCGATTCCGCGGACGCTTCATATGTCTATGCTTGGTGTGCGCGACTTATCTGTTATTGAGACACCACCAGAAAATCGTTTCCCAGTCCAAACGTATGTAGTCGAGTATAATCCAGCGTTAATGCGAGAGGCAATAGAGCGAGAGCTTGCAAGAGGTGGTCAAGTTTACTTCCTATATAACCGTGTAGAGGATATTGAAAGAAAAGCAGATGAAATTTCGATGTTAGTTCCAGATGCCCGCGTAACGTACGCACATGGGAAAATGAACGAAAGCGAATTAGAGTCTGTTATGCTATCATTTTTAGAAGGACAGCATGATGTTCTTGTAAGTACAACAATTATTGAGACGGGTGTAGATATTCCGAATGTAAATACGTTAATTGTATTTGATGCAGATCGTATGGGATTATCACAGTTGTATCAGCTTCGTGGGCGTGTTGGACGTTCTAATCGTGTTGCGTATGCATACTTTGCATATAAACGTGACAAAGTGCTGTCAGAGGTTGCAGAGAAGCGTCTACAAGCAATTAAAGAGTTCACGGAACTTGGATCTGGTTTCAAAATTGCGATGAGAGATTTATCTATTCGTGGAGCAGGTAATTTGTTAGGGGCAGAACAGCATGGATTTATTGATTCTGTCGGATTTGATCTATATTCGCAAATGTTAAAAGATGCAATTGAACAGCGTAGAGGAACAGATGGGGCTGAAAATATAGTTAATGTTGAAATTGACTTAGAGGTAGATGCATATTTACCAGATGCTTATATTTCAGATAGTAAGCAAAAAATTATGATGTATAAACAATTTAGAGGTGTTTCTGCAATTGAGGATATTGAAGAATTGCAGGAAGAAATGATCGATAGATTTGGCGATTATCCACAAGAAGTTGGTTATTTATTACAAATTGCAAATATTAAAGTGTTGGCAATGAAAGAACAAATTGAATTAATTAAGCAGAATAAATTTGAAGTAACATTCCTGTTTTCTGAACAAGCAAGTCAAAATATTGATGGTGGAAAATTATTCATGCTCGGAAATAGTTTTGGACGTATGATCGGTTTAGGAATGGAAGGATCACAATTGAAAATTGTTATGAAAACAAATGGCTTAGAGACATCGAAGTGGTTAACAATTGCTGAAAATTTATTAAAAGGCTTACCAAATGTAAAAAAAGAAGTAATAAATGCCTAAAATAAGATAAAAAAATACAATTCGACGTGCATAGAAGAACTAATGTGTAAAATACTATGTCTAACAGTTGGTGATTTTTACATGAACAGGTAAATTCACCACTTTGATCATCAGTAGAAAGTGAGGCAGCATTAGAATGAAAGCAACTGGAATCGTACGTCGAATTGATGATTTAGGCAGGGTAGTAATCCCGAAGGAAATTCGTAGAACTTTACGTATTCGAGAAGGAGACCCACTAGAAATATTTGTTGATCGCGATGGAGAGGTAATTTTAAAGAAATATTCTCCAATTAGTGAGCTAGGTGATTTTGCAAAAGAATATGCTGATGCTTTATATGACAGCTTAGGACATAATGTGCTTGTGTGTGATCGAGATTCTATCATCGCAGTATCAGGCGTATCGAAAAAAGAATACTTAAATAAAAGTGTTGGCGATCTAATTGAAAAAACGATGGAAGAACGAAAGTCTGTTATTATGACGGATGAAAGTGATATTTCCATTATTGATGGTGTAACAGAAAAGGTTCATTCTTATACAGTTGGACCGATTGTTGCAAACGGAGATCCGATTGGAGCCGTCATTATTTTTTCAAAAGAAGCCATTATAAGCGAGATCGAGCATAAAGCGGTTAATACTGCTGCCAGTTTCTTAGCGAAACAAATGGAACAGTAAGGGTATATTGATTTTAGAAGTAGCAATCTTTCCTAATTATGATCTTTCTTTTTGAGAAATCAATTATTTGGAGATATATGTATATTGAATGAAGGTAGCACTTTGCTACCTTTTTTCGTTGAATATTTTTAACATTTAGGAACTCATTATTACCCGTGTTGGTAAGGGAGTTTGTTCTTTTCTTTATGATATAATACGAGAGGTGAGAATAGAAAAAGGAGTTTTCTTGTATGGAAGCGAAGAAGTATCAAGCCTTTTGGCGTGGGGCTATTATATTAACGATTGCAAGTTTCGTTACAAAAGTATTAAGCGCTTTTTACCGTATTCCATATCAAAATATAGCGGGGGATATTGGGTTTTATATTTACCAACAAATTTACCCGTTTTATGGATTTTGTTTAATTTTAGCTACTTATGGATTTCCTGTTATCATTTCGAAAATGGTTGCAGAACGACTAGAGCGGGGAAAACAAAAAGAAGCAGAAGAAATTATTTGTGTATCTTTTTGGTTCTTATTAGGGATTGGTTTTATAGGCTTCTTTACACTGTTTTTTGGGGCCGAAACAATTGCGGTAGCTATGGGCGATATACACTTAGATAAGTTACTACGTGTTATTTCATTTTCATTCTTATTGATGCCATTTTTGTCTGTAGCAAGAGGGTATTTTCAAGGATTCAATAATATGATGCCAACGGCTGTTTCGCAAGTAATAGAACAAACAATTCGAGTTTCTATTATTGTATTTTTATCGCTATTCCTAATTGCTCACGGATTTGATTTATATACAGTTGGTGCAGGGGCTATGTTAGGCTCAATTGCGGGTGGACTTATTGGGAT
Source organism: Bacillus cereus group sp. MYBK227-1 (assembly GCF_051916325.1). Taxonomy (NCBI): domain Bacteria; kingdom Bacillati; phylum Bacillota; class Bacilli; order Caryophanales; family Bacillaceae; genus Bacillus; species Bacillus cereus group sp. MYBK227-1. The sequence continues at coordinate 22,921 of NZ_JBQAGK010000014.1, read as the reverse complement.
TATTGTACTTATATTGTATATGCGTCAAGATTTTCGTTCTATATTCTTCAAAAGTGCAGCGAGAATTAAGGGTAAAAGGAAGATAGTTAAAATCCTTTTTTGGCAGGGGTTAGCGATTTGTGTTAGTAATTTAGTGCTTATTTTTATACAGATGGCTGATTCAGTGTCCTTTTACAGCTTACTTATTGGTGCGGGAGAACAGGTTGAAAATGCAAAGGTATTAAAGGGTGTTTATGATAGAAGTATTCCGCTAATGCAATTAGGTACTGTTGTGACGACTTCTTTCTCGTTGTCACTTATTCCGATTATTACAGCGGCGAAGGAAAGAGGAGATCTTTCCTTTATTCAAGAAAAGGTAAAGTTAGCAATGAAAATAACATTTGTTATTGGACTTGCAGCAGCTATTGGACTAACTTGTATTATTCAACCTACCAATATTATGTTGTTTGAAAACAGTGATGGATCAGATGTTTTATCTATTTTATCGTTATCTATTTTATTTAGTTCATTGTCAATTACGACAGCTTCTATTTTACAAGGATTAGGGCAAACGTTTAAGCCAGCGTTATTTGTTGTATTTGGAGGTTGCTTAAAGTTAGCGTTAAATTATATATTCATGCCTTATTTTGGTGTGAAAGGTGCAGCTTTTGCGACTTTATGTGCGTTAATTATAATCTCTGGATTAAATAGTTTGTTGCTTACGAGAGCTGTATCAGGGTCACTTATCAATAAGCGAAATATGTTAGGGATAGTAATTAGTGGTATCTGTATGGGGTTTGTATTAATGATGTTCACACGTGTGTTACAGATGTCTGGATTAGTAATTAATACGGAACATAGAGGAAGCGCGACGCTTGAAGCGTTGTTAGGTGTAGCCATCGGCGGATTGACATATATGTTTTTTATTTTGAAATTACGTGTATTTACAAAAAAAGAATTAGGAACCGTTATGAAACAAGAGAAAAAAGAAGGTTCATTGAAGAAGAGTGGATAGAGGTGACTGGTTGTGAGTGGAATCATTACTATTTTAGGTTTAGGAGCTGGTGAATTAGATCAGCTAACGATGGGTGTATATCGAAAAATAAAAGAAGCAGACCATCTGTTTGTTAGAACGAAGGAACATCCAGTTATAGAAGAATTGGAGAAAGAAGGCGTACAATATACGTCTTTTGATGCTGTATATGAAGCGCATGATACGTTTGAAATTGTATATGAAACAATTGCGAATAAATTGCTAGAACAAGCTGAAGGTACAGAAATTATCTATGCTGTTCCCGGGCATCCACTTGTAGCAGAAAGAACAGTTCAGCTACTGTTAGAAAAAGGAGAAGTTTCAAATGTTGAAGTGCGAATTGAGGGTGGACAAAGTTTCCTTGATCCTATGTTTGCAAGTCTAAAGATTGATCCGATTGAAGGATTCCAATTACTTGATGCTACATCATTTGAAAGAGGGCAATTAGAACTGCGTCAACATTTAATCTTTTGCCAAGTATATGATGCATTCGTTGCATCTGATGTGAAATTAACATTAATGGAGATGTTACCAGATGATTATGAAGTGTATATCGTAACAGCTGCAGGAACTTCATTTGAACAAGTAAAGAAGGTACCGTTGTACATGTTAGATCATGAAACGGAATTGAATAATTTAACGAGTGTGTACGTGCCGCCAGTTCAGGAGCGTGCGTCCTTGTATCAACAGTTTGATGTTCTTAGAGAAATTATTGCGGAACTTCGTGGTCCAAATGGTTGTCCGTGGGATAAAAAGCAAACACATCAATCATTAAAGAAATATTTAATTGAGGAAGCTTATGAAGTGTTGGAAGCAATCGATGAAGAGGATGATGATCACTTAGTAGAAGAATTAGGTGATATATTATTACAAGTTATGCTTCATGCTCAAATCGGAGAAGATGAAGGTTGGTTCTCTATAGATGATATCATTCGAACTCTATCTGAGAAAATGGTTCGTCGCCATCCGCATGTGTTTGGAAATACGGATGTAAACAGCACTGATGAAGTGATTGCAAATTGGGAAGAAATTAAAAAACAAGAAAAAGGATTCGTGAAAGAATCTGTTTTAAATGGCGTTCCAAAAAGTTTGCCGCAGTTACTACGCGCCTATGAAATTCAGAAGAAAGCTGGTAAGGTTGGATTTGATTGGGTTGATGTGCAACCGATGATAGAGAAAGCTTTGGAAGAATGGCAAGAGTTCCAACAAGAGGTTACAAATATGGATGAGGAAAAGATGCTGGGTGAGTTTGGTGATTTACTATTTGCATTTGTTAATATAGCTCGTCATTACAAAATAGATCCAGAAGAGGCGTTACGTTCAACTAATGAGAAATTTACTGGTCGTTTTTTATACATGGAGGCAAAAGTAGCTGAAATGAATAAAGAGATGAAAGATTTATCATTAGAACAGTTAGATGTTTTATGGGAAGAAGCGAAACAAACAGAGCGTTAATAGGGGGATTTGATATGCGTCTAGATAAGTTTTTAAAAGTATCACGTTTAATTAAAAGAAGAACATTAGCGAAAGAAGTAGCTGATCAAGGAAGAATATCTATTAATGGTCAAGTGGCAAAAGCGAGTTCTGATGTGAAAGTAGCTGATGAATTAACAATTCGTTTTGGTCAAAAAATAGTGACTGTGAAAATAAATGAATTAAAAGAAACAACTAAAAAAGAAGATGCAGCAAATATGTATAGCTTAGTTCGTGAAGAAAAAGTAAAAGCGGAAGAAGGCTTGTTCTAAAATCATGTACCCCCTCATACATTACTATTAGCTAGTAAAAACCTATGGGGGGATTTACGTGAATAATGGTTACTCACCTACGTCTTCTAATCAACAAAATGTTTCTGTAGAGCATGACATTATTATGCGTGGCAGGCGTATAATCGATATTACCGGTGTGAAGCAGGTAGAGAGTTTTGATAGCGAAGAGTTTTTACTAGAGACCGTAATGGGTTTTTTAACGATTCGTGGTCAAAATTTACAAATGAAAAATTTAGATGTGGAAAAAGGTATTGTGTCGATTAAAGGGAAAGTTAATGAGATGCTGTATATTGATGAAAATCAAGGGGAAAAAACTAAAGGTTTCTTTAGTAAGTTGTTTAAATGAGCTTAACAATTCAGTTGTATACAATGCTTTCAATGATTGGGATGGGTGCTTGGATTGGAGCGTCTTTAGATACATATCAACGTTTTTTAAAGCGCCAAGAACGTAAACGTTGGCTTGTATTTATACATGATATATTATTTTGGATTGTCCAAGCATTATTCGTCTTTTATGTATTGCTTCTCGTAAATGAAGCTGAGCTACGTATATATGTGTTTTTGGCATTATTATGTGGTTTTGCGGCATATCAAAGCTTATTGAAGGCACTATACATGAAGCTGTTAAATTTTCTCATCTATATTTTTATGCAAACAACATATTTTTTTGTTCGAATTATACAGCTACTCATGATAAAACCTGTTATTATTATAGCGCAGCTATTTATTGCATTTATATTATTCTTATTTCGTATACTGCTTTCAATTGGACATGTGTTATGGAAAATGGTGATTTGGATATTACTTTTCATATGGAAAGTTTTTTTCTGGCCTGTTCGATTTATTGCTTCGCTCATATGGAAACTTCTCCCTAATCGTGTTAAACTTTTTATAGTGAAACATATAGGGTTCCTGCAATATATAGCAAAATTGAAGGGACATATCTTCCAACTATGGGAGCATATAAAAAAGAAGTTAGGGGGACCTCGGAAATGAGGGAACTGAGACAAAGAACAATCGAAAAACAGAGTCCAAATCCTGTTAAAGAGCATATAATACAAACGGATGAGAACAGGAAGCGACTTTATCGCCGTTTAGCGGTTTTTCTTGTCTTTACTTTTACAATTATTGCGAGTATTAGTGTAACGTTTTATCAACAAAACAGTTCCATTAAAGCAAAAGAAGCAAAAGTTAAGGACATGAAAAAAGAACTGGATTCATTAACGAATAAAGAAAAAAGTCTAAAAGACGAAGTTCAAAAGTTAAATGATGAAGAGTACGTATTAAAGATTGCTAGAAGGGATTATTTCTTCTCTGGTAAAGGGGAGATAATTTTTCCTGTTTCTAAGTAGAGTATGTCTTATTGACACTATATTTTAGGATTATATATAATAAAGTAAAATTTGACTTTTTAACCACTAAGGAGGAGCATTTTTTTTATGTCAATCGAGGTAGGCAGCAAGTTACAGGGTAAAGTAACAGGTATTACAAATTTTGGGGCTTTTGTGGAGCTGCCAGAGGGCTTAACGGGTCTTGTTCATATTAGTGAAGTTGCTGATAACTATGTAAAAGATATTAACGATCACTTAAAAGTGGGCGACCAAGTAGAAGTAAAAGTTATTAATGTTGAAAAAGATGGAAAGATTGGTTTATCTATCAAAAAAGCGAAAGAACGTGAAAAAACAGAAGGAGATCGTCCACGTGGTGAATACCAACGCGGTGGTGATCAACAACGTTCTGGACGTCCACAACGTAATAATCGCTCTTTCAACAGAGATAATCGCGGTGGCGGTAACGACCGAGCTCCGAAAGAAACATTTGAGCAAAAGATGGCACGCTTCTTAAAAGATAGCGAAGATCGTTTAACTTCTTTAAAGCGTAACACAGAGTCTAAACGTGGTGGCCGTGGCGCGCGTCGCGGATAATAAGGACGTTTAGTTTTTAACATATAGAGAGGTACCCAGAGTGATGGCTCAGGGTGCTTTTTTATATGTAAAAAATATTTTCAAAAAAGTTTTTGAGATGTGTTGACTTTAATCAGTATCTGATGTAAGATACTAATTGTCCGTTAAATAAGACGACATGGCGGTGTAGCTCAGCTGGCTAGAGCGTACGGTTCATACCCGTGAGGTCGGGGGTTCGATCCCCTCCGCCGCTATATTTAATTTAACGGCCCGTTGGTCAAGTGGTTAAGACACCGCCCTTTCACGGCGGTAACACGGGTTCGAATCCCGTACGGGTCATCTAAAAAGATCATGCAAATTTGCATGATCTTTTTTTGTTAAATAAATTAAGATATACAATACTTCTACAAAATCACCCTATATTTTCTGAATATTTAATTAAAATATCGAAAATAACTTACATACCCTGTATATCTGTAGAGTTATTTCGAATAAAAAGTCGAACGATTATAAAAGTGAAAACTGTTGTTTTGACAAAAAAACCAACAATCATCTTTTATAATGACAGTAATTAAACTATGCAGGTGGTGTTAAAAATATGCCTAAAGCAGGAAGGAATACTATGAATACAAGTGCATTGGCAATGAATGAGAGTCAGCTTGGTGGAATAAAGTGGACGAGTAAGTTGCGAATGAAATTTGAGCAAGTTTTCTTTAGATGGGGATTTATTATTGTTGTTATTGGTTTTCTTTTGGGACGAGCATATATATTAACAAATATTTTACCGTTTGCACTGCCATTTTTTGCTGCTGTTTATGTTATGAAGCGGGATAAGATGCCGCTAGCATTTTTAGCTCTAATGGGAGGAGCTCTTTCAGTATCGATAGATAATTTGTTTTTTACCTTTGCATCTATCTTTACCTTCTTCATTTATAATATCTTCTTTAGTCGATTTACACGTAAAACTGTTGGACTTGTTCCATTTCAAGTATTTATCTCCGCATTAACCGCACACTTAGTTGTTGTATATTTTGCGCAACAAACTGTCACCATGTACGATTTACTCGTTAGTACCATTGAGGCTGGACTTAGTTTTGTATTAACTATGATATTTTTACAAAGTGTCCCGCTTTTAGTGGAAAGGAAAGGAAAACAACAGGCATTAGAGACGGAAGAAATTGTTTGTTTGATTATATTACTAGCATCTGTTTTAACGGGTACAACAGATTGGTTTGTATATGATGCTTCTATTCAACATATTTTTACAAGGTATTTAGTGCTAGTATTTGCATTTATTGCGGGTGCTGCCACAGGGTCTACAGTGGGGGTTGTAACAGGACTAATATTAAGTTTAGCAAATGTGTCTAGCTTGTCTCAGCTTAGCCTTCTTGCTTTTTCTGGATTGCTTGGTGGATTGTTAAAAGAAGGAAAGCGTTTAGGTGTTAGTTTAGGTTTATTAATTGGGACAAGCTTAATTACATTATATGTAGACAAACAGACAAATATTGTAACAACTTTAATTGAGTCAGGTGTAGCGATTGTTATCTTCTTATTAACACCGAAGCTTGTTTTGGATCGTATTGCTAAATTTATGCCAGGTACACAAGAGCATTCGCAAGATCAACAACAATATTTAAGAAGGATGCGTGATGTTACAGCAAATAAAATCAACCAATTTGCAAATGTATTTGCTGCTTTATCTAATAGCTTTTCTGTATATGGGTATGTAGAGGAAGAAGATAAAGAGACAGAAGCAGATTTGTTTTTGAGTACAATTACTGCGAAAACATGTCAAACATGCTTTAAAAAGGATCAATGCTGGGTAGTGAATTTTGATAAAACGTACGATTATATGAAACAAATAATGAATGAAACGGAAGAAGGAACCCTGCAACATAATCGTAAATTAGTTCGTGAGTGGGACAAGCATTGTGTGAGAGGGAAAAAAGTGACGGATTTAGTAGCCGGTGAATTAGATCACTTCTATGAGGGACAAAAATTACGAAAACAAATGAAGGAAAATCGTAGAATAGTAGCGGAGCAACTATTAGGTGTATCAAAGGTTATGGAGGATTTTGCTAAGGAGATACAACGAGAGCGTGAAAATCATCAAGTGCAGGAAGAACAGATTATGCAAGCGTTCCGAGATTTTGGTGTTGAAGTAGAGCATGTTGATATTTATTGTTTAGATAGAGGAAGTATTGATATTGAAATGTTAATTCCAGTTGCATCTAATGAACATGGTGAGTGTGAAAAGTTAGTTGCACCGATGCTTTCAGATATCCTTAAAGAAAATATTGTCGTTAAACATGAAGAAAAGTCGTCTTATCCAAATGGCCACAGTTTAATATCATTTGGTTCGGCGAAGACGTATTCTCTTGATACAGGATTGGCTACAGCTGCAAAAGGCGGTGGATTTGTTTCGGGTGACTCTTATGCGATGATGGATTTAAGTGTTGGTAAATATGCACTTGCGATTAGTGATGGTATGGGTAATGGGCAAAGAGCTCATATGGAAAGTAAGGAAACGGTGAAATTATTACAAAAAATACTCCAATCAGGCATTGATGAAGAAATAGCAATTAAGTCTATCAATTCAATTCTTTCTTTGAGAACGACAGAAGAAATGTTTACGACATTAGATTTAGCTATGGTAGATTTGCGGGATGCGAGTGCAAGGTTTTTAAAGATTGGATCGACGCCGAGTTTTGTTAAACGCGCAAATAATATTTTGAAAATTGAAGCAAGTAATTTGCCGATGGGAATCATCGAAGATGTTGAAGTTGATGTGGTGGGTGAACAATTAAAAACGGGCGATATTCTTATTATGATGAGCGATGGGATTTTTGAAGGAGCACAGCATGTGGAGAATCATGAATTGTGGATGAAACGAAAAATTAAAGAATTGCAAACCGAAGACCCGCAAGAAATTGCTGATATCATTATGGAAGAAGTGATTCGCTCTTGTGATGGTTATATAAATGATGATATGACTATTGTAGTGGCAAAAGTGAAGAAAAATATGCCGAAGTGGGCTACGATTCCGATTGTAGGAATGCAGGCGCAGTAAAATGTAAGTGGAATGTTTATCTATAATTTGATTTTAAAAACCTAGGTGAATACCTAGGTTTTTTTGTGGGAAAAGGTAATGTTATTAATTTTGTGAATATACACGGAGGATGTAAGATAAAAATGTAATTTTTGTATATCTTTTTTTTGCACAATGTTTGTAAAAGTTGTACCATTGTAGACAAGGTGACTAAGGTTGCTGTTCTTGTTTAATGAAAGGTGATTGCGAAGTTGAAAGATACATTTGTTGAAAAAGTAGATGACTTTGTAAAGCAGCATGATGTATTAAAGAATGATTCAACAATTGTTGTGGGAGTTTCTGGTGGTCCTGACTCGTTAGCGCTTTTATATTATTTATTAGAAAAAAGAGCGGAAAAACAGTTGGAAATTGTAGTTGCTCATGTGGATCATATGTTTAGAGGTGATGAATCTTATGAGGATTTACAGTTTGTGCAGGGCCTTTGTGAAGAACTGGGAATTATTTGTGAAACGATAAGGATTAATGTATCACAATATCAACAGCAATACGGAATGAATGCACAGGTTGCTGCGAGAGAATGCAGATATGCATTTTTGGAAAGAATAATGAAGAAATATGATGCGAGATATGTTGCTCTTGGACATCATGGAGATGATCAAGTCGAGACAATTTTAATGCGTCTTGTAAGAGGGAGTACTCCGAAAGGATATGCAGGAATTGCAGTGAAGCGTCCTTTTCATAATGGATATTTAATTAGGCCGTTACTTGGCGTAACGAAGGAAGAAATTGTTGATTACTGTAATAAGCTAAATTTAATGCCACGTATAGATCCGAGTAATAAAAAGGAAGTATATACAAGGAATCGATTACGTAAATATGTCCTTCCTCATTTGAAAGAAGAAAATCCACAAATGCATGAGAAATTCCAAAAATTTAGCGTGCAGATGCAAGAGGATGAGGCTTATTTGCAGGAATTAGCTTTTGAGAAAATGAATAAAGTAATTACAAAAAAAAGTGATAAACAAATTAGCTTATCAATTCCTGCCTTTGAATCCATGTCTATGCCTTTACAAAGAAGAGGGATTCAACTAATATTAAACTATCTTTATGAATATAAGATTCCATCTTCTCTTTCTTCTATACATATTGACAAGTTGATTGAGTTTTTTAAGCGGACACAACCTTCAGGTTCACTTGATTTTCCGGGTGATTTGAAAATTGTTCGTTCATACGAGGAGTGTAGCTTTAGATTTAAACAAGAAATTGTCTCTCCTTTTTCACAAGATTTATTAGTACCCGGGACCATTACGCTATTGAACGGGGATGAATTTGTAACAGAGGTGAGCGAAGATATACCAAGTAACATGAATGAAACAGTATTTGTTGCTAAGTATAATGATATATCATATCCACTTCGTATTCGTTCTAGAGAAAATGGAGATCGCATGTCAATACAAGGTATGAATGGTACGAAAAAGATAAAAGCTATTTTTATCGAAGCGAAAGTACCGAAAGAAAAAAGAGAAGAATGGCCGGTCGTTTGTGATGCAAGTGGGACTATTATTTGGGTACCCTTGTTGAAACGATCTGCATTTGCAATTTCGAAAGAGATGGCAAAGAAGGATAAATATATGATTATTCACTACAAAAGCAAGGAGTCTTCCGGGAGGATAATGAAATGATGAATCAAGATATCGAAAAAGTATTAATTTCTGAAGAGCAAATACAAGAAAAGGTGCGCGAACTAGGTGCAATTATTGCAGAGGATTATAAAAACACAGTACCTCTTGCAATTGGTGTATTAAAAGGCGCAATGCCATTCATGGCAGATTTATTAAAGAGAACAGATACATATCTTGAAATGGATTTTATGGCTGTATCTAGTTACGGTCACTCTACAGTTTCAACAGGCGAAGTGAAAATTTTAAAAGATCTTGATACTTCTGTAGAAGGTCGCGATATTTTAATCGTCGAAGATATTATTGATAGTGGTCTTACACTAAGCTACTTAGTAGACTTATTCAAATATCGTAAAGCGAAGTCTGTAAAAATTGTTACATTATTAGATAAGCCAACAGGCCGTAAGGTTGATCTGAAAGCGGATTATGTTGGATTTACTGTTCCACATGAATTTGTAGTAGGATATGGATTAGATTATAAAGAGCAGTACCGTAATCTTCCTTATGTAGGCGTATTAAAACCAAGCGTTTACTCAAATTAATTAAATATAGGCTTCACAATTGTATAGGAAAGTTTTTCTATGTTACGATTTACTATAGTGTTTATGCCGTGAGAGGAGGTTAGGAATGAATCGTATCTTCCGTAATACCATCTTTTATTTACTGATATTCTTAGTAGTAATTGGAATCGTGAGCTATTTTAATGGTTCGACACAAAAAACGACATCAGTTAGCTACGACAAATTCATTACTAAACTAGAAAGCGGTGAAGTGCGTAATGTGCAACTTCAACCGAAAAATGGTGTATTTGAGGTAAAAGGACAATTTAATAACTCTAGCCAAGGAGAACAATTTGTTACTTATGCACCAAATACTGAGGAATTACAAAAGAAAATTAATGATAAAGCGAAAGGTGCCGAAGTTAAGTATCAACCAGCAGAAGAAACAAGTGCTTGGGTAACATTCTTTACTTCAATCATTCCATTTGTCATCATCTTCATTTTATTCTTCTTCTTATTAAACCAAGCTCAAGGCGGCGGTAGCCGTGTTATGAACTTCGGGAAAAGTAAGGCGAAGTTATATAATGATGAAAAGAAAAAAGTTCGTTTCAGAGATGTTGCTGGTGCGGATGAAGAGAAACAAGAACTTGTTGAGGTAGTTGAATTCTTGAAAGACCCTCGTAAGTTCTCTGAAGTTGGTGCTCGTATTCCAAAGGGTGTCCTATTAGTTGGACCTCCAGGTACAGGTAAAACTTTATTAGCACGTGCTGTTGCAGGTGAGGCTGGCGTTCCATTCTTCTCTATCAGTGGTTCTGACTTCGTAGAGATGTTTGTCGGTGTCGGTGCATCACGTGTACGTGATTTATTTGAAAATGCAAAGAAAAATGCTCCTTGTATCATTTTCATTGATGAAATTGATGCAGTAGGTCGTCAACGTGGCGCAGGTCTTGGTGGTGGTCATGATGAGCGTGAGCAAACATTGAACCAATTACTTGTTGAAATGGATGGATTCGGTGCAAACGAAGGTATTATTATCGTTGCTGCGACAAACCGTCCAGACATTCTTGACCCAGCGTTATTACGTCCAGGTCGTTTTGACCGTCAAATTACAGTAGATCGTCCAGATGTAAATGGCCGTGAAGCTGTACTGAAAGTACATGCGCGTAATAAACCACTTGATGAGCATATTAATTTAAGAGCGATTGCGACTCGTACACCAGGATTCTCTGGTGCGGATCTTGAAAACTTATTAAACGAAGCTGCTTTAGTAGCTGCACGTCAAGATAAGAAGAAAATTGATATGAGTGATATCGATGAAGCGACGGATCGTGTTATTGCAGGTCCAGCTAAGAAAAGTCGTGTTATCTCTGAAAAAGAACGTAATATCGTTGCTTTCCATGAAGCAGGTCATACTGTAATTGGTGTTGTTCTCGATGAAGCAGATGTCGTTCATAAAGTAACAATTGTCCCTCGTGGTCAGGCTGGTGGATATGCGGTAATGCTTCCGAAAGAAGATCGTTACTTCATGACGAAACCAGAGTTACTTGATAAAATCACTGGTTTACTTGGTGGCCGAGTAGCTGAGGAGATTGTATTTGGTGAAGTGAGTACAGGTGCTCATAATGACTTCCAACGTGCGACTGGTATTGCAAGACGTATGGTTACGGAATTTGGTATGAGTGACAAACTTGGACCGATGCAATTTGGTAGCTCGCAAGGTGGTCAAGTGTTCTTAGGAAGAGACTTCCACTCAGAACAAAACTATAGTGATGCGATTGCACATGAAATCGATATGGAAATGCAATCAATTATGAAAGAATGTTATGCTCGTGCAAAACAAATTCTTACTGAAAACCGTGATAAACTAGATATTATCGCACAAACGTTACTTGAAGTAGAAACATTAGATGCAGAGCAAATCAATCATTTATGTGATTACGGCAGATTGCCAGAACGTCCAACATCTTCAGATGATGTGAAAGTAAACATCAACATGAAGAAAGACGATGAAGATAAAGAAGATAAGTAAGAAGTGAAGGAGTGACTATCGTCACTCCTTTTTTGTTTGTTAAAATCTTTGTTAATTACTATTGAGAACTTAGTGGATAAAGTAATTTAAGTAAAACTAGTATTAAAAATTGAAATAGAGAGCAATCTTTTTGTAAAATGATGAGGGTAGGAAAGCTGATTATATAAGTATGTGTGATATGATGTTTTTATAAGTTTTATACATACTGCACAAATATAGATTAAATAAGATAAGTGGTGAGAATATGATTTTTGTATTGGATGTAGGGAACACAAATGCTGTACTAGGTGTGTTTGAAGAGGGGGAACTTCGTCAGCATTGGCGCATGGAAACAGATCGTCATAAGACAGAAGATGAATATGGAATGCTTGTAAAGCAATTGCTTGAGCATGAGGGTCTTTCGTTTGAAGATGTGAAAGGTATTATTGTGTCTTCAGTCGTACCACCAATTATGTTTGCTTTAGAGCGCATGTGTGAAAAATATTTTAAAATTAAACCGCTTGTAGTAGGGCCTGGGATAAAAACAGGACTAAATATTAAATATGAAAATCCGCGTGAAGTAGGCGCAGACCGAATTGTAAATGCAGTAGCAGGAATCCACTTATATGGAAGTCCGCTCATTATTGTTGATTTTGGTACGGCTACTACATATTGTTATATTAACGAAGAAAAACATTATATGGGTGGAGTTATTACGCCAGGAATTATGATTTCAGCAGAGGCTTTATATAGCAGAGCAGCAAAACTTCCTCGTATCGAAATTACAAAACCAAGCAGTGTTGTTGGGAAAAATACAGTAAGTGCGATGCAATCTGGTATTCTTTATGGTTATGTTGGACAAGTGGAAGGTATTGTTAAGCGTATGAAAGAAGAAGCTAGACAAGAACCTAAAGTTATTGCAACAGGTGGATTGGCAAAATTAATTTCCGAAGAATCGAATGTAATTGATATTGTAGATCCGTTTTTAACGTTAAAAGGTTTGTATATGTTATATGAACGTAATGCAAATTTACAGCATGAGAAAGGTGAATAAATACGTATGAAAGATTATTTAGTAAAAGCGTTAGCATTTGATGGAGAAGTGCGTGCGTATAGTGTGCGTACAACAAATACAGTAAGTGAGGCGCAAAGACGTCATGATACATGGAGAACAGCTTCAGCGGCACTAGGGCGTTCTTTGACTGCGGGTACAATGATGGGCGCAATGTTAAAGGGCGAGCAAAAGTTAACGATTAAGGTAGAAGGTAACGGTCCAATTGGCCCTATCTTAGTAGATGCTCATGCAAATGGAGATGTACGTGGTTATGTAACGAATCCGCATGTTGATTTTGAAGGAACAGAACAAGGGAAGTTACGTGTATATCAAGCGGTAGGTACAGAGGGGTTTGTAACTGTAATTAAAGATATTGGAATGCGTGAGCCGTTTATTGGTCAATCTCCAATCGTTTCAGGAGAATTAGGAGAAGACTTTACGTATTATTTTGCAGTTTCTGAACAAACGCCTTCTTCTGTAGGTGTTGGTGTTCTTGTAAATGGAGATGATAGCATATTAGCGGCAGGTGGATTCATCCTTCAAATTATGCCGGGTGCGCAAGATGAAACGATTTCATTTATTGAAGACCGTTTACAAAAGATTCCACCTGTATCAACGTTGATTGAACAAGGTCTTTCTCCGGAAGAGCTACTATATGCAGTTCTTGGAGAAGATAAAGTAAAAGTATTAGAAACAATGGATGTTCAATTTAATTGCACATGCTCACGCGAGCGTATTGAGAGTGTATTAATTAGTTTAGGTAAAACAGAGTTAGAGCAAGTTCGTGAAGAAGAGGAAGAGACAGAAGTTCACTGTCATTTCTGTAATGAACGATACAAGTTCTCTAAAGAAGATATTACAAATTTAATCGAGAATTTGTAATAAGGGAATTAAGAGGAGCAATCCTCCAAATGAATTGACAAACAGGGAATTTTCTGACAAAATCTAAATATAGATAAAACCAATAAAAATACTCGGTGTTAGGAGTGACAGGAATGCGAGTGGCACAATCAGTTTCAGAATTAATCGGGAAAACGCCGATCGTTAAGTTGAACCGCATCGTAGAATCAGACAGCGCAGATATATACTTAAAATTAGAATTTATGAATCCGGGGAGTAGTGTTAAAGATCGTATCGCATTAGCTATGATTGAAGATGCTGAAAAAAAGGGATTATTAAAAGAGGGCGATACAATCATTGAGCCGACAAGTGGTAACACAGGAATTGGTTTAGCGATGGTAGCGGCTGCTAAAGGATATAATGCAATCTTAGTAATGCCAGAAACAATGAGTATTGAGCGTCGTAATTTATTACGTGCTTACGGTGCGGAATTAGTATTGACTCCAGGGCCTGAAGGAATGGGTGGAGCAATTCGTAAAGCGACTGAATTAGCAAAAGAACATGGCTACTTTATACCACAACAGTTCAAAAACCAATCGAATCCAGAAATTCACCGTTTAACAACAGGTCCAGAAATTATTGAACAAATGGGCGACCAATTAGATGCGTTTATTGCAGGTATTGGTACAGGTGGAACGATTACTGGTGCTGGTGAAGTACTGAAGGAAGCGTATAAAGATATTAAAATTTATGCAGTAGAACCTGCAGATTCACCAGTATTATCTGGTGGGAAGCCAGGTCCACATAAAATCCAAGGAATTGGGGCGGGATTTGTTCCGGAGACGTTGGATGTAGAAGTATATGATGAAATTATTCAAGTGAAAACAGAGCAAGCATTTGAATATGCGAGAAGAGTGGCTAAAGAGGAAGGTATTTTAGTTGGTATCTCTTCAGGCGCAGTTATTTATGCAGCAACAGAAGTTGCGAAAAAGTTAGGTAAAGGGAAAAAGGTACTTGTTATTATCCCGAGTAACGGTGAACGTTATTTAAGTACACCACTTTATCAATTTGAATCCTAATTAAATGCGATTGAAAAAGCATCCTTGAAAAAGGGTGCTTTTTCTTTTGGGATTGGAAATAGGAAAAGAGTGAATGACTAGAAAACTTCATGTAAAATAAGAGGTAGTATAATTAAATTATTTTCACTAGCCTTCGAGTATAATCAATCTCTATATAAATAACTTATGTAGTTTGAGCTGGTTTATCTAAGAGGGTGGGATAAAAGAAGACGGGGTGTTGATATGCAACGAAGAAAATCTTTAGCGCTTTCTATTCCATATCAGTTAGATTTCTTTAAGCAATATAAATTTCTTTCTCAGGGTAAATCGCAACATATTTTGTTAGAAAGCGGCCGTGGCGGTCGTTATAATATTGTAGGGCTGAACCCAGTAGCGGTAATTCGAGGGAAGGATGAAACGTTACATATAAGTGAAAGTGGTAAGGAAACAATAAAACGAGGGAATCCGTTAGATTTAATGCAAGAATATATGGAACAATGGAAGACGGACTATAACCCAGAGTATCCGCCTTTTCAAGGTGGTGCAATTGGCTATTTCAGTTATGACTGTATCCGTTATATTGAAAAGCTGCCTTCTCTTGCGGAAGATGATATTAATATACCTGACATCTTCTTTTTATTATTTGATGACGTATTTGTCTATGATCAAAAAGAACAAGTGTTATGGGTTATTACGCATTATATAGATAAATATGAAGAGGCGAAAGAACGGCTAAATGAGTGGAAGAGTCTTTGGATGACAGAAGCGCCTGAAGTGACCGTGCCCTTTGAAAGTCCTGAAAAGAAAAGTGAAGCAGTTGCTTTTACTGAAGCCAGCTTTATGAAGGCAGTTGAATGTATTCAAGAATATATTGGGGCGGGTGATGTGTTCCAAGTAAACTTGTCGACGAGACAAGAAAGAACGTTACAGACACACCCACTAGAAATTTATACAAGTCTTCGTGAGATTAATCCATCTCCATATATGGGTTACCTGGAGCTTGGGGATTTTCAAATTGTTAGTGGATCGCCAGAGTTGTTAATTAAGAAACAAGGAACTGAAGTAAGTACAAGACCGATTGCTGGAACGAGATCTAGAGGCGCGGATGAGCAAGAGGATGAAGAATTAGCAAGAGAATTAATTGAGAACGAAAAAGAAAGAGCAGAGCATGTAATGCTTGTGGATTTAGAAAGAAATGATTTAGGACGTGTTTGTAAATATGGCACTGTAGAAGTAGATGAATTTATGGTAATTGAGAAATACTCACATGTTATGCATATTGTTTCTAATGTGCGTGGTGAGGTGGAAGAAGATAAAGATGCTTTTGATTTAGTGAAGGCTGTATTCCCTGGGGGAACAATTACTGGTGCCCCAAAAATACGTACGATGGAAATTATTGAGGAATTAGAACCTGTTCGAAGAGGGATTTATACAGGTTCAATCGGTTGGATTGGTTATTCTGGAGATACAGAATTGAATATTGTAATTAGAACACTTCTTGCTAAAGATGGAAAAGCTCATGTACAAGCAGGGGCGGGAATTGTAATTGATTCAAATCCGGAAAATGAATATAAAGAGTCGTTAAAAAAGGCGATTGCTTTATGGCGTGCAAAAGAACGTAGCGAAGAAACGGTTAGGTGAGAGAAATGATATTAATGATTGATAATTATGATTCTTTTACATTTAATTTAGTGCAGTTTCTTGGAGAACTTGGACAAGAGCTCGTTGTTAAACGTAACGATGAAGTGACCATTTCAGATATTGAGAATATGAAACCAGATTTTCTAATGATTTCTCCAGGCCCATGTAGTCCTAATGAAGCTGGGATTAGTATGGAAGCTATTAAATACTTTGCTGGAAAGACTCCGATTTTTGGTGTTTGTCTAGGGCATCAATCTATTGCACAAGTGTTTGGGGGAGAGGTTGTCCGTGCAGAGCGATTAATGCATGGAAAAACGTCGCTTATGCATCACGATGGAAAGACGATTTTTTCGGATATTCCTAATCCGTTTAATGCGACGCGCTATCATTCCCTTATTGTTAAGAAAGAGAAGTTACCCGATTGCTTAGAGGTAACATCTTGGACAGAGGAAGGGGAAATTATGGCACTTCGTCATAAGACATTGCCGATAGAGGGTGTGCAATTCCATCCAGAATCTATTATGACTTCTCATGGGAAAGAGCTGTTGCAGAATTTCATTCGTAAATACAGTCCAAGTGCGACATTATGTTAATTTACGTAAATGGTCAGTATGTAGAAGCAAGTGAAGCGAGAATTTCTCCTTATGATCATGGTTATTTATATGGTCTTGGAGTTTTTGAAACGTTTCGTATTTATAATGGTCATCCTTTCTTATTGGATGATCATTATAACCGTTTAATAGAGGCGCTGGATACATTGCAAATTAAATGGACAATGACAAAAAATGATGTGATGCTTATTTTGAAAGATTTACTCGCTAAGAATGAATTGAAGCATGCATATGTACGTTTTAATGTATCGGCGGGTATAGATGAAATAGGATTACAAACGGAAATGTATGAAGAGCCTTCTGTTATTGTTTTTATAAAACCTTTAACAGCTCCAGGGGATGTAGTGGAAAAAGAAGGTGTTATTCTAAAACAAGTGCGAAATACACCGGAAGGGACATTTCGCCTGAAGTCTCATCACTATTTAAATAATATTTTAGGGAAGCGTGAAATTGGAAATGTTGTGAGTAAGGAAGGTATTTTCCTCACTGAAGCAGGTTATGTTGCAGAGGGCATTGTTTCGAATCTATTTTTTGTGAAAGGTGATGTTTTATATACACCTTCGTTAGAGACAGGGATTTTAAATGGTATCACTCGTGCGTTTATTATAAAGAGTGCTGAAGAATTAAATATAGAAGTAAAGGAAGGTTTCTTTACAAAAGATGAGCTACTTTCAGCGGATGAAGTCTTCGTAACAAACTCCATTCAAGAAATTGTTCCGCTTTATCGTATAGAAGCGCAGGATTTCCCGGGTAAAGTAGGAGTGGTTACAAAAAGTTTAATGTACCTTTATGGAATGCAAAGAGAGAAATTATGGAGCAGAAATGAATTACGAAGAGGAGATGTGTAGTTTGAAGTGGGATTATGATTTGCGCTGCGGCGAATATACATTGAATTTAAATGAAAAAACATTAATTATGGGGATTTTAAATGTAACACCAGATTCGTTTTCTGATGGTGGGAGTTACAACGAGGTAGATGCTGCGGTACGTCACGCAAAAGAAATGCAAGGTCAAGGTGCTCATATTATTGATATTGGTGGCGAATCTACTCGCCCAGGTTTTGCTAAAGTATCAGTAGAAGAAGAAATAAAGCGAGTTGTCCCGATGATTCAAGCAGTTTCAAAAGAAGTAAAATTGCCTATATCTATCGATACATATAAAGCTGAAGTTGCAAAGCAAGCAATTGAGGCTGGTGCTCATATTATTAATGATATTTGGGGAGCGAAGGCGGAGCCAAAAATTGCTGAAGTCGCAGCTCATTATGATGTACCCATCATTTTAATGCATAACCGCGATAATATGAATTATCGTAATTTAATGGCGGATATGATTGCTGATTTGTATGACAGTATTAAAATTGCTAAAAATGCTGGTGTGCCAGATGAGAATATTATTTTAGATCCAGGTATCGGTTTTGCTAAAACACCTGAGCAGAACTTAGAGGCGATGCGTAATTTAGAACAGTTAAATGTGCTAGGTTATCCGGTTCTCTTAGGTACTTCGAGAAAGTCCTTTATTGGGCACGTATTAGATTTGCCAGTGGAGGAACGTCTTGAGGGAACAGGAGCTACCGTTTGTCTTGGTATTGAAAAGGGCTGTGAGTTTGTTCGTGTCCATGATGTGAAAGAAATGGCGCGTATGGCTAAAATGATGGATGCGATGATTGGTAAGGGGGTAAGGTAATTGGATAAAATTTATATCCATGATATGGAGTTTTATGGTTATCATGGTGTGTTCCCAGAGGAGAATAAATTAGGTCAGAGATTTAAAGTTGACTTAACGGTGGAGTTGGATTTAAAGCGTGCAGGGGAAAGTGATGACTTAGAGCATTCGGTCAATTATGGAGAGCTTTTCGAATTATGTAGAAAAGTTGTTGAGGATAGAAAGTATAAGCTTGTGGAGAGTATCGCTGAAAATATTGCTGCAGATATATTAAAACAATATGAAAGTATTTCACGCTGTACAATTAAGGTAATTAAGCCGGATCCACCGATACCGGGTCATTATCGTGCTGTAGCAGTAGAAATTACGAGAGAACGTCCATGAACAATATAGCTTACATTGCATTAGGGTCAAATATTGGAGAGCGTTATACGTATCTAACTGAAGCGATTCAGTTTTTAAATAAAAATCCTTATATTCAGGTTGATGATATTTCATCTGTATATGAAACTGAGCCAGTTGGCTATACTGACCAAAGTTGCTTTTTAAATTTAGTTATAAAAATTTCTACCAATTTATCACCACAAGAGTTATTGAAAGTAACACAAAAAGTAGAAAATGACCTAGGAAGAAAAAGGGAAATTAGGTGGGGGCCGAGGACTATCGACCTTGACATTTTACTTTATAATCAAGAGAATATTGAAGCAGAGAATCTTATTGTTCCGCATCCGCGGATGTTTGAAAGAGCTTTTGTTATCGTTCCGTTGTTAGAGATTAATCAAGACATAAAACAAAACATTTCACGTTCACAAATAGAAGAAATGAAAAGGCGAGAGGGAGTAACGGTATGGAAGCAGAAAAATGGGGAAGACGCATTCGTGCTTTTCGAAAGCTAAAAGGCTATACACAAGAAGGTTTTGCTAAAGAACTAGGGGTATCTGTATCTGTTTTAGGTGAGGTTGAGAGAGGGAATAGATCGCCTTCTCAAGATTTTGTAGTAGAAGTTGCTAAGGCATTAAATGTTTCGATAGAGGAATTAATGCCAAAGTGATTGTACAGGAAGGAGTAGGTTGATTGTTAAAGATTGCAAATATCGAGATGAAAAATCCGGTTGTACTAGCACCGATGGCGGGAGTGTGTAACTCTGCATTCCGTTTAACAGTAAAAGAATTTGGTGCCGGCTTAGTTTGTGCTGAAATGGTAAGTGATAAGGCAATATTACTTAATAATAAAAGAACATTAGATATGTTATATATCGACGAGAGAGAAAAGCCATTAAGTTTACAAATTTTTGGTGGAGAGAAAGAAACTCTTGTAGATGCTGCGAAATATGTAGATAAATATACGACAGCAGACATAATTGATATTAATATGGGTTGTCCAGTGCCGAAAATCGTTAAATGTGATGCGGGGGCAAGGTGGCTTTTAGATCCGAATAAAATATATGAAATGGTAGCAGCGGTTGTAGATGCTGTTGAAAAGCCGGTTACAGTTAAAATGCGTATCGGTTGGGATGAAGAACATATTTTCGCAATAGAAAATGCTAGGGCTGTTGAGCGTGCTGGTGGCCAAGCTGTGGCGGTTCACGGACGTACACGAGTGCAAATGTATGAAGGAAAAGCGGATTGGGATATTATTAAACAAGTAAAACAATCTGTAAATATCCCGGTTATCGGAAATGGTGATGTCGCAACGCCGCAAGATGCAAAGCGTATGCTTGATGAAATTGGTGTAGATGGTGTTATGATTGGTCGTGCGGCTCTTGGAGATCCGTGGATGATTTATCGTACGGTAAAGTATTTGGAGACGGGTGAATTAATGCCGGAACCAACAGTGCGCGAGAAAATTGATGTATGTATGTTACATCTAGATCGTCTTATTGACTTAAAGAACGAAAGTGTCGCTGTAAGAGAGATGAGAAAACATGCAGCTTGGTATTTAAAAGGTGTTCGTGGTAATGCGAGTGTACGTAATGGTATTAATGCTTGTAACACACGGGAAGACCTTGCGAATGTGTTAGGTACATTTGTAGAAGAAGTGGAAGCGAAACAACAAACAATTTACGTTGGTTAATAATGGACATAGGAGATTGACATTCTTCTATACACTTCCTATAATTACGTGAAAGAAAGAAGAGCTGCCAGTTAGTTGCTGGCAGTTTTTCTAGTTGAGTAGAAAATGCTATACTGTATATATTGTAAAATTAAATAGAGCTGGAGTGATATCAATATCATGGATAACATGAACCACGAAGAATTAAACGACCAATTGATTGTTCGTCGTGAAAAGCTACATAATTTACGTGAACAAGGAATTGACCCGTTCGGTAAAAGATTTGAACGCACAAATTCAACAACTGATTTAGTGAGTCTATATGGAGAGTTCTCTAAGGAAGAATTAGAGGAGAAGGAAATCGCTGTTTCTATCGCTGGTCGTATTATGACAAAACGCGGAAAAGGGAAAGCTGGATTTGCACACGTTCAAGATTTACATGGACAAGTTCAAATTTATGTTCGTAAAGATGCTGTTGGAGATGACGAGTACGAATTATTTAAAACAGCAGATTTAGGTGATTTAGTAGGTATTGAAGGTAAAGTGTTCAAAACAAACGTTGGAGAACTTTCAGTAAAAGCAACAGGCTTTACGCTATTAACGAAATCTCTTCGTCCATTACCAGATAAATACCATGGATTAAAAGATGTTGAACAACGCTACCGTCAACGTTACTTAGACTTAATTACAAGTATGGAAAGTCGTGAAACGTTCGTTACTCGTAGTAAAATCATTCGTGAGATGAGAAGATACCTAGATGACAACGGTTATCTTGAAGTGGAAACACCTATGATGCATGCAATTGCAGGTGGAGCTTCTGCGCGTCCTTTCACTACACATCATAATGCGTTAGATATGGAATTATATATGCGTATCGCAATTGAGCTACATTTAAAGCGTCTTATTGTAGGTGGTTTGGAAAAAGTATATGAGATCGGCCGTGTATTCCGTAATGAGGGTGTATCAACTCGTCATAACCCTGAGTTTACGATGATTGAATTATATGAAGCATACGCTGATTATAAAGATATTATGAAGTTAACAGAAGATATGGTTGCTCATATCGCGAAAAAAGTACTGGGTACAACAACAATCCAGTATGGTGATTATGAAATTAATCTAGAACCAGAATGGACACGTCTTCATATGGTAGATGCGATTAAGCAATACTCTGGAGCTGATTTCTGGAATCCGATGAGTGTAGAAGAAGCACGTGAGCTTGCAAAAGAACATAATGTAGAAATTAAAGATACAATGGAAGTTGGTCATATTATAAATGAATTCTTCGAACAAAAAGTAGAAGATAAATTAATCCAACCAACATTTATTTACGGTCATCCGGTAGAAATCTCGCCGCTTGCGAAAAAGAATGATGAAGATCCAAGATTTACAGATCGTTTCGAATTATTTATCGTTGCGCGTGAACATGCAAATGCATTCACTGAGTTAAATGATCCAATCGATCAAAAAGAACGTTTTGAAGCGCAATTAAAAGAGCGCGAACAAGGTAATGATGAAGCTCATATGATGGATGACGATTATATTGAAGCTCTTGAGTACGGTATGCCTCCTACGGGTGGATTAGGAATCGGTATTGATCGTCTAGTTATGTTATTAACAAATGCACCATCTATTCGTGATGTATTATTATTCCCTGCTATGCGCCATAAACAAGACTAAGCTTTGGAGATTTCTCCAAAGCTTTTTTATTTGAGCATGAGTTGCGTGGGTATAGTAAATCTTGATAGTGCGAGAAATTATATTTATATAGAAGAAATGTGCTGTTTTTATACTTTTTTACTAAGTTAAAAATTTTATTAGAAAAACTATTGCATTTTAATAATCAAACTGGTATATTTATATTCGTTGCCACGAAAGGTAACAAACAAAACAAACGAAAAACAACTTATTGAAAAAAGTTGTTGACGAAAATATAACGAAATGTTATATTGATAAAGTCGCTTCTGAGCGACGAAGTAGTTCTTTGAAAACTGAACGAAACAAACAACGTGAAACGTCAATTTTTATTTTAGATGCTAGACAAACTAACTTTATTGGAGAGTTTGATCCTGGCTCAGGATGAAC
>NZ_JBQAGK010000013.1:0-58566 GCF_051916325.1 Bacillus cereus group sp. MYBK227-1 | reverse complement strand
TGAGCCAGGATCAAACTCTCCAATAAAGTTAGTTTGTCTAGCATCTAAAATAAAAATTGACGTTTCACGTTGTTTGTTTCGTTCAGTTTTCAAAGAACTACTTGGTCGCTCGTTTGCGACTTCCTTATGTTAACATCTTCGTTAGTTAATGTCAACTAAGTTTTTCAATTTCTTTTTGTCGTTTTCTGCGTTTCCGCATCAGCGACGGTTATTAATTTAACATATACAAACTATTAACGTCAACACTTTTTAATAAAAAATTCTTTTTCTTACATAACGAATACATTCTTCTGTGTTAGCTACTCTCCGGAATAAACAGAAAATGATTTTATATCTTTCTTCCATGGCTTTTTTTACAACTTCATGAATACGCTCATCTTCAAAATCAAATAAAAGTTCCTCTAATTCTCTCTTCAATATGTATTCCATTTCTTTTCTCTCTTCTTTTGTCAACATCAGCCCAAGCAAACAATCACCTCAATAATTCCTTACGCAACAATAAACGTTCCGCTCATTTTCAATTATCACAATCCTATCATCCATTATATCCACTACTTACGATATTAATCCTTTGTTCTCTTTTTTATATTTCCAGCATATATGTAACTGAAAAGGATTGGACAAAGGGGCGTAATATTATGTTTTTCTTTTTTATTACGAGTAAGAGAAATTTTAAACACATTAGCTTAATAGTGATACTTTCCTTATTTACAGCATGGCTACTCTTTTTAAAAACATATTCACATGAATCTGCTTTTTCAACTGCTACAGGCCCTAAAGTAATTTACAAAGGAGACACCGCTAAAAAGCAAGTTGCATTTACGTTTGATATTAGTTGGGGAGACAAAAAAGCAATTCCAATCCTAGATACTCTTAAAGAAAAAGAAATTAAGAATGCAACCTTCTTCCTTTCTGCTGCATGGGCCGAAAGACACCCCGATATTGTAGAGCGAATCATGAAAGATGGACACGAAATCGGTAGTATGGGGTACAATTACACATCCTATACTTCTCTAGAGACAAATGAAATAAGACGAGACCTTTTACGAGCACAAGATGTTTTTACGAAACTTGGTGTAAAACAAGTCAAGCTGTTACGTCCACCTAGTGGCGAATTTAACAAAGCAACCCTTAAAATCGCAGAATCACTTGGATACACCGTCGTGCATTGGAGTAATAATTCAAACGATTGGAAAAACCCAGGTGTAAATAACATCGTTTCCACTGTCTCTAATAATTTGAAAGGTGGAGATATCGTCTTATTACACGCATCCGATTCTGCCCTTCAAACAAATAGAGCTTTACCGCTGCTCCTGCAAAAAATAAAAAGTGATGGATATGAGCAAATATCCGTTTCACAACTTATTTCCAACACAAGTACGAAAAGTGAGGATGTGAAGTAGCTTCTTCCCTACTACTCTTCACGCATAAAAAGCTCTACTACCTTTCAAGAAGGTGGTAGAGCTTTTTTAATCATACCATTTACAACATTATAACTGCTGTTTTATAAAACCTCTCTATTAAGCTGATTTACTTGTTTTTCCGATTAAACGATGTAATACAAGTAATTGATATGCATTACATAACAATAGCGGTATAACCATTAAATATAACCAATCTGTATCATTAATCCGAAGCGCCGGTACCCATTCAAGGATCGTTACAACAACCATAAAGAACAGAGCTGGCACAAATGCTTTTTTATTTGTTTCTTTACTTTTTACATAAGCAACAATTGCTCCAAACACAAATAACATTCCAGCAACAAGTATATTATTCCCTAACGAGACTTCCCCATTTGCAATAAGTACAGATCTTAAATACACAAAATCAAATAATACGAATGCAATAAAGAAGAGCTGGACTGCATTCCATAAAGAAGATGAGCGAAACATCCCTAGTCCAAAACGGTGGATTGTTAAATATGCAAAGAATCCCATTTGACTTATAACACTAAAAATAAATCCTACACCCATCAGCCAGAAAGATACTGCTAAAATCTCCTTACCGTCGAAATTTTGAAAAAATTTATCGTACTTGTCCCACTCCAAAACAAAACCAATAATAACTGTGCTAATCCCACCAAGAAACAACGTCGTTAAAAATAGTCGTACCCACTTGCGGCTATTCACAACACATCCCCCATTATCCTTATATTTCTAATTAAATTGTATCAATGACAATTTCAAAAAGCTAGCCATGTTCATGTATAAATTCCTTAAAGATATTTATATTAAAAAGAGAGAACTGTGCTGAAAGGAGTTCCAACTTATGAAACGGATGCTATTCATTTTCGTTTCTTCTTTTCTACTTATCGCACTTGCAGCATGCGCACAAGGAAAAGAAACGAAATCCGAACTAGATTACGATCAAACAAAGAAAATGATTGTTGATATTTTAAAAACAGATCAAGGTAAGAAAGCTATTCAAGATGTATTAACTGATGAAAAAATGAAACAAGCACTCATACTAGATGAAACAGTAGTAAAGAAAACGATTGAAGATGCCATGGTATCCGATAAAGGGCAACAATTCTGGGAAAAGCTCTTTAAAGATCCTGAGTTCTCATCAAAATTTGCTAAAAGTATGGGGAAAGAACAAACTCAATTAATGAAAACCTTATTAAAAGACCCTGAATACCAAGCAGGCGTTATAGAAATTATGAAAAATCCTGAAGTAGAAAAAATGATGTTACAAACAATGAAGAGTAAAGAATACCGTCAATATCTACAACAAGTACTAACAGAAACTGCTGAAAGTCCACTCTTCCAAGCCAAGATGATTGATATCATTAGTAAAGGTGTGCAAAAAGCTGAAAAAGGCGGATCTGGCAAGAAAGAAGCAGGCGGTGACGGTGGTTCTCAAGGCGAGAAGAAGGAAGAACAGTAAAAAATAATAACTATAATAACGAGTGGACAATTTATATATTGTTCACTCGTTATTACTTTATCTTGCTATTAACAGACAAAATGGACCCCTCTAATTAAGCGAAAGGTTTACTAGCAACAAAAGCCTTATTGTTGTCAGTAACAGGTGAACCCCACTGATTAAAGTTTCACTTTATTTTTGTGTAACAGCTGTTTTATCAATTACTGTTTCAGCTATTTTACTATAAATAATGCCCGTTGTATGTGTATCTTCATATACTGAAGGAGCAAAGTCTTCTTTATTCCAATCGGGTTGTTGCAGTGGAATACGACCAAGAACATTCGTTTGTAATTCGGTAGCTAACTTATCTCCCCCACCTTTTCCAAATACATATTCTTTCTCACCAGTTACCTTACTTTCAAAATATGCCATATTCTCAACAACACCAAGAATACTATGTTCAGTGCGCAATGCCATCGCTCCAGCACGCGCTGCTACAAACGCAGCTGTTGGATGAGGCGTCGTTACAATAATCTCTTTGCAAGATGGCAACATTGAGTGCACATCTAACGCAACATCACCTGTGCCTGGTGGCAAATCTAGTACTAAATAATCTAAATCGCCCCATTCTACTTCTGTGAAGAAGTGGTTTAACATTTTCCCAAGCATAGGTCCTCTCCAAATAACTGGTGCATTATCCTCTACAAAGAAGCCCATTGAGATTACCTTTACACCTAAACGTTCCACCGGAATTATCTTGTCACCTCTTACGATAGGACGTTTTTCTATCCCCATCATGTCTGGCACACTAAAACCGTAAATGTCCGCATCAATAATACCAACTTTTTTTCCTAAACGAGCTAAAGCAACTGCAAGGTTAACGGAAACAGTTGATTTTCCCACGCCACCTTTTCCACTCGCTACTGCTAAGAATGTTGTTTTTGAATTAGGTGACAATAAAGATTCACTTTGCTCTTCTTCTTGTTCCAGTGCAAACTGAGCTAATTCCTCTTCTGTAAATTCTGCAAAACGAAGTCCAACTGTTGCTGCCCCAAGTTCTTTTACTAACTTTACAATTCCAGACTGCAACTGCATTTGTTCCGCTGTACCGGTTTTTACGATTGCAATTTTGACACTCACATGTTCCTTCTCTGGCTTGACTGTTACCTCTTTAATTGCACTTGTTTCTTTTAATGTTTTATGTAAAAACGGATCTACAATCCCTTCTAACGCTTCAACCACTTGCTCTTTCGTTACCATAATTAGCCCAGCCCCCTGTATGAAAAATAACGTAATGTTAATTGAATTTATCTCTGCTTATCCTTGAAATAAATGCGTTTACATTTCCAGTATAACATATTTTCCGAAAACTTCGTTAACGAGAGAAGCTCAAAAAAATCCTCCTTATTCTGGAGGATTTCCTTTTTCCGTGAAATAACGTAATATACCACGGTATATTGCAGCTGCTACCTTTTGCTGATATTTCTCCGAATTTAACATATACCTTTCGTTCACATTCGATAAAAAGCCAGCTTCAATTAAAGCACCTGGTGTTTTAGAATACTTTAATAAATATACATGCGAAATTGTCTTAGCAGAACGATTCGTGTTCTCTAAACTTGTTCTCAATTCAGCCTGTATAAATTTTGCAGCACGTTCATTTTCAATCGAAGAGCGGTAATAGAACGTTTGTGCGCCTTTCGATCCACTACTAGTTAAAGCATTTAAATGAATACTTGCAAAAAAGTCTACATCAGGTTTATTGATGATTTCTACACGTTTTTTTAAATCCTCTGCTTTACGTCTACTATATGACTTTGTATCTTTGTTAGCTAAATCATAATCTCCCTCACGCGTTAAAATAACTAGTGCACCTTGTTCTTGTAAATAGTCTTGTACCTTTTTTGTAATTTCAAGCGTAATATCCTTTTCTATAATATCCTTTCCACCAACAGCCCCTCCATCTGGTCCACCATGCCCAGCATCTAACACAATTACTTTCCCTGATAAGGGTAAATTCCAAGCTCGCCACGATTTTGTAATTTGAAATTCTTGCTTGACTAAAAAAAACAATACAACCGCAGCGAGTGCAAAAGAGATAATTCGAATTCTCTTCATACCTTTCCTCCTCCAGCTAGTCCCTCTAATTACTTATATGGGACAAGAGGAAAGTTTATGCTTGTCTTAATGAAGCTTTAATCGATATCTTCTTTCACCTTTTTCATACCCTTCTTGCCACCACAATCCTATAAACTGCTGACAAGATTCAAAAAGTAACTCCTCATCTTTCAACTTTATTTCTCGCATAGTCATACTCGTTAAAAATTGAAATAGCGTTTCAGTTAATTGTTGTTCTTCTTCTAAAGCTCTATATTTCACATCAAAAAACGATTCACCATAATAACCAAATTTACTGTATCTCGCTCCTAATAAATAAGATTCTATCCCTAATTCAATACAGTAATCTTCATACTGACGATGAAGCTCTTGCATTTGAAAGGCATCACGAATATTTGAACGCAATGTTTTTAATGATAATTCCCGCAACATCTTCCGCTCGTATTTTAACTGCTTTTCTTTTTGTTTTTCTTGTAAGCTGACAATGACATTCATAGTACATATAAACCTCCCTAATACGTATTAGTCTAAACTTCTAAAGAAGAAGCATACGCGTGGCGGGAGCACTAAAATATTCCAAGCTATAAAAATTGCAAAAGAGGAATGAAACATAAAAAACCCCAACCAAAATGGTTGGGGTTTGTAGTTCGCAAAAATTAACGTTTTGAGAACTGAGGTGCACGACGTGCGCCTTTAAGACCGTATTTTTTACGCTCTTTCATACGTGCGTCACGAGTTAATAGACCTGCACGTTTTAATGTTAGACGGTATTCTGGATCAGCTTTTAATAAAGCGCGAGAAATACCGTGACGAATAGCACCAGCTTGACCAGTGTATCCACCACCATTTACGTTTACAAGTACATCGTAGTTACCTAAAGTTTCTGTTGCAACTAGAGGTTGTTTCACTACTTCACGTAATGCAGCAAATGGGATATAGTTTTCAAAATCACGACCGTTAATGATAACGCGTCCTTCGCCTGGAACTAGGCGTACGCGCGCTACTGAACTCTTACGACGTCCAGTGCCATAGTATTGAACCTGTGCCAAAGTAAGCCCTCCTTTAATTAATTATCCGCGAAGTTCGTAAACTTCTGGTTTTTGTGCTTGGTGTGGATGCTCTGCTCCAGCATACACGTTAAGTTTCTTAGAAACTTGACGGCCTAAGCGTCCTTTTGGAAGCATGCCTTTAATTGCAAGCTCTAACATTTGTACAGGGTAGTTTGTACGCATTTCAAGAGCTGTTCTTTGCTTAAGTCCACCTGGGTGGTTAGTGTGACGGTAGTAAATTTTATCGTTTAATTTATTACCTGTTAAATGAATTTTCTCAGCGTTAATAATAATTACATGATCACCCGTGTCAACGTGTGGTGTAAATGTAGGTTTGTTTTTACCACGTAAAATGGATGCTACTTCACTAGCAAGGCGACCTAAAGTTTGACCTTCAGCATCAACCACATACCATTTACGCTCAACTTCGTTAGCTTTTGCCATAAAAGTCGTACGCATGTGTTTCCCTCCTCGTTATCTTTTCCATAGAAAAAATCTATTGTTTATCTTAAACACGATTTCCTTCCGGGGCTAATCGTGGTTTTAGAAACAATACCATATGTTATGATATACTTTTGAGTTTCTAATGTCAAGCAAATGTTACACCAGGATTAGTTGTTATAGTTTACCTCCCATAAGTAAAGCCCATGACCTGGAGCCATCTTTCCAGCAAACTGACGATTTTGTTTCGCTAAAATCTCTGGAATGCTATCAGGATCAAGCTTTCCTTGCCCTACGCTAAGTAACGTACCAACAATAATTCTGACCATATTATATAAAAATCCATTACCTACAAAACGAAAAATTATTTCATCATTTTGTTCAATTAACTCGATTTCATAAATTGTTCGCACTTTATCTTTTTTGTCAGTTTTTGCCGAACAAAAAGAAGTGAAATCATGTGTTCCAATAAAATAAGGAATTGCTTTTCTTATAGAGTTGATTTCGAGCGGGTATGGATATTGATATACGTAATTTCTACGGAATACATCCGCAGTCTTTGATAATAATACACGATAACGATATTCTTTTTTCTCAACACCGTAACGTGCATGAAATTCTTCTGTTTTTTTCTCTACTTGCCTAATAACAATATCATCTGGCAACATTGTGTTTAAAGCATTAATCCATTGCCATTCTTCAAGAGACAAAGGAGTATCAAAGTGTATTACTTGTCCTTTTGCATGAACTGTAGAATCTGTTCTACCAGATGCCTGAACACGAACAAGTTCTCCCTTATGCAATTTCTGCAATGCTTTTTCTATCTCCTGTTGAACAGTACGATGGTTCGGCTGAATTTGATAACCACAAAAATGCATGCCATCATATGCAACCGTACATTTTATTCTATCCATTTCTCTATTCTCCATTACGATCGCACCCATGCCAAAATACAAGCTAAACAAAATAAGCTGACAATCGTTACTGTATCGCTTGTTTTCCAGCGTAGTTGCCTAAATTTAGTACGTCCTTCACCACTTTGATATCCACGAGCTTCCATCGCAATGGCTAAGTCCTCTGCACGCTTAAAAGCACTGATAAACAGAGGAACGAGCAGTGAAATAATAGCTTTCATTCTATCTTTTATCGGTCCCCCGGCAAAATCAATACCACGTGACGCTTGTGCTTTCATTATTTTACTCGTTTCATCCATTAATGTCGGGATAAAACGAAGAGAAATTGACATCATTAATGCGATTTCATGAACAGGAACCTTTATACGCTTCAACGGCTTTAATAACGTCTCCAAACCATCTGTAATTTCAATAGGTGTCGTCGTTAACGTTAATAATGTCGTCATTAAAATAATAACGAAGAATCGTACAGAAATGTATATCCCTTGCTCTAATCCTTTTTCATATATCGAAAACCAACCAAGCTGGAATAGTACATCCCCCTCTTTATTTGTAAAAATATGCAGGAAAAATGTAAAAAGAAAAATCCATAAAATTGGTTTTAAGCCCGAAAGTACATAACGAATCGGCACTTTTGCAAAAAATAAAGCAATGAGTGCATATAAAAATAAAAATCCATATGAAATCGCATTATTTGCTAAGAAAACAACAAATACATATAAAAAGACAATCAGCAGCTTCGTACGTGGATCAAGTTGATGAATAAGTGAATTCCCCGGGATATATCTCCCAATAATCAACTGCTGCATGATTCATGACCACCTTTTCGTAACACCTGCACAACTTCATGAGTAAGATCCTCTAAAGATAAGGTAGCCTTTGGAATTGAAATACCAAACTTCTCTTCAATTGCACGTTTATACTTTAATGACATAGGAAGATCCACACCAATTTTCTCTAGTTCATCAGCATGTGAAAATACTTCCTCTGCACTTCCTTGCAAAAAGACCGTTCCTTTATGCATAACTACAATCTGCTCCGCATACTGAGCAGCATCCTCCATATTATGCGTTACAAGGATGACTGTAAGACCCTTCTCCTTGTGCAGCTTATAAAACATCTCCATAAGTTCGTTCTGCCCTTTTGGATCTAGTCCTGCTGTAGGTTCATCTAATACAAGCACTTCAGGTTCCATTGCCAGTACACCCGCTATAGCAACACGTCTCATTTGTCCACCACTTAATTCGAACGGAGAACGTGCTAACAGTTCTGGTTCTAGCCCTACAAGTTCAATTGCCTTTCTAGCCTTTTGCCTTGCTTCGTCTACAGATACTCCAAAATTAGTAGGGCCGAAACAAATATCTTTCTCCACAGTCTCTTCAAACAACTGATGTTCTGGGAATTGAAAGACAACCCCTACTTTCTTACGTAGTGGCTTTAGCTTTTTTTCTTTCTTTCCTGCCGAAATCAAATGTTCACCAATTTGAACTGTACCATTTGTCGGCTGCAATAAACCATTTAAATGTTGAATCATCGTCGACTTTCCTGAACCGGTATGACCGATAATGGCATAATAGCCCCCACTTGGAAACGACACGTCTACATCATAAAGTGCGCGTCTTTCAAATGGAGTTTTATATTGATAACGATGTTCTACTTTTTGGAATGTAATCTCCAAAGTTCGTTCACCAAGCTTTCCATTGTAAGATGCGTATTTTGCAAGAGAATTTCATTTCTTTTTAATAATTCTGCTATTTTCACCGAAAACGGTACATCTAAGCCAATTTCTTGGAGCATATGAGAGGATTTGAAAATTTTTTCTGGAGTCCCTTCCTCTAATATTTCTCCCTTATTTAAAATAATGACACGATCTGACTGTGCCGCTTCTTCTAAATCGTGCGTAATTGATAACACGGTAATACCTTTTTGAGTAACAAGTTGTCTAACCGTTTCTACTACTTCACGTCTCCCTTGAGGGTCTAACATTGACGTTGCTTCATCTAATATTAAAATAGATGGTTGAAGTGCTAAAACGCCTGCTATTGCCACTCGCTGCTTTTGCCCACCAGATAAGGAATGAGGCTCATCATTAAGAAAATCTTCCATACGGACAAGTTGCAAGGCCTGTTCTAATCTTTCAATCATTTGTTCTCTTGGCATTCCGATATTCTCCAAGCCAAATACAACATCATCTTGCACTGTCGTTCCAACAAATTGATTATCTGGATTTTGAAATACCATTCCAATTTGTTTTCGAACATCCCATACCGTTTCCTCTGATAAAACCATTGTATCATTTACTGTAATAGTCCCTGCTTCTGGCAAAAACAAACCATTCAATAATTTTGCAAGTGTAGACTTTCCTGAACCGTTTTGACCAATAATAGATACCCATTCTCCCTCATATAAGGAAAATGAAACATCTTTTAATGCATAAGTGGCTGCCCCAGGATATTGAAATGATATATTTTCTATCCGAAGTTTCTCTTTTTTCAATAGAAGGCACCCTTTCCTTCGCCAAGTTAGCCTATTTTTATATTTAAAAAAAAGGGCCATGACCAGTTTCTTGAAAAGAACTGTCCTGCCCTTTTAATTATCATTATACTAACTCGATAATTACCATTGGTGCTGCGTCTCCGCGACGTGGACCAATTTTTGCAATACGAGTGTATCCGCCTTGGCGCTCAGCATAGCGTGGAGCTACATCAGCGAATAGTTTTTGAAGTGCATCTTGACCAGTCTCAGCGTTAGCTACTTCATTGCGAATGAAAGCTGCTGCTTGACGACGAGCATGAAGATCTCCGCGTTTACCTAAAGTGATCATTTTTTCCACTACAGAACGAAGTTCTTTTGCACGAGTTTCTGTCGTTTGGATGCGCTCGTTGATAATTAAATCAGTAGCTAAATCACGTAACATAGCTTTACGTTGCGCACTTGTACGGCCTAATTTTCTGTATGCCATTCGTAGTTCCCTCCTTTGTTGATGGGTTTAAATCCTCAGTCGTCTTTACGTAAACCTAAACCTAATTCCTCAAGTTTATGTTTAACTTCTTCTAAGGATTTACGTCCTAAGTTACGAACTTTCATCATATCTTCTTCTGTTTTGTTCGCAAGCTCTTGTACAGTATTAATTCCTGCACGTTTTAGGCAATTATAAGAACGAACAGAAAGGTCTAGTTCTTCGATAGTCATCTCAAGAACT
This sequence comes from Bacillus cereus group sp. MYBK227-1, assembly GCF_051916325.1. Classification (NCBI taxonomy): domain Bacteria; kingdom Bacillati; phylum Bacillota; class Bacilli; order Caryophanales; family Bacillaceae; genus Bacillus; species Bacillus cereus group sp. MYBK227-1. Next base: position 47,974 of record NZ_JBQAGK010000013.1, on the reverse strand, counting down.
TTCTCTTTTTGATCTTCTTCCTTCTCGACCATAATCTCAGCATTTTGTGCTTCATCAGTTAAACCAACAAAGATATTTAAATGCTCAGTTAAGATTTTGGCACCTAAAGAGATAGCTTCTTTTGGCCCGATGCTTCCATCCGTCCATACATCAAGCGTAAGCTTATCATAATTAGCCACTTGTCCGACACGTGTCTTTTCCACTTGGTAAGTCACACGTGATACTGGAGTATAAATAGAATCAATAGGAATTACTCCTATTGGTTGATCTTCGCTTTTATTTGCATCAGCTGGCGTATACCCACGGCCACGCTTTGCAGTTAAACGCACGCGGAAATGCGCATCTTTTGCTAACGTTGCAATGTGTAAATCTGGATTTAAGATTTCTACATCACTATCGTGAGTAATATCAGCAGCTGTGACAATACCTTCGCCCTGTACATCAATTTCCAACGTCTTCTCTTCTTCAGAGTAGATTTTAAGAGCTAACTTTTTCAAGTTTAAGATGATCGTCGTAACGTCTTCTACTACGCCCTCAACTGTTGAAAATTCATGTAATACGCCATCGATTTGGATAGCAGTAACAGCGGCACCAGGGAGTGAGGATAAAAGAATACGACGTAAGGAGTTACCCAAAGTAGTACCATATCCACGCTCAAGCGGTTCAATTACGAATTTACCATATTTAGCATCTTCGTTAAGTTCAACCGTTTCGATTTTCGGCTTTTCGATTTCAATCATTAACTAAACCCTCCTTCAAAACGTCGAAACCCCGGTTAAACAAAGGTATAACCCCTGTCTAACCGAAAGTCCCCCTTAGGCAGTTCCCGATTGTGCACAACAAGCGATGTTTCTGTACGAAATTTCTCGATAATGCATCATATCCATTATAGACAAAAGGGAAAATTCTATACAGAAAAATTACACACGACGACGTTTTGGTGGACGACATCCATTATGAGGAACTGGAGTAACATCTCTAATTGCTGTTACTTCTAGACCTGCAGCTTGAAGAGCACGAATTGCAGCTTCACGACCAGCACCAGGACCTTTAACAGTAACCTCTAAAGTTTTTAAACCGTGTTCCATTGCAGCTTTAGCAGCAGTTTCAGCAGCCATTTGCGCAGCGAATGGAGTAGATTTACGAGATCCACGGAAACCAAGTGCACCAGCACTAGACCAAGAAAGTGCGTTACCGTGAGTATCTGTAAGTGTTACGATTGTGTTGTTGAAAGTAGAACGAATATGAGCTATACCAGCTTCAATATTCTTTTTCACACGTTTTTTACGAGTGTTTGTTTTACGTGCCATTGTTAGTTCAACCTCCTTTACTTATTATTTCTTTTTATTTGCTACTGTACGACGTGGACCTTTACGTGTACGAGCATTGTTTTTAGAGTTTTGACCACGAACTGGTAAACCACGACGGTGACGAAGACCACGGTAAGAACCGATCTCCATTAGACGTTTGATGTTAAGAGATACTTCACGACGAAGGTCTCCCTCAACTTTAATACGATCGATGATATCACGGATACGTCCTAATTCGTCTTCCGTTAAATCACGAACTCGTGTTTCTTCAGAAATACCTGCTTCAGCAAGAATTTTTTCAGCAGTTGTGCGACCAATGCCGAATACGTAAGTTAAAGAAATAACAACGCGTTTGTCTCGAGGAATATCTACACCTGCGATACGTGCCATTACGAATGCACCTCCTTCTGATTAACCTTGTTTTTGTTTATGTTTAGGGTTTTCACAAATAACCATTACTTTTCCACGTCTACGAATAACTTTACATTTTTCGCAGATTGGTTTAACTGACGGTCTTACTTTCATGTCTCGAACCTCCTTAAAGATTACGGAGTGCTATATTATTTAAAACGGTACGTAATACGACCACGATTTAAATCGTACGGAGATAATTCTACCGTAACTTTGTCTCCTGGTAAAATACGAATGAAGTTCATACGGATTTTACCAGAAACGTGAGCCAATACGACATGCCCATTCTCTAATTCTACTTTGAACATAGCATTTGGCAACGTTTCAAGAACGGTACCTTCGACTTCAATTACATCATCTTTAGCCATTCAATAGTTCTCCCTTCTTCAAATCAGTAACATTTTACACTGCTCTGAAATCCCGGAGAGCCAGCTACTTATAAAGTGGTAAGGATTTCGTATCCTGCTTCTGTAAGAGCAATCGTGTGCTCAAAATGGGCACACCATTTACCATCTACCGTTACCACTGTCCAGTCATCAGATAGTGTTTTTACATATCGTCTTCCTTGATTCACCATCGGCTCAACACAGATGACCATTCCCGGCTTTAATCTAGGGCCTCTATTTGGTGGACCATAGTGCGGGATTTGAGGGTCCTCATGTAAGTCTTGCCCGATTCCGTGACCAACATACTCCCTAACGATCGAGAATCCATTCTCTTCAGCATGGGTTTGAACCGCATGTGAGATATTTGATAATCTCTCGCCTGGTTTTACTTGTTCTAGACCAAGATACAACGATTTTTCTGTGACATCAAGTAGCTTTTGAACAGATTCAGAAATGTTTCCAACTGGATACGTCCATGCAGAATCTCCATGGTACCCATTGTATTTCGCACCAATATCGATACTGATGATATCGCCCTCTTTGAGCTTGCGCTTCCCTGGAATTCCGTGTACAAGCTCTTCATTTACAGAAGCACATATGCTCCCCGGAAATCCGTTGTATCCTTTAAAAGATGGCGTAGCACCATATTTTTGAATCGTCTTTTCCGCTATTTGATCGAGCTCTTTCGTTGTAATTCCTGGAGTAATGTGCTGTTTCAACTCTTGATGAGTCAAAGCAACGATCCTGCCAGCTTCTCGCATGATTTCTATCTCGCGAGGAGTTTTGCAGATTATCATTACGCTAAGCCTCCGATGAGAACATCGATATCAGCAAATACTTTATTGATATCTTGCTCACCATTAATGCTTTGTAAGTAACCAAGCTCTTCGTAGAAATCAAGCAAAGGTTTTGTTTGCTTAATATTTACATCTAAACGATTTGCTACAGTTTCTTCATTGTCATCAGAGCGTTGATATAATTCGCCACCACATTTATCGCACACATCAGCTTTTGCTGGTGGATTGAATTCTAAGTGGTAAGTCGCACCGCACTCTTTACAAATGCGACGGCCTGTAAGGCGTTTTAATAACAACCCTGAATCCACATTAATGTTTAAAACATAGTCGATTTTTTTGCCAAGATCTTTCATAATTTCTTCAAGAGCTGATGCTTGTGCAACAGTTCGTGGGAAACCGTCTAGTAAGAAACCTCTTACGCAGTCGTCTTGACTTAAACGTTCACGAACGATTCCGATTGTAACTTCATCTGGAACAAGTGCACCTTTATCAATAAAAGATTTTGCTTGTAGACCCATTTCAGTTTCAGCCTTCATAGCTGCACGGAACATGTCTCCTGTTGAAATGTGAGGGATGTTATACTTGGCAACAATCTGTTCGGCTTGTGTACCTTTACCAGCACCAGGAAGCCCCATTAAAATTAAGTTCATCCTTGTTCCCCCTCAGAGTACATGAGCATGTAGGGAAGACAATTCTTCCCACTTACTCACTGCTTGATAAACCCTTTGTAATGGCGTTTTACCAGTTGGCTTTCTAGCTGCTTCATTGTTTCTAAAGCAACGCCGACAACGATTAACATACTCGTTCCACCGATCTGTGCAGATGGAGGAAGATTTCCCAATTTCGTAAAGATAACTGGTAAGATTGCAATCGCTGCTAGGAAAATTGATCCTACAAAGGTCAAACGATACAAGATTTTTGTTAGATATTGTTCCGTATTCTTACCCGGACGAATACCTGGAACATATCCACCTTGCTTGTTTAGATTCTCTGACATTTGCTCTGGATTAACCTGAACAAATGCATAGAAATATGTGAAGGCTACAATGAGCGCAACATATATGATCATTCCCACTGGGTGAGAATAGTTAAAGTTTGCAATAATCCACTGCGATACATCATGTTTCGGGAAGAACTGTGCAATAGTCGGAGGCGTAATTAAGAATGAAACAGCAAAAATTACTGGAATAACACCAGCACTATTTACCTTAAGCGGTAAATGTGTGTTTTGTGCTCCAGCATAACCACCATTTCCTCCTGTTACACGCTTCGCATATTGAATTGGGATCTTTCTAACAGCCTGTTGAATGAAAATAACACCCACAATAACTGCTAGCACAGCTAGTAAAATCAATGCAACTTTAACGATACTCATGAACAATTGATCTCCGATATTTTGAAACTGTTGCTGATACACTTGAGATATAACACTTGGGATCGCTGCGGCAATACCGCCAAAGATAAGGATGGAAATACCATTACCTACACCTTTAGCTGTAATCTGTTCACCTAACCACATTAAAAATGCAGTACCAGCAGTCAGTACCGTAGCAATGTATAAATAAGTGCTCCAACCTGGATTCAAAATTAATTGTCCACCTACCATACCGTTAAAACCGATTGACATACCAAACCCCTGAATAAACGCAAGAACAATTGTAAAGTAACGCGTGAATTGCGTTAATTTACGACGGCCCATTTCACCTTGCTTCGACCATTCCGAAAATTTAGGAACAACATCCATCTGCAATAATTGCACGATGATGGATGCTGTAATATACGGCATGATTCCCATCGCAAAGATGGAGAAGTTTTTCAAGGCTCCACCGCCAAATGTATTTAGAATACCTAAAGCATTTAATTGATCTTGTGCCTTCAGTACGTCTCCATTTGTAAATGGCACGGGGATAAACGTGCCAATCCTGAATACGATTAACATCGCTAAAGTGAATAATATTTTACGTCTTATCTCAGCAACGCGCATAAAGTTGGAGATTGTACGAAACATTAGATCACCTCAACTGATCCGCCAGCTGCTTCAATTGCTTCTTTAGCACTTGAAGAGAACTTGTGCGCTTTAACAGTTAGTTTTTTCTCTACTGCTCCGCTTGCAAGAACTTTAACACCGTCGTTTAACTTGCTGATAACGCCAGTTTCCAGCAATAATTCAGGTGTTACTTCTGTACCATCTTCAAAACGATTTAACGTTGATAAGTTTACAATAGCAAACTCTTTACGGTTAATGTTTGTGAAGCCGCGTTTTGGTAAACGACGGAATAATGGAGTTTGACCACCTTCGAAGCCAAGACGAACACCGCCGCCAGAACGTGCGTTTTGTCCTTTATGACCTTTACCAGCAGTTTTACCGTTACCAGAACCGATACCACGACCGACACGGTTACGTACTTTACGAGAACCTTCTGCAGGTTTTAATTCATGAAGTTTCATTCCCAGGCACCTCCTTATATTAATGAGTTATCCTTAAGCTTCTTTTACAGTTACAAGGTGAGAAACTTTGTTGATCATACCAAGAATAGCAGGAGTTTCTTCCTTAACTACAGTTGAATTCAACTTTTTAAGACCTAAAGCTTCTACCGTCGCACGTTGATCTTGTGGACGACCAATTACACTACGAGTGAGGGTAATTTCTAACTTTTTCGCCATTTGTTTTCCCTCCTTAACCTAGTAGCTCTTCTACAGATTTACCGCGTAATTTTGCAACATCTTCAGCGCGCTTAAGTTCGCTTAATCCGTTCACAGTAGCGCGAATCATGTTGATTGGTGTGTTAGAACCAAGAGATTTCGAAAGAATATCTTGTACACCAGCTAATTCAAGGACCGCACGAACAGGTCCACCAGCAATAACACCAGTACCCTCAGCAGCAGGTTTTAAGAATACTTCACCAGCGCCAAAATGACCGTTGATTGTGTGTGGAATTGTTGTACCAACTAATGGTACAGCGATTAAGTTTTTCTTAGCGTCTTCGATAGCTTTACGGATTGCGTCTGGTACCTCTTGTGCTTTACCAGTACCGAATCCAACATGACCGTTTTTATCGCCAACTACAACTAGTGCAGCAAAGCGGAAACGACGACCACCCTTAACAACTTTCGCGACACGATTTATCGTAACTACACGTTCTTCAAGTTCTAATTTACTTGGGTCAATGCGATGCATCAATTTTCCCTCCTTTGACCATTAAAATTGTAATCCAGCCTCACGAGCAGCTTCAGCTAGAGCTTTAACACGGCCATGGTATAAGTAACCACCGCGATCAAATACTACTTCTTTAACGCCTTTCTCTACAGCACGCTTAGCAACTGATTCTCCAACTTTCGTAGCAGCTTCAATATTGCTAGTACCGTTAAGAGCAAGGTCTTTATCAAGAGTAGATGCACTTACTAACGTTACACCATTCACATCATCAATAACTTGAGCGTAAATATGTTGGTTAGAACGGAACACGTTTAAACGTGGACGCTCTGCAGTACCAGTAAGTTTAGCACGTACACGTGCATGTCTTTTCTTACGAGTCGCATTTTTATCAGCTTTAGTGATCATTCTTGTCACTCCTTTCTCTCACCTAACGGGTTTACTTAGCAGTTTTACCTTCTTTACGACGAACAACTTCGCCTTCGTAACGAATACCTTTACCTTTGTAAGGCTCAGGAGCACGTACAGCACGGATGTTAGCAGCGAATTCGCCAACACGTTGCTTGTCGATACCTTTAATTACGATCTTAGTTGGTGCAGGTACTTCAACTTCAAGACCTGCTTCCGGAGTCATTTCTACTGGATGAGAATAACCTACGCTTAATACAAGTTTATCACCTTGTTTTTGAGCACGGTAACCAACACCGACTAATTCAAGTCCGCGTGCGAAACCTTCAGTTACACCTTCAACCATGTTTCCGATTAAAGCACGAGTTGTACCGTGTAATGCACGGTGTTCCTTCTGTTCAGATGGACGCTCAACTGTTAATGTATTCTCTTCAATTTTGATAAGCATATCAGCATTGAAAGTACGAGTTAATTCACCTTTAGGGCCTTTTACTGTTACAGTATTGTCTTCTGCAACTGTAATAGTAACACCTGCAGGGATTTCAAGAATCTTTTTACCAATACGAGACATGTGGTCACACCTCCGTTCGTTTTAAATATATATTACCAAACGTATGCTACTACTTCTCCACCAGTTTGTAATTGACGAGCGTCTTTGTCTGTCATTACTCCCTTAGATGTAGAAACAAGAGCGATACCTAATCCGTTAAGTACACGTGGTACTTCGTCAGCTTTAGCGTAAACGCGTAAGCCAGGTTTACTGATACGTTTTAATCCAGTGATTACACGTTCATTGTTTGCACCATATTTCAGGAAAATACGAAGGATACCTTGTTTGTTATCCTCGATGTATTCTACATCACGAATGAAACCTTCACGTTTTAAAAGTTCAGCGATCTCTTTTTTGATTTTAGAAGCAGGAACCTCTAATTTCTCATGACGTACCATGTTCGCATTACGGATGCGAGTAAGCATGTCTGCAATTGGATCTGTCATCACCATGTGTTTTACCTCCTTCCCATTTGTGGGTTTTACCAACTAGCTTTTTTAACACCAGGAATTTGACCTTTATATGCAAGTTCACGGAAACAAATACGGCAAAGTTTAAATTTGCGGTATACAGAATGCGGACGACCGCAGCGTTCGCAACGTGTATACTCTTGTACTTTAAACTTAGGAGTACGCTTTTGTTTCGCTATCATAGATTTTTTAGCCACGTTTTCGCCTCCTCTACTTAGCGTTGGCTTCCATTATTTTTGGAATGGCATACCGAATTGTGTTAACAGTTCACGAGCTTCTTCATCAGTTTTCGCTGTAGTAACGATTACGATGTCCATACCGCGGACTTTGCTTACTTTATCATAATCAATCTCAGGGAAAATAAGTTGCTCTTTAACACCTAATGTATAGTTTCCACGACCATCGAATGATTTCTTAGAAACACCACGGAAATCACGTACACGTGGTAAAGAAACTGATACTAATTTGTCGAAGAACTCATACATTTGCTCGCCGCGTAAAGTTACTTTCGCACCGATTGGCATACCTTCACGAAGACGGAAACCAGCGATTGATTTTTTAGCACGAGTTACAACAGGTTTTTGACCTGTGATTTGTGTTAATTCTTCTACTGCGTTGTCTAACGCTTTTGAGTTAGATACCGCGTCACCAACACCAGTGTTGATTACGATCTTTTCGATTTTTGGTACCTGCATTACAGATTTATAGTTAAACTTGCTCACTAGAGCAGGAGTAATTTCCTTTTGGAACTTCTCTTTAAGGCGATTCAATGAAGTGACCTCCTTTCTTAAGAAAATTATTTATCTAATAATTCACCAGATTTTTTTGCAATACGAACTTTTTTACCATCTTCTACTTTGAAGCCTACGCGAGTAGGTTCACCTGTTTTCGGATCTAAAATCATAACGTTAGAAACGTGAATAGGTGCTTCTTTAGTAATAATTCCACCTTGTGGATTTAATTGAGATGGCTTAGAGTGCTTCTTAACGATATTGACACCCTCAACGATAACACGGTTTTGCTTTGGGAAAGCCACAAGGATAACGCCTTGTTTTCCTTTGTCTTTACCAGTGATTACCTGTACTTTATCACCTTTTTTTACATGCATCTTAATTCTGCACCTCCTTAGCAAGGCAATACCTTAAATTATAGAACTTCTGGAGCTAAAGAAACGATCTTCATGAAGTTGCTATCACGTAATTCACGAGCTACTGGTCCGAAGATACGAGTACCACGTGGGCTCTTATCGTCTTTAATGATAACCGCTGCGTTTTCATCAAATTTGATGTAAGAACCGTCCGGACGACGAGCTCCGCTCTTCGTACGTACTACTACTGCTTTAACAACGTCACCTTTTTTAACAACGCCACCTGGTGTTGCTTGTTTTACCGTAGCAACGATAATGTCACCAATGTTAGCATATTTACGACCAGAGCCGCCTAATACTTTAATTGTTAAAAGTTCACGTGCACCAGAGTTGTCAGCAACTTTCAAACGAGATTCTTGTTGGATCATGTTATGAAACCTCCCTTCGGACTAAAAATTCCGATTCGTCTATTTAGATAATAACCGCTTCTTCAACGATTTCAACTAAACGGAAACGCTTAGTAGCAGAAAGCGGGCGAGTTTCCATGATTTTAACGATATCGCCAAGTTTCGCTTGGTTTTGCTCATCATGGGCTTTGTACTTCTTAGAATACTTAACACGTTTTCCGTACAAGGAATGAGTTTTGTAAGTTTCAACTAAAACTGTAATCGTTTTGTCCATTTTGTCAGACACTACACGACCAGTATAAACTTTGCGTTGGTTACGTTCGCTCACTATGCAAACCTCCCCTCAATTTATCGATTAATTCCGATCTCTCTTTCACGAACTACAGTTTTCATACGAGCAATTGCTTTACGCACTTCACGAATGCGAGTTGGATTCTCTAATTGTCCTGTAGCAAGTTGGAAGCGAAGATTAAACAACTCTTCCTTTAAAGCTTTAACTTTTGTTTCGATTTCGGCAGTGGTTAATTCACGAATATCATTAGTTTTCATTAGATTCACCACCATTTTCTTCACGTTTTACGAATTTACATTTCACAGGTAACTTGTGAGCTGCAAGACGTAATGCTTCGCGTGCTACCTCTTCAGATACACCCGCGATTTCGAACATAATTTTCCCAGGTTTTACTACTGCTACCCAGCCTTCTGGTGCCCCTTTACCGGAACCCATACGTACTTCTAGAGGTTTTGCAGTGTAAGGTTTAGAAGGGAAAATTTTAATCCATACTTTACCGCCACGTTTCATGTAACGAGTCATTGCACGACGAGCAGCTTCGATTTGACGGTTTGTAATCCATGAAGCAGCTTGTGCTTGTAAACCGAATTCACCGAAAGCAATTTCAGTTCCACCTTTAGCACGACCACGCATTTTACCACGATGCTCTCTACGATATTTTACGCGTTTTGGCATTAACATATTATTTTCCTCCTTCCTCAGAAGCTTTCTTTTTTGTAGGAAGGACTTCTCCACGGTAGATCCATACTTTTACGCCTAATTTACCGTATGTTGTATCAGCTTCAACTGCTGCATAGTCAATATCAGCGCGAAGTGTATGAAGTGGAACAGTTCCTTCACTGTAAGATTCTGCACGAGCGATATCAGCTCCGCCAAGACGACCAGAAACCTGTGTTTTAATACCTTTAGCACCTGCACGCATAGCACGTTGAATAACTTGCTTTTGTGCACGACGGAATGATACACGGTTTTCTAATTGACGAGCGATGTTTTCGCCTACTAATTTAGCGTTAAGATCAGCTCTCTTAACTTCTAAAATGTTGATGTGTACACGCTTGCCTGTTAATTGGTTAAGAGCTTTACGAAGTGCTTCAACTTCAGTACCACCTTTACCAATTACCATACCAGGTTTTGCAGTGTGAATTGTAACATTTACACGATTTGCTGCACGTTCGATTTCTACTTTAGCAACAGCAGAATCTTTTAAGCGTACATTAATGTACTCACGGATTTTGATGTCTTCATGTAATAATGTAGCGTAATCTTTCTCAGCGAACCAACGAGATTCCCAGTCACGGATAACGCCGACACGAAGACCAATTGGATTAACCTTTTGACCCATCGATTATCCCTCCTTCTTTTCTGATACCACAACTGTGATGTGGCTTGTGCGTTTGTTAATTTGGCTTGCACGACCCATTGCACGTGGACGGAAACGTTTTAACGTTGGACCTTCGTCAACGAAAACTTTTTCTACAACTAGGTTGTTAATGTCCATCTCATAATTGTGCTCTGCATTTGCGATTGCAGATTTTAAAACTTTTTCTACAACTGGAGAAGCAGTTTTTGGTGTGTGGTTAAGGATAGCAATCGCTTCACCCACTTGCTTACCTCGGATTAAGTCTACTACTAAACGAACTTTACGAGGAGCAATACGAACTGTTCTCGCTACTGCTTTAGCTTGCATTGAAGTGCCTCCTCTCATTATCTTCTAGTTTTCTTATCGTCAGCAAGGTGACCTTTGTACGTACGAGTTGGTGCGAATTCACCTAACTTATGGCCAACCATATCCTCAGTGATGTACACAGGTACGTGTTTACGACCATCATATACAGCGATTGTGTGTCCGATGAACTGAGGGAAGATTGTTGAACGGCGAGACCAAGTTTTAACAACTTGTTTTTGCTCAGATGCAACTAATTTTTCCATTTTGCTCATTAAGTGATCATCGACAAATGGTCCTTTTTTTAAGCTACGAGCCATTTTGGTGCCTCCCTTCGTGATTGGCGTACGGTTCTAGAAATGAACCGTACTACAATCCCATTATTTTTTACGACGACGAACGATAAATTTGTCAGACGCTTTGTTTTTCTTACGAGTCTTGAATCCAAGAGTTGGTTTACCCCATGGAGACATTGGAGACTTACGTCCGATTGGAGAACGTCCTTCACCACCACCGTGTGGGTGATCAACAGGGTTCATTACAGAACCACGAACTGTTGGGCGTTTACCTAACCAGCGAGAGCGACCTGCTTTACCGATTTTGATAAGTTCGTGTTGTTCGTTACCTACTTGACCGATTGAAGCGCGACAAGCAGATAATACAAGACGTACTTCACCAGAAGTTAAACGTACAAGTACGTATTTACCTTCTTTACCAAGTACTTGAGCAGATGTACCAGCAGAACGAACTAATTGTCCGCCACGACCAGGCTTAAGCTCGATGTTATGAACAACAGTACCTACTGGAATGTTGATTAATGGTAATGCGTTACCGATTTTAATGTCAGCTTCTGGGCCAGACATAACTTCCATACCTACTTCTAAAGATTTAGGAGCAAGAATGTAACGTTTTTCACCGTCAACGTAGTTAATTAATGCGATATTCGCAGAGCGGTTTGGATCGTATTCGATCGTAGCAACGCGTCCTGGAATTCCATCTTTGTTACGCTTAAAGTCGATGATACGGTATTGACGCTTATGTCCGCCACCTTGATGACGTACAGTGATTTTACCTTGGTTATTACGACCAGCCTTCTTGCTTAAAGGAGCAAGTAATGACTTTTCGGGTCTATCAGTCGTGATTTCAGCGAAATCATTCGTAGTCATATTACGACGACCGTTAGTAGTTGGATTATACTTTTTGATTCCCATCTCAATTTCCCTCCTTCTTTAGTAAGAATTAAACGCCTTGGAAGATTTCGATTTCTTTGCTGTCAGCAGTTAGCTTAACGATTGCTTTACGACGACGGCTAGTAAAACCAGCGTGACGACCAACGCGTTTTGCTTTCGGCTTGTAGTTCATGATGTTCACTTTTTCTACTTTAACACCAAAGATCGCTTCAAGAGCATCTTTAACTTCTGTTTTATTAGATTTAACGTCCACATCGAACGTGTATTTTTTTTCAGCCATCATTTCCATAGAACGTTCAGTGATAACTGGGCGCTTAATGATATCACGAGGATCTCTCATTATGCAAGCACCTCCTCTACTTTTTCCACTGCCGCTTTTGTCATGATTAGCTTATCATGATGAAGCACGTCTAAAACGTTTACGCCATCAGCAGTGATTACTGTTACTCCAGGGATATTGCGAGCAGATAACTCTACAGATTCGTTTGCATCAGCAGTTACGATAAGAGCTTTCTTCTCAACAGTTAATCCTTTAAGTACTGCTAGCATGTCTTTTGTTTTTGGTGCATTTAACACTAGGTCTTCAAGAACTACAATGTTGTTCTCAACTACTTTAGTAGCTAATGCAGATTTGATTGCTAAACGACGAACTTTCTTAGGAAGTTTGTACGCATAGCTTCTTGGTGTAGGTCCGAATACCGTACCACCACCACGCCATTGAGGAGAGCGGATAGATCCTTGACGAGCACGTCCAGTTCCTTTTTGACGCCATGGTTTACGACCACCACCGCGAACTTCAGAGCGAGTTTTTACTTTGTGTGTACCTTGACGTAAAGATGCACGTTGCATCATTACAGCTTCGAAAAGTACAGCTTCATTTGGTTCGATACCGAAAATAGCTTCAGCTAATTCGATTTCACCAACCTGTGAACCAGTTTGGTTATATACAGTAACTTTTGGCATTGGAATTCCTCCTTCCTATTGTGAATTATTTGCTAACCTTCACAGCGCCTTGAACAACTACAAGAGATTTCTTAGCACCTGGAACGTTACCTTTTACTAGTAATAAGTTGCGCTCAGTGTCAACTTGAACGATTTCTAAGTTTTGGATAGTAACTTGGTCTCCACCCATACGTCCAGCAAGTTTTTTGCCTTTGAATACACGGTTCGGAGCAACTGGGCCCATTGAACCTGGACGACGGTGATAGCGAGAACCATGAGACATAGGTCCGCGAGATTGTCCGTGGCGTTTGATAACACCTTGGAAACCTTTACCTTTAGAAATTCCTGTTACATCAACGATTTCACCTGTAGCGAATACGTCAACTTTTACCTCTTGACCAACCTCTAATCCGTCCACGTCTGCATCGCGGATTTCGCGAATGAAGCGCTTAGGAGTTGTAGATGCTTTAGCAGTGTGGCCTTGTTCAGGTTTGTTAGTTAACTTTTCACGTTTATCTTCAAATCCTAACTGGATTGCATTGTAGCCATCAGTTTCAGTTGTTTTCTTTTGAAGAACAACGTTTGGATTAGCAGCGATAACTGTTACTGGGATTAACTCACCGTTCTCAGCAAATACTTGAGTCATACCGATCTTTCTTCCTAAGATTCCTTTGGTCATGAGTTACACCTCCTACATTTTTAAGTTATATAAATTATAGTTTGATTTCGATATCTACACCAGATGGTAAGTCTAAACGCATTAATGAATCTACTGTTTGTGGAGTAGGACTCACGATGTCGATTAGACGTTTGTGCGTGCGCATTTCGAATTGCTCACGAGAATCTTTGTACTTATGAACAGCACGAAGAATTGTGTAAACAGTTTTTTCAGTTGGTAATGGGATCGGACCAGAAACTGTTGCCCCAGAACGCTTAGCTGTTTCTACAATTTTCTCAGCTGACTGATCAAGAATACGGTGATCGTAAGCTTTTAAACGGATACGAATTTTTTCTTTTGCCATTATTTTCCCTCCTTCGTTCGCCTATTTCTAAAATAGACCTTCTCCATGGAAATTTCCCCACACCATGCCATGGCAAAGCGGCCGGGTGTGTCAGCAACCTTCCACTTCATCGCAGTCAAAGACCAACATTGTCTATTATACAATGTTATTCGTCTAGATGCAAGCATCTTTTTGTTTGCATCTGCTTTTCTCTACTTTTGCTATTATACATGGCACTTTAAAGAATTTCAAGTTTTCATCTAACAGAATTCATTTTACAGTTTCTGGATTATCTTTTGTCGTTTTTATATTACTATAGAAGAAACTCGTCAAAACAAAAAACACCCTCTTCTTCCTTATATAAACGCAAACAAAAAACCTAAGGGAAAATCCCTTAGGTTTTTTTATATCAGTTAAGATTACTCAACGATAGTAGCAACTACACCGTAACCTACTGTACGTCCACCTTCACGAATAGAGAATTTAGTTCCCTCTTCGATAGCGATTGGAGCGATAAGTTCGATAGTCATTTCGATGTTGTCACCAGGCATTACCATTTCAGTACCTTCTGGTAATTGGATGATACCAGTTACGTCAGTTGTACGGAAGTAGAACTGAGGACGGTAGTTAGCGAAGAATGGAGTGTGACGTCCACCTTCTTCTTTAGATAATACGAAAACTTCAGCTTTGAATTTAGCGTGAGCTTTTACAGAACCGCTTTTTGCAAGTACTTGTCCACGTTGGATGTCTTCACGAGCAACCCCACGAAGTAAAGCACCGATGTTGTCTCCAGCTTGAGCTTGGTCAAGAAGTTTACGGAACATCTCTACACCAGTTACAGTTGTAGAAGCATTTTCTTCAGCAAGACCGATGATTTCTACTACGTCACCAACTTTAACGATACCGCGCTCAACACGACCAGTAGCAACTGTACCACGACCTGTGATAGAGAATACGTCCTCTACAGGCATTAAGAATGGTTTGTCAGTTTCACGTTCTGGAGTTGGGATGTAAGCATCAACTTCAGCCATTAATTCAATGATTTTTGCTTCCCAATCAGCTTCTCCTTGAAGAGCTTTAAGAGCAGAACCTTTGATTACAGGAATGTCGTCGCCTGGGAATCCGTATTCAGATAATAGGTCGCGAACTTCCATTTCTACTAATTCTAATAATTCTTCGTCATCTACCATGTCGCATTTGTTTAAGAATACAACGATGTAAGGAACACCTACTTGACGAGAAAGAAGGATGTGCTCACGTGTTTGAGGCATTGGGCCATCAGCAGCAGATACTACTAAGATACCGCCGTCCATTTGAGCAGCACCAGTGATCATGTTTTTAACATAGTCAGCGTGACCTGGGCAGTCAACGTGTGCATAGTGACGAGTTTCAGTTTCGTACTCAACGTGTGCAGTTGAGATTGTGATACCGCGCTCTCTTTCTTCTGGAGCAGCATCGATTTGATCGTATCCGCGTGCTTCAGCACCACCAGCTTTTGCAAGAACTGTAGTGATCGCAGCAGTTAATGTAGTTTTACCATGGTCAACGTGGCCGATTGTACCGATGTTAACATGGGGTTTAGAACGTTCGAATTTAGCTTTAGCCATTCTAAATTCCTCCTTAGTTTATATAGGTTATTTTATATTTAGACTAGAAAGTGAAACTTACGTCCCACTTTCTAAGCTTACATAAGTAGTTATACTTGAACAATCGATAAAAATCAATTATTCACCTTTATTTTTTTTGATAATTTCTTCAGAAACAGACTTTGGTACTTCTTCATAGTGGTCAAACACCATAGAGAATGTTCCGCGTCCTTGAGTGTTAGAACGTAATGACGTTGCATAACCGAACATTTCAGAAAGTGGAACCATAGCGCGAACAACTTGTGCGTTACCGCGAGCTTCCATACCTTCTACACGTCCACGACGAGATGTTACGTCACCCATAATGTCACCCATGTACTCTTCAGGAATTACAACTTCAACTTTCATCATTGGCTCAAGAATTACTGGGCTACATTTAGAAACCGCAGCTTTAAGTGCCATAGATGCAGCGATTTTGAACGCCATCTCAGATGAATCGACATCATGGTAAGATCCGTCAACTAATGCAGCTTTAATGTCAACTAGTGGATAACCAGCTAGTACACCATTTTTAAGTGCATCTTCAAGACCTGCTCCAACAGCTGGGATGTATTCACGAGGAACTACACCACCGACGATCTTGTTTTCGAATTCGAATCCTTTACCTTCTTCGTTAGGTTCAAACTCAATCCAAACGTGACCGAATTGTCCACGACCACCAGATTGACGAGCGAACTTACCTTCAACTTTCGCAGCAGCGCGGAAAGTCTCACGATATGCTACCTGAGGAGCACCAACGTTTGCTTCCACTTTGAATTCACGACGCATACGGTCAACGATGATATCAAGGTGAAGTTCACCCATACCAGCGATGATAGTTTGGCCAGTTTCTTGGTCAGTGTGAGCACGGAATGTTGGATCTTCTTCAGAAAGCTTAGATAATGCTGTACCCATTTTATCTTGGTCAGCTTTAGATTTTGGTTCGATAGCTACAGAGATAACTGGCTCTGGGAATTCCATAGACTCAAGGATAACAAGGCTCTTCTCGTCACAAAGAGTATCACCAGTAGTAGTATCTTTTAAACCTACAGCAGCAGCGATATCACCAGCGTAAACTGTTGAAATCTCTTCACGGCTGTTAGCGTGCATTTGTAGGATACGACCTACACGCTCACGCTTACCTTTAGTTGAGTTTTTCACGTATGATCCAGAGTTTAACACACCAGAGTACACACGGAAGAACGTTAACTTACCAACATAAGGGTCAGTCATGATTTTGAATGCTAAAGCTGCGAATGGTTCTTCATCGCTAGACTTACGTTCTACTTCTTCATCTGTATCCGGTAGAGTACCTTTAATAGCAGGTACATCTAGTGGTGATGGAAGGTAGTCGATAACTGCGTCTAACAGAATTTGAACACCTTTGTTTTTGAATGCAGAACCACAGATTACTGGGAAGAATTCTACAGAAGTTGTAGCCTTACGGATACCAGCTTTAAGCTCTTCTACAGTGATTTCTTCACCTTCTAGGTACTTCATCATCATTTCTTCATCAAGCTCAGCTACCGCTTCAATAAGTTTTCCACGGTATTCTTCAGCTAATTCTTTGTGCTCTTCAGGAATTTCAACACGTTGAATGTCTGTTCCTAAATCGTTACCGTACATGTAAGCACACTCTTCAACAAGGTCAATGATACCATTGAACTCATCTTCAGCACCGATTGGTAACTGAATTGGATGTGCGTTTGCTTGTAAACGATCGTGGATTGTTCCTACAGAGTATAAGAAATCTGCACCGATCTTATCCATTTTGTTAACGAATACGATACGAGGTACGCCGTAAGTAGTAGCCTGACGCCAAACAGTTTCTGTTTGTGGTTCTACACCAGATTGCGCATCAAGTACCGCTACAGCGCCATCAAGTACGCGTAAAGAACGTTCTACTTCTACTGTGAAATCTACGTGTCCTGGAGTATCAATGATGTTTACACGATGACCTTTCCATTGTGCTGTAGTTGCAGCAGAAGTAATTGTGATACCACGCTCTTGCTCTTGCTCCATCCAGTCCATCTGAGATGCACCTTCGTGAGTTTCACCGATTTTATGAATACGTCCTGTGTAGTACAGAATACGCTCAGTTGCTGTTGTTTTACCAGCATCGATGTGAGCCATGATACCAATATTACGAGTGTTTTCTAAAGAGAACTCTCTTGCCATTTGGTGTCTTGCTCCTTCCATATATGGATTGGATTTTTTTATTTTAAGTAGCAAAAAAGCCACTTTATATTGTTACACATGTCAGTATGTCCAGTACTCTCATTATGTAAAACGAGCGCCCGATGAAAGGGAGAGGCATTCTCCCTCTCCACACTTCCATAAGCGACAAATAAAGCGGTTTATGCTTACATTTATTTTACGTTGAATCCTACCAACGGTAATGAGCAAATGCTTTGTTAGCTTCTGCCATTTTATGAGTGTCTTCACGTTTCTTAACAGATGCACCAGCGTTGTTAGCTGCATCTAAGATTTCGTTAGCAAGACGCTCTTCCATAGTTTTTTCACCACGAAGACGAGCGTAGTTTACTAACCAACGAAGACCTAAAGTTGTACGGCGTTCTGGACGAACCTCAACTGGAACTTGGTAGTTAGCACCACCAACACGACGAGCGCGTACTTCAAGAACAGGCATGATGTTCTTAAGAGCTTGCTCGAATACTTCCATTGGCTCTTTACCAGTACGTTCGTTTACGATATCGAACGCATTATAAAGAATTGTTTGAGATTTACCTTTTTTACCGTCAACCATCATTTTGTTGATAAGGCGTGTTACTAGCTTCGAATTGTACATTGGATCTGGTAACACGTCACGTTTCGCAACAGGTCCTTTACGAGGCATATTGAGTTCCTCCTTTCATTTTAAAGTTATTATTTTTTAGCAGGTTTTGGTCTCTTAGTACCATATTTAGAACGTCCTTGCATACGTTTGTCAACACCAGCTGTGTCAAGCGCACCACGAACGATGTGGTAACGTACCCCCGGTAAATCCTTTACACGACCACCGCGAATTAATACTACGCTATGCTCTTGTAGGTTATGACCGATACCTGGGATGTAAGCTGTAACCTCGATACCGTTTGTTAAACGTACACGAGCGTATTTACGTAACGCTGAGTTAGGTTTCTTTGGAGTCATTGTACCAACACGAGTACATACACCACGTTTTTGAGGTGCAGAGATATCAGTTGATTTTTTCTTTAAAGAGTTAAAACCTTTGTTTAACGCAGGTGATTTAGATTTCCATACTTTATCAGTACGACCATTTCTCACTAATTGGTTAATAGTAGGCATTTGATTATCCTCCCTTCGCATGTTTGTATGACCACATATCCAGGTGGTTCATTATTAGTTGAAAACAAAGTTTTTGCAAGGAAGAGCAAATGCTCTCTCCTCACAAAAACAGTTTTAACTTATTATTCCTATTGCTGAAGCTCCCACTTGAATCCCCGAAGCTTTACCAAGCTTACGAACTGATTCAACTTTTGTTATGGGCACGTTATATTGCATTGCAACACGAATGATAGCATGGGTTAACCGCATGTCAGCATCCTCTGCGATGACAACTTCTTTAACTGTACCATTTTTGATTGCCTCCAATGTACGTTTATGACCAACGACTACATTTTCAGCAGTTGATACTTTTTGATAAGACATATAAATATCCTCCAAAGCATCGTTCAGGAGCAACCTTGATTATAGTAACATTTTGACTCATACAATGTCAACTAAGATTAATTGTTTTTATACAAAATTTATGCCGGAAAATTTTACTGTTCCACATAAACCTCATCGTTTTCTACATTCATGTCATCTTGTGTTGTTTTTACAAGATCCACTTTGCGATAACGATTCATACCTGTTCCAGCAGGAACAAGTTTACCGATAATAACATTTTCTTTTAATCCTAGAAGTTCATCGCGTTTACCCTTAATTGCTGCATCAGTTAAGACACGAGTTGTTTCTTGGAACGATGCTGCAGATAAGAATGAATCTGTTTCAAGTGAAGCTTTTGTAATACCAAGTAGAACAGGTCTAGCTGTTGCTGGTTGCTTACCTTGCAGTAAGACCTTAGCATTCGCATCAGTGAACTGATGGATATCTAGTAATGTTCCTGGTAATACATCTGTTTCACCTGCATCACTTACACGAACTTTACGTAACATTTGACGTACCATTACTTCTACGTGTTTGTCACCAATTTCTACCCCTTGCATACGGTATACTTTTTGAACTTCACGTAATAAGTATTCTTGAACCGCCGTAATGTCCGTTACTTTTAGTAATTCTTTCGGATCAATAGAACCTTCTGTTAACTCTTTACCGTGGCTAATTGGCTGTCCTGGAGTTACTTTCAGACGAGCACCGTAAGGAATAGCATACGTACGAGCTTCAACTTCACCCTGTACAACTACTTCTTGGCGATCTTTAACGTCGTTGATCGCTGCGATAACACCGTCGATTTCACTGATAACTGCCTGACCTTTCGGATTACGAGCTTCGAAGATCTCTTGGATACGAGGTAAACCTTGAGTAATATCATCTCCGGCAACCCCACCTGTATGGAATGTACGCATCGTTAACTGTGTACCTGGCTCACCGATAGATTGAGCTGCGATAATACCTACCGCTTCTCCTACTTCTACGTCTGTTCCAGTTGCTAAGTTACGACCGTAACACTTCTTACATACACCGTGGCGAGTGTTACACGTAAACGCTGAACGAATGTTTACAGTTTCAACACCCGAATTTTCAACGATATGAGCGATATCTTCAGTAATTAATTGATTTTCAGCAACTAATACTTCACCTGTTTCAGGATGTTTTACAGTTTTTCTTGCAAAACGTCCAACAAGACGATCATATAATGACTCGATAACTTCATTACCCTCTTTAATCGCACCAATTAATAAACCGCGATCTGTTCCACAATCATCTTCACGAACGATTACATCTTGTGCAACGTCAACAAGACGACGTGTTAAGTAACCAGAATCGGCAGTTTTAAGTGCTGTATCGGCAAGACCTTTACGCGCACCATGCGTAGAGATGAAGTACTCAAGTACTGTTAAACCTTCACGGAAACTCGATTTGATTGGAAGTTCGATGATACGACCAGATGGATTGGCCATAAGACCACGCATACCAGCAAGCTGAGTAAAGTTAGATGCGTTACCACGGGCACCTGAGTCACTCATCATGAAGATTGGGTTGCGTTTATTCAAGGATTTCATCAGTTTTCCTTGGATAACATCTTTTGCATTACTCCAAATAGAGATAACGCGATCGTAACGTTCTTCTTCCGTGATTAAACCGCGACGGAATTGTTTAATTACATTATCTACTTTTGCTTGTGCTTCGTGGAGAATTTCATCTTTTTCGCCTAATACAAGAATGTCAGATACCCCAACTGTAATACCAGCTTTTGTAGAGTACTTGAATCCTAAGTTTTTCATACGGTCAAGCATGCGAGACGTTTCTGTAATTTGGAAACGTTTGAACACTTCCGCAATGATGTTACCAAGGATCTTCTTGCTAAATGGCGCCACTTCTTCGCGACTAGCAATAATTTCTTTAATGTTCGCACCTTTTTCAACGAAATATTTCGCTGGTGTTTCTTTTTCAAGGTTTGAATTTGTTGGTTCATTAATATAAGGGAACGACTCTGGTAAGATTTCGTTAAATATTAATTTACCAACTGTTGTTAATAGAAGCATACTCTTTTGCTCTTCAGTAAATGTTGCGTTGTTTACTGCACTTGCAGCTACTGCAACACGTGTATGAAGATGAACATATCCATTTTGATATGCAAGCAATGCTTCATTTGCATCTTTGAAGACCATACCTTCACCGATTGCACCTTCACGCTCAAGTGTTAAGTAATAGTTACCTAATACCATATCCTGAGATGGAGTAACAACTGGTTTACCGTCTTTCGGGTTCAAGATGTTTTGTGCCGCTAACATAAGAAGACGAGCTTCAGCTTGAGCTTCTGATGATAAAGGTACGTGAACGGCCATTTGGTCACCGTCAAAGTCCGCGTTGTATGCAGTACATACAAGTGGGTGAAGACGGATTGCGCGACCTTCTACTAATGTAGGTTCAAACGCCTGGATACCAAGACGGTGAAGTGTTGGTGCGCGGTTTAGAAGTACTGGATGTTCTTTAATCACAGACTCTAAAACGTCCCAAACTTCAGGTTGTACACGCTCGATTTTACGTTTCGCACTCTTAATGTTATGTGCTAATCCTTTTTCAACTAACTCTTTCATTACGAAAGGTTTGAACAGTTCAAGCGCCATTTCTTTTGGTAATCCACATTGATACATCTTTAAGTTCGGTCCTACAACGATTACAGAACGACCAGAGTAGTCAACACGTTTACCTAATAAGTTTTGACGGAAACGTCCTTGTTTACCTTTAAGCATGTGAGATAGTGATTTTAATGGACGGTTACCTGGACCAGTAACTGGACGGCCACGACGACCATTATCGATTAATGCGTCTACAGCTTCTTGTAACATACGTTTTTCGTTTTGAACGATGATGCTTGGTGCACCTAAGTCCAATAGACGTTTTAAACGGTTGTTACGGTTAATTACACGACGGTATAAGTCGTTTAAGTCAGAAGTAGCAAAACGTCCACCGTCTAACTGTACCATTGGGCGTAGTTCTGGTGGGATTACTGGTAGAACATCTAAGATCATCCAAGACGGTTCATTTCCAGAGTTACGGAATGCTTCTAATACTTCTAGACGTTTAATAGCACGAGTACGGCGTTGTCCTTGTGCTGTTTTTAATTCTTCTTTTAAGAAGTCTACTTCTTTATCTAAATCGATGTCTTGTAGTAGCTTTTTAATTGCTTCTGCACCCATAGCAGCTTGGAATGTGCTACCATATCGATCACGATATGCACGGTATTCTTTTTCAGAAAGTAATTGCTTCTTATCAAGTGGTGTATCTCCACTTTCTGTTACAACATAAGAAGCGAAATAAATTACTTCTTCAAGCGCGCGAGGGGACATGTCTAAGACAAGTCCCATGCGGCTCGGGATACCTTTGAAATACCAAATATGAGATACAGGAGCAGCTAATTCGATATGACCCATACGTTCACGACGTACTTTTGCACGCGTTACTTCAACGCCACATCGATCACAAACTACACCTTTATAACGTACACGTTTGTATTTTCCGCAATGACATTCCCAGTCCTTTTGTGGTCCGAAAATACGCTCACAGAACAAGCCATCTTTTTCAGGCTTTAACGTACGATAGTTAATAGTTTCTGGTTTCTTAACTTCACCGTATGACCAAGAACGAATCTTGTCAGGTGAAGCAAGTCCAATCTTCATATATTCAAAGTTATTTACATCTATCAAGGGGCCTACCTCCCTTTTAGTCTACAGGTTATCCCAATTATTCCTTAGTTGTCTCAACTTCGACATTCAATTTATCTGCTGATTGATGATCATCGTCATCTTCTGTATCACGCATTTCAATTTCTGTATCGTCGCTAGACATCATTTTAACGTCCATACCTAAACTTTGCAGCTCTTTAATCAATACTTTGAATGATTCAGGAACGCCTGGTTCTGGAACATTTTCGCCTTTAACAATTGCTTCATAAGTCTTAACACGTCCAACAACATCATCAGACTTCACTGTTAAGATTTCTTGAAGAGTATAAGCAGCACCGTAAGCTTCAAGTGCCCAAACCTCCATCTCACCGAAACGCTGTCCACCGAACTGAGCTTTACCTCCAAGAGGTTGCTGCGTTACAAGTGAGTATGGTCCAGTAGAACGAGCATGAAGTTTATCGTCAACCATGTGCGCAAGTTTGATCATATACATGACACCAACAGATACGCGGTTATCGAATGGTTCACCAGTACGTCCGTCATACAGGATTGTTTTCGCGTCATTTGCCATACCAGCTTCTTCAATTGTGCCCCAAACATCTTCCTCACGAGCACCATCGAATACTGGTGTTGCAATGTGAATGCCAAGGTATCTTGCTGCCATACCAAGATGAAGCTCTAATACCTGACCGATATTCATACGAGATGGTACCCCTAATGGGTTTAACATGATATCGATTGGCGTACCGTCTGGTAGGTAAGGCATATCTTCTTCTGGTAAAATACGAGAAATAACACCTTTGTTACCGTGACGTCCGGCCATCTTGTCACCTTCAGAAATTTTACGTTTTTGAACGATATATGCACGTACAAGTTGATTCACGCCTGGTGGCAATTCATCGCCATCTTCACGGTTGAATACTTTTACGTCTAAGATAATACCGCCACCACCGTGTGGTACACGTAGTGATGTATCACGTACTTCACGCGCTTTTTCTCCAAAGATAGCATGTAATAGACGTTCTTCAGCTGTTAATTCTGTTACACCTTTAGGTGTTACTTTACCAACAAGTAAATCTCCATCTTTTACTTCAGCACCAACGCGAATGATACCGCGCTCGTCAAGGTTACGTAATGCGTCTTCCCCAACGTTTGGAATGTCACGTGTAATTTCTTCTGGTCCAAGCTTCGTATCACGAGCTTCTGATTCATATTCTTCAATATGAATAGAAGTGTACACATCATCTTTTACAAGGCGCTCACTCATGATGATCGCATCCTCGTAGTTATAACCGTCCCAAGTCATGAAGCCAACAAGCACGTTACGTCCAAGTGCTAGTTCACCTAATTCCATAGAAGGACCATCCGCAAGGATTTCACCTTTTACAACTTCATTTCCAACACTTACGATTGGACGTTGGTTGTAACAAGTTCCTTGGTTAGAACGAATGAATTTTTGCATTTTGTAGCGATCTAAGTCGCCTTTTACTGTTTGACCGTCAACTTCTACATAGCGACGTACCCAAACTTCACGTGCTTCTACGCGCTCAACAACACCAGGATGTTTACAGATTACTGCAGCACCTGAGTCTTTTGCTGATACGTACTCCATACCTGTACCTACAATCGGAGATTCCGGATTCATTAACGGAACCGCCTGACGTTGCATGTTCGCTCCCATAAGTGCGCGGTTAGAGTCATCGTTTTCTAAGAACGGAATACAAGCTGTCGCTGCCGACACTACTTGTTTTGGAGATACATCCATGTAGTCGATGCGTTCTCTATTTGTGACAATGTTTTCACCACGGAAACGAGCTACGATATCTTCACTTAGGAATTCACCTTCGTCAGATAATTTCATATTCGCTTGGGCTACAACATAGTTATCTTCTTCATCTGCTGTTAAGTAATCAACATGCCCTGTTACAAGACCAGTTTCTGGGTCAACACGACGGTATGGTGTTTCAATGAAACCAAACTCATTTACTTTCGCGAACGAAGATAATGAGTTAATCAAACCGATGTTTGGTCCCTCTGGTGTTTCAATCGGACACATACGACCGTAGTGAGAGTAATGAACGTCACGCACTTCAAAGCCTGCGCGCTCACGCGTTAAACCACCAGGTCCTAATGCAGATAGTCTTCGTTTGTGAGTTAACTCTGCTAATGGGTTTGTTTGGTCCATAAACTGAGATAACTGAGAACTTCCGAAGAACTCTTTAATAGATGCAATAACAGGACGAATATTAATTAGTGCCTGTGGTGTAATTGCATTTGTATCTTGGATCGACATTCTCTCACGAACAACACGTTCCATACGAGAAAGACCGATACGGAATTGATTTTGTAACAGTTCTCCAACAGAACGCAGACGACGGTTTCCTAAATGGTCAATATCATCTGTATCCCCTACTTTGTATAGTAGGTTGAAGAAGTAACTGATAGAAGCAAGGATATCACCTGGTGTGATGTGTTTCACATCACGAGTAATGTTTGCATTACCAATTACATTAATTACGCGTTCGCCTTCCGACTCAGGAGCATAAATCTTAATAGATTGCAGCTCAACATCGCCTTCTACCACTCCACCCATTGGTTTCGCTGTTTTGAATCCAATGTTTTTCTCTAAGTAAGGTAAAATGCGATCAAGTGTACGACGATCTAAGATTGTTCCTTCTGCCGCTAAAATTTCACCAGTTTCTGGATCCACTAATGTTTCAGCTAAACGTTGATTAAACAATCTGTTTTTAATGTGTAACTTCTTGTTGATCTTATAGCGACCTACATTTGCTAAATCGTAGCGCTTTGGATCAAAGAAACGAGACACAAGTAAGCTCTTAGCATTTTCTACTGTTGGTGGTTCACCAGGACGTAGACGCTCATAAATTTCAAGCAATGCTTTTTCTGTGCTATCTGTGTTGTCTTTTTCTAATGTGTTGCTTAAGTATTCGTTATCACCTAAAAGCTCGGTGATTTCTTGATCAGAGCCAAACCCTAATGCGCGTAACAAAACAGTTACAGGAAGTTTACGCGTACGGTCAATACGCACATATACAACATCCTTAGCATCTGTCTCATACTCTAACCAAGCTCCGCGGTTTGGAATTACAGTAGCAGTAAAACCACGTTTTCCGTTTTTATCCACTTTGCCACTATAGTATACGCTTGGAGAGCGAACTAACTGGGAAACGATAACACGTTCTGCACCGTTAATTACGAATGTTCCAGTCTCTGTCATGAGTGGGAAATCTCCCATGAACACATCTTGTTCTTTTACTTCACCAGTTTCCTTGTTGATTAGACGCACTTTTACACGAAGTGGTGCTGCATACGTCACATCACGCTCTTTGCATTCGTCTACAGAGTATTTAGGTTCACCTAAGCTGTAGTCGATAAATTCAAGCGATAGATTTCCCGTAAAGTCTTCAATCGGAGAAATGTCTTGGAACATTTCTCGCAAACCCTCATCAAGAAACCACTGATAAGAAGAGGTTTGAATTTCGATAAGATTTGGTAACTCTAATACTTCACTAATACGGGCATAACTTCTTCGTTGGCGGTGGCGTCCGTATTGAACTAGTTGACCTGTCAACTGCTTCACCCCTCAAATCATGAGTATTATAAATGCACAAAAAAATTTGTGCAAAATCACAAATAAATACAACTACTGCTATTAGCGTAGTCTCTTTCTCTTAAAGATAAATACGTTGAGTCTTTCTACCTGCTCAAAAAAGAAAAATGGCTTCTATAAGAAAACCATCATTCTGTTTCATAATCTGCTGATTTTACTATCTTTTCCAAGAGAAACAAAAATATACATCTTTCTCAACGCAGAAAATCATATATTGGCATTGTATAATGTTAACATAGCCAAAAATAACCGTCAACGTTTTTTTGATTTTATGATATAATATCCTTTTTTCTTTTCTACAACCTCAACTTCAGAAAATACTTCTTCTAGTTTTTTTAGCGCAGACGGTGCACCTTGTTTCTTTTGAATAACAATCCAAAGCTCCCCATCTGGAACTAAATACTCCACAGCTTTTTCTAAAATCTCATGTACGATATCTTTACCCGCACGAATCGGAGGGTTAGATAGAATAGCAGCATACTTACCATCTACATTTTCATAGACGCTACTTTGAAAAATACGTATATTCTCGATTTTGTTATTAGCGGCGTTTTCTTTCGCAAGCCCAAGTGCCCTCTCGTTCACATCCACCATGTGAACTTCACGACCTTGAAACTCTTTCGCTAACGACAAACCAATAGGACCGTATCCGCAACCTACGTCTAATATATTACCTTTAATATCTGGCATTTGAAACGCTTCAATTAAAAGACGGGAACCAAAGTCCACTTCGTTTTTCGAGAACACCCCATGATCAGATAAGAAAGTAAATCGAGATCCACGAAGGGCAAACTCCCATCGCTTACGATCACTTTTACTAGAAGGGTCGTTAGAAAAATAATGGTCTGCCATATGGCCACCTCTTTTCTTTACAGTTAAAAAAAAAGCTCGCATGAGAGCGAGCTTTTTTTAAAGCATCAAAAGTTAATTACTTAACTTCTACAGCAGCGCCAACTTCTTCAAGTTTAGCTTTGATTTCTTCAGCTTCTTCTTTAGCAGCAGCTTCTTTGATTACTTTTGGAGTGTTGTCAACTAATTCTTTAGCTTCTTTTAAGCCAAGACCAGTGATTTCACGAACAACTTTGATAACTTTGATTTTTTGTGCACCAGCGCTAGTTAGTTCCACATCAAATTCAGTTTTCTCAGCAGCAGCTTCTCCAGCGCCACCAGCAACAGCTACAGGAGCAGCAGCAGTTACGCCGAATTCTTCCTCGATAGCTTTTACTAAGTCGTTAAGTTCTAATACAGTCATAGATTTAACTGCTTCAATGATTTGTTCTTTAGTCATTGTAAATATCCTCCCTTAAATAGGTTTGTATTGTTTTATCGATAATACGTAATTATCTTTTAAAAAATTAAGCGCCTTGCTCTTCCTTTTGGTCTGCAACTGCTTTAGTAGCAAGTGCAAGGTTACGGATTGGAGCTTGAAGAACGCTAAGAAGCATAGAAAGTAAGCCTTCACGTGATGGAAGAGTAGCAATTGCTTTAACCTCATCAAGTGTTACAAGTTTACCTTCGATTACGCCCGCTTTAATTTCTAAAGCTTCATGATCTTTAGCGAAGTCGTTTAATACTTTCGCAGGAGCAACTACATCCTCGTTACTGAACGCGATTGCGTTTGGTCCTGTTAAGAATTCATTTAACTCAGCCATTTCAGCAGATTCTGCAGCACGACGAGTTAGAGAGTTTTTGTAAACTTTGAACTCAACGCCAGCTTCACGTAATTGCTTACGTAATTCTGTTGCTTCAGAAACTGTTAAACCACGGTAGTCAACAACGATTGTAGATTTACTAGCGCGAAGTTTGTCCGCGATTTCAGTTACAACTTGTTGTTTAGTTTCGATTACTTTGCTCATGTTATTACACCTCCTGTAGATTATATAGAAGATGTACCGAAAGTGCACTAAAAACCTCCATGCCCAACTTGTAGACATGGAGGCATATAGTCACAGAAAAAAGATTCCGCTTCGTATATTAACACCTAGGTAGGAAATTAAGTCTATTGACACCTACTGTCTACGGTACACTAATTAAATTCACAACATAAATGATTATATTAAAACTTCTTTATGAAGTCAACTTCCAAAATTTACGCTAATGTAGAAACGTCTACACGTACGCCAGGTCCCATTGTAGAAGCAACTGTTACGTTCTTCATGTAAGTACCTTTTGCAGCAGCTGGCTTAACTTTTTGTAAAGTGTCAGCAATTGTTTTGAAGTTTTCTACTAATTTAGCATCTTCGAAAGATACTTTACCGATTGGAACGTGGATGTTACCAGCTTTATCAACGCGGTATTCAACTTTACCAGCTTTGATTTCGTTAACAGCTTTAGTTACATCGAAAGTAACTGTTCCAGTTTTAGGGTTTGGCATTAAACCTTTAGGTCCTAATACGCGACCAAGTTTACCAACTTCACCCATCATGTCAGGAGTTGCTACTACTACATCGAAATCGAACCAACCTTGTTGGATTTTACCGATGTAATCAGTATCGCCTACGAAGTCAGCTCCAGCAGCTTCAGCTTCTTTAGCTTTTTCACCTTTAGCAAATACTAATACACGTTGTACTTTACCAGTACCGTGTGGAAGAACAACTGCACCACGGATTTGTTGGTCAGCTTTCTTAGGGTCAACACCTAAACGGAATGCAGCTTCTACAGTTGCATCAAATTTAGCTGTGTTTGTTTTCTTTACTAATTCTACTGCTTCTGTTGCAGAGTAAGCAGCTGCACGATCAACAAGCTTTGCAGCTTCTACGTACTTTTTACCTCTTTTAGCCATTTTTATTTCCTCCTCGAATGTGGTTTTAGCGGAATAACCTCCCACGTTTACGCCTGTTTTCAGGTATAACCTGAGGATGAGCGCCATCCATTTATTTAAAAACGATAATCATTTACGATAATAAAGGTTGCGAATTGGAATTCCAGACCCGCAACCTTTTTTAAAAACAAATCGAATTAGTCTTCGATAACGATGCCCATACTGCGTGCAGTACCTTCAACCATACGCATTGCAGCTTCTACGCTAGCAGCGTTTAGGTCAGGCATTTTAGTTTCAGCGATTTCGCGTACTTTATCACGCTTAACAGTTGCCACTTTATTACGGTTTGGTTCACCAGAACCAGACTCAATACCAGCTACTTTCTTAAGAAGAACAGCAGCAGGAGGAGTTTTAGTAATGAAAGTGAATGAACGGTCCTCAAATACCGTAATTTCAACAGGGATGATAAGACCAGCTTGATCTGCTGTACGAGCGTTAAACTCTTTACAGAAGCCCATGATGTTAACACCTGCTTGTCCTAATGCTGGACCAACTGGTGGAGCTGGGTTAGCTTTACCTGCAGGAATTTGAAGCTTTACCATTTTAATTACCTTTTTAGCCACGAGACACACCTCCTTAAGTCCGTGATGTGGTCAATTGGACAGTGATTTGCCCTCCCACGTCATATTTTATCTGTAAGGATAAAATCTTTCAAAAAACGTCTCCGATAACGAAGACGTACTGACTTAAAAGATATTATCACTTTTTACAATTCATTTCAAGTTTCATTTTATAATTTTTCAATTTGATGGAAGTCAAGTTCAACTGGAGTCTCGCGACCAAACATGTCCACAAGCACGCTAACCTTTTTCTTCTCCACATCAATTTCTTCAATAGCACCTGTATAATCTGCGAATGGCCCCTCATTTACACGTACTGTCTCATGAAGTTCAAAGTCGAAATCAACCACTTCGTTGTCCATTCCCATATGTTTCATAATGGTAACAACTTCCTCTTCTAATAGAGGTGATGGTTTAGATCCAGAACCAGAAGAACCAACGAACCCAGTTACACCCGGCGTGTTACGTACAACATACCAAGAGTCATCAGTCATGATTAATTCTACTAATACATAACCTGGGAACACTTTTCTTTTCATTAATTTTTCTTTTCCGTTTTTCATTTCTACTTCTACTTCTTCCGGGACAACAACACGGAAAATTTTATCTTGCATACCCATTGATTCTACACGTTTCTCTAGGTTTGCTTTTACTTTATTTTCATATCCAGAATAAGTATGGACAACATACCAACTTTTTTCCATTCATTTAGGACGAGCGTCCTTCCCTCCCTGACGTACATTTTTTTGCGCAAATGAAAAAACCCGTTCACCGGGCTTTTACACAGTTCTTATAAATAACATTATATCATGGATAAGTGCTTCTTATTCAAGAATTAACCAAGAATTAACCGAATTAAAGAAGAAATGCCCATATCAACTACTGCGAAGAAAATCGCAAAGAACACAACTGTAGCAACAACAGTCGCTGTTGAGCGGAGTAATTCATCTTTTTTAGGCCAACTTACTTTTTTCATTTCGCGACCTACATCGCCGAAAAAGTTCGTTAAACGCATCTGCGGGACCTCCAGTGTATTATTTCAATTATTTATTTTGTTTCCTTGTGAACTGTATGCTGATTGCATGTTTTACAAAACTTTTTTATTTCAAGTCGCTCTATTGAGCTCGTATCTTTCATAGTAGAGTAGTTTCGATTTTTACACTCTTCACATGAGAGTACAACTTTTTTCCTCATTAGTTACACCAACCTTGTAACATTATGTCCCTAAAAATGTATCATACAATAAAAGACAATGTCAATGACATGCATTTTGTACTCTCTACAAAAGAAAACAGGTGATTTATTTTACACCTGTAGCACTTGTTACTTCTTATGAATTTAAAGTTGTACTTTCTCTCATTTCCATATATCGTTCCAATTTCCTCTTTACTCTTTGTAAAGCGTTATCAATAGATTTCACATGCCTGTTTAACTGTTCTGAAATCTCTTGATAAGAACGACCATCTAAATATAAAGAAAGCACTTTTCTTTCTAAATCGCTTAATAATTCAGATATTTTTGATTCTATGTCTGTATATTCTTCCTGGCTAATGATCATCTCTTCAGGATCAGTCACCTTCGCTTCAGAAATAACATCCAATAACGTTCGATCAGATTCCTCATCGTAAATCGGCTTATCTAAAGACACATACGAATTTAAAGGAATATGTTTTTGTCTTGTTGCCGTTTTAATAGCGGTAATAATTTGTCGAGTGATACATAGTTCAGCAAATGCTTTGAATGAAGACAGCTTGTCCTCTTTATAATCACGAATTGCTTTAAACAACCCTATCATACCTTCTTGAACAATGTCTTCTCGATCGGCACCCACTAAAAAGTAAGATCTTGATTTCGCACGAACAAAGTTCTTATACTTGTGAATTAAATATTCTAGAGCGTCAGTATTACCTTTTCGAACTAACTCAACGATTGCCTCATCCTCTAAATCACGAAATGTAACGTCGCCTATACTTACGAAGCCTGCTTCCACCTTGATCCCTCCGACCGCTATTTATTTAGCAATATTATACAGTAAAAAGATAAAGAGCGTCAATGCTTCAACGCTCTCCTCTTCTTAATTTTTCTAATTTTTCTGTAATATCTTTACTGAATATCTTTCGCATGGCGGGCTGCTGTTCTTTCGTGTCTTTTGTACGCCTTCTTACTTGTTGTTCCATCGCTTGTACTTCCAACTCTAATTCACGCGCAGATTTTCGAAGGGCACCTTGCCCAAATATAACCCATTGTTCTGTATAATCAGAAGTCGCAACATATATTTGTGTATTTATATTTCTAAGCTCTATCGCAAGTTGCTCTATCTTTTCGTCTGCAGTTTGATTCTTTCGTGTGAATATTACTTCTACACGAGATTGTTTCATCTTTTTTTCAATACCATGGACTGTATAGGCATCAAAGACTATCATCACTTTTGTGCCTGTATAACCTTGATAATCCGCCATCTTATCAATAAGCGCATCTCTTGATGATTGTAAATCTACATCCCGCAGTTTCTTCAAATCTCCCCAAGCTCCGATAATGTTGTAGCCGTCAACGATTAAAATATCGTTCATTTTTTATTTACCAATTTCGTGACGTTTACGATATACCTCATACATTAACAAACTTGCGGCTACTGAAGCATTTAAGGATGTAACTTTACCAACCATCGGTAGAGTGATTAAGAAATCACACTTTTCACCAATAATACGACTCATACCTTTTCCTTCACTACCAATTACTAATCCAATCGACATTGTACCATCTAAATTACGGTAATCCGTTTTCCCTTTGGCATCTGTACCAGCAATCCAAAGTCCACGCTCTTTTAATTCATCAATTGTACGAGATAAGTTTGTTACGCGCGCAACAGGAATGTATTCAATCGCTCCTGTTGATGCTTTCGCAACTGATGCGGTAAGTCCCACAGCTCTTCTCTTTGGAATAATAATTCCATGAGCTCCTGTTGCATCAGCAGTACGCATAATAGAACCTAGGTTATGCGGATCTTCAATCTCATCTAAAATCAAGAAGAATGGATCTTCATTACGTTTTTCTGCCACTTTGAATAAATCTTCTAACTCTGCATACTGATATGCAGCTACTTGAGCAATTACACCTTGATGATTACCCTCAACTAATTGATCTAACTTTTTCTTTGGTGCATGTTGTAAAATAATCTTATTTTCTTTCGCTAATGCTAGTACAATTTGTACTTGTCCTTTGGCAGCACCTTCTGCGATCCAAATTTTATTAATATCTCTCCCTGATCTTAACGCTTCAATTACAGGGTTACGTCCGATAATATATTCACTAGTCATGATGATGTGCCCCCTTCCTTTTCTTCTAAAACTGCTATTGCCTTATATACAATTTCGTCTAATCTTTCACGATTATTTAATAAATGATGGTAACCAATTAGCGCTTCAAAGGCTGTACTATGTCGATATGTTTGTACATCCGTATTTTTCGGAACTGTACCTGAATTTGCATTACGCCCTCTTCTTAATACCGCCTCTTCTTCCTCTGTCAAAAATGCCGTCTCTAATAAATGATAAACAACTTTCGCCTGTGCTTTTGCTGAAACAAAGCTCGTCCCTAAGCGGTGTAATTGATTAGGTCGAACTTTTCCTTTTTGAAGGAGGTGATAGCGGATATATTGTTCATATACCGCATCACCCATATATGCTAACGCCAAGCTGTTTAATTGCTTTGCATCGATCATCCTTATCCTCTTTTCCATCTTGTACCTTGAGCGGTATCTTCTAAAATAATATTACGTTCTTTTAAATCGTCACGAATTTGATCAGACAATGCAAAATCACGATTTTTACGAGCTTCAATGCGCTTTTGGATAAGCTCTTCAATTTCTTCATCCAGTAATTCTTCTTTTGATAATTCTAATCCTAAAATATCAAATAACGTTTCCAGTTGTTTTACGTATGCTTCAATCACAACTTTAGATGTATGCTCTTCAAGTAAATATTGATTTGCATGATTTGCTACGTTGTATAATTCGGTAATTGCATTTGCAGTGTTAAAGTCATCATTCATTGCCTCTTCAAATGCAGTCTGGAATTTCTCTATTTCAGCTAACCATTTCTCATTATGGTCCGTTAAATCCGTACTACTCTCCATACGATGCTTTAAGTTTCCATAAGCTGTTTTAATTCTTTCCAGTCCATTATTCGTACTTTGTAATAACTCTTCACTAAAGTTAATCGGGTGACGATAGTGTACTGATAACATAAAGAATCTAATTAACTGCGGGTCGTATTGCTTAATAATATCGTGAACTAAAATAAAGTTACCCAGCGATTTAGACATCTTCTCATTGTTAATATTAATATATCCATTATGCATCCAGTAACGTGCAAACGTTTTTCCAGTCAATGCTTCTGACTGCGCAATTTCATTTTCATGATGTGGGAATGCCAAGTCTTGACCACCAGCATGAATGTCAATTGTATCCCCTAAGTA
This sequence comes from Bacillus cereus group sp. MYBK227-1, assembly GCF_051916325.1. NCBI lineage: Bacteria > Bacillati > Bacillota > Bacilli > Caryophanales > Bacillaceae > Bacillus > Bacillus cereus group sp. MYBK227-1. The sequence goes on along the minus strand of NZ_JBQAGK010000013.1, from coordinate 13,417 downwards.
CTTACGCGCCATTGCTGAGCATTCAATATGCCATCCTGGACGTCCTTGCCCCCAAGGGCTTTCCCAGAAGATTTCTCCTTCTTTCGCAGCTTTCCATAAAGCAAAATCAAGAGGGTCTTGTTTCTTTTCCCCTACCTCAATACGAGCACCGTGACGTAAATCTGCGATTGGTTGATGTGATAATTTACCGTAACCTTCGAATTCCTTCGTCTTAAAGTACACATCACCCTCTGATTCATATGCATACCCTTTATTCACAAGTTCTTGAATAAATTCAATAATGATATCCATATTTTCTGTTACACGAGGATGAACTGTTGCGTGTTTGCAACCTAGTGCTGTTACATCTTCAAAGTACGCTTCAACAAAGCGATCAGCAATTGTCGGTACATCTTCACCTAATTCATTTGCCGCTTTAATTAATTTATCATCTACATCCGTAAAGTTAGATACATATTGCACATCGTATCCTTTGTATTCTAAATAACGACGCACTGTATCGAATACCATAGGAGGCCTTGCATTCCCAATATGAATGTAGTTATAAACTGTAGGTCCGCATACATACATCTTTACCTTATTTTCTTCTAATGGAACAAACTCTTCTTTTTGACGTGTTAACGTATTATAAATGTGAATAGTCATTTTTATCCTTCCTTTCTACCTTTAATTCCAATTGTTTCTTCAATTTATCAAGTTCTACTTCCATAGCCTTTAATTTATCAAAAATCGGATCCGGAAGGTCAGAGTGATTTAATTCTTGACCAATCTTTACTCCATTTTGAATAACGACACGGCCAGGTATACCTACAACTGTAGAATGTGCAGGAACTTCTTTTAATACGACAGACCCTGCTCCGATTTTAGAATTCTCTCCCACAGTAATAGAACCAAGAACTTTAGCACCCGTCGCAATTAATACATTATCCTGAATTGTTGGATGCCTCTTTCCTTTTTCTTTTCCTGTACCACCTAATGTAACCCCTTGATAAATCGTTACATTATCACCAATTTCACAAGTTTCTCCGATTACAACTCCCATTCCATGATCTATAAAAAAACGTCGACCAATAGTTGCTCCTGGATGGATCTCAATGCCAGTAAAAAAGCGGCTCACTTGTGAAACAAAACGTGCAAGAAAGAAAAAATTTCTTTTATAAAAAGCATGTGCAATTCGATGGGCCCAAACTGCATGTAATCCAGAGTAAGTTAAAATGACTTCGAAATAACCTCTTGCCGCTGGATCCTGTTCAAAAACGACTTCAATATCTTCCCGAAGCCTCTTAAACATCGGTGTTCCCTCCCCTTTATGGGCTGCTTTTTTGTCGAGCGAACTAACTCCCCTAACTCATCACTTCTCCCCTAATTCTTTATATAAGGAGATAAATTCTATATTCATACCTATTTACACGGTATAAAAAAAAGGCGTCTCTGTCATATTGACAGAGACGCCTTTTAAGCGCGGTTCCACTCTGTTTAGGCTTAAAAAAGCCTCAAACTCATCCATGATAACGGTGTACACCGCTTCTGCTTACTTTGCGGCCTAAGACATCCCACGAAGCAATTCGCTGTTCAGCAGAAGACTCGAAGGGGCATTTCAAAAATCCGCTTATAAACCACTCCCAGCCTAAAGGTGGTTCTCTCTGTAAAAAGCCTGATTTTCTACTTCTCCTTCTCGTCGCTTTTCCTTATTAGGTTTTAGGTATACTTATTATATTTCTAAACCTAGAAAATGTTAACCAATTACTTTTTGAAGACGATTTAAAACTTTTTCTTTTCCAAGAAGTGCAATAGCATTCGGAAGCTCTGGACCATGCGTTTGTCCTGTAGTTGCAACACGGATTGGCATAAATAAATTTTTACCTTTATGTCCTGTTTCCTTTTGAACTGCTTTAATCGCTGCCTTAATTGCTGCTGGCTCCATTGCTTCTAGAGCTTCTATTTGACCAGCAAATGCACGAAGTACTTCAGGTACTTGTTCACCATTTAGTACTTCTTGTCCTTCTTCTTCATAATCAACATGATCTTTAAAGAACATTTCAGAAAGCTCTACAATTTCAGCTCCAAAACTCATTTGTTCATGGTATAAAGCAATTACATCACGAATCCAAGCTTGGTCTTGTTCGCTTAAAGTTTCTCCCACACGTCCAGCTTTCACTAAATGCGGTAAGCTTAACTCTACAACCGTATCTAAATCTTGCTTTTTCATATACTGGTTGTTCATCCATTTTAGTTTTTGAGAATCAAATAATGCAGGTGATTTTGATAAACGAGCTGCATCGAACATTTTGATAAACTCATCTTTAGAGAAGATTTCTTCTTCTCCTACCGGAGACCAACCTAGTAGTGCAATAAAGTTAAAGATTGCTTCTGGAAGATACCCAAGCTCTTTATATTGCTCAATAAATTGAATAATAGATTCATCACGCTTACTTAACTTTTTACGACTTTCATTAACAATTAGAGTCATATGACCGAATTGTGGAATATCCCAGCCGAAAGCTTCATAAATCATCATTTGTTTCGGTGTATTTGAAATATGATCATCACCACGAAGTACATGTGTAATTTCCATTAGATGATCATCTACTGCTACTGCAAAGTTATAAGTTGGAATTCCATCCTTTTTCACAATAACAAAATCACCGAAATCATTTGAATGGAACGCAACTTCATCTTTTACAATATCTTTGAATGTGTAGTCACGATCAGCTGGTACACGGAAACGAATACTTGGAATACGTCCCTCAGCTTCAAATTCTTTCACTTGTTCTTCAGTTAATTCACGGTGGTTACCTGCGTAACGAGGTGTTTCACCGCGAGCGATTTGTCCTTCACGCTCTGCTTCTAGCTCTTCTTCTGTCATATAACATTTATAAGCTAGACCACGCTCTAATAAATCTTCATATAATTTTTTATAAATATCTAAACGCTCTGTTTGGCGATATGGTCCAAATTCACCACCAACATCAACACCTTCATCCCAGTCCATACCGAGCCATTTCAAGTATTTTAATTGGCTTTCTTCTCCACCAGCCACGTTACGTTTTACATCAGTATCTTCAATACGAATAATAAATTTGCCATCTAAATGACGAGCAAATAAATAATTAAATAATGCCGTACGCGCATTTCCGATATGTAAGTGTCCTGTTGGACTTGGCGCGTAGCGCACTCTCACTTGCTTTTCCATAATTGGTACACCTTCCATTCTTAATGTCAACACATTCTATAATTGTACACCAAAAAAATGTGATTATCCATCTTACGAATTAAAAACCATTATTTTTTCTGTAATAAAACAACCGCTTGAGAAGCAATCCCTTCTTCTCTACCTGTAAATCCTAATTTTTCTGTTGTTGTTGCCTTTACATTAATGTTATCGATAGACGTTTCTAACAGTTCACTAATGCGCTTACGCATACTCTCAATATGTGGTGCCATTTTTGGTTTTTGAGCAATAATTGTACAATCTAAATTTCCTAACTCGTAACCTTGTTCACGCACAAATTCCCAAACTTTTTGTAACAATACAGCTGAATCTGCATCTTTAAAAGCTGGGTCTGTATCAGGAAAATGCTTTCCGATATCTCCTGCTGCAATCGCACCTAAACATGCATCAGCAATCGTATGTAACAATACATCTGCATCTGAATGACCGATTAATCCTTTCTCGTGTGGAATTGTAATTCCACCGATAATCAACGGGCGCCCTTCCGCAAATTCATGTACATCAAAACCTTGTCCAATTCGAAACATCCTTACTTCCTCCTTAAGCTAAACTACTGAGCTTTATGACTCTATATTATATCGCTATCCTTATAAAGAAAAGCCCGGCTGTTGCCGAGCTTTTCTTTATTAACACGTCATCAATGTTATTTCTTCTGAACACGTAGGAAACTTTCAGCAATTAATAGATCTTCCGGAGTCGTCACTTTAATATTATAGTAACTCCCCTCTACTACACCTACTTGCTTCCCCACACGTTCTACGAGACTTGCATCATCTGTGCCAAGAAAACAACTTTGCTTTGCGCTTCTATGAGCTTCTAGCAAAAGAGAAACAGAGAATCCTTGTGGTGTTTGTACAGCGTTAAGTTGAGATCGCTCTACCGTTTCTACAACAACACCCTTCTCTACTTTCTTAACAGTATCTTTTACTGGCACTGCACAAATGGAAGCTCCATATTTTTCTGCTGCAGTTAATACATCGCGAATCACTTTATTCGTTACGAACGGGCGCGCCCCGTCATGCACAAGAACATATTCGACACCACTCGCATACTGAAGTGCGTTATAGACGCTATCTTGTCTTTCGGCTCCACCCTGAATGAATTGTACGTGCTTTTCAATCTGGTACTTCTGCATTAACTCTTCAAAATACGGGCGTTCTTCTTCGTTAATTGCCATAATAATACTTTTGCACGCTTTATCTTTTTCAAAAGCACGCAATGTGTGCACAATAATTGGTACTTCATCTATAAGTAAAAATAACTTATTTTTACCAGCACCCATTCGTTTTCCTTGGCCCGCTGCCGGAATAATTAATGTATACATATTAATAATCCTCTACTTATAATGCTTTTTCTAGCAATTTACGTTTTGCGAAAATCATACGACCAGCCGATGTTTGTAATACGCTAGTAACAAGTACGTCAAGTTGTGAACCCACATACTCTCTACCATCTTCTACTACAATCATCGTACCATCATCTAAGTATGCAACACCTTGATTTTGTTCTTTACCATCTTTCACAACATAAACACTTAATTCTTCACCAGGGAGTACGACTGGTTTAATCGCATTAGCTAAATCATTAATGTTTAACACCGTAACCCCTTGTAATTCAGAAACTTTGTTTAAATTGAAATCGTTTGTTACTACAGTTCCACCAGTGATTTTTGCCAACTTTACAAGCTTGCTATCTACTTCTTGGATATCATCGAAATCGCCTTCATAAATTTCTACCGGAATTGGCATCTCCTTTTGAATACGATTTAAAATGTCTAGCCCTCTGCGGCCACGATTACGCTTTAAAGCATCTGAAGAATCGGCAATATGCTGAAGCTCTTCTAATACGAATTGCGGAATGACAATTGTTCCTTCTAAAAACTTTGTTTGGCAAATATCTGCAATACGTCCGTCAATAATTACACTCGTATCGAGAATTTTCCAATGAGTCGTAGATTTTTCTGCTTCGACCTCTACCTCTTCATTCTCACTATTGTTTTTCTTCTTACCTCCGCGTTGGGGTAATGTAAATAATCCTAGCAATTCATTCCTCTTTTTAAATCCTACTTGGAATCCTAAATATCCAAGTAAAAGGGTGAAGAACACTTGCAACACCGTACTAATAACTGGAATTGTAAATTCACGAATTGGTATCAAAATTAAATATGCAACAATAAGACCAGAGATTAATCCTAATGTACCAAATAAAACATCTGCTACAGGCGCCTTTACAAGAGCCTCTTCAATATGCTTAATAAGTTGAACAATATAATCTACAAGCCAAAATGTTGTTAAAAATAAAATAATTGCACCAATAATTGCACGAACATACGATCCTTCCAACAAAGGAACCGCACCGATATCTAATACATTAATAATTTTTGGGATTAAGTAAATCCCTAACGCTCCCCCGATCACTAAAAAGAAGAGCTGTACAATCCGTTTTAACATCCAACCACCTCCTACTCATTATTAACCATTGTTTCGCTAATCAAAACGCCGAATGCAAAAGCGGACGTGTTTTTTTTGTAAATAGTTTTATTTACCAATATATCATATCATATACCAAAAATGTTCTAGTGTCGTTATATTATAGAATCAATGTAATATTCTTAATTGTGTCTACTCATATAGAGATGCTCTTGAATTCTTTTTAGACCTTCTCGTATTTTCTTCGCTCTCACTTCTCCAATTCCTTCCACATCATCCAATTCATTAATAGTTGCTCGGCAAACACCTTGCAATGTTTTAAATCGATTAATTAAATTCTCGATAATAAGTGGCGGAACACGAGAAATCTTGCTTGTGATTCGGTACCCTCTAGGTGTCACACTTTCTTCTAAACTTGTTTGTCCTGGATAGCCAAGCAATTTAACTAAATCACTATCCTCTAAAAGTTGTGTATTTGCAAGATCTTGTAACTTTTTCAATATTTGATGATGGTCTTGTGTTTTCTCCTGGTGATAATCTTTAATTAACAATGCTGCCTCTGCCTCTAAATCAGCTAGTAATTCTGTAAGCTGTAAACGAATTAACCTACCTTCTGTTCCTAACTCATGAATATAGCTCAATATTTCATTTTTAATACGCAGCACCATTTCAACACTATGTAAAACGTGAACCACCTCGGACATTGTAACGACCTCTTCAAATTCTAGAATACCCAAATTCGTAATGCCGTCATTCCATACAGCCTTATATTTTTCTAGCGTTTGAATTGCTTGATTTGCCTTCGTTAAAATGACACCTATATCTTTTAATGTATAACGTAAGTTCCCTTGATATAGCGTAATTACATTACGTCTTTGTGAAATGGCCACAACAAGGCTGCCCGTCTGCTTTGCTACACGCTCTGCTGTTCGGTGACGCATACCTGTTTCAATAGAATCAATAGATGAATCCGGAACTAACTGTGCGTTTGCAATTAAAATTTTACTTCCAGTTTCATTTAAAATAAGTGCTCCATCCATTTTTGCTAATTCATATAAACTAGCAGGAGAGAATGCGCAATTAATATGAAAACCACCATCAACAATGCTTTTAATCTGCTCATTATACCCAAGAACAATTAGTCCCCCTGTTTGTGCGCGAAGTACATTATCTATCCCTTCGCGCAGTGGTGTTCCCGGGGCCACGAGCTGTAAAATATTAATTATACTTTTGACACGTTGCTTATTTTCTTCCATAGCCTAGCCTCCTAATGTCAAACGAAGCGCTTCTCCTAAATTAGAAACACCTACAACCTCAATCCCCTCTGGAATTGTCCACCCCCCTAAATTTTTTCTAGGAATGATAGCACGTTGAAATCCTAATTTAGCTGCTTCTTGTACACGTTGTTCGATTCTTGATACTCTTCTTATTTCTCCAGTTAATCCAACTTCTCCTATTACCGCATCAGTTGGTGCCGTAGATTTATCTCTAAAACTTGAAGCTATACTTAAGGCAACAGCTAAATCAATTGCCGGTTCATCTAATTTCAAACCACCAGCTACTTTTAAATACGCATCTTGATTTTGTAATAGTAAACCTGTTCTTTTCTCTAGTACCGCCATAATAAGCGAGACACGATTATGATCAATTCCTGTCGCCATTCTTCGAGGATTTCCAAAACTAGTAGGGGAAATTAATGCCTGTATTTCTACTAAAACTGGTCTTGTTCCTTCCATTGAGGCAACTACTGTTGAACCTGCAACTCCAACTGGTCTTTCCTCAAGGAAAATTTCAGAAGGATTTAAGACTTCTGCAAGGCCAAGTTCTTTCATTTCAAAGATACCCATTTCATTCGTAGAACCAAAACGATTCTTTACAGCTCGTAAAATACGATATGTATGGTGTCGATCTCCTTCAAAGTAAAGAACTGCATCGACCATATGTTCTAGCATACGCGGTCCCGCAATTGCACCTTCTTTTGTCACATGCCCTACGATAAAAATTGGGATTCCCTTTGTTTTTGCAAGTTTCATTAATTCTGCTGTACATTCACGTACTTGCGCCACACTACCAGGAGCTGATGTCACTTCAGGTAAATGTATCGTTTGAATAGAATCAATAACAACAAAAGCAGGATTCATCTCTTCAATATGTGCTGCAATACGCTGTAAATCTGTCTCTGATACAACAAATAGATTACTACCATTTACATGTAAACGATCTGCACGAAGTTTAATCTGCTTTGCTGACTCCTCACCTGATATATACAATACATCATATGAAGCATCTGCTAATTGCGAGGAAATCTGTAATAATAACGTTGATTTTCCAATCCCAGGGTCCCCACCAATAAGTACTAAAGATCCATCTACAATTCCGCCACCTAGTACACGGTTAAACTCCTGAAATTTTGTTTCAATACGTGCCTCAGACTTTGTTTCTACTTCTGTAAGACGTCTTGGTTTTGTTACTTCTGTTTGAATTGCATTTGCATAATTTAGGCGTCTGGATGATACAACGGGTTCCATCTCTTCAACAAGCGAATTCCATTGACCACACCCTGGACATTTACCCATATATTTTGGTGATTGATAACCACACTCTTGACATGTGAATTTTGTTTTCTTTTTAGCCATATCTTTTTATATTTCACTTCGCTTTCATCTATAAACATTTGACCTTCTCGTACAAGAAAGAGGGCTATCTCGTAGCCCTCTTAGTTTGTCTATACTTATTTTACCTTTTCAGCACTATGAATGACAAATGTTTCCCCTTCTACATCAAAGATAACTTTTTGCCCTTTCTCAATAGCACCTTTTAAAAGTTCTTCCGATAGTCTATCTTCTACATGCTTCTGAATTGCTCTACGTAGTGGACGAGCACCATATTCACGATCAAACCCTTTATCAGCAATAGCTGCAATCGCCCCTTCTGTTAATTGCAATTCAATTTCTTGTTCTTTTAAGCGATTCACTAACTGATTTACCATAAGAGTCACAATTTCTTGAATATGTTTTTTCTCAAGCATATGGAATACGATAATTTCATCAATACGGTTTAAGAATTCTGGACGAAATGCCTTTTTCAGCTCATCCATTACTTTACCTTTCATATCCGAATAATCACGGCTTTCATCTTGTACGTTAAATCCAAGATGTTTGTTACGTTTTAACGCCTCAGCACCAACGTTAGACGTCATAATAACAATCGTATTACGGAAGTCAACTGTACGTCCTTTAGAATCAGTTAAACGACCATCTTCCAATACCTGTAGTAAAATATTAAATACATCGGGATGCGCCTTCTCTACTTCATCTAATAGGACAACTGAATACGGCTTACGACGAACCTTCTCTGTTAATTGTCCGCCTTCTTCATACCCAACATATCCTGGAGGAGAACCAACTAAGCGAGAAGTTGAATGTTTCTCCATATACTCAGACATATCAATGCGAATCATTGCATCCTCATCACCGAACATAGATTCTGCCAATGCTCTTGCTAATTCTGTTTTACCTACACCTGTTGGCCCTAAGAAAATAAATGAACCAATTGGACGTTTCGGATCTTTTAGTCCTGCTCTTGCACGACGAACAGCTTTCGCTACAGCCACTACCGCTTCATCCTGGCCAATGACACGATCATGAAGAATGGATTCTAAGTTTAATAATTTATCAGTCTCTGTTTGTGCAAGTTTAGAAACAGGGATACGTGTCCATGTAGAAACGACATTTGCAATATCTTCTACCGTAACCTCTGAATTTTCTTTTCCTTGTTGCTCTTTCCACTGACGCTTTGTATCTTCCAATTTCTCACGTAAGCGTTGTTCCATATCACGTAAGGAAGCAGCCTTTTCAAACTCTTGACTTTGTACAGCCGCATCTTTTTCTTTTCGAATTTCCTCAAGCTTCACTTCAAGCTCTTTTAAGTTTGGTGGTGTTGTATAAGAGCGTAAGCGAACCTTTGAAGCAGCTTCATCAATTAAATCAATTGCTTTATCCGGTAAGAAACGATCCGTAATATAACGATCAGAAAGTTTTACAGCTGCATCAATTGCATCATCTGTAATAGACACACGGTGATGCGCCTCATAACGATCGCGTAAACCTTTCAAGATTTGAGTTGATTCTTCTAGACTCGGCTCATCAACATGAATTGGCTGGAAACGTCTCTCTAAAGCTGCATCCTTTTCAATATATTTACGATACTCATCTAAAGTTGTCGCACCAATACATTGTAATTCTCCGCGTGCTAAAGATGGTTTTAAAATATTTGATGCATCGATTGCACCTTCTGCTCCACCTGCACCGATTAATGTATGAAGTTCATCAATAAATAGAATAATATTCCCTGCTTGACGTATTTCATCCATTACTTTCTTTAAACGATCTTCAAACTCACCACGATATTTCGTCCCAGCTACCACTGTTCCCATATCTAGTGTCATAACACGCTTATCTCTTAACGTTTCAGGAACTTCATTATTTACGATTTGCTGTGCTAACCCTTCAGCAATTGCTGTTTTACCTACACCAGGCTCTCCAATTAACACTGGATTGTTTTTTGTTCTACGGCTTAACACTTCAATTACACGTTGAATTTCTTTACTACGTCCAATAACAGGATCCAAACGATTCTCACGTGCAACAACTGTTAAGTCGCGTGCTAAACTGTCTAGTGTCGGTGTATTGGCATTTGTCGATGAACCACCTTGGTGACCTGAACTTGCTTCGTTACTTCCAAGAAGTTGTAATACTTGTTGTCTTGCTTTGTTGAGGCTTACGCCTAAATTATTTAAAACACGTGCCGCTACACCTTCACCTTCACGGATTAAGCCAAGTAAAATATGTTCTGTTCCAACGTAAGAATGTCCTAGCTTACGCGCTTCATCCATAGACAATTCAATAACTTTTTTAGCACGAGGTGTATAATGTACAGTTTGAGAAGCTTCTGTTCCACGTCCAATTAACGCTTCTACCTCTTTTTGCACTTTTTCCGGGCTCAATCCAAGAGCAATTAACGCTTTTGCTGCAATTCCTTCACCTTCGCGTACAAGCCCAAGTAAAATATGTTCTGTTCCAATATTATTATGCCCAATGCGAATTGCTTCCTCTTGAGATAAAGCTAATACTTTCTGTGCTCTTTCTGTAAATCTTCCAAACATCATAGAAATCGCCTCCTACTTGCGCTTAGTTTTTTTCAATACGTAATCGCTCACGGATTAAGGTTGCTCTTCGATAATCTCTTTCTTCTGGTCCTAAAGGTCCTCCTGCATATTGTTGTAAAATACCTGGTTGCGTAAGAACCATTAGCTCAGTCAAAATATTTCTCGATATACCTTTTATATATCCTAGATCAATACCAAGTCGTACATCCGATAAGCAAGTTGCCGCTTCTGCAGATTGAATTAAACGACTGTTTGCTAGTATACCGTAAGAACGATAAACCTTATCTTCAAGCTCAATACTCGAATTTTGTACAATTAATTCTCTGGCCAATTTTTCTTGTTGTATAATTTGCTGCATGACACTCTTTAAATCTGCAATAATATCTACTTCGGATTTCCCTAGCGTCATTTGATTTGATACTTGAAATATATTACCTAACGCTTCGCTACCTTCACCGTATATTCCTCTTACTACTAACCCTAATTTTTGAATTACTTGTATAATACGGCTAATTCTTTTTGTTAAAACCAGCCCTGGTAAATGAATCATTACAGAAGCTCTTAATCCTGTACCAACGTTAGTAGGACAACTCGTAATATATCCAAGTGATTCATCAAAAGCATATTCAACCTCTTTCTCAATCCAATTATCTATTTGATTAGCGCTTTGAAGCGCCTTTGATAACTGTAGCCCTGGAAATAGGCACTGAATCCTAATGTGGTCTTCCTCATTAAGCATCACACTAATGTGTTCGCTTTCTGATAACAGACATGCTCCATATTCGGTCCCTGCGAGATTTGGACTAATTAAATGCTTTTCGACTAAAACTCTCCTTTGAAGAGGCGTTAATTCATTCATTTTTAATAATCCAAACTTCCCAAAGGGCTCTACCGATTTATTTATAAATTTCTTTTTAAATAATTCTTGAACCTGTTGAGCTTCCTCTTCGTTTTGCATAGTAGAAAATTGATATTGCTTAAAATTACGAGCCAAACGAATTCGACTACTTAAAACAATATCAGAATCAGGGCCATCCCCCTTCATCCATGGACTAATCGCTTCATTCATAATTTTGTCCAGTGACATAGAACTACTCCCCCTCTCTATGCTCACTAAGCTGAGTTTCAAGCCCTCGAATTTCATCTCTTACCTCAGCAGCTTTCTCAAACTCCTCATTCTGTACATATTGTTTCAGAATAAGTTTTAGTTCATCTAATTCTTTCTTTAAGTGGATATTTCCTTCCATTCGTTCCGGAATTTTTCCACAATGTTCTGTATGTCCACCATGAAGTCGCTTTAACAATGGGTTTAAGTGTCCTTTAAATGTATCGTAACAAGAAGCACAACCAAAGCGTCCCACTTTTGTAAAATGTTCATATGTCATCTTACAATCTGGACATCTTACTGTATTTGTATTTGAAAACCCGTTTTTTCCTTCTCCAAACATTGTTGATTCACCGTGTAATAAACCAGCAAATACATCATGAAATGAAAAGTTAGACTGTGATGATTGAAAGAAAGACGTATAGCCACTTTGCTCCGCACATTGCTCACAAAGATGAACTTCCGCCTTCTTCTCGTTGATTACTTTTGTATAATGTAAAGTTGCTGGTCTTATATTACAGTTTTGACAAGTCATCAATATCCCCACCTTTACAATAGGAACGATCTACCTCATGATACTTTTCATACATTACTAGATTGTCCTCTTTCCTTAATCCATTTAGATAAAAGTACATGCTCTTTTTCAAAACTTCTACAATATTTAACTGCCCTATCTTAATTATCATTCTTTTACAAAAGCTGTATTTATTTATATTTCAGTGTTCTTAACATTGCGCATAATATTCGAGCCCTAAGTTCATCTCGAGAAGGAATATCCATTGATAATACAGAACGATCTAGTACACTTAACATTAGTTTTGCTTCACGGCCTGTTATAATTCCCTCTTCTAATAAACGTATAATCATACTCTCTGCATTCCCTTGTGCAACGCTATGATCAATCATATGAAGCATTTGATCAATAATGTCTATATCATCATGCAGTTTGACTTTTATAATGCGAATGTAACCTCCACCACCACGTTTACTTTCTACTATAAATCCTCTTTCTAATGTAAAACGGGTATTGATTACATAATTGATTTGAGATGGTACGCACTCGAATCGATCCGCAATCTCATTTCTTTTGATTTCAATCACATTATTATTACTTAAGTCAATAACTTGCTTTAGATATTGCTCAATGATATCAGATATATTTCTCATTTATCCGCCACCTTTATTGACTTTGACTATCTTTGACTTTAATTATATACGTATTAATAAAATTTGCAACTCTTTTGCTTATTCACTATCCTAGCCACATTCCCCTGCATTTAATCAAAATAGTAATTATTTAAGCACATTTTTTTAATTACTATGGATTATAAAAGAAAACACGAAAAAACACGAGTCATTTGACTCGTGTTTAGTTGCTTGGCGACGTCCTACTCTCACAGGGACAAGGTCCCAACTACCATCGGCGCTAGAGAGCTTAACTTCCGTGTTCGGTATGGGAACGGGTGTGACCTCTCTGCCATCAT
>NZ_JBQAGK010000012.1:0-67389 GCF_051916325.1 Bacillus cereus group sp. MYBK227-1 | reverse complement strand
TAATGATGGCAGAGAGGTCACACCCGTTCCCATACCGAACACGGAAGTTAAGCTCTCTAGCGCCGATGGTAGTTGGGACCTTGTCCCTGTGAGAGTAGGACGTTGCCAGGCTAATATTATTCCGCAGTAGCTCAGTGGTAGAGCTATCGGCTGTTAACCGATCGGTCGTAGGTTCGAGTCCTACCTGCGGAGCCATTATGCTTCCATAGCTCAGCTGGTAGAGCACTTCCATGGTAAGGAAGAGGTCACCGGTTCAAGCCCGGTTGGAAGCTTGGGAATAGGTTTAAAACTTTTTTGGCCCGTTGGTCAAGTGGTTAAGACACCGCCCTTTCACGGCGGTAACACGGGTTCGAATCCCGTACGGGTCACCACTTTTGGAGGATTAGCTCAGCTGGGAGAGCACCTGCCTTACAAGCAGGGGGTCGGCGGTTCGATCCCGTCATCCTCCACCATATATATTTAAAATGTCGGAGGGGTAGCGAAGTGGCTAAACGCGGCGGACTGTAAATCCGCTCCTTCGGGTTCGGCAGTTCGAATCTGCCCCCCTCCACCATTTTCTTTAAAATAACCTGAGAGGGTTTATTTTTTTGAAAAGATAACCATACTAGTAAATATTAATGGGCTATAGCCAAGCGGTAAGGCAACGGACTTTGACTCCGTCATGCGCTGGTTCGAATCCAGCTAGCCCAGCCATTTACGAGCCATTAGCTCAGTTGGTAGAGCATCTGACTTTTAATCAGAGGGTCGAAGGTTCGAGTCCTTCATGGCTCATCATTTTTGCGGAAGTAGTTCAGTGGTAGAATACAACCTTGCCAAGGTTGGGGTCGCGGGTTCGAATCCCGTCTTCCGCTTAATTAATAAGGGGCCTTAGCTCAGCTGGGAGAGCGCCTGCCTTGCACGCAGGAGGTCAGCGGTTCGATCCCGCTAGGCTCCATCTAAATAAAAAAGCTTACATCATACGATGTAAGCTTTTTTCGTGTTTAAAAAGACAACTTTTATACTTGTCGTTTAAAATGAAGAAAACGTAAAAATAAGGGATGGGGAGATAATTGTGAAAGTTGTTATTGCATCTGATTCATATAAAGAAAGCCTAAAAGCTATAGAAGTATGTGGAGCTATTGAAAGAGGTTTTAGAGCAATTTTTCCTAATGCAGAGTATGTGAAAATACCAATTGGAGATGGAGGAGAAGGGACGGTTGAATCACTTGTTGATGCTACAGGGGGGAGAATTATATCAATTAGTGTGACAGGACCGCTTAGAGAAGGTATACAAGCTTTTTATGGCATTTCTAAAGATAAAAAGACAGCGTTTATTGAAATGGCAGCAGCATCAGGATTACAGCACGTTCCAGTTGAAAAGCGCAACCCACTTATTACAACGACAAAAGGAACAGGAGAACTTATATTACATGCGCTAGATCAAGGAGTGGAGTACATAATTTTAGGACTTGGAGGAAGTGCTACAAATGATGGTGGGGCAGGTATGTTAGCAGCTTTAGGAGTAAGATTTATAAATGACAAGGGTGAAGTAATAGATCCATCTGGAGGCACATTACAATCGATTGTTGCTATTGATTTTTCACGAATGGACCCACGCTTAAAGGGGGTAAAGATAGAAGCGGCATGTGATGTGGATAATCCATTAGTCGGAATGCAGGGAGCATCTTTCGTATTTGGGAGACAAAAGGGTGCAAATATAGAGATGATGAAAGAGCTAGATGAGAATTTACAACATTATGCGAATATGCTTAAACGATATGTATCTTTTGATGTATCTGAAATACCTGGTGCAGGGGCAGCGGGAGGAATGGGAGCGGCTGTTATTTCAGTGTTAAAGGGAGACTTGCGTAGGGGCATTGAAATTGTATTAGATTATACAAATTTCGATAAACATATAGAAGATGCACATCTTATTATAACTGGTGAAGGTAGAATAGATAAACAAACTGCATATGGAAAGGCTCCTGTGGGTGTTGCGGGGCGTGCAAAACGTTTTTCTGTGCCTGTAATTGCTATTGGAGGGTCTGTATCATCTGATTATTCAGCTGTGTACGAGAAAGGAATAGATGCGGTATTTAGTATTACAACGAGACCGATGACACTAGAAGAAGCATATAAAGTAGCAGAAGAAAATATTGAAATGACAACGAAGAATATTGCAACAGTATGGAAAATAGCATCAGAAAAACATTTCTAAATATAGGAGTGTTTTATTATTATTATTTAATAATAGTGATTGCGATTGTTTCATTAAGTTAACTTTATACATAGAATAGTCTTAAAATTTGGTTTTCAACGTGAATATAAGTGAATAAATTGTATATCCATACAGAAAAATGTCGAGTTGAGTCAGACTATATAAAAGATTTAAAATATTTAGTGAAGGCATAAAAGGGGGATACTATCTATGAAAAAAGAAATCTCAGTTATTGGAGTTCCAATGGATTTAGGACAGATGCGTCGTGGAGTTGATATGGGACCGAGCGCGATCCGTTATGCAGGGGTAATTGAAAGAATTGAAGAAATTGGATATGACGTTAAAGATATGGGAGATATATGTATAGAGAGAGAAAAAGAGATAGATGAAAATACAAAATTAAGAAACCTTACACAAGTTGCAACTGTATGTAATGAATTAGCAAGTAAGGTGGATCATATTATAGAAGAAGGTCGTTTTCCACTTGTATTAGGTGGTGACCATAGTATTGCTATCGGTACATTAGCTGGTGTAGCAAAACATTATAAAAACTTAGGCGTTATTTGGTATGATGCACACGGTGATTTAAATACAGAGGAAACTTCACCATCTGGAAATATTCATGGTATGTCACTTGCAGCAAGTTTAGGTTATGGACATTCTTCACTTGTAGATTTATACGGAGCATATCCAAAGGTGAAAAAAGAGAATGTCGTAATTATCGGTGCGCGTGCATTGGATGAAGGAGAAAAAGATTTCATTCGCAATGAAGGTATTAAAGTGTTCTCAATGCATGAAATTGATCGTATGGGGATGACGGCTGTGATGGAAGAAACAATCGCATATTTATCTCATACCGATGGTGTACACTTATCATTAGATTTAGATGGTCTTGATCCTCATGATGCACCAGGTGTTGGAACGCCTGTAATTGGCGGTCTATCTTATCGTGAAAGTCATTTGGCGATGGAAATGTTAGCAGAAGCTGATATTATCACATCTGCTGAATTTGTTGAGGTAAATACGATTTTAGATGAGAGAAATAGAACGGCAACAACAGCAGTTGCTTTAATGGGTTCTTTATTCGGTGAAAAACTAAAATAAATGTAAGAAAAGCAACTGAGAAGTTGCTTTTTTTATTTGAAAATAAGCGTATAATAATGATTTATATTATACTGTACAATAAAAATGTTTGACATCTTACCAATTTGAGCTAAAGGGGGTTGTTTGTAATTGTCGTTTGTTTCATGTATGGTATAATTAACTAGTTGTTGGAAATACATACAGATAGAGCATAAAACAATATTTCAATATATGGATAGAATTGCTCGTAAGTAGGAGGAAGGGATAGCATGCCTTTTGAAGATACGACCATTTTGAAATATCTTAGTACGGCATTAGATATTGCCATTGTATGGTTTATTATATATAAGCTAATTCTTATAATCCGAGGGACGAAAGCTGTTCAACTTTTAAAAGGGATTACAGTTATTATCGTCGTTAAGATGATCAGTATTTTCCTTGAATTGCGTACGCTATCTTGGCTAACTGAACAAGTATTAACGTGGGGATTTTTAGCCGTTATTATTATCTTTCAGCCAGAATTGCGAAGAGCACTTGAGCAGCTAGGGCGCGGGAGTTTATTTTCGCGTGTTGGAACGCATGAGGATGATGAACCTGAAATGGTTGCAACATCGATAGCAAAAGCAACCGAATATATGGGGAAACGTAGAATTGGTGCATTAATTACTTTGTCAAAAGAGACCGGTATGGGTGATTATGTGGAAACGGGTATTCCGCTTAATGCAAACGTATCATCGGAATTACTTATTAATATTTTTATTCCAAATACACCTCTTCATGACGGAGCGGTAATTATGCAAGGAAGTACAATTAAAGCAGCAGCATGCTATCTTCCATTATCAGAAAGTCCGTTTATTTCTAAAGAATTAGGAACTAGACATCGTGCTGCAATGGGAGTTAGTGAAGTTACTGATAGTATTACAGTAGTTGTGTCTGAAGAAACTGGTCAAATTTCTTTAACGAAAAATGGTAAGTTGCATCGTGATTTGAAGACAGAACAGCTGAAAGATATGTTATTAGCTGAATTTAGTGGAAACGAAAAAACGACTTCTTCGTCTTTATGGAATTGGAGGAGAAAGCGTCATGGATAAGTTAATGGAGAATCATTGGTTTTTAAAAGGGATCTCATTACTATTGGCGTGTATGCTTTTTATGTCAGCGACGTTAACTGAAAAAAATACGACATCAGGTATATTACCTTTTGCAAATGATACGAAAGAAACATTAACTAATTATGCTATTAATCTTAAGTATGATGAGGAGAAATATATTGTAAGTGGTATTCCGGCAGAGGGCGTTAAAGTAAAATTAGAAGGCCCAAAAGCATCAGTTGCTACAGCAAAAGCAAAAAAACAATTTGACATACCGGTTGATTTGCGAGATAGTCCAAAAGGAACTTATGAGATTTCTTTAAAAACGAACGGGCTTCCAGATGATGTGAAAGGAACAGTTCAGCCATCAACAATTAAAGTTACTCTTTATGAAAAGGCGAGAAAATATGTTCATGTAGATCTGAAATTATCAAATGAGGATCAGATGCCAGCGGGGGCTACTCTAGAAAAATCAAGCCTTAAACCGGATACTGTTGAGGTAGTTGGGACGAAAGAAGAAATTGAAAGCATTTCATCTGCCAAAGCGTATGTTGATTTAAAAGGTGTTAATAAAACTGTTACAAAAACGCCCGAAGTTACATTATACAATAAAGAAGGAAAACGTTTAAATGTAAGAACAAGTCCATCTAAGATTAGTGTAACGTTGAATGTGGCAACGCAAACTACAGCCAATAATACTGAAAAAACTGTTCCTGTAACGTATACGAAGAAGGGGAGTTTAGCAGAAGGATTGGCGGTTACAAATATCAGTGTTGAACCGAGAGAAGTAACGATAGCTGGTCCAAAAGATATTTTGGATAATATACAATCTCTAGAGGGGGTCGAAGTAGATCTTAGTCAATTGACAGAGTCTACAACATTCGATGCCTCTGTTTTATTACCCAAGGGTGTAACAAGTGCAAAACCGAATCAAGTGAAGGTTTCGGTGGGAGTGCAAAAAACAAAACAAACGAAAACAAAAACGATTGATGGTATCCCAATCCAGAAAAATGGACTGTCTAAAGATGTTACTGCTCAGCTACTTTCGCCGCAAGATGGAAAGATAAGTGTTGATATTTCAGGAGAAGCAAGTATAGTAGATAAAATAACAGCTGCTCAAATAACAGCGGTAATTAATCTGCAAAATGTATCCTCAGGGACGAAAGATATTTCCATTCAAGTGAGCGGTCCTGGTAATATTTCAATAGAGCCAAAACAAAAAAGTGCTAAAGTTACTATTGTGAAGAAAGAAAAACCAGATAAAGAAGTACAGGGTAACGGTCAACAACCGGATTCAAATACGGATCAAGAAAATCAAAATGAGAAACCAAAAAATCCTGAACCTGATTCAGAAAAAGAACAGGAAAAGAATCAAAACCAAAATCAAAATCAAGATAAAGATAAAGAAACGAGTCAAGAACCAACAGTAGATAATCAAAAAGAGCAAGAAAAAGGAGCGAATCATAATGGGTAAATATTTTGGTACAGATGGAGTACGCGGAGTTGCAAATAAGGAGTTAACACCTGAATTAGCTTTCAAAATTGGACGTTTTGGTGGTTATGTATTAACAAAAGATACAGATCGTCCAAAAGTAATTATCGGTCGTGATACACGTGTATCTGGTCATATGTTAGAAGGAGCTTTAGTAGCAGGCCTATTATCAACTGGAGCAGAAGTAATGCGCCTTGGCGTTATTTCTACACCGGGCGTTGCTTATTTAACAAAAGCACTAGATGCACAAGCGGGTGTTATGATTTCTGCATCTCATAATCCAGTACAAGATAACGGTATTAAATTCTTTGGTTCAGACGGCTTTAAATTAACAGATGAGCAAGAAGCTGAGATTGAAGCTTTATTAGACAAAGAAGTTGATGAACTACCACGTCCGACAGGTACTAATCTTGGACAAGTGAGCGATTACTTTGAAGGTGGACAAAAATATTTACAGTACATTAAACAAACTGTTGAAGAAGATTTCTCTGGCCTACATATCGCTTTAGATTGTGCACATGGTGCAACTTCTTCTCTAGCTCCATACTTATTTGCAGACCTAGAAGCTGATATTTCAACAATGGGAACTTCTCCAAACGGTATGAATATTAATGAGGGTGTAGGATCTACACATCCAGAAGGCTTAGCTGAATTGGTAAAAGAAAAAGGTGCGGATATCGGACTTGCTTTTGATGGCGATGGCGACCGTTTAATTGCTGTAGACGAAAAAGGAAACATCGTTGACGGTGATCAAATTATGTTCATTTGTGCGAAATATATGAAAGAAACTGGTCAATTAAAACATAATACAGTTGTTTCAACTGTTATGAGTAACTTAGGTTTTTACAAGGCACTTGAAGCAAATAATATTACAAGTGATAAAACAGCAGTTGGTGACCGCTACGTAATGGAAGAAATGAAGCGTGGGGGTTACAACCTAGGTGGAGAACAATCAGGCCATATTATCTTACTTGATTACATTACAACTGGTGATGGAATGTTAAGTGCACTTCAACTTGTAAACATCATGAAAATGACGAAAAAGCCATTATCTGAGCTTGCAGGAGAAATGACGAAATTCCCACAATTGTTAGTAAACGTTCGTGTAACAGATAAAAAATTAGCATTAGAAAATGAAAAAATTAAAGAAATTATTCGTGTTGTAGAGGAAGAAATGAACGGTGATGGCCGTATTCTTGTTCGTCCATCTGGAACAGAGCCACTTATTCGTGTAATGGCAGAAGCACCAACACAAGAAGTTTGTGATGCATATGTACATCGCATTGTAGAAGTTGTGAAAGCCGAAGTTGGCGCTGAATAATTAGCTGAATTTATATGAAAAAGGAGCACAAAAAGTGCTCCTTTTTCATATGTTTTATAGACGATGAAAAAAATTTCATTGACGGTTTATCCATGTTTGTTATAAGATGGTCTTGTTCTTTTTCTCAAAGGAAATATTGTAAATTATAAAAGCGCCAGAACTACAAATAGTGTAGTTGACGAGGTGGGGTTTATCGAGATTTCGGCGGATGACTCCCGGTTGTTCATCACAACCGCAAACTTTTACTTAAATCATTAAGGTGACTTAGTGGACAAAGGTGAAAGTGTGATGAGAGAAGAGGAACGGATGAAAACTAGCTGTATAAGTATATACGGACTTAAACCCAATCGAGAGGAAGGTGAAAGCCGTTACAAGCTTACAGGGCTAGCAATATGTAATCCGTTTTTTAGTATAAATAAAAATGGTATCGGACTATGTCGTTACATGTTCGCAGAGCAGTGTAAGCATTTGTAACGGCGACTAAACATGTGTGGAATCGTAGGATTTATTGGAGAGCAAGATGCAAAGGAAATTTTATTAAAAGGTTTAGAAAAGCTAGAATATCGTGGATATGATTCAGCAGGTATTGCAGTACAAGCAGAGAACGGTGTTGTTGTATACAAAGAAAAAGGCCGTATCGCAAAACTTCGTGAAATCGTAGATGAGAACGTAGCAGCAAGCGTAGGTATTGGACACACACGCTGGGCTACACACGGTGTTCCAAGTAAGGTAAACGCGCATCCGCATCAAAGTACATCAAAACGCTTTACATTAGTTCATAACGGTGTAATTGAAAACTATGAATTAGTGAAAAAGGAATATTTACAAGATGTAACGTTCGTAAGTGAAACAGATACAGAGGTTATCGTACAGCTTATGGAACAACAAGTGAGCACAGGATTAAGTGTAGAAGAAGCGTTCCGTAATACGCTATCTCTTTTACATGGCTCTTATGCAATCGGATTACTTGATGCTGAAAATCCAAACATGATTTATGTTGCTAAAAACAAAAGCCCGCTATTAGTAGGTGTTGGTGACAACTTTAATGTTGTGGCAAGCGACGCTATGGCGATGTTACAAGTTACAGATCAATTTATTGAGCTAATGGATAAAGAAATCGTAATCGTAACGAAAGAAAGTATTACAATTAAAAACTTACAAGGTGAAACGATTGAACGTGCACCGTTTACAGCGGAATTAGACGCAAGTGATATTGAAAAGGGAACATATCCTCATTTCATGCTTAAAGAAATCGATGAGCAACCACTTGTAATCCGCAATATAATTCAAAAGTATCAAGATGAAAATGGCGAAATTGAATTAAATCAAGACATCCGCAATGCGATTTTAGATAGCGATCGTATTTACATCATTGCATGTGGAACGAGTTATCATGCAGGTCTTGTTGGAAAACAATTTATCGAGAAGTTTGCAAAAATGCCAGTTGAAGTACACGTGGCAAGTGAATTCTCTTACAACATGCCATTATTAACAGAAAGACCATTCTTCATTTACATTTCACAAAGTGGTGAAACAGCTGATAGCCGTGCAGTACTTGTGCAAACAAATGAAATGGGCCATAAAGCATTAACAATTACAAACGTGCCTGGTTCTACGCTTTCTCGTGAAGCTGATTATACACTTCCGTTATACGCTGGACCAGAAATTGCAGTTGCATCAACGAAAGCTTACACAGCACAGCTTGCAGTACTTTCAATTTTAGCGGCTGATATTGCTAAAGCAAAAGGTGAAGTTCTTGATTTCGATTTAACACACGAACTAGGACTTGTAGCAAATGCAATGATAGAACTTTGTGATCAAAAAGAAGAAATGGACGCATTAGCAAAACAATTTTTAGCGACAACGCGTAACTGTTTCTTCATCGGACGTAGCGTAGACTTCTACGTAGGATTAGAAGGTGCGTTAAAACTAAAAGAAATCTCTTACATCCAAGCAGAAGGATTCGCTGGAGGAGAGTTAAAACACGGTACAATCGCTTTAATCGAAAATGGTACACCAGTTATCGCACTTGCTACACAAGAGCACGTAAACCTTGGAATTCGTGGTAACGTGAAAGAAGTAGTAGCACGCGGGGCTAACCCATGTATCATTTCAATGAAAGGCTTAGAAATGGAAGGTGACAGCTTCGTATTACCAGCTGTACACGAAGCGCTAGCACCGCTAGTAGCAGTTATTCCATTACAACTTATCTCATACTACGCAGCACTTCACCGCGAGTGTGACGTTGATAAGCCACGTAACTTAGCTAAGTCTGTTACTGTTGAGTAGGAGATTGGTAGGTTAATAAGTATAGTTATACGTTTGAAATAAATTAAAACTAAGAAAAAACTCTGTAAAAATCATTTTACAGAGTTTTTTTAGTTATTTATTGTTTTACATAACAAATTGTTACTTGTTCGTCTATGTGGAAAATCTGTAACGCTTTACCATCTAAATTTTTAACCTCATATGATGAATAAATAGGTCTTTCTAATTTCACTTCTTGACCATTTTGAGTTCCTTTTTCCACCATTAGCGTTAACTGATGGGAAGAAACGTCTGCTTGGTATGTTCCTGTTAAGTAATTATCTTTATTTGGATAAGAACCATTTGCATATGTTTCAAATGTCTTATCTGCTTTTAGGACTAACGTAGTTTTGACTCCGTCTCCGTAATCAATACCCCAATTACCTACAAGCTCTGTACCGTCTTTATAGTTGTTCTGTACATTCTTAAACTTAGCGGAATCCTCGTCTGGTGTATCAATTTTTCCTTTGAATATACCAGTTTTATCTTGGGTACTGTATGTTTTAACTGTATTACCACTAGATAAACTCGGTGAGTTAGAAGAACTAGTACCACTTGTTGTAGAAGTAGTTGTTGAACCACCCTTAGCTTCCGCTTTTAACTTATCAAATACAGGTTTCCAAATGCGTTTTGCTTCATCTAATTTATTGTTTGCTTTATCTATGATTGCATCATCCGTATCTTTAAGTGTTTTAGAGTAATCAAATAACTTCGATACTTCTTTGAAAGATTCTTTTAACTTTTGAACAGCTTTTACAATTTCCTTATGATCTTCTTTGTATTTTCCTGGTGCATCTATACGCTCTATTTTATTAAATACTTTATCTAAGTCTTTAATACTATCTCGTACCTCTTCATTTGACTTACTTCCCTTTTTATTATCCCTCACAGAAGCATCATAGTAATCTAGACGTCTTAATAAGTCTTCTTCAATGTCTACCATAAGTTGTGGGTAATCCTCAGGCAAAACCATAATCATCTTAACATCTTTACTTTCTTCTTTTGAGTTAGTTGATTTTTCCTTTGTTTCAGATGATTTACCTTCTGACTTAGTTGGATTTGTTCCTTCTGTCTTAGTTTCTTTACTTTCTTGTTTACCAGATTCAGTATTTGTTTTTTCTTTTTCTCCAAATAAATTTGTTACACTACAAGCTGACATAGAAACTACTAATCCGGATGCTAGTAAAATTTTACCTGTACTCTTTTTGAAATTCTTCATATGATTTTTCAATTCTCCCTTTAAAAACATAAAATAGATGTGCTTTAGCCCCTTTAAAACTAAAAAACATACCCCTTCTATATTTATTTTATAATACCTTTCTACGTATAATATTTTACAATTAATTACAGATACGGTCAAAGTTTATCTTAGTTTAACGATGTTCACAAAAAAGATGCGAAGCTTTATTCCTTCAAGTAAAGATTCTAAGTGAGTTTGGATTAAAATTTTTTTATAAAAATCTCATACTTAGTTAAAAAGAGTGATTCTATTTTGATCAATCGTTTTTTCAAAATGAATTTTTTTGTTGTTAAATAAAGATTTGTGACTTCATTTTTATCAAATTTTATTCTAAACCAACATATAGTTATAGCTTTAAAATAAATTTACAAATTTGTATCTAAAAGGGGTGTTTTTGTGTCGAAAAAGAACATCTAGAATTGGTAAGTGGATAGAACTCCATAGATTAAAGTTTTACTTTATCGACTTCACTTTTATTTATCTGAATTTTCCGTTATCATTTTAAGTATTCGTGAACAATTTCCTTTATTACGGCAAAAAGAGATGAGAGATTTATAGACATTTCAAGGGGGTATATTGATGAAAGTGAATGAAAAAACATATCTAAGTATAGAAGAGATTATTTCATTACCAACCGTATCAAGTACAAACATAAGTGATGATGGTAAAAACGTAGCATTTGTTAAGAAGACGGCTGATTGGAAAGACAATACATATAGGAATCATGTATGGATATATGAAAAAGATAAGAAGCAGAGTTACCCATTATCAAATGGTGATATAGATAGTACACACCCATTATGGTCTCCAGATGCTAGGTGTATCGCATATCTTAGTCCAGTTGGTGATGGGAAAAATCAGATATTTGTTAAGTCACTAGATGGTTATAGAGAGGTTCAAATTACCGATGAGAAAGAAGGAGTCAGTACATTCAAATGGGGTCATACTGGCAAGGGTCTTTATTATGTTACGCAGTCAAAAGAATGTGAGGAGATAAAGAAACGTAAGGACCTATATGGAGATTTTCAACATATAGGTAAGGAACACCAGAATAATTGTTTATATTACATTGAAATAGAGAAGGTGATACAAAGTGATACAGATGAACACGAGAACAGAGTCGTTTATCAATTAACGGATGGTAAGGATTTTCATATCCATGAATTTGATATTTCAAATGATGGTAAAAAGGTTGTATTTATGGCGACACCAAGCTCAAATATGGCAGATTATATAAATGGAGATCTATACATACTCCATATTAAAACTGGAGAGCTACAAAAGCTGAATGTGGATAAGTTGTTGGGAGGGAGTGTTTGCTTTTCTCCTGACGGCAGTAAAATATGTTACACAGCAAGCATAAGAGAGAAGGGTTACTATAGAAACCATATACAAGATAGTACGTTAGAGATATATGATATAAATACCGGAGAGCTAATTCAACCTTTAACAGATTTTGATAGTACGGTTATGCCATTACAGTGGACAGCTAAAGGGGTTTTAATTAGGTGGCAGAATAAAACGAATTATCTTATTGGATTGCTAGCCGAAGATGGCACTGTGGAAATATTAAGCGAAAAAGTAAATGGCTTTATAATGGATGCTTCTATAACAAAGGATGGCAAACATATATCCTACAATAAGGCTATAACAAATGAAACCTTTGAAATCTATTTAGACGATAAAAAAATAACGGATGAAAATAGCTTTTTCAAAGGGAAACTTAGAAGTAACAGGGAAATCATCTCATGGAAAAGTAGCGATGGTCTTGAAATAGAAGGTGTTTTATCAACGCCAGTAGAGTTGGACACTAATAAAAAATATCCTTTATTAGTAGTAATTCACGGCGGTCCGGCTTGGGCATCTTTTCCGATATTTTCAGATTGCTTCAATGAGAAATATCCGATTGAACAGTTTGTTGAAAAAGGCTTTATCGTTTTAGAACCAAATTACAGAGGAAGTTCAGGTTATGGTAATGAATTTTTAAAAGCTAACTATAGAAAACAGGGGATTGCTGACTACGATGATGTTATATCTGGAGTGGATGAACTAGTAGAAAAAGGGATGGTAGACAAGGATAGAGTAGGAGTTATGGGATGGAGCAACGGTGGATATGTATCAGCTTTCTGTTCTACGTTTAGTAGTCGGTTTAAAGCTATTTCAGTTGGCGGTGGAATAACTAACTGGAGTACCCATTATGTAAATACAGATATACCTTACTTTATTAGAATGTATTTAGGAAATACTCCATGGAATGATCCAGAGATATATACGAAGACATCACCTATGACGTATATTAAATCAGCTTGTACGCCTACCTTAATTCAACATGGGGAAAAGGATGCAAGAATTCCAATTACAAATGCATATGATCTATATCAAGGATTAATGGATATGGAAGTTGATACAGAATTAATTATATTTAAAGGAATGGCATATAGTTCTGACCAACCAGGAGTTCATGTGGCTATTATGAAGCAGAACTTGATGTGGTTTTCACACTATATTCTTGGAGAGAGTATGGAGGGTTTTAGGACTTTGTAAGGGATGTTTGTACAAGACATAAGGTTGAAACGGTCTTCATATTGAGATGATTTATTATAAAATATATACTTAAACTACTATCAGTACATACATCAGGGAGGACTAATATGACAGGAAATAAAAATGACTTACTAGTAGAAAAACGTGAAGAGTTATTGAAAGTATTGCAAGCTCGTTTTGAGAAAAACATGAACCGCCATGAAGGTCTTGAATGGGCTAAAGTTGAAGCGAAGCTGACTACTAATAATGAAAAAATGTGGTCACTTAACGAAATGGAAGTAACTGGTGGTGAACCGGATGTTGTTGGTTATGATGAAGAAAAGGACGAATATACTTTCTATGATTGTTCAAAGGAGAGTCCTAAAGGCCGCAGAAGTCTTTGTTATGATCTTGAAGCGTTAGAATCAAGAAAAAAACATAAACCAGAAAATAACGCTATTGATGTGGCGGCCGCTATGGGTATTGAGTTATTAACGGAAGAACAATATCGAGAGTTACAAAAACTTGGAGATTTTGATATGAAATCATCGAGTTGGGTACAAACACCTTCAGATATTAGAGAGCTTGGTGGTGCTCTATTTTGCGATTATCGCTTTGGCCATGTTTTCGTGTACCACAATGGAGCAGACTCTTACTATGCTGCCAGAGGTTTTCGTGGCTCGTTAAAAGTTTAAATTAGGATAAATAAGAAAAAGAGCCTATATTCAGGCTCTTTTTCTTATTTATATTTTAAAAGTAAACTGTTACTACGCAGTTTTACTTAATTTATATGTTCCGTGGTTGTTTTTACGGAAAAGTTTAGGGAAAACATAGCCATCTAATCCAATACGTCCAGCGTTCTGCCCTGCAACTAAAATGAACATAGTCAAAATAAGCAGGTTTGGGTTTACACTAACAGTTCCACTTAATAAAAATGAAAGATTCATTATGATTCCGAAAAATGCAGCTGTTTTTGTTAATCCGCCTAAAATTAAACCTAGACCTACTAAAATTTCTCCCCATTGAACTAAAAAGCTAAATAGGTCTGCGTTTGGAAGGACAAAATGTTGAAGAAAATCTGCCCACCAACTTTGTACTGCAGGGTGGTCACCTGATGCTTGAGCAATAGCACCCTTTAGAAAGCCACTTGCGTCAAAAGATTGTCCGAAGACTTTGCCTATCCCAGCAGCGAACCATGTATACCCTATGTAAAGCCGTAAAAGTAATAATATGAAAGTAGCACGTTTATCAGTTCTTAAAAAATTGATAACCATTGAAATCCCTCCAATATTGTATTTACATGTTTATTATATATATATTGTGAACAAATTCACAATAGAGGAAATGTGAACGAATATATGTTTTGAGTAATTGTTTTATTTTTTGTAACATTTCATCTTTTTTGATAGACTAATAATAGAGATATATCAAAAGGAGGCAAAGACTAGATATGTGGATGAACTTGTAATGATTAGAAACTACTAGATAGATGAATTTTGCTCTCATAAGCGAGGGTTTATTTAGTCATCTGTAAATCATTCAAGGAATGCATATTTGGATTGTACATCCCTTTTATAAGGATAGGTGCCTATTTTATGTATCTGTCTTTTTTGTGGGAAAGTTTATATCTCTTATATAAAATATGCGTCCTTTAAACTTGGAGGAGTATATGATGAACCAATTAAAAAATAAAGTAGCAGTTATTACAGGGGTAAGTCGTCTAGATGGTATAGGCGCAGCGGTTTGTAAAGAATTAGCTGAATCAGGATACGATATATTTTTTACGTATTGGACAGCTTACGATAAAGAGATGCCTTGGGGCGTTGATAAAAATGAACAAATACAATTAAAAGAAGAGTTACTAAAAAACGGTGTTAAAGTCTCAAGTATGGAGTTAGATTTAACTCAGAATGATGCACCGAAAGAGCTTATAAATAAAGTTACTGAACAATTAGGGTACCCTCATATATTAATTAATAATGCAGCATATTCTACGAATAATGATTTCTCTACGTTGACTGCTGAAGAATTAGATAAGCATTATATGGTGAATATTCGTGCGACTACATTGCTCAGTAGTCAATTTGCCCGAGGATTTGATAAAAAATCTGGTGGTAGAATTGTGAATATGACTTCGGGGCAATTTCAAGGTCCTATGGTAGGAGAACTAGCGTATGCAACAACGAAGGGAGCTATTGATGCTCTTACTAGTACGTTGTCAGCAGAGGTAGCTCATTTAGGAATAACAGTGAATGCAATTAATCCAGGACCAACTGATACAGGATGGATGACTGAAGAGATAAAACAAGGGTTAAAGCCGATGTTTCCTTTTGGCAGAATTGGTGAGCCAAAGGATGCAGCTAGACTCATTAAATTTTTAGTAAGTGAAGAAGCTGAGTGGATTACTGGGCAAGTTATTCATTCAGAAGGTGGATTTAAAAGATAAAAAAGAAGGTATCTCACCTTAGTGAGATACCTTCTTTTTTAATCTTTCTTCAACCTTCGTGCAATACCATTCCCTAAAGACTGTAATCCTTGAACGAGGATAATTAAAATAAAGACAGTTGCATACATTACTTCAGGTTCATAGCGTAAATGTCCGAAGCGATATGCTAAGTCCCCTAGCCCACCAGCGCCTACAAGACCAGCCATTGCTGTTGCGCCGATTAAGCCAATCGTTGCAATTGTTAATCCAAGTACAAGGGAGGGACGAGCTTCTTTCACCATAACGTGCCAAATAATTTTTATAGTAGAAACGCCCATCGCTTGATAGGCTTCAATAACGCCGCGATCTACTTCTAATAAAGCAGTTTCCATTAATCGTGCAATATAAGGGGCCGTGAATACGACAAGCGGTACGATTACGCCTTGTACACCAATGGAGGTTCCCATTAGAAACTTTGTAAAAGGTAAAATGAAGAATAATAGAATGATAAATGGAAGAGAGCGAATGATATTAATAATTGTATTAAGAATTGGGTAAATGATTTTATTTTCGTGCTGCCCACCAGGTCTTGTTAAAACAAGTGTGACACCAAGTGGTAGTGCAATAAGGATAGAGATGAATAGTGAAATAGATGTCATTTGAAATGTTTGAATGGTTGCTTCCCATATGACTTTACCCCATTCATCCAAAAAGGACTTGTTTCCCATAATCTGTTCTACCCCCTTCTACGATGATTCCTTGCTCTTGTAAAAATGATAAAGCGTGGTTGATTTCATTTTGTTCCCCTTGCATATGAATGACAAGTTTCCCGTATGCCTCATGTTTTAACTGTGTAATATTACCGGATAAAATATTTGGATACACTTGGAAACGTTTTGTAGCGATAGCTAACGCTGGTTCACCAGAAGAATTTCCTATAAATGAAAGTGTTACGATTTCTCCGGTTCTTTGTAGTTCTTTTTGTACTTCAGCTGGGATTTTTGCTGCAAATGCACTATTTACAAATTTCTTCGTTGTTACATGTTGTGGGTTTGTGAAGATATCTTTTACAGTCCCACTTTCGACTACAGATCCATGTTCCATAACAGCAACGCGGTCACATATACGCTGGATGACATTCATTTCATGTGTAATGAGTAAAATCGTAATTCCGATTTCTTCGTTAATCTTTAATAGCAAATCAAGGATAGAATCGGTTGTTTCTGGATCTAATGCGCTCGTTGCTTCATCACTTAATAACACTTCAGGTTCATGTGATAGCGCACGAGCAATTGCGACACGCTGTTTTTGACCACCAGAAAGTTCGCTTGGATACGCATCTTTTCTATTAAAAAGATCGACAATGCGTAAATACTTTTCTACTCTTTTTTCAATTTCTTCTTTTGGAATGCCAGCAAGCCGTAACGGTAATGCGATATTTTCATAAACGGTAACAGTTTTAAGTAAATTGAATCCTTGAAAGATCATTCCGATTTTTTGTCTCGCTTTTGCTAGTTCTTTTGTCGATAACGTTGTTAAGTCTTGTTCGTTTACAATGATATTTCCTGTCGTTGGTTTTTCTAATAAATTTACACATCGAATCAATGTACTTTTACCAGCGCCACTATACCCAATGATTCCAAATACCTCGCCTTTTTCTACTTTAAGGGAAGTAGACTTAAGAGCCTCAATATTCCCTTTTTTTGTTGTAAATACTTTGGATATGTTTTTTAATTCAATCATTATCGTCAGCTCCTACCAAGATGGTAAAACTGAACCATCAAATTTTTTCTCGATAAACTCTTTTACTTCTTTAGATTGATAAGCTTTCTTTAATTTATTTACAACGGCATCATCTTTATTTTCAGTACGAACAACAACCCAGTTCACATAGGGTGAATCTTTTCCTTCGCGGAAAATAGAATCTTTCGCTGGACTTAATTTTGCACCTAATGCAAAGTTTGTGTTAATTGCAGCTGCTTTCACTTCACTTAGTTGCGTTGGTAATTGAGATGCCTCTAATTCGACAATCTTTAATTTTTTTGGATTTTCAATTACATCTTTTGCAGTCGCTTTTTCTGTAGCCTTTGGATCAACTTTTAAAACCCCTGCTTTTTCAAATAATTTTAAAGCTCGAAGTTCATTCGTTGGGTCATTTGGTACAGCAATTGCATCGCCCTCTTTTAAGTCTTTTACATCTTTTATATCTTTAGAATATACACCCATAGGGAATGTTACTGTTGAAAATACTTCAGCTAATTTCATATTGCGTTCAGCTTTAAATACATCTAAATACGATTTCGTTTGGTAGCTATTTACATCAAGGCTTTTTTCATCTAATGATACGTTTGGCGCTACATAATCATTAAATATTTTTATATCAATTTCGAGACCATCTTTTGCTGCAACTTCTTTTACCTTTTCAAAAATTTGTTCATGTGGTCCACCTGTTACACCGACAGTAATCTTTTTCTCGTCTAATTCTTTTACCTCTTTATTTGAACTCACACTACATGCGCCTAATAATAATACTGCTCCGCTTACAATGCTTAATAATACCTTTTTCATCTATAAATCCCCCTTCATATACGTTCCAAAATAAAAAGCACCTCCCAAAAAATAAGAGAGGTGCCGAATAGACGAAATAGATTCCTCTCTTATCTTCCAAAACGAAAACTCGTTTTGCAGGAATTAGCACCTTAGCTTATACGTCATAAGCTCGGTTGCCGGGCATCATCGGGCCAGTCCCTCCGCCACTCTTGATAAGAGTATGTGTATGTAGTTTTGAATATGGTACTAATAGTAAATCGTACAAAAAGAATTGTCAATTATATTTTCAGAATATATTTTATTTTAAGGTAATCGAAACGTTCCCCTTTTTATGTCCTTTTTCTACATATATATGAGCTTCAGCAATTTCTTCTAATCGGTAAGTTCTATCAATAACAGGCTTTAGCTTTTCTGTTTCAGCTAGTTGTTTTAGTAGGTTCATATCTTCTTTACTGACTTTTGCCATCATTCCGTTCACAGATACATATTTTCCATTAGGCATTAATGCATCTGTACAAAGAGACTTATTATATTTTCCAACGGCATCAAATATAATATCATAGTGCTCGCCCCGCTTAGTAAAATCTTCTTTCATATAATCAATTACGTTGTCTGCCCCTAAAGCTGTTACTAAATCGAAATTCGAACTACTACAAATGGCTGTGACAGTCGCCCCGAAGTATTTCGCAAGTTGTACGGCAGCTGTCCCTACTGACCCAGAGGCGCCGTATATAAGTACTCGTTGCCCTTTTTTTATCTGTCCTTTTCTAAGGAAGTGCAATGCTGAAGTTCCGCCAAAAGGAATAACGGCAGCTTCTTCATATGTCACATTGGTAGGTTTTAATGCTATTAATCCACTTTCATGCACGCATGTGTATTCGGCATAACCACCAAGGTTTAGTTCTGTTAATGCAAAAACTTGATCTCCTTTTTTAAATTGTGTTACATCTGTTCCAATGTCTTCGATTTCACCGGATAACTCTACGCCAAGTATAGGTTTTCTCGGTTTTCTGAAACCTAATATGATCCGCATAGGAATCCAAAATAAGAGGGGGCTATTAAAGCCACGTATTCTACAATCTCCAGTCGATACACTTGTTGCGTGAATTTTAACTAATACTTCATTTTTTTTAGGTTTAGGCTTTTCTATATTTTGAAGTTGGAGAACATTAGGTGGTCCATACTTTGTGCAAATAATAGCTTTCATAATGACCTCCTGAAATGAGTTGTTATTATTTACATCATATTTAAACTTTTTCTCAAACATGTTGCTATATAGGAAATAAATTTAAAGAAGAATATTACGAATTATATAGATTTCATAGGAAAAGAGATGATATTATTTTTGGGAAGGAGGGGACGTTATGAAAAAAATTATTTTAATTTCAAGTTTAGTACTTGCAGTCGGTCTAGGAGTAGGGTGTAGTAATGAGAAAGCAAAAAAGACTGATGAACCGAAAAAAGAAGCTGTGCAGAAAGAAAAGGAATTAACAGCGAAGGATGTTTTTAATAAAGCGAATGAAGCTTTTAAAAACGAAGAAAATGTAACGATGACATATGATGTGGGAATAAAGGCTGAAGGAACAGAGATGAATGTAATAAAGGCCAAAATGCAATTAGAGCCGAAGAAAAAAAATTCTCGTTCTGAAATGAATGTTTCTGGTACAGAGGTTGTTGTTTATGATGTGGGTGGCAAAATTGCTGGTCAGTTGAAAAATCCTAATACGGGTGAAGTTATGTCTGTACCAGAGGAACAATTAAATGCTAACGGAATGAATGCGACTCAAGGAATGGTAGATAATTTAGAGATTCCATCGGAAATTTTAAATAAAGTGAAGATGGAGAAAAGTGGAGATAATTATAAGCTGAAGTTTGCATTAAAAGGGCAAGAGACAGAGAGTATGTTAGCTAGTATGGATGAAAAGCAGAAACAAATGCTACAAGGCCAAAATGCAAAGATAGAAGAAATAGATGGAGAATATATTATTACAAAAGATTTTAAATATGAATCAGCAAAGATAGATATGGTTATGAGTAGCAATGGTGAGGATAAAGCGCACATTATTACGGATGCGAAGTTTACATCGTATGATAAATTTGATCCAATACAATTGCCAGCAGCAAAGTAATCACTGTCAAGAGAGGTACCTGAAAGAACGGGTATCTCTTTTTGTTGCTAATAAGGAGAGTGTCCTTTGAAAAAAAGAAAGATAGTAGTGGTCATTGTCGCATATACGGTTTTGCTTGCAACGTCTGTACATACGTATAAAAAACAAATTGATCATCCTATTATGAGTGATGTAGGTAAATTGCTTCCGACAAAAATAAAACGTGTTGAAAGTGCTACGGAAGAGCACTCGTTAATAAAATTAGTGCGAGATGCAAAAGTTTCAGGAGAGAAAATTTCCATTGCAGGCATGCAACATAGCCAAGGAGGACAGACATATTATCCAAATGGCACGATGCTCGATATGAAAGGATATAATAAAATATTAGAATTTGATCCAGAGAAGAAGTGGATTACAGTTCAAAGTGGTGTCACGTGGAATGATATTCAGAAGAAAATAAATCCATATGGCCTTGCGGTACAGGTCATGCAGTCTCAAAATATTTTTACTGTTGGTGGTTCATTAAGTGTAAATGTACACGGGCGTGATATTCGTCATGAGGCACTAATTGATACAGTAGATTCATTTAGATTGTTAATGGCAGATGGCACGGTACGTAATGTAAGTAGAGAAGAAAATGCAGAGTTATTTCCATATGTCATTGGGGGTTACGGTTTATTTGGAGTTATTTTAGATGTGACGCTGAAGTTAACAGATGATGAATTATATGAAATGCACACGAGAATGATAGATTATAAAGAATACGCATCTTATTTCAAAGAGAAAGTGAAAAGAGATGAGAATGTTCGTATGCACTTAGCGCGTATTTCTGTTGCTCCAAATTCATTTTTAAAAGAGATGTATGTGACAGATTATACTTTGGCACAAAATCAAAATATGAGAGAAGAGTACAGTGAATTAAAGGAAGAAAATATTATAGCGGTACCGAAATTTTTACTTGGGTTATCACGTTATAGTGATTGGGGAAAGAATAC
Source organism: Bacillus cereus group sp. MYBK227-1 (assembly GCF_051916325.1). NCBI lineage: Bacteria > Bacillati > Bacillota > Bacilli > Caryophanales > Bacillaceae > Bacillus > Bacillus cereus group sp. MYBK227-1. The sequence goes on along the minus strand of NZ_JBQAGK010000012.1, from coordinate 46,057 downwards.
GTTTTGGGATATACAAAGAGGTTATTTTGAACGTACAGATGGAAAGTATGAGACGCGTAATAATGTTATGAGATCAGATAGTGCTTTTATGGAATATGAAAATCCAAATAGGACCGAAGTGTTACAAGAATACTTTGTGCCTATAGATGCTTTCACGGAGTATATAGATGATTTACGTAACGTATTAAATGAAGAAGAGTTTAATTTACTCAACATTACGATTCGTTACGTGAAAAAGAATGAAAATGCAGTTTTGTCCTATGCGAAAGATGATATGTTTGCGCTGGTTCTTTTGATTAACCAGGGACGCTCAGAGAGTGAGATAAAGAAAACAGAGGATGTCATTCGGAAGATGATTGATGTTACTTTAAAGCATAACGGTAGTTACTATTTGCCGTACTATTCTTATCCAACGAAAGAGCAGTTAAAGAGGGCATATCCTCGTATTGAAGAATTTCTCAAGAAAAAGAAGGAAGTAGATTCAGAAGAGAGATTTGTGAATTTATTTTATAGGGAGTATACGAAATGACATATAGAAGATTTGTGGCTTCGCAAAGTATCATCATGATGGCAGGAAGTATGGTATTTCCTTTTTATATATTATTGCTTCGAAACATTGGAAATAGCTTCTCGCAATTTGGCTGGGCGTATGGCTTATTTGCTTTAACATCAGCACTTGTATATCCACTAGTGGGAAAGGTATCTGATCAAGTAGGTGATAAAAAATTATTAATCATATACGCTTGGTCCATGGCAATCTTAATGCTTTGCTTTCCGATTGCCACGGAAGTATGGCATGTGTATATTCTTCAAATTGTAATGGGAGTTTTAGGTGCTGTGCAGCGTAATACTGAGAAGACTTCATTAGCACGAAAGGTTGCGCAGGAAAAGGCTGGTTATGAGATTGGAAAATACCATGTGTGGACATCCATTGGCGGAGCAGTAGCGGTTATTGCCACGGGATATTTAGTAGATTTCTTTACGATTGGTACAATTTTTTATATTGCATCTATTCTATATGTAGTGAGCGGGATTGTATTAAGTAGTAAAAAAATATAACTATTCCTATTTTCACCTTAATACCCTTTATTTGTTATACTAAAAGGGAATACAAAAGAAAAGGGGACAGTGCCTTTGATGAAATTTGTAGTTTTAGCTATTCTTACTTTGTTTTTGATTCCATGGACAAGAAGTAGTAGTAAGCTTCGAGCAGTGGATAAGAAGGGAGATAAGAAGGTTGTAAAGGGTAAGAAATCATCTATTTTAGTTATTCCTGTTTTATTTTGGATAGGTATTGCAATCTATGAATACTTTTGGCTAATTGATGATCGGGTAGACTCGATTCTTACTCATTATTCTGTTGCAGTAGCAATTTTAATTGGGCTTGTTTTATTTTCACAAGATCAAATAGGGAAATTAGAAGGCACATTAAAAGGACTTCTAATGTTTATTTTACTCGCAAGTTACGGCTACTTTGGTTATTTGCATGATATAGTAATCTCGCAAAAGAAATATGATTCTGTTGTTAAGGTAGAGAAAGATATTTCAGAGCCATTTACTGAAAATGACCAGCCGTTTACAGTGCCGCCAAAGACAGCGGAGAATAAGATGAAAAAAGTATTTGGTGATATTCCAAAAGTAGCTTATTTTGAGCTAGGAGAATTAACGCCACAAATGGTAAACGGCGAGGCTTTATATGTAGCGCCGATTGAAGTTTCAGGATTTTTTAAAGCGCGTAAAGCTGAGACAATTCCAGGGTACGTAACGATGTCAGGTACGAATCCTGATGCGGAAGCGAAACTGCACCTCGGTTATAAAATGAAATATGTGCCAAGCATGTTTTTTGGTAATAATTTAGAGCGTGTGGTAAGGCAAGCAGAACCAAATTTAATCTTTAAAGGAAAACCTAAATTTGAGGTTGATGATAAAGGAAAACCATATTATACAATGACGTATGGTGAATTTATTTCAGGAAGATCTGGATTTGAGGTAGAAGGTGTTGTCGTAGTAGATGCACAAACAGGTGAAGTGAAAAGATATGATAAAGGAAAGGCACCTAAATTTGTTGATGGTGTATTAAATCATGAGACTGCATCTACGTTAAATGCGTACTTTGGTAAATATATTCACGGATTTTGGAATACGAAATTCTCACAAACAGATATGAAAATTCCGACTGAGTGGGGAACGAAAGAAGGCGTGACCCCGATCTTTGGTAAAGATGGAACACTGTATTATTTTACAGACTTTACTTCTCCAAAAGAAGGAGTAGATTCAGCCCTAGGCTATTCATTAGTAGATGCACGCACAGGCAAGCTATATTACTATAATGGAAAAGAAGTAAAGGGGATTATGGATGGTTCAGCAGCTACAGAAGTAGTAGATAATTCCTTTAAGAGAGAGAAATGGCATGGGACAATGCCTGTCATTTATAACGTATACGGTAAACCAGCTTGGATTATTCCGGTTGTTGATGACGGAGGCCTAGTACGTGCACATACAGTTGTATATGCTGCTAATGCAAAAATATTTGCGACAGGTTCTTCGCAGAAAGAAGCGCTTGAGAATTATAAAAACGTAATGAGCGGTAATGGTGATACATTTAGACCAACCTCAACAGGAAAAGAAGCGCAAAAAGAAGGTATTGTACAACGTGTATATAAAGAAAAATCAGGTGAAAATACAATCGTGTACGTACTTTTAGAGAATGAACAAAAGGTATTTATGATACCGGTGAAGAAATTCCCATATGCTATGTTTACAGAAGTAGGAGACCCAATTCAAATTACATATTTAGATACGGGAGAGATGATGTCCTCAGTATCTAAATTTACGAATAGCAATGTGAAAAAGTAAAGCGATAGAATTTCTATCGCTTTTTTTACATTATGAAAGAGGAAAATGCGCTGTACTTGACGTATGTTTATGATGTAACTATAATTGTTACGATTCAGTTTGTATAGGAAAGGGTGAATTGAAAAAGTGAATGAAGTTAATCACGAAATATATAAACCTGTAAAGGCAAACAGGTTATGGATGATTCTTGTATTAGGAACACTTACGGCGATTGGACCATTATCTATTGATATGTATTTGCCTTCATTACCGAAGTTAACGGATGATTTGCAAACAGGTGCATCCCTCGCGCAGCTTACATTAACAGCTTGTTTGCTTGGGCTGTCAGTAGGACAATTATTTGTTGGCTCAATTAGTGATATTTACGGAAGACGCAAACCTCTTATTATTGCTCTTATTATTTATGTTGCTTCTTCTTTACTTTGTGCTGTTGCGCCATCTATTTGGACATTAGTGTTATTGCGCTTCCTACAAGGAGCTTCAGGATCAGCCGGGATTGTTATATCACGTGCGATGGTACGTGATATGTATTCAGGTTCTGAAATGACGAAGTTTTTCTCACTGCTTATGTTAGTAAACGGAGCAGCGCCTATTTTGGCACCGATTATTGGGGGGCAATTATTACAGTTTACAACGTGGCGCGGTGTTTTCATCGTTCTTGGAGCAATTAGCGTATTCATGTTAATCTCAGCTACTTTTGTATTGCGTGAAACATTACCTCCTGAAGAAAGAGAAACGGGTGGTTTGTCAGGGACTTTGGCGACGTACGGAAAATTGTTAAAGGACCGTCTGTTTATGGGATATGCATTGTCACAAGGATTAGTAACAGCGGCAATGTTTGCATACATTTCGGGCTCACCATTTGTGTTGCAGAACATATACGGAGCATCACCACAGCAATTTAGTTTATTCTTTGCGATTAACGGCATCGGTATTATTATTGCTAGTCAGGTAACGGGTCGTTTAGCGGGGAAAGTGAATGAGAAGACATTATTTGTTGCTGGTATTATTATCGCAGCTGTTGGTGGCCTATCTTTACTACTGACAATCGTAGTAGGAATAGGTTTAATCGGTGTTTTATGTTCGTTATTCCTTGTTGTATCAAGTGTCGGGGTTGTATCAACAACTGGGTTCTCATTAGCGATGAGAAATCAGAAGCAAGCTGCAGGAACAGCGTCAGCTTTATTAGGCTTATTACAGTTCATTTCAGGAGCGCTTGTCGCTCCGCTAGTAGGTATTGGTGGAAGTAATACAGCATTACCGATGGGTGTTGTTATTGCGCTTTGTGAAGTAGGAGCAGTGTTATGTTATCTATTTATGGCCAGAAGAAGTGAGAAGCAGTTTGAACTGCAGCAAAAACAAAATTTAGAGGCTTAACAAAAAAGAACTGATTCAAAGGGAATGTTTGAATCAGTTCTTTTTTTCATTTCTTTGAAATACCTCATACAGTTTTTTAAGGTGATGTAGTAAAGCATTGCAAAAGTTATTTGTATAAAGTGACGATACTGTGACAAACATGTTGGTATATATATTACGATGTCGTCTTAAGTGTAAAAAGTAGGGCGTTCTCGGTATAATAACAAGTGGAGATAAAAGAAACTATAATGAGTAATAGCTGTAGATAAAAGGAGAAGAAGAGATGAAGAAGGTTTTGGGTATTGCTGTAATGGGAAGTATGCTCCTTCTAGCAGGGTGTAATGGAAATAAAGATACGAAAGAAAAGGTAGAGCAATCTACTGAACAAACAGAAGAGATGAAAGAATACCGTGCAGTACATGAAAAATACGATATAAAAATCAATAAAGAAATTAATAAAGCACTGCAGTTATTTGAAGTGGCAAAAGAAAAGGGCGGTAAGGAAATAACGAATGCTACATATAAAGAAGATGTGCAAAAGGTAACAACTAGCATGTTAGAAGATATTGATCATATACGTAAAGAAATTCGTGTTCCAAAATCGAAAGAGCAAGAACATGAGGTATATGTTGGTTTCTTGAATGAATCAGAACAAGCGATGAAAAAATTACAGAAGTTAGCGAAAGAAGAAGATTCATCGTTGATTCGTGATATAGAAATTAACTTTGCAACAGCATCGACATACTATAAACGTTTTCAAGCAGAAACGAAAAAATAACCTTGCCTGTGCAAGGTTATTTTTTCTTCTTACCATCTCCGTCTTCATCCTCGGATACTAATACCTTCTGTTCTTCGTGAAATTCGGAAATAGTTTGCCCGGTAATATTATCGAAAGGAGTATAAAAAGAAGTAATACGTTTCTTTTTAATAAAGAGTTTATAGAAGCCGATGATGACAAGTATAACGATTGTTAAGGGTAATCCTATAGTAGCAAGAAGTAAGGGGTCCATCTTATAACTCCTTTAATATCATTTCTTTTTATTATAAGCCGAAAACTGTAATTTCGATAAAAGAATTAAAAACTGACTTTTCTAAATTTATCCAATTAGATTGACTTTTCAATTTTTCAGAATTATAATTCGAGATATACAATTTGAACTAAATAATAATATAGCAATTTACTTATCCAGAGAGGTAGAGGGACTGGCCCTATGACACCTCAGCAGCGGGTTCTGTAATAAGAACACCGTGCTAATTCCAGCAAGCAAGTCTTGAAAGATAAGTGATGGGCCTTTGTTTATTAAGCCTTGATCTTATTTTTTAAGATCAAGGCTTTTTGTATTCTAAAAAGAGAAAAGGGAGTAATGGAAAAAGTACGTTTATAAAACTAAGTAAATATATGTGTTTAGGGGGTTATTAGGGTGTATGTAATTAAAAAATTATCGGTTATGGTGTTCACACTATGGGTTATTACGACGGTGACATTTCTAATTATGCATATTATTCCGGGGGATCCATTTTCATCAGATGCAAAAATTTTTCCTGAAGAAGTGATCCAAAACATGAGAGCGAAGTATCACCTTGATGAACCGTTATGGAATCAATATGTTGCTTATTTAGACGGTGTAGTTCATTTTGATTTTGGCGAATCTGTTCAATCAACTGGGCAAGGTGTATCAGAAATTATAACAACTGGCTTTGGTCCATCAGCAATTATTGGTCTACAAGCACTTGTTATTTCATTGTTGGTAGGAATTGCGGCAGGGACATTTGCTGCTCTATATCATGGGAGATTAATTGACTATAGTGTGAGTTTGCTCGCAATTCTAGGTATTTCTATTCCAAGTTTTATTTTAGCACCACTATTTATACAAGTATTCGCTATCCAATTTGAGCTTTTACCAGTAGCCTCTTGGGGAACATTCGAACATACAGTATTGCCATCCTTTGCATTAGCGTTAGGGCCAATCGCAGTTATTACAAGGTTTGTTCGTTCTAATATGATCGAAGTACTGCAGAGTGATTATATTAAGCTAGCAAGAGCAAAAGGCATACCAATTAAGAAGATTATTATAAGACATGCTCTTCGAAATGCGATTGTTCCAGTACTTACATTTGTGGGACCGTTAATGGCTGGACTTTTAACAGGGACTTTCGTTATTGAAAAAATCTTTTCAATTCCTGGCCTAGGAAAATATTTTGTAGATAGTATTTTTAACCGAGACTATCCGGTGATTATGGGAACAACGATTTTTTATAGTGCATTATTAATTGCTTGTATTTTCATTACAGATATTATTCACCGCATTGTTGATCCGCGTATTCGTTCTATTACATAAGGAGGGGGGATATTAAAATGGGAGCTTATGAAATTAATGAACAGTTATTAACGAAAGAAGAGAAAAAAGAATTAACGATAAATAAAAATCAGCAAACGATTAGCAGAAAGAAAGAAGTGTTTCGTAAGTTTATATCGAATCCAATCGCAGTTTTAGGAACAGTGACGTTATTGCTAATTATTGTTTTCTCGCTTATTGGCGAAAGTTTAACTTCATTTACTGCGAGTGAACAAGTAAAAGAGGCAACAAATTTACCGCCGAGTAGTGAACATTGGTTTGGAACAGATGATTTAGGGAGAGATATTTGGGCACGTACTTGGGCTGGTGGGAAGATTTCACTAACAGTGGGATTAGTAGCAGCTGCCCTCGATATAGGGCTTGGTGTACTGATTGGTGGATTTAGTGGATACGTGAGAGGGCGTAATCGCCTTGGAACGTTAATTGATGAGTGGATTATAAGAGGAATTGAAGTATTATACGGCATCCCATATTTATTAATTGTTATTTTACTATTAATTGTTATGAAACCAGGTCTTTTCACCATTATTATCGCCCTTGCATTAACGGGATGGATTGGAATGGCTCGTCTCATTCGAGCACAAGTATTGTCTTTAAAACAACGAGAGTTTGTTATTGCAGCAGAGCGATTAGGTACATCACATATGAAAATTATATATGGGCATTTAATTCCGAATTTAACAGGCATTATTATCGTCAATTTATCATTTACAATTCCGGCAGCTATTTTTTCAGAATCATTTTTAAGCTTTATAGGACTTGGGGTACAATCACCAGCGGCAAGTTGGGGGACGATGACGAATGACGCACTCGGGACATTATTGAGCGGAGAATGGTGGCAACTATTTTTCCCAGCAATCATGATTGCGCTCATTATGTTCGCATTTAATGCGATTGGTGATGGTTTACAAGATGCAATTGATCCAAAAATCGTAAAACGGAATCGAAAGGAGAAAAAACATGGGACAGCTCTTATCTTTAGAAAACGTAACGTTAGCCGTTGAAAAAGAGAATAGTAACCAAGCAATTGTGAAGCATGTTTCCTTTTCTATTAGCGAAGGTGAAATAGTTGCACTTGTAGGAGAAAGTGGTTCAGGGAAAAGTGTTACAGCACAATCTATTATCGGCTTAAATCAAGAATCAATTCATATTGATGATGGAAATATATCTTTTGAATCAAAGGAATTAACGAATCTACAAGAATCAGAATGGAATCAAATTCGAGGGAAAGATATTTCGTTTATCTTTCAAGACCCACTTTCATCTTTAAATCCGACGATGAAGGTAGGAAGGCAAATTACAGAGGTGATTTTGCAACACGAAAAGAAATCGAAAAAAGAAGCAAAAGAAATTGCGATTAACTTATTAAATGATTTAGGGATACATGAAGCAGAGAAACGCTTTGAACAGTACCCACATCAATTAAGCGGAGGCATGAGGCAACGTATTTGTTTAGCAATCGCATTTGCCTGCCACCCCAAACTCGTTATTGCGGATGAACCTACGACAGCATTAGATGTAACAATTCAAAAGCAAATTATGGAGTTATTAAAGGAAAGAAAGGAAAAGCAAAATACGAGTATTTTACTAATTACGCACGATTTAGCACTTGTACGTGAAGTAGCGGATCGAGTAGTTGTGATGTATGGAGGACGTGTTGTTGAAAAAGGAACGATAGAGGAAGTGATAGGTTCCCCTAAACATCCATACACAAAAAGCTTATTACAAGCAATTCCGAATATGGATGATTCCGAAAAGGTATTACGTGCAATAGAAGGAACGACACCTTCCATTGAAACATTAAATAGCTTTGGTTGTCCTTTTGTAAATCGTTGTCCAGTAGCGATAAAAGAATGTATTCATCGTTTCCCAGAGAGAACAACGTATTCTAAGGAGCATAGTTCACATTGCTGGCAGCATGTTCTGGAGCATAATAAAGCGAAATCAAAAGAGAAGGTGAATGCCTCATGACGACAGATTTAATTACTGTAAAGCAAGTAACAAAAACATATGGAAGTAGAAGTAAAGAAATCACAGCGTTAAAAGATATATCACTTTCTATCCCGAAAGGAACAACACTCGGCATTATTGGTGAAAGTGGTTCAGGAAAAACAACACTTGGAAAGCTTATAGCTGGGATTGAGAGCCCAACGTCTGGTGAAATTGATTATAACGGTCAAGTCGTTCACAAGCTGAAATCAGCTCATAGGCGAGATTTTTTACAGAAAGTACAGTTCATTTTTCAAGATTCCACAGCAGCATTAAATCCGCGCTGGAAAGTACGCGATAGCGTAACGGAAGGTTATATTTCATTCGGTTTAGGTGATAAAGGATTAAAGGATAAAGTAGCGGGTGATGCGCTAGAGCGTGTTGGATTAGATAGAAGATATATTGATCGATATCCGCATGAATTTAGCGGAGGACAACGTCAACGTATCGCTATTGCAAGAGCGTTATTGTGTGAGCCGGAAGTATTGATTCTTGATGAACCAATTTCAGCATTAGACGTTTCATTGCAAATTCAAATTGTACATCTGCTGCAAAAAATCCAAAAAGAACAAGGTTATACATATTTATTCATCGCTCACGATTTACCGATGGTTCACTATTTATGTGAAAAAGTAGCTGTCTTATACAAAGGAGAACTTGTTGAATTTGGAAATACGGACGAAGTATTCCGTAATCCACAACATTCTTATACAAAAACATTATTAGCATCAACACCAAAAATTTCAGGTTAAAGGAGAATGTAGGATGAAGAAGTTTTTACTGTTTGTCATTATGACTGTTTTAGCGATTACTTCTGTCGCTTGCGGTAAGAAAGAGACGCAAAAGGCGAGTGCTGGTAAGGGAGAAGGAGATCGATTAGTAACGAATATTAGTAGTGATCCATATACACTTGATTCTGCTATTGCAACAGATAGCACGTCAGGTTATATAATTGGACAGTTGTTTTCAAGTTTATATACGCAAGATAATAATGGGAAATATCAAAATGAATTAGCGGAGAAAGAAGAAGTAAATGCTGATGGAACTGAATATACAATCCATTTGAAGAAAGATATTAAATGGTCAGATGGTTCTCCTATTACAGCAAATGATTTTGAATTTGCATGGAAGCGATTATTAAATCCGAAAACGGGTTCTATGAATGCGACAGAAATGTATTTTATTAAAGGGGCAGAGGCGTATAATACTGGAAAAGGTGAAGAGGGACAAGTTGGTATTCAAGTTGTTGATCCTCAAACATTAAAGGTAACCCTTGAACACCCAGTTGCTTCTATTAAACAAAAACTAGCAAGCTCACTATTTATTCCATTAGCTAAAAAGTCGATTGATGATAATAATAAATTAAAAACAGATCCAAAAGAGTTAATTACGAATGGGCCATTCACGTTAAAAGAATGGAAGCATAACCAAGCTATTACAGTACAAAAAAATAAAGAATTCTATGATAAAAGGGTAACTCTAAAAGAAATTGAGTTTCGTATTATTCCAGACTCTAAAACAGCGTATCAATTATTTAAATCCAAAGAATTAGATTTACTAAGTGGTTTACCACAAGAGATGATCGAAAAAGAAAAAGGAAATAAAGAATATAAGCGTGTTGCAGGGTTCTCTTCTTATATTTATTCGTTTAACGTAGAAAAAGAGCCGTTTACAAATGCGAAGGTACGTAAAGCATTTTCATTAGCGGTTGATCGTAAATTTATCGTTGAAAAATTGTATAAAAATAATGCGCAAGAAGCATATGCATTCGTTCCAGAAGGAGCAAAAACACAAAGTGGCCGTGATTTCCGTAAAGAAAAAGGTGATTACGTTAAATTTGATCCAGCGGAAGCGAAAAAGTTATTAGAAGAAGGCATGAAAGAACAAGGCTGGTCTACATTACCTGAAGTAACATTAAAATTCACTACAGATACACAACATAAAAAAGTAGCAGAAGCAATGCAAGAAATGTTTAAGAAAAATCTTGGCGTAGATATTAAATTAGAAAATAAAGAGTGGAAGAGTTACATCGACACATACAAGCAAAGTGATTTCCAATTAGCTTATATGGGATGGGGCGGCTCTTTATTAGATCCAATTACTAAACTAGATTTATATGCGGGTGATGGTCCAAATAACTATGCAAAATGGCATAATAAAGAATTTGACGCTTTAATAAACGAAGCAAAAGTTGAACAAAACGAGGATAAGCGTTTTGAATTATTGCATAAAGCGGAAGATATTATGTTTACAGATTCACCATTAATCCCAATTATTTTCCCAAGTGCTTCCTATTTACAAAAATCATCAGTATCCGGTGTCCAATTCATTATTGGTTCTAGTCCAGAATTAAGATACGCAAAAATTAAAAAATAAAGAAGTAGGCAACCGCCTACTTCTTTATTTTATTTCTCTTTTATATTCTTTTTTCGTTCCATCAGAGAAGACAACTTCTAAATCAAATTTTTGATAGTCTTTATCAAGTTTGAATACGTTCACTACTTGATCGATTACTTCTTGGTCAGCAGTATCTTTATCAAATTTTAATTCTTGTAGAAGTGGGCTTAATTTTGTGATAGCCTCGTCTCCTGTTAATTTTACATCTGCTTTATGATCTTCAATTTTTGCTTCCATTTTCTTGTCAGCTGCTACATTTTTATAGTCTGCTTCGTAGTCTTTCTTTGTATCTTGATAGTCTGCCTTTAAATCGAATTCATTGAAGTTTAGTTTTAAATCTGCAGGAGCCTCATTTTTTGCTTCTTCAGTCGTCTTTTTATTAGAAGTTGTGTCTTCTTTGGCAGGAGCTTTACATCCTGTTAATGCAGGTACTAGCATAAGAGCTAATAAAACTGATAGTAGAATTCTCATTATAAATTCCTCCTTATGTAAATTCGTTCTATACAAGTTTTTCCCAAAAACATGTAATTATGTATGTGTTGAAAATAAATTATTATCCTGCAGTCACGAGGGCTAATCCGCAATTTAAATCAAAAACGATTTGTATGTATATGGTAAATTGAAATTGTGAGGGAGGGGCTAAAATGCATGAAGAATATAAAGAGATAATAAAAAAATCAATTGAATATATAGAGAATCACTTACATGAGGAGCTTACAACAGAAAGAGTGGCATCTCACAGTGCCGTATCGATGTACCATTTTCATCGCATCTTTCAAAGATATGTTGGGATGAGTGTAACGGATTATATTCGAAAGAGAAGGTTAACTCATGCTGCGCAAGTTTTAGTGTCAACGGAGAGAGCTGTTATTGATATTGCACTGCAATACGGTTTTTCCTCACAAGAGGCATTTACGAGAGCTTTTAAAAGAATGTTTCAATTGCCACCAAAGAAATATCGAAAGTACTTTCAGTCATTTTATATAGAAAGAGAGGGTGTTTCAATGCAAAAAGGTATACCGAAAGGATGGATCTTAAGTGGGAGTCATCCTGCTGAATATGAGATGGGTTTAGATTATGAAGTTGTCCATCAAGGAAAAGTATCTGCATACATAAAAGCAAAAGAGAATGTTACGAACGGAGGATTTTCAACATTAATGCAAATGTTCAGAGCGGATAAATATGTAGGGAAGAGATTACGTTTTACAGCATTTGTTAAGAGTGAAAATGTAAGAGATTGGGCAGGATTGTGGATGCGAGTAGATGGAAAAGATACAGAACCGCTCGCTATGGATAATATGCAAAATCGCCCCATTAAAAATACGAATAACTGGCAATCGTACTCGGTTGTATTAGATATAAAAGAAGAAGCACTTGGTATTGCATTTGGTGTTTTATTATCAGGAGAAGGTTGTGTGTGGCTAGATAGTATTCGCTTTGATGAAGTAGATGAAAAAATTCCTTCAACAGATTTGGCAGAGAACTTTTATGAAACACTTTTAGAAGAGCCGGTGAATCTGCAATTTGAAGAAGTAGAAAAATAAAAAACAAGGAGAAAAGATATGCTCAAATATGTAAAACTAATAAGTATTAGTTTAGTAATATCGTCTTGTATTATGGGAATTAATTATTTAGTTAGCTATCTTTGGTCAGGGCATATACCTTCTTTGACGTGGAGAACATATTTGATGTTTGTGTTTATATTTATGATGAGTTTTGGTTCAATGCAAAAAGAAGGAAAAGAGGATTATTGACAATAGTCTTTTTCGCCTTTCTTTCATTAACACAAATGGTTGTAACTGTGCCACATGAAATGCTTTCTAAAACATATCAAACAATCAGTGAATTATTTCCTGCAACATATGCAGCGAATGGCTATTATACAATAATATTTGGAGGAGTTAGTTTAGAGAGAAATATTATTTCATTATTAGTTATTGTATTGGTTACACAATCAGTAGCAGTGATGACTTTAGCTATAAAAGGAATGGTAAAGGGAAGAAGAAGCTCTGTAGTTAAAGAAGTATAAAATAAAAAGGTATCCTCGGTGGGATACCTTTTTATTAGCACTTATTATTTTGTAACTTCTGTCCACTTGTAGTTAAACTCACCACCGAAGTCAGTTGTTACAAGTCCTTTAATGAAAGAGCGTTGTAAGTAAGAACGGCCTTGTTGGTATAAAGGAGCGACAGCGCCGTCTTGTAATAGAATTTTTTCAGCTTGCTTCATTGCTTCAAAGCGTGCTTTTTCATCGCCAGCTAAATCTGTTTTCACTTTATGAATTAGCTCATCGTACTCTTTGTTAGAGTATTTATCGAAGTTATAAGCACTATCTGTTGTAAATAAATCTAAGAATGTAATTGGATCAGCGAAGTCAGGGCCCCAGCCGTCAATACCAATTTCATAGTCACCACTTAATAGTAGTTTTAGCTGTTGTTTACGTGGTTGTGGTTTTAAATTCACTGTTAATCCATCTAGGTTCTTTTCTAATTCACCTTTTAAATATTCACCAGTCTTTTTAGCTAAAGCATTGTCACTTGTTAATAGTTCGATTGTTACTTTGTCAGTACCAAGTTCTTGTTTTGCTTTTTTCCAGTTTTCTTTCGCTGTTTTCACATCATCCTTGACTAGATTTCCATTTTCTTTACGGAAGTCATTGCCTTCTGGGCTCTTTGCAAATTTCGCAGGAACCATTCCTTCAGCTGGAACAGCGCCGTTATTTAAGATTGTTTCTACGTAAGCTTTTTTATTCATTGCGCCGTTAATAGCAAGGCGTGCATGTTGATTTTTTAATGTTTCATTTTTCTGATTTAATCGTAAGAATTGAATGCCGACTTCAGCGCGTTCTTTGAAGTTTGGATCGCTCTTATATTTATCAACAAACTCTGCAGTTAAAGCAACACGATCAATTTGTCCTGAATCATATAAGTTCACTTCTGTAGACTTATCTTTAACGACATTGAAGTTGATTTCTTCTAATTTTACAGTTTTAGCATCCCAATAGTTAGGATTTTTCTTCAATTGGAAGCTTTGTTCATGTTTCCAGTTATCTAATGTGAAAGCACCGTTATAAATTAAATGATTTGTTTCTAAACCATATTTATCGCCTTGAGACTTTAAGTACTCTTCATTAATTGGTAAGAATGTTGAGAATGTAGTTAAGCTTAAGAAGTAGGGAACAGGACGGTCTAGTTGTACTTCTAACGTTTTATCATCAACAGCTTTGACCCCTAGTTGATCAATTGGCAATTGTTTTTGGTTTATTTGTTTCGCATTCTTTATATCGAAGAATAAGAATGCGTATTCAGCTGCTGTATCAGGATTTACGGCACGTTGCCAAGCGAAGGCAAAGTCCTTTGCTGTAACAGGAGTACCGTTTGACCATTTTGAATCACGGAGATGGAATGTATATTTTGTTTTATCGGGACTAATGTCAACCGACTCAGCGACACCAGGAACCGGTTTATTATCTTCTCCCATTGCATATAGCCCTTCAAAAACATTACGCATTACGTTCATGGATTCCCCATCCGTTGCTTTTGCAACATCCATTGTTGGAATTTCTGAAGCGAATGATAAGTTAATTGCCTGTTTATCAGGTGCTTTATCGTTTGCTTTCGCTCCGCTTGCATTATCTTTATTTCCCCCGCAAGCAGTTAGTAATAGACTTGCCCCTAAAACAGATGCAACAACAGGTACAACTTTTTTCTTCATTGTTCGTTCCTCCCTAAATGTGTTGTTCGTAACGTCATAATGTCCGTGTCTTGAAGTAGCTATAGAAGGAGATAAAACCTATTATAAATATTTGTTTATAGGTAATCAGGTGTTCTATATGTATATACATGTTGAACTATAATCTATCGTTATATGTTTCAACGTAGTAGACATTATATTTTGATGGTTAAATATTTTGTTTCTTTGATTATTTAGAATATTAACACTGAAAAGAACTATATGTCAATAATAAAAATAGATTGTTAATTTCTTAGAATAATATATTAAAAAAGCAGATTCTCATGTGTGAGAGAACCTATTTTTAATATATTTTGCTAAAAAAACAATTGGTGTGGGCTAATAATAAGTGGGGATGAAGAAACCCCCACTTATTAAAGTTTCACTTTATTTTTCAATTTTTGCCCACTTGAAGTTTAATTGACCTGCAAAGTCTACTTGCACAATTCCTTTCACATAAGAACGTTCTAAATAAGATTCGCCTTTTTGGTAAAGAGGAGCGATAACAGAGTCTTTAAATAATATTTTCTCGGATGCTAGTAATGCTTCCCAGCGAGCTTTTTCATCACCAGCTAAAGTTGTTTTCACTTTTGCTATTGTTTCATCGAATTCCTTATTAGAGTAATGATCTAAGTTATAAGGGTTATTCGTTGTAAATAGCTCAAGGAATGTAATTGGATCCGCAAAGTCAGGGCTCCAGCCATCAATTCCGATTTCGTAGTCACCTTTTAATAAAAGCGAAACTTGTTGCTTACGCGGCTGAGGTTTTATATTTACTGTTAATCCATCTAGATTCTTTTCTAGTTGTCCTTTTAAGAATTCACCAGTTTTCTTATCAAGGTCAGCATCACTCGTTAATAATTCTAATGTTATCTTTTCAGAACCAAGCTCTTGTTTAGCTTTTTTCCATAACTCTTGTGCAGATTTTGTATCAACTTTTGTTAAATCGCCGTTTGCAGTACGGAAGTCTTTTCCTTCAGGTCCTTTTGCAAAGTTTTTTGGAACGAGACCAAATGTTGGTGTAGAGCCATCATTTAATAACGTATTTACAAAGGATTTTCTATCAATTGTTTGATCAATTGCTTGGCGTGCAGAAACGTTTTGAAGTACTTTGTTTTGTTGATTCATACGTAAAAATTGTACGCCTACGTTTGGACGTTCTTTAAAGTTAGCATCCTTTTTATATTTATCGACGAAGTCAGATGTTAGTTTTATACGATCTAATTGTTTTGACTCGAATAAATTTACTTCTGTTGATTTTTCTTTTACGACATTAAAATTGATTTCTTCTAGTTTGACAGTATCTTTATCCCAATAGGTAGGGTTCTTCTTAAATTTAAAGCTTTGTTCGTGCTTCCAATCGCTTAGTGTAAAAGCTCCATTGTACAAGATTGTATTATCTTCTAAAGCGTACTTATCACCTTGTACTTTAAAGAATTCCTCATTAATTGGTAGAAATGTTGGGAACGCTGTTAAGCTAATAAAATAAGGAACAGGACGCTCTAATTCTACCTCAAACGTATGGTCATCAACTGCTTTTACACCAAGTTGGTCGGCTGGAAGTTCTTTGTTGTTAATTTTTGTTGCGTTTTTAATATCAAAGAATAAAAATGCATATTCAGAGGCTGTTGCTGGATCTACGGCACGTTGCCAAGCGAACACAAAATCTTTAGCTGTAACAGGAGTGCCGTTTGACCATTTTGAATCTCGCAAATGGAATGTGTATTTCGTTTTATCGCCACTTACTTCATGAGATTTTGCAACACCAGGAACAGGTTTGTTACCTTCACCAAGATTATACAAACCTTCAAATACGTTTCTCATTACTTGACCAGAATCAGTATCTGTAGCACGAGCCGTATCCATTGTTCGTATTTCAGTAGGTGAAGATAAGTTTAAAACCTGTTTACTAGGTGCCTCGTCTTTTGCATTTGCTCCGCTTGCTTCGTTTTTATAACTACCGCAACCAGTTAATAAAATACTTACTCCTACAACTGATGCAATACCGGGTACAAACTTCTTTTTCATTTGATTTTCCTCCTAAATAATTAAGTTTGGATGATGATGAGGGAAATGAAAAATAAAAAATCCCTCTTTTCATATTGAGAAAGAGGGATTTTTACGTACAAGTTATGCACCCGTATATAAACGAAGTCCCTCATTCCATCTTTCAAGCATAAAGCTTGCAGGAAGTGGCACAGTATTCAAAATGAACCTGTTGCCGAGGTTTCAAAGGGCCAGTCCCTCCACCTCTCTTGATACAATGAGTAAACGAATAAATTTTATTAATTTTTGTGTTTCTTTGATAATTCAAAATCTTACACCTTGAATAATGAAGTGTCAACTAAATGAAATATAGTTTAAATTTTCAGTTTTCTTAAATGAAAAAACCACTGCATATGGCAGTGGTTTTTCTACTAGAAGTTAAAGTTATCTGGATCTGGACCAACGCGACGATCTTCATTTAAAGCTTGAATTGCTTTCATATCATCAGCACTTAATTCAAAGTCGAAGATGTTTGCATTTTCAATAATGCGATGTTCTTTAATTGATTTGGGAATTGTTACAACTTCGTTTTGTAAATCCCAACGTAAAATAATTTGCGCAGTTGATTTATTATATTTTGTCGCAATTTCTTGTAACGTTGGATTATCTAGTAGTTGTCCTTGCATTAATGGTGACCAAGCTTCAAGCTGGATATTATGTTCTTTACAGAATGCATGTAACTCTTCTTGTGCTAAACGTGGGTGGTATTCCACTTGGTTGACCATTGGCTTAATTTCAGCAATTTCAAATACGTCTTGTAAGTGGTGAATGTGGAAATTACTCACACCGATAGCGCGAACACGGCCATCTTTATAAAGTGTTTCTAATGCTTTCCATGATTCAGTATATTTCCCTTTTACAGGCCAATGTACTAAATATAAATCTAAATATTCTAGACCTAATTTCTCTAATGTAGTTTCAAATGCTTGAAGCGTTGTTTCATATCCTTGATCGCTATTCCATACTTTTGAGGTAATAAATAATTCTTCACGTGAAACACCGGATTCACGAATCGCTTGCCCAACGCCTTCTTCATTTTGATAGATTGCTGCAGTATCGATGCTGCGGTAGCCATTTTTAATTGCTGCTTTTACAGAATCAATTACTTCTGAACCATCTTCTACTTTAAAAACACCTAAACCAAACCAAGGCATTTTTACACCGTTATGTAATGTTGTATAGTCTTTTAAACTTGTTAAAATCATATTATTTCCCCCTAGCTTTTTTGTTTGTTGCTTCTACTGCTTTTTGAATTGCCTCTGAAAAATTATATTCGTATAAAGTTTTGAGACCCTCAGCTGTGGAACCACCTGGCGTTGTTACTTGTTCGCGAAGGTTAGCTGGATTTTGCGTTTGTTCAAGCATAGAAGCAGAGCCAGAAATCATTTGAATGACAAGATGTTTTGCGGTTTCTTCATCAACTCCATAACTTTTTGTTGCTTCAATTAAGCTTTCAGCAAAGTAATAAAGGAAGGCTGGTGCACTTCCAGTAACTGCAGTAAGCTGATGAACTTCTTCCTCAGTACAAAGTTGCGAAGTACCAATACCTTTTAAAAGTAGTTGCAGGGTTTCTTGATGTATCTCGTTTACTGATTGTCCCATTGTATATAAGGAGATAGACTTTCCAATTTCAGCAGCTGTATTAGGCATAATCCAAGCAACAGGCGTGCCTTTTGGGAGTCTAGCTTCTAAATAAGATGGTCCAATGCCAGCTGCTACTGTTACGACTAGTTGATTTGATATTAACGGAGATAGCTCAGCTAATAACTCTTCATGAGCCGAAGGTGGCATTGCTAGAACAACCGTATCAACAGATGTAACATGCTGTTTCCAATCTGTTGTAGTAGACACATTATATCGATGTTGTAACTGTTTTAGCTTTTCTATGGTGCTTCGGTTAGAGACGATAATTTCTTCGATGTACTCTTTGCTTGTTTTAAGTAATCCGGAAAATATAGCTTCTGCCATACGACCGGCACCAATAAATAAAATTCGATGTTTAGTTAGCATATCCTTTATTCCTTTCTAGTAGAGATATGTTATAAAAACGATATCATCTTTAAGAGAATTTTGTAAAAAGAAAAGACTTACCGTAGATGGAATGGATAATGAGAAGGAGGAGATTCATGTTAATATTAGCTATTATTAATCTCTTTATATGTGTAGCTGGTTTGCTAGAGTGGAAGAGCAATTATAAGGGGCAAGAACATACAAATAATTATATCTAGAAAATAATTAGAATTAAAAAAACCCTGAAGTACATATGCTTCAGGGGTTTACTAATAGAATATAAGATTATGCTTTTGTCATACCAAGTAATACAGCGCCGCCGATAATTAAAACACTACCTAGTGCAATAAAGATCAATTGACGTTTTGTTTTCTTTTCACCTAAGAATACAATCGCACCGAATGTTGAGATAACGATTCCAGTTTGAGATAATGGGAAGCTTGTTGCTACTCCAACACGTGGTAATGAAAGAAGTAAGAATAAGTTTCCAGTTCCCCATAGTAAACCAGACAAAGCATTACGGATTGCATATTTGTTAAATGGTTTATGTTTAGACGTCAGTACAACCGCACCAACAAACATACCAACTGCTTGTGGTAAAATAGCAGACCAACCATCGATATTATACCAACGAATAATAATTACATATACAAGATAGCCGAAAGTAGAAACAATTAAAGTAAGAAGTCCTTTTTTCAATTGTCCAGGTGGCTGAGCATTTTCTTTATCATCTAATGATGTGAATACAACACCAACTACGATTAATAGGATTGCAATCGTTCCCAGAATGATCGTTGTAGTAGTAGTCCACTCACGGAAAGCGATAACCCCAAAGATAGAAGTTGCAACAAGTTGCATACCAGTAGAAATCGTTACAGTAGTTGAAACACCTAGTTTTTCAACTGTTTTTAATTGGTTTACTTGTCCTAAAGCCCAGAATAAACCTGAAATAAAACCAACAATTAAGATTGTCATTGTTAAAGCTGGTTGAGTAAATACATACATAATTGTTGCGAAGAATAGAGCACCGATTGTCATACCTACCGTTTGGCTATATGCACCACCGCCCATTTTTACGCTTACTAATAAGATGTTTCCCCATGCAATTGCAGGAAGAAGCGCTAATAAAATGTCCATTACAAGACTCCCTTCGGTTTGCTATACCAATATAGTTACATATCGTTCTAACGATCGGTAATGCCCCACTAATAGAGTAGAAGATTACCGATCGCTAAAACAGGATGAAGAATTCACGATATAAATGCGTTTTCATTTCTTCATTTTTTGAAACACCTCCATATAATAACAGGAAATTGCCTATTTTAGAAAGTGAATTCAAATAAAATGTATATTTTAATAAGAGGTAAAATTCAGTTATTTCCCGGTGGTATATTTTATTTCCTAAGAAATAAAGAAGCAGCTTCGAAAAAAGCTGCTTTAAGAGTTAGTAATTCTTTTATTAATAAGTTGAATACATAGTAGAAATACGAGTGACATACCGATAGTAATAACTACAAGTGTCCATGCGAGTTGCATATTACTTGCATCAATAGCCATGTAAATTGCAGTTGGGATTGTCTGTGTTTTACCAGGAATGTTCCCGGCAAACATAAGTGTAGCACCAAATTCACCGAGCGCGCGGACAAAGCTCAAAATCATCCCGCTTAGTAAGGCAGGAAATGCGAGCGGAAGTGTAACGTGCAGAAAAACTTGATATTCACTTGCGCCAAGGTCACGAGCACTTTCTTCAATTTGTACATTTGCGATAGAAAATCCCGTTTTCGCTGATTGGTACATAAGCGGAAATGCAACAACTGTAGAAGCAATGATCGCAGCAGTAGATGTGAACATAATAGACTGCTGAAATAATGATTCAACCCACTTTCCGATCGGGCTGTTGTTTCCAAAGATGATAATGAGAAAGAAGCCGATAACAGTTGGTGGAAGTACCATTGGTAATAAAAATATGGTTTCTAATAGTACTTTATATCGCCATGAGGAGCGAGCTAGTGCTCGCCCGACAATTGTCCCTAAAATTGTAACGAGAATAGTGGCGCATGCAGCTACTCTTAAAGATAGAAAGACAGGCGATAAAATAGCATCAATGCTCATAGTAATTACGACAGGACTGTAAATCCATATTTTTTAAAGATAGATTGTGCATCTTTTGACTGCAAATACTCATAAAATGAAGTCGCCTCTTTCTTATGTTTAGATTCCTTTATAACACCTAAAGGATAGTGGATTGGCTCATGAGAAGTAGCTGCTGCTGTCTCACCAATCTTTACTTTATCCGAAATGAGAGCATCTGTTTTGTATACGATACCAGCATCGACATTCCCTGTTTCTACATATGTTAACACTTGGCGAACATCTTTTGTAAATACGACTTTATTTTGAACATCATTCCAAAGGTTTTCGTGTGTTAGAGAAGCCTTTGCATATTTGCCAGCAGGTACAGATTCAGGTGTACCAAGTGCAATTTTTTTTATTTTTTCATCTTTTAAATCTTGAATTTTTGTAAGAGAACTATCTTTTGGGACGACTAGAACGAGTTCGTTTCCAAGGAGATTTTTCCCCTCTTTTTCATTAATGAATCCTTTTTTTACAAGGGTTTGGAATTTATCTTCTGCTGCTGAGAAGAATAAATCAGCAGGTGCACCTTGTTCAATTTGTTGTTGAAGTGCTCCAGAAGCACCGAAGTTAAAAGAAAGTTTGATATTTGGCTCTTTTTCTTTATATTGTTTTTCGATTTCTTTTAATGCATCTTGTAAGCTTGCAGCAGCTGAGATAGTCAGTTCAACTGTTTTATCCTCTTTAGCAGCTGACTTTGTATGCTTTTCCCCACTTGTACAAGCAGCGCTAAATATAAGAAGGAAAGAAAGTATAAGTGCCCCGATGGAACGTAATATAAATTTATTCATAAAAAAATCCCCTTTCATTTTGACACATCTAATTATAACTAAATATAACTAAATATAACTAGTTATAATTGAATATAATTTGAACATATGTCTATTTTTAAAAAATAGGAGAAATATTCTTTTCTTTGTTACAATGAAAGGAGAAAGTGAGGAATCGTCTATGGATCATCATTCCTACACAACGGAAGAAGTAGCAAAGCGATTAAAAGTATCAAAATTAACTGTATACGACTTAATTAAAAAAGGAGAACTTCCTTCTTATAGAGTTGGTAGACAGATGCGCATTGATGCAGCAGATTTAGATCAATATATAAAGCAAATGAAAACAGGGAAAGTACAAGTTAATCCTGTGAAAAACGATGGTAGTAGTATCTTGAACACGTGTATTATTAGTGGTCAAGAACTAACGTTAGATATGTTAGCTAAACGTATAGAAAATCGTTTGCCAAGTTCTAATGTTTTAAGAGCGTATCAAGGTAGCTTAACGAGTTTAGTGAAAATGTATCAAGGAGAAGGAAGTATCGTTAGTTTGCATTTGTTTGATGGTGAAACGGGTACATATAATATTCCTTACGTAAAACGTATTTTAGTAGGACAGCCATGTCTTATGATTAATTTATTGTCCAGAAATGTAGGGTTTTATGTTCAAAAAGGAAATCCGAAGAAAATAAAGACATGGGCTGACATATCCGGGTCCACTATAAAGTTTGTGAATCGAGAAAAGGGTTCTGGTATTAGAGTGTTAGTGGATGAACAATTACGAATCCGAAAATTAAATAAAGCTGATATTAGTGGATATGAATGGGAAGAATCGAATCATCTTGGTGTTGCCACGCAAGTTGCAAATGGAAAAGCTGATGTAGGAGTAGGTTCAGAAAAGTTTTCGCAAATTGTAAATGTGGACTTTATTCCAATCATGAAAGAACAGTATGATTTAGTAATTTTGAAGAATAAAGAAAATGAAGAGCTGATTGAAGTTGTGAAAGACATTCTGCAATCGGAAGAATTTCATAATGAATTAAATGCGATTGGCGGATATGATATTACGAAAACAGGTCAAATTGTATATGAAATAAAGTGAAACTTTAATCAGTGTGGGGGTTCTTCATCCCCCACTGATTATTAGTTGAACCAATCGGACTTTTATGGGCAGCCCGACCCCCACCTAACTTCTTTGCTTTCGCTGAATTTTGAGGAGGGGGTCTTACTGCCCATTAAAGCGGGACAAACTAAAAAGCTGCTTGTCTATAAGACGAGCAGCTTTTTCTATATATAAAGGGGTTTGGGGAAACAAAGTGTTAAATAAGACCTTGAGCAAGTGTATAAATGAAAGCCGTAAGAAGAGTAGCTCCACTTGCAAGTCCGATAAAGTCTGATTTGTTGAAAGTAATGTTGTTCATTATAATCTCTCCTTATTTGTTTAATGTAGTTGCAACAGCTTTTGCATCGACAAGTGCGGATAGCACCATGCCCATTGTATTTAAAAATTTATTTGATTTCATATTGTTCATCATGCGTATCCGCTCCTTTTCGAATAGTTGTTGCCCTGCTTATGTCTTAATTATAGGGAATATGGATACTTCCAACTATCGAATTAGCTTACGAAAGACTTACACTTTTGTAAGAAAAAAAGACATTCATGTAAGAATGTCTTTCACAGCATATTGATATGATGATGGTCTTCAATTGTTTTTAAAAAACTACGCATTGAATTCGTCATATAGCTATCTTTACGGCGTATGAAAACCGTTGAAATACTGCCGTATTTTTCAGGGATTGCATGACAATGTACCTTACCTGCTTTAGAAAGATGATGGACAGCAGACTGTGGTACGAGTGTAATTCCGAGACCGAGTGCAACACTGTTTAATATTGTCTCTAATATATTGAATTCCATAATTCTTTTTGGTAGCAAACCTTCGTCTTTAAGCCAACGTTCTAGTTTGGAGCGGTATCCACATCCTTGGTTAAAAACGAGTAGAGGCGTTGTTGTAAATTCTTCTATATGAAAGGCTTTATTTTGTGTTATAAGCATTAATTTCTCTGTACTAACATCGTATTGTTCGATTAGTGGATGTTTAATAGGACCTGATATAAAGGCGCCATCTAATTGATGATCAAGTACTTCTCTAATTAATTCTTCTGTTAGACCCGCTTGTAATGATAAATCGACATTCGGATAGCTTTTATAGTAAGAAGATAAAATGGTAGGCAGTGTACTTACTGTTTCGACTGTACCGATTTTTAATATACCAGAAGGTGTTTCGCTATCTAAAAATACTTGTTTTAGTTCGTCGACATCTTGCAAAATTTTACTAACATAAACGAGCATTTTTCTTCCTTCAGCTGTTAAAGTCATTCCTCGTTTATGGCGGTAAAAGAGTGGGGTTTTTAATTCGTTTTCTAGTTGTTTAATACGTGCAGTTACATTTGATTGTACATAATTTAATTCCTTTGCTGCGCTACTTACACTACCCTGATCGGCAACGCTTTTAAAGATTTGTAAGTCTCTTAATTCCATTTTGTAATCCCCCTTGATGTTAACTATCATTATAAATGATAGTTAACATCATTTTGAATCATTTTACGTGATATATTTTTTCTTTTACAATTCTCTTTGTGCAAATAGAAAGAAACGGGGGATTGCGGTGAGAAGAGGTCAAATGATAATAGGGGCTTTGGCGTGTTTAATTGCGAGTATGTCATGGGGAGCGATGTTTCCAGTTGCTGATCATGCGCTAGAATACATAGATCCATTTTATTTTTCGCTTATTCGCTATGGAGCAGTGGCGATAATGCTGATTGTATTGTTGTTAGTGAAAGAAGGAAAACAGGCATTTTGTTTAGAGGGAAGAGGAAAGTTACTCGTCTTTTTTGGAACGATGGCATTTACAGTATATAATGTCCTCATATTTTTAGGGCAAATGTTAATGGGTAAGTCGGGTGTAATGGTAGCTTCCATTATGGAAGCACTTATGCCGATGATTTCTATTTGTATTTTATGGGGATATAAGCATATAAAACCGAAGAAGTATATGATAACGAGTATGGTTATTGCTTTTGTAGGAGCTGTGTTTGTTATTACAAAAGGTGACATGAGTTTCTTTGTAACATTGAAAGATAATATGTTCCCATTAGCATTTATATTTATTGGTGTTGTAGGGTGGGTTATTTATACGATGGGTGGTCAAACTTGTAGTGATTGGTCAACGTTACGTTATTCTACGTTGACGTGTGTATTCGGTACGACTGTTACAGGAATTATAACGGTAATTATTACGTCGCTTGGATATATTTCAGTTCCGAGTATGGGAACGATTTCTATTGTGAAATATGATTTGTTATTCATGATGACATTGCCAGGTATTGTAGCGCTACTTGCTTGGAACTATGGTGTGAAAATTTTATCATCCATTAATGGGATTTTATTTATTAATTTTGTACCAATTACGACTTTAGCTATTATGATGATGCAAGGGTATCAAATCACAATGTTTGATATTATAGGGACTGTACTTGTTATTGCAGCGCTTATTCGCAATAACGTTTGTCAGAGAAAAGAAGAAAATATAAATAAGAGAGTTTTACAAGAAGAACAATTACGTCAAGCTGTTTAATAGGCAAATGGAGGATTTCACATGTTAGAAAGTTTATTGTTTTTCTTCGCCGTCGGAGTTGCCTGTGAGCTTGCAGCAATTAATCGAAATGGTCGTAAAAAGATAAAACAACAAGCTGAGCTAATACAGCTTTTAAAAGAATTGAAAGAAAGAAAAAATTAAAAAGACGACCGGGCATAGACGGTCGTCTTTTTCTATATAAAGGGGAAAGGGGACACAAAGTTATACAAGCGTAGCAGCGTAAATGAAAGCAGTAAGAAGAAGAGAGCCGCTAGCTAATCCTAAAAAATCTAATTTGTTAAAAGTAATGTTATTCATAATACATTCTCCTTACTTGTTTAATGCAGAAGCAACAGCTTTTGCATCGAAAAGAGCCGATAATACCATGCCCATTGTATTTAAGAAATTGTTCGTTTTCATTTTGTTCATCATATTGATCCACTCCTTTTCGAATAATTGTTGCCCTGTTTCTGACTTAATTGTATGAAATATAGTAAGAAGTAACTATCGAATTAGCTTACAAGAAAATTACACTTTTGTAAGAATTGAAATTTAACAATTCATCCTTAATTTTATTACCAACTCCTAAAACTTAGTGTTATAATTGTTATAAGAATATGATTATACTTCGGATGTTTAGAAAGGAACGAAATAAATGTATAAACCAATTACATTTTTGTTGAAATATATATTTAAAACAGCTGGGAAAGTAGAAGTACAAGGAAGAGAAAAGCTACCAGAAGGTGGACCCTATGTTGTTGCATGTACACATACAAGTTTTATGGATGTATTAATGTTAGCTACAGGGATGTATCCAACTCAAATTCATTACATGGCCAAAAAAGAATTATTTGAAGGGAAATTCAAAAATTGGTTCTTTAAAAATGTAAATGCATTCCCTGTAGATCGTGCGAATCCAGGACCAAGTACACTTAAAATTCCATCACGTTTATTAAAAGAAGGAAAGGTAGTAGGGATTTTTCCGAGTGGAACAAGATCAGCGGAAGATGTTTCATTAAAAGCGGGTGCTGTGACAATTGCGATGCGTTCCAATGTTCCGTTAGTACCAGCAGCTTATGTTGGTCCATCAAGTGTAAAAGAATTAATAAAGGGGAAAAAGGCACAATTGATTTTTGGAGATCCAATTCAAATTGAGGCTGGAGAACAAATAGATCGAAAAACCGCTATGAAAATGATGACAGATCAATTAAATGAGAAGTTTGAGGAGTTAAAAGAAGCTTTGCAATCAAATCAAAAATAAGAAAAGACGACCGGGCATAGACGGTCGTCTTTTCTATTACTATTTATAATAAAGGGGAAAGGGGACACAAAGTTATACAAGCGTAGCGGCGTAAATAAAAGCAGTAAGAAGAATCGAGCCACTAGCTAGTCCTAAAAAATCTAATTTGTTAAAAGTGATGTTATTCATAATACATTCTCCTCACTTGTTTAATGTAGAAGCAACAGCTTTTGCGTCGATAAGAGCGAAAAATACCATGCCCATTGTATGTAAGAAATTGTTCGTTTTCATTTTGTTCATCATATTAATCCGCTCCTTTTCGAATAGTTGTTACCTTGTTTCTGACTTAATTGTATGAAATGTTGCGGAAAGTCACTATCGAATTAGCTTACAGAAAAATTACACTTTTGTAAGAGAAACGAATGAAGGTGTAATGATAAGAAGATTTGACATATGTTCATGAGATTCATTAAGTTAAAGGTAGAGGTGAGTGTATGGCTAATATTAAAGATATTGCAAAGATGGCGGGAGTTTCAGTTACGACTGTTTCGAGAGTGTTGAATGATCACCCATATGTAAGTGAAGAAAAAAGAAAAGCGGTTATAGAGATAGTTGAGAAATTGAATTACTCGCAAAACGCAAATGCTGTTCATTTATCAAAAGGAAAAACGAATATTGTTGGTGTGATTTTACCGTATATTAATCATCCGTGTTTTGATGCGATGGTGAGCGGAATGATGGAGACTGCGTTAGCGCATAATTACAGGGTGCTACTTTGCCAAACGAATTATAATAAAAAAGAAGAAATGAAAAGTTTACATATGTTAAAAACAAAACAATTGGATGGTCTTATTATTTGTTCACGTGCAAATGATTGGGAAACGATAGAACCGTATGCTTCTTACGGCGCAATAATTGCTTGTGAAGACAATGATATTTCAAACATCTCAAGTGTATATACGAATCATTCAGCGGCCTTTCAATTAGGAATGGATTATTTGATTGAGAAAGGTTATAAAAAAATTGGTTATTGTACGGGAAGAAAATTAGGGCCGAGTAGTCAAAAGCGTTTTGATGTTTATAAACAGCAATTGCAATCTATAGACGAAGAGGTTAATGAAGAATGGATTTTTACAGAATGTTTTACACTAGAAGATGGTGTAAAAGTGGCTCATAAGTTAAAAGAGATGCAGGATCTTCCTGAAGCATTAATAGTAGCAGGTGATGAAGTTGCGATTGGGGTTATGACAGAGGTTGAAAAATTAGGGATTCAAGTTCCTGAGGATTTAGCGATTATTGGCTTTGATAATCAACCTATCTCGCAAGTGTTACAATTGACAACTATTGATCAAAATTTAAAGGAGATAGGGAAAACTGCTTTTGAAATGTTGCATAGAAAAGTGAATGACGAGAGTTCTGAACAAGAAAAGCTGGAAATTCCATACGAACTTGTGGAACGCTCTACAGTTTAATCGTAATCCGTTATGTGTATAATCGCATAACGGATTATTTTTTTGAAATATCTTTGACAGGAAACGCGTTTCATACTTTATAAAGGAGTTAAACCGGTCTGTAATAATCCATGGATTCTTTTCAAGTGTTAATGCAGTGAATAGAATTTGGAGGAATATGCATGAATGAACTTTTATCGAGTATGAAAAAGTATGTAGATGATGATGAAAAGATTCTGGCTTTTGTGGTAGGGATATTTGAGAAGGATAATTTTATATTATCGTATCAACATGGGGTTTTTGTTGCCACTACTAGACGTCTCCTTTTTTACGGGAAATTTCCGTACTATTCTTCAACATTTAAAGAGTATTCATATTTGTATATAGATAGCATAGATTTTCATCCGTATTTTGAATTTACTTGTAGTCATGAAACCATTCGCGCTAAGTATATTCAGAAAGGGAATGTGGAGCGATTTGTCCGTGCAGTTAGAGCAAATATGAATAATTAATCAACCCTCTGTTTAAACATAATATTTCAATTTTTAAGAGGGAAAATGCGGAATAAAAACCACTTCTAAACCTCTAGGAGATAGTGATACAATGTCAAATGGGGGGAGGGTATGAACTATGGTTAATCAACGTATAAAGGAAATAACACTAATTACAATTGGTTCATTATTATTCGCAATTGGTATTAATTACTTTGCAATTCCAAACCGTTTATCGGAAGGTGGAATTATTGGTTTAACGGTTGTTACGTACTACTTATTTGATTGGTCACCAGGAATTGTGAACTTTGCTATAAATGCAATTTTACTAGCTGTTGGTTATAAATTTTTTGATAAGAAAACAATGATTTATACAATTTTAGGGATTGTAGAAACATCTTTGTTTTTATACGTTACAGAACATATTGAGTATCATGTAAATAGTGATACATTATTAGCAGCTTTATTTGCTGGTTTATTTGTGGGAATTGGATTAGGTTGTATGTTCAAAGCCGGAGGTACATCGGGAGGATCAGCAATCTTAGCTCAGTTAGCAAATCAATATTTAGGTTGGAGTGTAGGTAAAGGCGTACTAATTATTGATATTGTTGTAATTGCTGGTTCTGTATTTATAATAGGGCAAGAAAAGGCGATGTATACACTTGTGGCTGTGTTCATTGGAGCGAAGGTGATTGATTTCATTGTAGAAGGAATGGACACAAAAACGGCTGTTACGATTATTTCGAATCAACCAGATTTAATTCGTGAAGCTATTACGAAAAATATGACACGCGGTGTTACTGTATTAGAAGGGCGCGGCGGATATACTGGTAAAAATAAAGAAGTTTTATATGTTGTTATTAATAAACAAGAGCTTGTTAAGTTAAAACAAGTTATTAGCCGGGTAGATGAAGATGCTTTCGTTGTTATACATGATGTACGTGATGTACTTGGCGGTGGCTTTAAAGCAAGCTAAAAGGTGAACGAGCAAATTCGTTCACCTTTTTTAATTCTTACAAAAATGTAAGTGTAATGTAATGAGATTCAATAGTAGATTTTATTCCCCCTTTTTAAAATGGATGTATATATATCCTGCAGAGGAGGAATGTTTATTATGAAGAAAAAAATGATCACTACTATAATAGCGATGATAGTGATAGTAGTAATGTTACTGCCTACGAAACTTGGACCAGTTATCGATAAATATAATCCATTTTATAAGACGAAAGAATACTATACGGTTGTGAATACAATTGGTCAGCATATTGGTGATGAGTGGTATGAATATGAATTTATTGCATTCGATGAACGTGGTAGAGAGCAGAAAATAAAGAAAACGGTTAAGCATATGTTAAAGAGAGATGAAGCATTAAAGGTTTTTGCAAAAGGACGTTACGGTGAATCGATTGAAGAGATTGAGGTTGCAAATATTCCTATAAATGCGAAGAGCAAACTTTTAACGATGAGATAGTGAAATATACCCCCGGCTATTTTTTGTCGAAAATAAAAATACTGGGTAAGGGTATTTTTGAGATTAACAAAAAAGCCTTAGTCCATATAGACTAAGGCTTTTTTATTATATAAAGGGGAAGGGGGTACATTGTAGTAGCATGGGTGAAAGGTATAAGAAGAGTAGCTACTAGCAATGTAATTTGGTTATGTGAGTGTTCTTCTTATTTGGCTTACTTTCTAACTTTATTGTACGAAATATAAGTAAGGGGAACTATCGAATTACATTACACATAACTTACAAACATGTAAGCCTTCTGTAATGTAATTCGATAGTTAAAAGATAGTAATTTTCATATAGTGTAACTAGAAAGTCTCAATGTATTACTTTCTGTTTGTAATGAAGAATGAAAAACCAACTAATTTTTAATAATCCTCATCTGAATAAAGATGGGGATCCTTTTTTAAACCTTACAACATTGTAAGGTTTACGTAAGTTAATTCGATAGTAAATTTGTCATATTTTTTGCATAATAGATACAGATAGAAAAATAATTAGGGATCTAGTAAGAAGGGAGAAAAATGGGATGCGTAAAGAAGAAGTAGTGAAGTTACCAATTAAAGATTTCTGTAGCTACTTTACTGTTGCCGTAGTGTGTATTGGATTATTTGATATCATAACAAACTTAATTGTTAAATAATATAGATGCTAAAACAAGAAAGGAACTCCTTTCTTGTTTTTTTATGGGGGCATAAAGATGAAATGGATTGATAGTCATATACATGTTGATCAATATAAGGATGAAGAGAAGAGCAGATTACTAAAAGAGGTGGAAAATAGTAAGGAAATAAAGGGGCTTATTGCGGTATCTATGAATTATCAATCTTGTAAGGAAACGTTATCTTTAGCGAAGAAGTATCCCTTTATATATCCAGCGATAGGGTTTCATCCAGAGCAACAGATTCATAAAGAAGAGTGTGAACAGATTTATCAACTTATTGAACAGAACGCAGAGGAAATTGTTGCGATTGGTGAAGTAGGTTTGCCCTATTATTTGAGAAAAGAAGATGAAAGAATTGCTGCAGATCCATACATAGCTGTATTGAAAAAATTTATAGAACTAGCTAGTAAGTATAATTTGCCGATTGTATTACACGCAGTTTATGAAGATGCTGACATTGTATGTGATTTGCTAGAGAAATATAAAGTTTCACGTGCACATTTCCATTGGTTTAAAGGAAGCGATGAAACAATGAAACGGATGATGAAAAATGGTTATTATATTTCGATTACACCGGATGTTTTACATAAGGAGAAGATTAGAAAAATCGTTTCGTATTATCCGCTTGAATATATGATGGTAGAAACAGATGGTCCGTGGGAATTTCAAGAAGATGTTATAACGCACCCAAGAATGATTCGAGAGGTATTAAAGGAAATTAGTTCTATAAAAAACATATCCATTGATAAGGTCGCAGAAACAATATATGAAAATACAAGTCGATTTTATTTGAAAGGATAGGAGAATTATAGTTTTAATCATGTAACGGAAAAAGTAAAAGTTGAATTTATTTAATAAAATGCCATGGTTTGATATAGGACAAAAAACCACCAAGCGTTCCGCTCGGTGGTTTTGTATTAGGATTCTAATTTTTTCGCACGTTTTAATAATAAAAGAAAGACAATGATAACGAACCCTAGCATAAGGAAGAAGCCATATTGCTTTATATAATCAATTATGTCATTCGCACTGGTTGGTTTTTCAACGTGAATGCCGTCTTTATTCGTCGTAATATGAATATCTTTCATTTTTACTTCATTCTTTTCCTTTTGTAAATCAATCCATTCTATATTTGGAATACTTTCTAGATCCTTTAACACTTCTTTTAATGGTTTCGCACCTAAGTAAGGATGATAGAATGCACCAATAACTCCATCGGATAATTTAGAAACAGATAGAGCACGCTCTTTCATTTTAGCAGTAGTTTGTGGCGTATCTTCTTCAATAAATCCGACTGTTTCAGGCAATAGTTTCATTCCATGTAAAAATGATGGAGTACTTGTATAATATGGTGAGTGCATGGATTTCCAAGTTGTATCATTTAACTGTAGTTGTCCTACATAAGTTGAAAAGTACCTTGATAATATTTCATATCCTTTTTGAGACATCGTGTAATGAGGTGCTTCAAAGGCAACAGGATATAGTTTAGCATCTACAAGTTCTTGAATTCCTTTTTCGATATGATCTTTCGTATATTTTTCCTCGAATTCTTCCCCTTTTTTTACATATTGGTTATATGCCTCTATATTTGGAAAGTCATCTTTTGTCTTCGGTTTTTCATGCTTCGGTTGGCGAATTGGTTGATCTGTTTTTACATCCCAAAATTCAAAGCCTTCACCTGTTTCACTGTCATAAAATTGGTGAGTATAACCATGCATAATAATTGCTGCACCATCATCTTGCATAGAGCGTAAAAGATCAACTAGTTCTGGTTTATCTTTTAAATGTATTATCTTTCCTGTATCTGGATCTTTATATACTGGAATAACAGTAATCATGTAAGGCATCTTTTTCTCTTTTAGTAATTCAGCAATTTCTTTCAATTGATTTATATCTGCTGCGGGGTGAACATCCTCAAGGCGTAAATAAGCTTCAACTTTATTTTTCGTTGGTTTTTGGCTGAAATAAGAAAATAACATTTCACCGACGTAATGAGACATCCAGTCAAAGAGGTTAGGTGTTGCAACATAATAAGATGTTTCATGCTGAACGATTAGTGGGTTAGTGTTATTTGAGCTTAAGGCGTTAGCAAGCACAGTTCCATTCGTATCAAATGATTGAATTAATCGTTCCTCCTCTAAGGTATTTTTTAGCTTCTTGTCTGGATATTCAATTTTATTAACTCGTATATCATCACTATTCAAAGTAATGAAAGAAAAACGCTTAGATAATTGTTCAACATTTTGTCCTAATACTAATACAGGGCCGGAGAAGTTTTCTAGAAATTGTTTCGTTTCATCAGAAAACGCTTCTTTTGTTTCACCGATATAAACAATATGTGTATAGGAGGATACGTTATTAATTGAAGTTGCTTCTTTTAAGTTTTTTACGGTTATATCATTTGTAAAATGTCCTAATTGAGTATTAAGGATTTGGACATTATTTGAAAATTTATCGTCTTGTGTACTATACAAAACAAGTACTTTTGGTTTTGATGATGTTTGTGCAGAGGTGTAGGTAGGGATGAGTAGTAAAATGCTGAACAAGAGTGTTAGGCATTTTTTCATTTTGTATGCTCCTATTCTATATATAGAGTTCAGTTTACAATTATATACAATAAATGCGTTATAGTCTATGAAAGTTACATTTTTGTACGTATTTACCAGCTGTTTTTTCACAAAATCGGTCTAAAGCATGATGATAATATGTATAGTTATTTGCTATGATAAAAGAGTAATAGAATGTAGGTAATTGTAAAGGGAAGGCTGAAAGGGGACAAATTTCAGCGGAGAAAGAGGTAGAGGTAGTGAAGAAATTCTTTGTAGGATTTTTAGTTGTTCTTGGAGTATATTTATATTTCCAAGGAAAGTCTGAAGGAATGGATAAGCTAGTGAATGGAACAAGCTATGTTGATTCAGAAGAAGCAAAACAGATGAAACAAATCATTATAGAGGAAGCGAAGAAAGTAAATCTTCCAGAATGGATACCTCTTGCAATTGCCGAGCATGAAAGTCGATTAAATCCAAGAAGTGTTGGAGATAATGGAACTTCATTCGGATTGTTTCAACTACACCGCGGCGGCGGGCTTGCACCAGAGCATTTAACTGATGATGAGCTGAAAGATCCACGTACAAATGCGCAAATTGCAATGCCGCATTTAATGAAAGGATATAAGCGTGGGGTGCAAAAAGGTTTGACTGATTTTGCATTACTGAAATATATAGCGAATACATCTGGATGGCCAGGGAATTTAGGGCCAGAGTGGACGGATAATAACATGAAGTATAACATCGGATTAGAAGATGTGTACTATCGAAATAAAGGTGTAATTAAAGAGTAGGTTTTCTATACCTACTCTGTTTTTTTATGAATAATTTCATCCTTTTCTTTCGTGAAATACTGCGTGAGTTGTATTTTCACCTCTTCTAGTTTTGTAGAAACTTGCGGTATTTTATATCCTACATACAATGGTGAAACGACAAATCTAGGTACAACTTTACAAATGATTTTTCCATTTAAGTAATAGAAGAATAAGTTATAACTACTGCATCCTTTATGGAAATCTGTCAGTATGTAACGTACAGTTTGCTGAATGTAATTTGCCATTTCATCTATATATGAAATGTTATCAATGATTATATTGAATTCAGTGAAGCCAATAATGGGACGCTCTGAAATATTAAGCTCAATGCATTCATTTTTTTGAACAATTAACCCTTGGAAATTTTCTTCTTCAATATTTTCAAGATAATCTACATATTTCATTCCGATAATTTGCATGTGTGCATGATGCAAACTTCCACCTGAAAATGGACCGTGATTTTTATATAAAATCACAGATGCGAACTCCTTGTTCTTCTGTAAGTGTAACCAATGTTGAATAGAAAATTGCATTAATTTTCTCATATGTTCTTCTGTATATGTTGCGATATGATCTTCGCAATTATCGGTTTCGATTAACACTGTTTGAAATGTATCTTGTAATGTAGGAAATTTATTTTTTAACCAAATAATAGAACCATCAGTTGCTAAAATATCCGTTAATTGTTCTTTATCGCAAAATGGACATGCAGCGCTTCTATTCCGAATACTTTCTGGTTTTTGTTTACCGATATCGTTTAAAAAATATAGTTGTTGTGTATCCATTTGTATATATGCCCCTTTAAAATATGTGTAAAAATCCCGCTTAATACATTCGGGAAAAGGAGAAGGAAATCCTCTAAAGGAATAGGGGAAAAATAAAAGACAAGATATCCTCATTACGATAGGGTACCTTGTCTTTTATTTTTTCTCTAATAGTGTGTATGGATAATATAGAACATTTTCATTATTTTTCTTTTTTCTCTTTTTTATTGTGTATAAGGTAATTGCTGTGCTTGCAATTATAATAATGGCTTTCTTCATATTCATATACCCCTTTTTATTGTTGGTTTAATTCTTGGCTAACTGCTTTTGCATCGACTAAAGCGTGTAAAATCATTTTCACCATGTTCATCATATTTCTTCACTCCTTTTTATAGTTCATTTAGTTCTTTTACAACTGCTTGTCCGTTCACTAATACCTCAAAGATTGCTTTTACGATTTCTTTCATCATGTTTGTTTCCTCCTTTTGTTTGTCTCGCTTGTTTACATCTTTATTGTATAGGGAGGCATCTTTTCGTACTAGCGCTTTCCATTACGTGAACATAACAGTTTTGTAAGATTTGATGTCACTTATTGAAATGTTTAGTCTATCTTCATTATTTTCAGAAAAATGACTATTCAAACATGAAATTGGAAAGTATAATAAAGAAGTAAGTATTAAATTCCGTACGAAAGGGGTGAATGAGATGAAACGTTCTTTAGCTGCGCGTGCCAAATTTTTAGATTTTATTTATTTTTGTCGTGCGATTTTTCATGATGTAGTTGTTAACGGGATACGTATGCCCTTTTTTAACAATTGCATAGTGACTATTGAACGATAGAAATCTCTTCACCCATTTTTAATAAACGTGTGAAAAGGGAGCTATTTGGCTTCCTTTTTCTATGCCGAAAACCATGGGGAATGTTTCTTTCTCATGGTTTTTTATATTGAAAGGAGTACGGAAAATGACTATTTGTAGTGTAAATAATGTAATGAAATCTTTTGGTGGAAACATCATATTTGAAAATATATCGCTTGAAATAAAGAATGGTGAACGTGTTGGGTTAGTTGGTCGTAACGGTAGTGGGAAGACAACAATCTTTGGACTTCTAACGGGAAAGGAGAGTTTGGATGCAGGAGCCATCCATATGAAGAAAGGTACACGTATTGGTCATGTCGCACAAATTCCGAAGTTTGATGAGGTTATGACTGTATATGATGTATTGAGTTCTGCTTTTAAAGTAGAAAAGGAATTAGAAAAAGAAATGCATGCTTTAGAAAAAAATATGGCGGTGGAACAGGAACAATCTGCTTTGGAAAAGCTAATGGAGAGGTACGGAGTCATTCAAGAAAAATTTGCATTTCTCGGTGGTTATGAAATCGAGGCAAATATAATGAAGGTAGCAAATGGCTTACAAGTGACAGACTTATTTTCAAGAGTATTTACGGAATTAAGTGGAGGAGAACAGACGAAAGTAAGCCTTGCATATATGCTATTGCAGAAACCAGATTTACTTCTATTAGATGAACCAACAAATCATTTAGATTTATTTGCAGTTGAATGGTTAGAGCAATTTTTAAAAGAATACACTGGAACAGTTATAGTTATTTCACATGATCGCTATTTCCTTGATGAAGTTGTAACGAAAATTTTTGATTTGGAAGATGGAGAGATTCACGTGTACCATACGAATTATTCTCAGTTCGTTGAGGAGAAGGAAGAAAGATTACTTCAAGAGTTTCAAGCTTATCAGGAGCAACAAAAGAAAATAAAGAAAATGAAAGAAGCAATTAAGCGTCTACGTGAATGGGCAAATCAAGCGAACCCTCCGAATGAAGGATTGCATAAAAGAGCGAGAAATATGGAACGTGCGTTAGAACGTATAGAGAAATTAAAGAGGCCAATTTTAGAACGAAAACAGATGGGTCTTCAGTTTGAAGGGCAAGAGAGAAGCGGGAAAGATGTTGTTGTAATGAAAGAAGTGAGTAAAGGTTTTGCTGGACGACCTTTATTTGAACAAGCGAATTTACATGTTCGTTTTCAAGAGCGTGCGGCTATCGTTGGTCGTAATGGTACAGGAAAGACTACATTATTAAAACTACTATTAGAAGAAATAAATCCAGACGTTGGTGAAATTCGAATTGGTAGTAGTGTCAAAATTGGTTATTTATCACAGCATACGTATGGAAATGTGAAGAGTAATGTATTGGAAGCGTTTAGAGAGTATGTAGCTGTAACAGAAGGAGAAGCAAGACATATATTGGCTAAGTTTTTATTTTATGGTCCAGCAGTATTTAAGAAAGTAACGCAACTGAGCGGTGGAGAAAAAATGAGGTTAAGACTTGCGCAACTTATGTATCAAGACATCAATTTTCTAATTTTAGATGAGCCGACAAACCATCTTGATATTGAATCAAGGGAAGTTTTAGAGGAAGCCCTTGAGCAATATAATGGAACAATCCTAGCTGTTTCACATGATCGTTATTTTTTAAATAAGTTATTTGAAAAGACGTACTGGATTGATGAATGTAAATTATTTGAGTTTGCAGGAAACTATGCATGGGCTCGTCAAAAATGGGAAGAAAAGCTTGAGAAGCAAGTAATAAAGCAAAAACGCCAAGGGAGAAAGAGTGTTGAAATGGTTCCAGTAAAAGAGAAAAAAGCTAGGAATCTTGAAGAGATTGAAAATGAGTTAATGCATGTAGAAGAAGATATATATGCAATAGAATGTGAAATGGAACATGTAGCTGATGTTGAAAGA
Organism: Bacillus cereus group sp. MYBK227-1; assembly: GCF_051916325.1. Lineage (NCBI taxonomy): Bacteria > Bacillati > Bacillota > Bacilli > Caryophanales > Bacillaceae > Bacillus > Bacillus cereus group sp. MYBK227-1. Next base: position 8,534 of record NZ_JBQAGK010000012.1, on the reverse strand, counting down.
CTTGAAAAATTATATGAGGAAAAAACGATGAAAGAGTTGTTACGAGCGAAGTTATATAGTGAGTTAGAGAATATTGTGGAGTAAAGAGTAGAAAGCCACTTCCTTTCAGTTTTGTTGGAGGAAGTGGCTTTTTCATAATGATATTTTGCTTTAAAGATTAAATGAAACGATGTGTTTCACGTGAAACAGTAACTTAGATAAATCCGTGTTCCTCAATTTGCATAGCTTGTGAAGCGTATGAAATGATAAGGTGAAAAATAAATGTCATTAGTGGCTTTTCAATAGGAGTAATCACAAAAACAAAGGCTAATTATTTCCCGAGAGATAAAGTGAGGGCTTTTACGGGCAGCCCGACCCCGACCTAACTTCTTTTGCTTTCGCTGAATTTTGAGGTGGGGTTCTTACTGCCCGGCAAATAGCGGGATAAATATGTATAAAAGAGACTAGTGAATGAAAACGAAAAGAGAGCAAAGTTACAGCTTTACGCGCTGAACCCTGCTCTCTTTTTGCGTGGCATCTTCTCTCGTTGAAATTATAATAGCGATCCCGAGCATGATAAAAAAAGCTAAAAAGAGGACGAACTTTGGGAAGAACGGGAATAGTAATAGCGCTCCGACTATCATAATTGTTAATAATACGTAGTGCAGGACGTATTGGAATAGGTTGTCCATATTTTCGCCCCCTTTTTGGTAATTGGTTATTAGTATTCTATGTTTCATGTTGAAGGAATAGAAGTAGATTTTTAAGTTTTTTAAGTTTTTTAATACGAATTATAGCTGAGTTTTCTTAAAGTATAAATGTAGAGTGATAATTTTGGAAAAATTCTCAAAATATTTATTTAGAAAGAATTGACAAAACATAATGAACGATATAAGCTAATAACCATAAAGTCTACCGGAAAGGTCGGAATAAGATTGTTACCCCTCAAAAACGTCTATTTTTTTACGATTAAAACCGACTTTTCCGATTGGCTATAAATGTTGCTGTGGGAGGCATACATAAGGTAATTCGTTCAGAGGGTATAATCATAAAAAGTTAGGGTGGGGACAATGAAGAAAAAGACAAAAAAATGGGCTGGTGTATTTTCGGTATTAATGAGTAGTTCGCTTGTGTTGTCTGCTTGTGGGGGACAGGAGGACGCGGCTTCTACAGAGCCGGTTAAACAGCAGGATTTAAAAAATGTGAAAATTGAAAAGATCGCTGCGACAGATAAAACGAAAGTGCCAGACAAAGCGAAGAATAGAAAAGATACGTTAGTAGTTGGTATTAGTAAGCCAGGCGGCGTATTTTTGCCATACTTCCAACAAAATGGTTGGGATGGAAACGTAACTTCAGTTATTTTTGCATCTCTCGTATCAACCGATAAACAAGGGAAACCAATTCCAGAATTAGCTGAGAAGTGGGACGTTTCTTCTGATCAGTTAACATATACATTCCATTTACGTAAAGATTTGAAATTTAGTGATGGATCGCCATTAACGGCGGATGATGTAGCTTTCACATTGACGCTTTTACATGATAAGGCATATGAAGGTGAAGTAGATATCTCTCAATATGCGGTTAAAGGTGGTAAAGAATATAAGGAAGGAAAAGCAACTTCAATTGAAGGTATTCAAGTTGTTGATCCACAAACAATTAAAATTACAACTGAAAAAGTGAATTCACAAGCTATATTTGTTTTAGGAGGTACAGTACTATCAAAAGCTTATTATGGAAAAGATTATAAGCAAAATACAAGCTTAGATTACTTAAAAGATTTATATGGAAAGCCATTAGCTGCGGGTCCATATAAATTTGAAAAGTATATTCCAGGTCAAGAAGTTCGTTTTGTAGCAAACGAAAATTATTATGCGGGTAAACCAAAAATTCAAAACTTCATTTATAAAATTACTTCTGGTGATACGAAGCTTCAGTTATTCCAAACAGGAGAAGTTGACCATACTGGCTTAGGTACTGGTGATGAGGTTCTTGAACAGGCTAAGGCTTTAGAATTCGCCAATATCCAAATCGAAACAGCACCGTCATTTAGTTATATTTATATGAATAATAATAAGCCTTACTTAAAGGATAAAAAGGTTCGCCAAGCACTTATTTACGGATTAGACCGCAAAAAATATGTTGATACAGCGTTAAAAGGATACGGTACAGTAGCCAATGTACCAATTCATCCAACTTCTTGGGCTTATACGGAAGAAGGAGTTAATAAATACGAATACGATAAAGAAAAAGCGAAAAAATTATTAGATGAAGCAGGGTGGAAAGTTGGTTCGGATGGAATTCGTGAAAAAGATGGTCAAAAATTAAAACTTTCTTATTTCGGTCCAAGTTCGGCTAAAGATAGTGATTTATTAATTCCGATTGCGAAAGAGAATTATAAAGAAATAGGTGTAGAGTTTAATCCTGAATTTATGGACTTTAATACGATGCTTTCTAAGGTAAACAAAGGGGATTATGATTTAGCTTCTGTTTCGACACCGATTACAAGTGATCCGAGTGAAACAGCTGGTGAATATTTGTCTACTGCAAATGAAACTAGTCTTGGTTATAAGAATGCAAAAGTAGATGAGCTAATTCAAAAAGGTATTGAAACTGTAGATATCGAAAAGCGTAAACCTATTTATAAAGAATTGTATAAAGAATTAAGTGATGATCCACCAGTAATTCTATTAAACTACCGTAGAACAATTACTGGTTATAACGGGAATATAAAAGGAATTGATCCTGAAAAGTACAACAGTATTAGTGCAAACTTACCAGTATTATCATTTGAAAAATAACGATAAGAATGTATAAGTAGAAGACATTTTTTCATTCGGTTAGTAATGTGCCGCTTTGAAAAAATGTTCTTCTATTTTAAGCATAAGATTGGAGAGAAAAAGGGTGAAAACATATATTGTTCGTAGGTTGTTACAAATGATTCCTACACTGCTTGGTACATCAATTATTATCTTCGTCCTGTTCGCACTTCTTCCTGGGGATTATATTGATTCAAACCCGAAAATTACACCGGAAAGAGCAGCTGAACTGAGGGAGTTATATGGGTTGAACAAACCAATTGTTGAGCGTTATTTTCATTGGTTAGGTAATGCATTGCAAGGGGACTTTGGCTTCTCACTTCAATATCAAGAGCCTGTAACGTCATTATTAAATAAATTTATTTGGAATTCCTTTAGTGTAGCAATTATTGCATTGTTTTTTATTTGGCTAATTGCACTTATTATCGGTGTATTCTCGGCGACGAAGCAACATTCTTTATTCGATAAACTTGTAACAATCGGTGTTTTTGCAGCAATGTCATTCCCTTCATTCTTTATCGGTTTGTTTTTAATTAAGGTGTTTGCGGTTGACTTTAAGTTATTACCGATAGGTGGAATGATTGATGTTGGCAGTAATTCAACAGGATTTGCTTACGTGATAGAAGTTGCAAAACATATGATTTTACCAGTATTTATTTTGACACTTCTTGGGGTCGGCTCGCTAACTCGTTATTTTAGAACAAGTATGTTAGAGGTTGTAAGACAAGATTACATACGAACAGCAAGAGCGAAAGGTTTGAAGGAGAAGACGGTTATTTATAAGCATGCATTAAAAAATGCAATTTTACCGGCAATTACGTTATTAGCATTTGAATTACCTGGATTGTTTTCTGGGGCAATTATTATTGAACAAATTTTTAACTGGCCAGGGATTGGTAATATTCAATTAGAAGCATTAAATTTCCGTGACTATACAGTATTGATGGCATTTACGATGTTTCTTTCTTGTTTAACAATCGTTTCAAACTTTTTAGCAGATATCGTATATGCAGTTGTTGATCCAAGAATTCGGTTGAAGTAAGGGGGGAAAGAAATGGAGACTGTTACAGTAATTACAGAAAAAAAAGAAAAAAAGAGAAGAAATGAATCATCACCATGGCGACAAGCTTTTAAAAAGATAAAGAAAAATAAGATGGCACTTGTAGGGTTTTATGCATTAATTTTTATGTTTTTATTTTGTTTTATCGGTCCGTTCTTTTCTCCATATGCATCAGGAAAAATACAAGTTGCGCTCATTAACAAACCACCTAGTTTTTCTCATTGGCTTGGTACAGATCAATTAGGAAGAGATATTTTAACAAGGCTTATGCAAGCGGGACGTATTTCATTAACCATTGGTTTAGCTTCAATGGTTTTATCGGTTATACTTGGAGCTTTATTAGGAGCGATTGCAGGTTTTTATCGTGGTATTGTGGACAATATTATTATGCGACTTGCAGATATTTTAATGTCGATGCCAGGATTACCGTTACTTATTATAATGGGTGCGATTTTATCAGAGTGGAAAGTACCGTCTGATTATCGTTTGTATGTCATTATGATTATTTTAAGTTTAGTAGGTTGGCCAGGGCTTGCACGCCTTGTAAGAGGGCAAATTTTATCACTTAGGGAGCAAGCATTTATGCAAGCTGCGGATGTGTTAGGAATAAAAGATTACCGGAAAATTATATATCACTTAATACCTAATGTTTTACCCATTTTAATTGTCGTATCTACATTAGGTGTTGCAGGTTCTATTTTGGGAGAATCCGCACTAAGTTACTTAGGTCTCGGAGTCGTTCCACCTACACCATCATGGGGGAACATGATTAGCGCAGCTAACTCATTAATCGATTTCCAAAAGCGTCCATGGTTATGGATTCCGCCTGGTTTTGCAATCTTTATAACAGTTGTATCAATTAATTTACTTGGTGATGCACTTCGTGATGCATTAGATCCAAAGATGAGACGGTAGGTGAGGAGATATGAGTAAAGCGGTAATAGAGCTGAAAGATTTACAAACACACTTTCAGACAGAAGAAGGGACAGTAAAAGCTGTGAATCATGTTAGTTTTTCTGTTCGAGAAGGTGAAACTGTTTGTGTTGTAGGTGAATCTGGTTGCGGAAAAAGTGTAACGGCGTTATCTGTTATGGGACTTATTGCTGAATCAGGCAGTGTAGTAGGTGGAGATATTTTATATGAAGGAAAAAGTCTTTTAGGAATGAAAGAGAAAGAGCTTCGTAGTTTACGAGGGAATGATATTGCGATGATTTTCCAAGAACCGATGACATCGCTAAACCCCGTCTTCACTGTAGGAGAGCAAATTGTAGAAACGTTAAGGGAGCATGAATTACTTAGTAAAAATGAAGCATATAAGAAGGCAATTGAGTTAATTCGTAAAGTTGGCATAGCCCGCGCTGATGAAATCGTCCATTCTTATCCGCATGAACTGAGTGGCGGGATGTTACAACGTATTATGATTGCTGTTGCACTTAGTTGTAATCCTAAGTTATTAATTGCGGATGAACCAACAACAGCTCTTGATGTTACTATTCAGGCTCAAATATTGGATCTACTAAGACAAGTGAAAGAAGAATTTAAAACGTCGATTTTATTAATTACACATGACTTAGGTGTCGTAGCGGAAATGGCTGATTATGTTGTCGTTATGTATGGCGGGAAAGTTATTGAAGAAGCCCCAGTACTAGAGATATTCCAAAATCCAAAACATCCTTATACGAAAGGATTATTGAAATCAAAACCAGTAATGGGAAAACGAATAGATAAACTATATTCTATTCCAGGGCAAGTTCCGAATTTAGTTGGTTTAGGTGAGTTTTGCTACTTTAGTGGGCGTTGTGAGCATTGTATGGAAATATGTGGAAAAGAAGCCCCAAATCTAAATGTAAATGATGAAAATCATAAAGTAGCTTGCTGGCTATATGAGGAGCGTGCGGAACAATGATTGAACCATTATTAGAGGTGAAAAATCTAAAGACATATTTTCCAATTAAGGGTGGCGTATTTAGTAGAACAATTGGGCATGTAAAAGCGGTTGATGGAGTAAGTTTTACTATTAATAAAGGTGAAGTGTTTGGTCTCGTTGGCGAATCAGGGAGCGGAAAAACAACAATAGGAAAAACAATTTTACGCCTCGTTCAAAAAACGGAGGGAGAAGTGAAGTTTAAAGGGAAAGATGTTCATTCTTTATCCAAGGATGAATTAAGAAAACATCGCCCTAATATGCAGCTCGTTTTCCAAGATCCATTTAGCTCATTAAATCCGAGAATGAGAATTGGAGAAGCGCTTGGAGAGCCAATGTTGGCCCACGGATTAGCGACGAAAGAAAATGTTCGTGAAAAGGTAATTGAAGTATTGGAGTTATGTGGGTTAGCTCCTTATCATATTGACCGGTATCCCCATGAGTTTTCTGGTGGACAACGTCAGCGTATCGTAATCGCAAGAGCTATGGTATTAAATCCGGAATTTATTGTAGCTGATGAACCTGTGGCGGCACTAGATGTATCTATCCAAGCACAAATTATTAATTTATTTAGTGAGTTACAAGAGAAAAAGGGATTATCTTATTTATTCATTTCGCATGATTTAAGTGTAGTAGAACATTTATGTACGAAAATCGGAATTATGTATTTAGGTACGATTGTGGAGACAGCACCGCGTGATGAGTTATTTACCAATCCGCTACATCCTTATACGAAAGCATTGTTATCAGCTGTTCCAATACCAGATCCAACAGTGAAGCGAGAGCGAATTATACTAGAAGGGGATATTCCAAGTCCAGCAAATCCACCTTCGGGCTGTCGTTTTCATACACGTTGCCCATTTGCGACGGATGTTTGTAAAAAAATAGTACCAGAATTCCATAATGTTGGTGCAGAGCATTTTGTTGCTTGTCATCACGTATAAAAAAGGACTCTTTCAAATTGAAAGAGTCCTTTTTTTATTTAATAGATGAAGTTTGTTTCAATACAAATTGCTCGATTGCGTGAGCAACACCATGTTCATTGTTTGTTAGTGTTACAACATCACATAGCTTTTTTACATCTTCTTCAGCGTTGCCCATTGCAACAGATAAGCCTGCTACTTCTAACATCGGTACATCATTAAAATTATCACCAATAGCAACTGTATCTTCAATAGGGATATTAAAATGAGCTGCCATCTGCTGTATCCCGTTTCCTTTATGTCCATTCTTATCCATAATTTCTAAGTTAGTAGGAGCCGATGCTGTAACCATAATATCAGCATCTTCTTGTAATATACTTAATAGTTGTGCGCGATGCGCTGCATTAAACGTTAAAATGAAGAATTTAGATATTTCTAGTTCTTGGTTATTTACAACATCTTCTATTTTTTTGAAATCAGTAATTAGGTTCGATTTCTTTTGCTTTTCTGTAATTCGTTCAAGTTCCTCTAATGTAACATCAAGCGCATGCTTATTTTCTTCGAATGCTTGCATCACTTGATCTTGCCATGTATATGGAGAATAAACTCCTTTATTCGTATATAGCTTATATGGGAAACCTTCAGATTCTAGTAATTTTGCAAGTTTGTACACTTTGTCGTTTTGTATACAACGCGAGTTAATTACTTTTCCATCCACATAAACAATAGCCCCATTGCTTGCTCCGACTGGAAGAGATAATTTATATTCTTCCAATAGCTTTAAAGCATCCTCTTTCGCACGACCAGAACAGATCATTACAATATGACCAGCTTCTTGTGCAGTTTGGATTGCTTGTAGGTTTTCTTTGGAGATTTCAAGATTAGATGATAGTAGTGTACCATCCATATCTAATGCGATTAATTTCAAAATGACCACCTCTTTGTTTTTATTATACATAGTTATATAGAGGAAACATATAAACTTATCTTGGAAAGACGGTATTTTATCTCATATTAAAAGTAAGTAAAGATTAGATAGGTTTAGTGTCACTAAATAAACGATTTGTAACAAAAATAGAGAGGGATATGACGACATTTCACTTTATGACTGTAATGTTACACGAATGTTACAAACGTGAACTAAGTGAAAAACGCATTAAATAAAGGTTTTTGAGGGTTATTATAAAAAAAGTGTAATAAATTTTACGTAATTATATTGCAACGTAATAATAGTTATGTTACATTAATGTTACAAACGTTACGTTATCAAATTTAATGTAACGTTAACATAAAAACTATGAAATAAACATTTCTTAGAAATTACATATAGATAACTTATAAAAAGGGAGGATAAATGATATGAAAGAGCAAGTATTACAAGTAACAAAAGGTGATTTCGTAGGATCAGCAAGTGGAGCGGTAGTATTAACAGCATTAATCGTATTTCTATCAAGCGTATTAGTATAATAGAAGCTTTGTAACAAAAGAAAAGGAAGGGAGGATAAATGATATGAAAGAGCAAGTATTACAAGTAACAAAAGGTGATTTCATAGGATCAGCAAGTGGAGCGGTAGTATTAACAGCGTTAATCGTATTTCTATCAAGCGTATTAGTATAATAGAAGCTTTGTAACAAAAGAAAAGGAAGGGAGAATGAAAGATATGAAAGAGCAAGTATTACAAGTAACAAAAGGTGACTTCGTAGGATCAGCAAGTGGAGCAGTAGTATTAACAGCGTTAATCGTATTTCTATCAAGCGTATTAGTATAATAGAAGCTTTGTAACAAAAGAAAAGGAAGGGAGAATGAAAGATATGAAAGAGCAAGTATTACA
>NZ_JBQAGK010000011.1:0-164381 GCF_051916325.1 Bacillus cereus group sp. MYBK227-1 | reverse complement strand
ATTATTACAATACAAAACGGATAAAGGCAAAATTAAAAATGAGCCCGGTGCAATACCGGACTCATTTTTATCAAGCTGCCTAATGAAATAACCGTGTCTAACTTTTAGGGGTCACTTCAATTTTCCTTGGCTTTTTTCAATGTAGTTAATTAATTTTTTGAAGTCAAACCATCAGCTGCAGCGTGATCAGCATCTTCAATTGTTGTTTCGGGCATCCCGTATAAGCCGTTCATTGCTTGTTCTTCGATAGTAAGATTTGCAGTATTATTATTTTGAATAGATGTAGTGTTTTCAGTAACATTTTCTTTTTTATTCATATTTTTGTTATTCATGTATGTATCCTCCAAATTTCATTTGATTTATCTATAGTATGTGGATGGATTTCCAGAAATATGTGAATTGATTCTTACATATGTTATATAATTAAATGAATAATTAGGGTGAGTTGTAAACTGTTAGGAGTGAACAAGTATGGTAAGAGCAAGGGAATTAGCCTTCTAAAATAAAAAGAAAATTTTAGGAGGCTATTAGAATGAAGTTTCATGTAATTGATAGAGAAGATTGGAATAGAGAGCGGTATTTTGAGCATTATTTTAAGTTGAAATGTACATTTAGTATGACTGTGAATGTTGATATCACGATTTTATTAGAGGAAGTATATCAAAAGGGAATAAAATTTTATCCCGTTTTTATATATTTAATTTCTAGAGTAGTAAATAATCATAAAAAATTTCGAACATGTTTTAACGATGAAGGAGTTTTAGGCTATTGGGAGGAAATGATACCGAGTTATACAATCTTTCATAAAGATGATAAGTCTTTTTCAAGTATATGGACGGATTATTCAAGTGATTTCCGCACTTTCTATAAAAAGTATGAAGACGATATGAGATACTATGCTAGTGTTCATGGTCTTTTCACGAAAGAAAATATTCCGCCTAATGTATTTCCGATTTCTAGCATACCTTGGACTAGTTTTACTGGATTTAATCTTAATATTAATAATGATGAAAATTTTCTATTGCCAATTATAACTTGTGGGAAATATTTTAACGAAGGAAACAAGGTTATGCTACCAGTTTCATTGCAAGTACATCATTCGGTTTGTGATGGATATGATGCGAGTCAATTTATAGAAGATTTACAGCAGTTAAGTAATACTTGCAATGAGTGGCTTAAGTAATATCTAATTTTTAATTATATAAAGTGAAACTTTAATCAGTGGGGTGTCAGCCCCCGCTGATTATTAGCCCGACCCCCACCTAACTTCTTTGCTTTCGCTGAATTTTGAGGTGGGGGTCTTACTGCCCGGCAAATAGCGGGATAAAATTGAAAATGAATAAAAGAAGAGAACATGTTTATATTACATGGTCTCTTTTTATTATTCATTAATATTAAGTAATCGTGGAAAATATAGGGTGATTTGTAGTTTAATAGAAAAGAGAGTGATTAGTGTTAATTTTCTTTGTTTTTAAGAATTTAAGGATATAAATGTTTTAATAGGGGGAATAAAGTGAAATTCGTAAGCATTGAAAAAGATGAGATCTTAATTGGGAATATGGCAAAATTGTATTGTAAAGTATTTGAAAAAACAAATTTCAATGAAATGATCGAGCGAATGAATAGGCATATAGAATATACAGGTTTTAAAGGTATAGTAGCAATAAATGATGAAAATGAAGTAGTTGGCTTTACTTATGGTTATCGCTCAATGGAGGGACAGTACTATAATCAATTAATGAGAGAAGCGTTACATCTAGAGCAAGTAGACGAATGGTTACAAGATTGTTTTGAATTTGTAGAGTTAGCAGTCCACCCAGAATATCAAAATGAAGGTCTTGGAACGAAATTACATAATGAATTACTAGAAGGGATTCCAAATAGAACGAGTGTTTTAACAACACAAATAAACAATGAAAAAGCACGTTCGTTATATGAAAGATTAGATTGGGTAAATGTATTAGAACCATTTCATCCAAGTAAAAATGATGTTCCATATGTAATAATGGGAAAAGCATTAAAAACAAAAGTGAATTGATAATTATGCCATTCACAAAAATGGTTGGTTTGTAATAATGAAGGGGAAAACGAAAATGACGAAAATATCTATAGAAAAAGCTACAATTTTAGATGCTGAGAAATTAACAGAAATAATGAAAAGAACATTTGATGCAGAAGCAAAACAATGGCTATATGGCCAAGATGATGTCATTGATTATAACATTCAACCGCCAGGATATTCTTCAGTTGAAATGATGGAATATTCCATTGAAGAATTGGATTCTTTCAAAGTTGTAATGGATAAAGAAATAATCGGAGGGATAATAGTTACGATTTCTGGTAAGTCGTACGGTCGAATTGATCGTATTTTTGTAGATCCTGTTTATCAAGGAAAAGGAATTGGATCACATGTTATGAAATTAATAGAAAAGGAATATCCGAACATAAAGATTTGGGATCTCGAAACATCTAGTAGACAAATTAACAATCATCACTTTTATAAAAAGATGGGTTACCAAATGATTTTTGAATCGGAAGATGAGTATTGTTACGTGAAAAGAATAAAAACAAGCTCAAACAAAGCGAGTGTAGTTACAAATAAAGATATGAAAAATAGTCAATACGAAAACTGTAATTTAGCAAATACAGAGTATTATCAAGTGAATTTAAAAAACAGTTCATTTGTTGGTAGCAATATAATGAATATGAATATGAGTAATTGTAATGTAAGTCAATCCAAGTTTAGAAATATAAATTTTAGATGGTCATCATATGCAGATTTAAATCTTTCTGGTAGTAAATTTAATTTGGTGACTTTAGGTGGAGTGCAATTTAAAAATACAAGTCTTGGAGATGAGAAGGAACCTATTGTATTCGATAAATGTGATTTGGAATGTAGCACTATAAGTAATAGTAATCTGAAAAATATTGAAATAGAAAATTGTGATATAGTCGGCATGAAACTAAATGGTATTTTGATTGAAAATTTGCTTGATTTATATAACAAGGTGAAAAGTTAACCAAATCCATATCCATATAGTCTTTAATCTTTTTGGAAATTAAGTATTATATCGAAATAATTATGTAAAAATGACATAAAGAAATCCGGGCGAGAAGGTCATTCGTGAACGTTTCTAGAATACACACAAATATATTGTTATTTATATGGAGGAGAGAAAGATGGGAATCAACGTTAGAGCAGTAGAAATACAAGATGCTAGAGCAATTCATCGTATATGTATACAGGATGACGTTTTACCGTATATGGTTTTCTTACCTAGCATGCGTGTAGAGGCTATGGAAAATAGAATTCGAAATTTAGCACCAAATCAATTTGAATTTGTTGCAGAATATGATGGAGAAGTTGTTGGGTTTGTAGGTTTAACACAAAGTCCGGGCCGAAGATCTCATTCAGGCGATTTATTCATTGGGGTAGACAGTGAACATCATAATAAAGGAATTGGGAGAGCACTTCTTACGAAGATGCTTGATTTGGCTGATAATTGGTTAATGTTAGAGAGAGTAGAACTAGGTGTATTAGAAACGAATCCAAAAGCAAAAGCTTTATATGAAAAATTTGGATTTGTAGAAGAGGGAGTAAAGATAGGGAATTTGAAAGCTCATGGAAAGTTTATTAATGAAATTATGATGAGTCGTTTTAGACCGAATGGTTTAATTGTACATAATGAATAGTTAAAAGCATGACAGTATACTGTCATGCTTTTTTATTAGAACTTGGCTGCAATAAAAATAATACTAAACCAATAAAAATAACGGTAATTCCTAGTCCTTGTTGTAAAGAAATGGTCTCATGTAATATAAAGTACGCTAGTATACAAGTGCCAATTGTTTCACCTAAAATACTCATTGAAATTACAGTAGCACTCATCCATTTTAATAACCAATTAAAAATGGTTTGTCCTAAAATTGTAGCAATGAAAGCTAATCCAATAAAGCACAACCAAGTTTGTGTAGAGTAATGGATGAAAGATTCTTGTTGCGTGAAAGCAAATATGCCAAGAAAGCCAGCACTACTTCCATAACTAATTACTGAATAGGGTATAAGTGACAAATCTTTACGAACGTGTTGGCTAATGAAAAAATAAGCAGTAATGATACCGGCAGCAATAAATGCTAAAATATCTCCATATAAAGCTTCTCCACTAATTTGGAAATCTTGCCAGCCAATGATGATACTACCTGAAATAGCGATGAGGCAACCAATAACCGCTCCTTTCGTAAATCTTTCCTTAAATAAAAAATAACCACCAATCATTGAGAACAAAGGTTGTAACGTTACGATAACTGTAGAGCTTGCTACAGAAGTATATTGTAATGATTCAAACCATAGTACATAATGTGCAGCTAAAAATAGCCCAGATATGAATCCGAATGTCCATTGTTTTTTCGTTAAAGTTTTTAGCTCATTTCGACTATTTTTATTAAATAGTAATAACGGTAACAGGATCAGTGTGGCAAAGAATAATCGGTAAAAAGCAATGATTGTCGCAGGAGCATCTGCCAATTTTACAAAAATTGCTGAAGTTGATAAGGCGAATACACCAAAAAATAAGATGAAATATGAAAGAATAGGTGATTTCAAAGTTTGTCCCTCCTATAGAGTGTTTATTATAATAAACTTAATACGATATAATGTACAAAGGTAAGTATATAAGTCCCGGAGATAATAGGAAAGGATTATTTGCCTTTGTTTAGTATGTCAGCACAAAGACAATGAAATATGCATTATGATGGATGAAAGGAAGTTTTACTATGATACATGATAGGCTTGGACAAACAGTATTAAGTTATCGTAAGAAAAATAATATGACAATTCGTGAATTCGCTGATTATGCAGGAATTAGTACATCACTAATTAGCCAAATTGAAAGAGGACATGCTAATCCTTCTTTAAATGTTTTGGAGTTAATTGCAAAAGCATTAAATGTACCGCTGTTTACACTTTTTATTAATGATATCGATACAGATTCGCTCATTTCTAAGAAAAAAGATCGAAAAAAAGTATATCGGGAAAACAATGATCACATTGTATATGATGTATTAACACCTGATTTTATGAAAGCACGTATTGAAATGTTAATGATGGATTTAAATAAACGAGCAAACACAACAGAAAGCCATTATTCCCATGAAGATAAGGAAGAGATTGCTGTTATTATGAAAGGGGAAGTGTATGTGGAATTGGAGGGAAAAGAATATTATTTAGAAGAAGGCGATGTTGTACGTATTCCACCGAATGTGAAGCATCGATTTTTGAATAAAAGTGATGAATCGAATCACATTTTATTTGTACTGACACCATCTTTAGGATGAAAATATAGTGATTTTTAATAGGGGAGAAAGAAAATGGAAAAAAGTATTTTGAAAGGCGGTCTTTCAATTATTTCTCAATGTAAAAAAGAAACAAATGATATTTGGCATGCACATTTTGGAGCAGCTGCAATTGCTAGTTATTTTTTTATGAAAGATAATAATATTGATGAAGAAACAGCTCGTAATATGTATTCGCAAACAAGGATGATGCTGAACAAGAAAAAAATTGGTGAGATGATTGATGATAAAAAAGAAATAGATTTTAAAATTGCGGAAAATATGATTATAAAATCTTTAGAACAAACGATTGATGAGCTTCATTGGGTGGGGCATAACGTCATTTATGCGTCATTAAGTTTATTAGCTATGAAAGAGCTACAAAAATGGGGTGATAATCAAGCAATTGAAGGGATTACTACTCTTATTTTATCATTTCGAAAAACAATTCCAGGTAGATCGTGGATTGGTTATACGACGAAAGAAGTAAAACAATTAAGTTTTGAAGAGGAGATACAAAGTGAATTGAGTAATCCAACACAAGTATCTCAGTTCATTTTAAATGAGTTATCGAAATTTAATAGTATTTATCGAGCGGAATCACATCATGATTTAATTGGGCATTTGCTTACATACTCCCACGCAATTAATATAATGTACGATTTAGGACATATAGATATATTTCAACGAGGGATACGTCCGCTGTTAAAACTAGTATACGTACTAAGAGCTAGCCAAAAGCTCAAGCTGAATACGGAAATAACTTTACACTCACCTATAGATCGATTACCTTTAATTCAATCTAAACGTGCAAATATTTTACCAACTGAAAATATATTTTGGATAAAAGACTATAGTGAATTCGATTGGGATTTTGGTCATGTATTTAAATTCTCATATAGTTATTTTAATCATATACAGAGAGCTCCAAATTATAAAGATATCACATTAGAAAAATTCCGTTATGTTATTCATTCTTAATGAACGTTAATGATCTGTAAAAGGATGTTTAATCTAGTTTCTTTTTTTGTTAGTAGTATATTATTTTTTCAAATATGTAAGATTTTACATGCGTATTTTACTTTTACTAATTATGTAAGTAGGCTATACTGAAATACATACATTTTATTTTTGGAGAGATGTAAAACGACATGGAACTAGCGAAATTGGAAAAAGTAATTGAAATAAAAAAAGAAGAACTTTTATATTTAGTATCGGATTATGGAATTCAACATGAAAAAGTATTGGCATTGAGTCAAGAACTAGACAAATTAATCAATTACTTTATGTTTTTAAAATAAAGAGAACTATGACGGGGTTTGTAAATGTTATAGTTCTTTTTTATTAGGTAATTTGAAAATATATTAAAATATATTGTCTAATTTCTTACAGAATGCGCAACTTGCTAGTCGAATATAAGGACTTTTGGTTATAATAAAAAGGAATTATTAATTGTATCGGTTAGGAGCGCAGCACATATGAAAACAGTTGTTGTTATCGGTGGAGGTATAACGGGACTTTCTACTATGTTTTATTTAGAAAAATTAAAAAAGGATTATAATATCGATTTAAATTTAATTCTTATTGAGAAAGAAGAGTATTTAGGTGGTAAAATCCATAGTGTGGAAGAAAAGGATTTCATTATGGAGTCAGGGGCGGATTCAATCGTTGCTCGTAATGAACACGTTATGCCACTTGTAAAAGATTTAAATTTAGAAAATGAAATGGTATATAATGAAACGGGTATTTCTTACATATATTCTGAAAACATGTTACATCCGATTCCTTCTGATACTATATTTGGGATACCGATGAGCGCCCAGTCGTTGTTTAGCAGTACGCTAGTCTCAACGAAGGGGAAAATCGTAGCTTTAAAAGATTTCATAACGAAAAATAAAGAGTTTACGAAAGATACATCACTTGCTTTATTTTTAGAAAGCTTTTTAGGGAAAGAGTTAGTGGAAAGACAAATTGCTCCTGTGCTTTCAGGTGTATATTCTGGTAAATTGAATGAGCTTACAATGGCATCTACATTACCGTATTTACTGGATTATAAAAATAAGTATGGAAGTATTATTAAAGGTTTTGAAGAGAATAAAAAACAATTTCAATCAGCAGGAAATAAAAAATTCGTATCATTTAAAGGTGGACTATCTACGATAATTAATCGCTTAGAAGAAGTGCTGACTGAAACTGTCGTAAAAAAAGGTGCTATAACGACGGCTGTAAGTAAACAAGAAGATCGATATGAGATTTCTTTTGCAAATCATGAAACAATACAAGCTGATTATGTTGTTTTAGCAGCTCCACATGATATTGCACAAACTTTATTACAGTCTAATGAGTTAAATGAGCAGTTTAATACATTTAAAAACTCATCTCTTATAAGTATTTATTTAGGATTTGACATACTAGATGAACAACTACCAGCTGATGGTACGGGGTTTATTGTAACGGAAAACAGTGATTTACATTGTGATGCTTGTACATGGACAAGTCGAAAGTGGAAACATACATCGGGTAAACAAAAATTATTAGTTAGAATGTTTTATAAGAGTACCAATCCGGTATATGAAACAATCAAGAATTACAGTGAAGAAGAATTAGTACGAGTCGCTTTATATGATATTGAAAAGAGTCTCGGAATTAAAGGTGAACCAGAAGTAGTTGAAGTTACAAATTGGAAAGATTTAATGCCGAAATATCATTTAGAACATAATCAAGCGGTTCAAGCATTACAAGAAAAAATGACGAATCTTTATCCAAATGTATATTTAGCTGGTGCCTCATATTATGGTGTTGGAATTGGTGCGTGTATTGGAAATGGAAAGAATATAGCCAATGAAATAATGGATACATTAAATAAATAATACTGTAGAATAAATAAAAACTGTCCCTTCAGCAAAATGGAGGAACAGTTTTTATTTATTTTATTTGAATGGAAATTGTATTGTTTTTTGCATTGTTTTCTTTTATTGTTAATATTATTTCTCCAGACTCTTTAAATGAATACGGTGATAGTTGATAAATATCTTTTATATCAAGTTTTTCTTGTAATTTATTTACCGGTATTGATACGATATTTGACTTCCATGTTTCTTGTTTTCCTGAAGGATATTCTATAAGTATTACCGGATTTTTTAACTTTATTGTTTTCCAAGAGACGAAATATAGTTGTACTTCTGTATCTTTTTTTAATAATTCTTCGGAGAAATAACCGAATTCGCCTACATTACCGAAAACAGTATAGTTTTGATTTTTTAATTTAATATCTAAATAACTAGGTTGATATGTTACTGCATGATAAGTTCCATATGAAAGTGAGAGTATGGCAGCGATTAAAATACCGATTGAAAATGTCTTAAAGCTATTGCCTTTAAAGCTAGTCATCATGAATGAGTTTGGTGTGAATTTTTTTGCGAATAAAAAAATAAGTAATATGAGTAAGAGGGATAAGCCGATGAATATATACATAGATTTTTACACCTCCATAGCGTAAAATGGATTAACTATATTTTACCATAAATGTATGGGTTAGGGTGGTTGTTTAGAAGGAAAAAATGAAGGAACAAATTCTTTACAGTTCTTGATAATTTAAAATTTGATTTATGAAAATTATAGCGTCATGTTTGAGTCGCAATCAGAAGGTATCCAATTCGTGTATATAGAATAAAGAGGGAATGCGCCATTAGAAATGTTTGACTTATGGAACAATAAGGACTTTACTAATTATACATATTTTTTCTGATATAATGAATGAGTAGAGAGAAAGGAATGATCCTATGGCATTTCCTATATTAGAAACAGAACGCTTACGTTTAGTTGAAATAGAACAATCTTATTGTCAAAAAATATATGAAATCTTTTCATTGGATGAAGTGACGTGTTATTACGGTATGAATTCTTTTACGGAGTTTGGACAAGCTTCACGTATGATCGAATCTTTTTCAAAAAATTACTTTGAGAAAAAGGCAATACGATGGGGAATTGTGTTAAAAGAAACGAACGTTTTAATAGGAACAATTGGACTAAACAATTTACAATTATGGAGTAAACGATCTGAGATTGGATATGATCTGCATCCTCGTTATTGGGGAAATGGTTACGCTTCGGAAGCAGCTCGAGAAATTATTGATTATGGATTTAAAGATTTAGGTTTGTTTAGAATTGGAGCTATTACATATCCTGAAAATGATACTTCTTGTAGAATGTTATCTAAAATTGGCTTCCAAAAGGAAGGTCTATTGCGTGGATATATTCATCAAGGAAATAAGCAACACGATGCATTATTGTATTCTATAGTACGAACTGATATTGAGGACATAAATTTATAATAAAAAAAACCTCTTAATTAAAAGAGGTTTTTTTTATTATAAATTAACCTAATTTAGGTAATAAACGTTCTCCGCTTTTCATGCTACTTTTACATAAAGGGCATTTAGGCTCTTCTTCAAATGAAAAGTTCTTTCTCATCCATCCTAAACAATCCTCTGATTCACATTCCCAAACAGGGGTTTGTTCTGGTGGTACTTCTGCTACATCGTTCTTTCGATTGCGATACATGTAACCACTCCTTTTATGTAAAAAATTTTAGTTATATATTAAAAAGGTTGTTAACCTTGCTGGTAACAACCTTTTTATTGTTTGAATTATAGCTTTACAACGTTTTTAGCTTGAGGTCCGCGGTTACCTTCTTCAACTTCGAAGCTAACTTCTTGACCTTCGTCAAGAGACTTGAAGCCGTCGCCAGTGATAGCTGAGAAGTGAACGAATACGTCGTTACCGTCTGCAACTTCGATGAAACCGAAACCTTTTTCGCTGTTAAACCATTTTACTTTACCTGTTAATGTCATGGTAATGCCTCCTAAAAGTAGAAAAATTACAATATGATCGGCCTTATTTGAATGAAAATAAAAGTTCACATATTATCAAAAACCCATAAGGAATACAAAATGTCCCTGATTGATACTTGATAATATGCAAAGAAAATATAGTGTTAAATTGACCTTAATTACTATCTTACAACAAATGGTTGGAAATAGCAAGTGCTGGTAATACCACTGAGTAATCTGGGTGATAATAGTAAAGGCACAAAGGCACCTCTTTTATTTATATATTATTCCTAATTTGGATTTATGCAAAATCATGTAAGAAAAACTTAGAGTAAATATTAATATTGCATTTTTTATGGTAAAATATGGTTGTTAACTGTTGGTAGTTAAATATTATAAAAGGAGAAAAGAAAGTGAAAAATAATTCATTTATAATAATTGAAGCAGCAAAAGCAGGGAGAAAAAAGGTGCATCCAGTCTTTGCTGTAATATTAGCCATTATATTTTTGACTTTAGGCGAACTTTTTATGTTATTTATGTTATTTTTACCAAAAGCTGAAACGATATTCATGAAAGGTATTTATGACAATGTTAGAATGGTGTTAACGTTTGGCGGAGCTATATTTATTTTATTTATATGGGTTCGTTTTGTAGAAAAAAGACCTTTTTCATCCATTGGCTTTTGGAAAGAGAAATGGATGAGAAAGTATTTAAAAGGTGCGTTAATAGGGTTTGTATTTATTTCAACGCCAGTTATTCTACTATTATTAATGGGGAGTGTGAAATTGCAAGTACAACATATTACCTCAACAGTAATAGTAGGAATAGTAGGATCTCTAGTTGCATTTTTAATACAGGGGGCAACGGAAGAAATTATTGTACGAGGTTGGTTATTTCCGGTTCTTTCTGTTAGAAGTCGTATATGGGTTGGAATAATTGTAACTTCATTTTTATTTGGATTTCTTCATCTACTTAATCCGGGAATTACAATATTATCTATATCGAATATAATATTAGTGGGTGTTTTCGCAGCTTTATACGTATTGAAAGAAGATGGTCTGTGGGGAATATGTGCATGGCACTCAATTTGGAACTGGGCTCAATATAATGTATATGGCTTTGCAGTTAGTGGCACAACTGTATATTCTACTCCAATTTTTAAGTCTATAACAAATGGACCAGCAACATTGCATGGAGGCACGTTCGGAATTGAAGGTAGTATCATTACAACAATCATGCTCACTATCGCTTCAATTGTTTTATGGAGAAAGTTATGGGGAAGAAAAGCGAAACAACGAAATTTTAGTTAATGAAAGAGGGGGAAACTATGGGGATAATAGCATTTGAGGGAGCAAGCGCTGTTGGTAAAAGTACCACGTGCAGTGAATTAGAAAAGAATTATGGTGCTTATATAATACCTGAAGTGAATTCTTTATTTGAAAGGCCAAAAAATGAACATAGAACATGGTATTTTGAAAAACAAGTTGAGCGCTGGAATATAGCTGTTCAGAAGTCAGAGCAATATGAATTAGTAATACTCGATGGGGATATATATCAACCACTTAGTTATAATTGGTGCTTTCATTTTGGTATATTTAATCAGCCATTATCTTTAATAGAAAATTTTTATAAAGAAAAGATGATAAATAGGGAAATTGGTTTTCCGGATCAATATTTTTATTTATATACGAACGATGAAGAACTTAGAAAGCGGAAAGTATCTGATGAGACGAAAAGAAGAAGAAACTTTGAAAAACATTTACATATATCAAAATCGTTTCAGCGTTATTATGAAAATTTAAATACTGTTACAGATGGGTATTGTAAATTAATTGAGGCGAAAAGTGTAAGAAATAATGAATTAGAAATAGTGAGAAACTCAAAAAATTTGAATGTGTGTGAAGAAAGACGTTTTGATGTTTCGAGGTTAGATGCGATTACGAAGTGGTTAAAAGAAAATCGTGCATAAAGTAAAAACAACGAGTGTTGTAGAACGCGCTCGTTGTTTTTTTGTTTCTTTATAAATATAAAGGAAAAATTTGTAGAATATTTTCATTATTTAACAGAATAATCTTTCAATTTTAAAGAAAAAGAAATACAATATGAGGAAGTATATATAAATAATATGATAGGGGATGCGATATTTTGAATGAAGTAACAGTTTTTATATAAGAAATAATTAGGTAGTCAGAACAGAGATATTTGGGAGGAAACAAGCGAAATGAAAACATTTTTGAAAATAATAGGTGTTATAGCTGGTATGGCGGTAATCGGAGTAGGTTTAACATATGGTATGCTGCATTATTTAAATAATAGTAAACCAGCTGCGAAAAAGGCATCACCAGCTGCTCCAGCAGTAGAAGTATTAGCTGATAGTAACGTAAAAGCAGAAGATGCAAAGCTTTTAGAGAATGGCAATTATTCATTGCCAAATAGTGGTTTTAATAAAAATTTTAAATGGACAGATGAGAACATACAGACAGCATTACATGAAATGGCACATCAAAAAGCGAAAGCTGATCAAAAGTGGGGCTATATTTTTATTACACAAGAGCGGATTGAAAGCTTAATTGATATTGTAAAGAGTAATGATCTTGTGCAGGGAAGTACATATGTAGAAATTTTAGAACGATGGAAACAAGGGAAATATGAAAAGGTTGATGGGGATCACAATAAGATTTGGAAATTACAAAGTGGGAATTTAGGAGAAGGAAAAGGAGTAATGTCGGAAGCTGAGCAAAAAGAATTAATTAATCAATTGTTTATGAACAAAGGTACATATTCAGGTAGTAAATTAATTGCAGGTGGCGGACAGACTAATAAATAATATACTAATTAATGTAAGAGAGTAATTGCTTATTAGGCAATTACTCTTTTTAAATGTACTTCTTAATATCTTAATCTCGTTCAAGTAAGGAAAGAAACGACTGTAACACCGGGGAAATCCATCTGGATTTATGATAGATTACATGACTTTGAATAACGGATGGAGTTTCGATAGGCTGAAAACATAGTTGTTCTTTTTGACAACTTTCCTGTACAACGATATAAGGAAGAATTGAAATGCCTAACTCACACATGACGGATTGTTTAATGACTTCAACATTGGAAGTTTCAAATGTTTTAGCTGGAATATTTCCGCTTTGACGTAAAAAACGATCTACCATTGTCCTATAGCCGCAGCTTTGTTCTGTAAAAATGAACTGGGTTTCCTGTAATAACTGGAATGGATTTGTATGTGCAGCGGAATAAGCTGGTAAAATCCATCCAAATGTTTCATTACTAAAAGTACGCGTAATAAAATCATTATGTTCTATACTTTCTCCAATTATAAAGACAACGTCTGTTTCTCCTTCACGTAATTTTTGTAATGCTTGTTCATTTGTGTTTGTTTCAAGTACGATATTTACTTTCGAATTTTTCTGTTTGTAAGTACGTAATAATTGTGGTAATCGGTATACTGCTAATGATTCATTAGATGTAATACTTAATGTACCTTCTAAATAATCTGTATTTTGGGGGATTTCTTGCGCTTTTTCATATATTGAAAGTAATTCTAATGCATAAGGATGAAATTGATGACCGGCTTTTGTAAGTAGCACTTTTTTCCCTAACCGATCGAAAAGAGGAATATGTAAATCGTTCTCTAAAGCTTTCATATGTGCTGTAACAGTAGATTGCGCATAACCTAGCGCGTGCGCAGCTTTAGAAAAATTACCATACTTCACAATGGCGCAAAATGTTTTAACATGTCTCATTTCCATAAGCGATCCCTCTTTTATTATCATGATTTGTGAATGATTATATCATGTATTTTAATTTTCCAAATGATTAAATTCTGTATAAAATGAAATTGTAGAAATATTCATTCAGGTAATATTGGAGGAGAAAAGATGATCAAAAAGGGCTATCATGTAGCTGTTGTTGGGGCTACAGGTGCGGTAGGGCAAAAAATTATTGAACTGTTAGAGAATGAAATGAAGTTTAATATAGTTGAAGTTACATTGCTTTCGTCAAAACGATCCGCTGGTAAGAAAGTAAGATTCAAAGGACGAGAGATAATTATACAAGAGGCAAAAACAACTAGCTTTGAAGGTGTAGATATTGCCTTTTTTAGCGCTGGGGGAGAAGTATCTAGACAATTTGTAACTCATGCAGTTTCTAGTGGTGCGATTGTAATTGATAACACAAGTGAGTACCGAATGGCACAAGGTGTACCGCTCGTTGTTCCGGAAGTGAATGCGCACACTTTAAAACAGCATAAAGGTATCATTGCAGTTCCAAATTGTTCAGCACTACAGATGGTAACAGCACTTCAGCCGATTCGAAAATCATTTGGTTTAGAAAGAATTATCGTTTCAACATATCAAGCTGTATCGGGTTCTGGCATTCATGCGATTCATGAATTACGAGAGCAGGCTAAGTCTATACTTGCAGGTGAAGAAGTGAAGAGTGATATATTACCGGTGAAAAAAGATAAAAAACATTATCCAATAGCATTTAATGTACTGCCTCAAGTAGATATATTTACAGACAATGATTTCACTTTTGAAGAAGTCAAAATGATTCAAGAAACGAAGAAAATATTAGAAGATGAAAACTTGAAAATGGCAGCTACTTGTGTACGTGTTCCAGTTGTATCGGGGCATTCAGAATCGGTTTATATAGAACTGGAAAAAGAAGCAAGCGTTGCGGAAATCAAGGGAATACTAATGGATGCACCAGGTGTTATTTTGCAGGATAACCCTAGTGAACAGTTGTATCCAATGCCATTATATGCAGAAGGGAAAATAGATACATTTGTCGGAAGAATACGTAAAGATCCTGATACGCCAAACGGATTCCACCTCTGGATTGTTTCCGATAACCTATTAAAAGGTGCGGCTTGGAATTCAGTTCAAATTGCAGAGACTTTAGTGGAAAAGGGGATACTTTAATATAGTTTAAAAAACTGGGGAATCGTTAATGACTCCCCAGTTTGTATTTCATAATTGTTTTCTTTATTTCGGCCGACTTTAATTAAAATTAGTCGTTATTGAATTTTTATAAATGTCTACTTTATGTGCAGTGAAGCGTAAGGTTTTGGATTCTGCATGAATTGTAAGATTAATAATAATCGATAACGGCATTTCGACCGTTTTCACAATATCTTCTATAGCAATATACTCATTTTTTGCTTCCTTATAATAAACAACAGAACGAATTACGGCCTCGTCACCTTCAATATCAATTTCACACATCATAGGGAATTTTTCACCATTATGTAAGAATAATTCGCCTAGTACGATTGAACCGTTTAATTCTTCTGTAAAATTAGTAGTTGCCGCTGGTTTTACCCATGTTTCGTCATGTTCTTCGTTTTCCTCTTCATCTATTGCCCATTCCCAAATGGGGTTTTGTTTTAGGTCCTCAATAGTTAATTTATCAATTGGTTTGCAACTACTCATACATAAATTCTCCTTTTATTTTGATAAATAAGTTTTTTGATTTCATGAATTAGATGATTGCTTATAAGTGGGTTTAACAAAGTATTTTGCTCATTTGATATCCAAACTACTTTATTTTGAAATAAAGCTATTACAGCAATATTAACAAAACTTTAATTGTCTAGTAAATAATTATTAGTGGAGATATTAAAATGGGATGGTGTTAAAGAAAGATAGTAAAAAACATCAAGGATGAATGAAATCCATTTGGTACGATATGGATATATCCAATGTGAGGGGGAGTTTGATGTATCAAGTAAAGGGGTATTTTTCATCATTAAAAGGAAGTTATTATGAGATTGGAAAGCAACAAGGGGAATTCGTGAAACAAAATCCGTATCTCATCCCGCAATTTATACACGAAGAAAATGTAATATCTAATAACCATTGGACAGAATCGAGAAATATAATAAACAAACATTGTCCAGGCATAAATGAAGAAATTGAGGGGTTTTGTGAAGTGTTAAAAATTCCTTCAAAAAATATGATGTATTACTATCAAACACTATTGAAAGCAGGTTGTAGTCATTGTGCAGTATTACCTAAAAAGACCGATTTAGAGCACACATATGTATTAAGGAATTATGATTTGTCACCAGTAATAGATGATATGCGTTTTTGTTCAACTCATGTTGAAGGTGCGTATGCACATAGTGGCTTTTCTACTCAATATTTTGGCCGAACGGAAGGGATAAACGAGCATGGATTAGCTGTTACATTTTCAGCATGTGGTCAACCAGTAGGAAATATTGCAGGTTTAAGAAAGCCAATGGTGAGTGGTTTACAATGTTTTGCGGTAATTCGATTGTTGTTGGAGAAATGTAAAAATGTGCAGGAAGCTAAGTTACTAATAGAAGAAATCCCAATTGCTAGTAATATTAATTTAATAATAGCTGATCCTTTAAATGCAGCATATATTGAAATATTGGACGGTCATAAATCCACAATAACGATTGATGATGAAAAACAAGCTTTTATTGTATCAACAAACCATGCAGTTAGTTCATCAATTCAGAAATTAAATAATAGGAAATTAGAACAATCAACAAAGAGATATTACCTTTTACATGAGCATTTAAATAGATGTGAACAAGTAAGCATAGAGTCTTTAAAAAAGTTAGTAGAAGAAGAATATCCTGCTGGACTTACTGTGCATAACTATGAAGAATGGTTTGGAACTTTACATTCTGTATTATTCGATTTACATGATCGTACAATGAAGATTTGTTTCGGATCACCACTTTTAAACGACTGGTATTCATTGAAAGTTGGAGGAAGTATGCCGTTTTCTGAGGTGAACGTGAACTTTAAAAATAAAACTTATACTGACTTTTGGAAGGAAGATAAGAATGAATTGATACCTAAAAGATAAATGGGATAAGATGGTGATGTAAAGAGTGCATTTATACTGGAGGGATTACCAATGCTGAAAGTTATGTTACCATTTGTTCTTATCTTTTTTCTTATTATTGCGATGTATATTGCTTATCAAAAGAGAAAAAAATCTGGGATAAAAGGATTGAAAAGTGCGTTAACTTCTATTTGCTTCTTTTCACTTGCAATCTTAAATATGTTTGCATATTGGTTTCATTTTGGCGGTGCTTTTACTTGGTTATTTTCAATTGTATTATTGCTAGTTGGTGCATATTTTACTAAATATATTCCAATATCTAAAAGGGTACATTAAAGTTTATAGGAGTTAAATATAATGTTTACTTTGTTTTGAAAAGAGATTATTCTACTAGATCGTTGTGAAACGGTTTCATAGGATAATCTCTTTTGTTTAGTTTTGGAAAGAACGTACTGTGCTTTTTAGTTGCTCAATAAATTCTCGAGTTGCAGCACACATATATTTATCTTTTCTATAAATTAGCCCTATTTCAATTGTTGGAGTAGGCTTTTCTATTTTAATAGCTTGAATGTTATTATTTTGTAAAAAGTCTATATATGGTTTGGGTAACACTGTAATTCCCATTCCTTTGGAAACCATTTGGATTAAAGATTCCATCGTGCTAATTTCTAAAATTGGTCTTGGTTTAAAGTTGAATTTTTGACAATGAGATGTAATTAGTTCGGTTAAAAAGAAATTTTTAGGTAAAAGAATTAAAGGATAGTTCTGTAATTCAGCAATAGATACATGATTACGTTCAGCTAATCGATGACCAGTGGGCACGACTAATGTAAGATCGCTTTTGTATAGAGGGATGGAGATAATCTCTTTATCTTGCACCGGGAGAAATGTAATTCCAATATCTAGTTCGTTTTGTAATAATTTTTCACGAATAT
The DNA here is from genome assembly GCF_051916325.1 of Bacillus cereus group sp. MYBK227-1. NCBI lineage: Bacteria > Bacillati > Bacillota > Bacilli > Caryophanales > Bacillaceae > Bacillus > Bacillus cereus group sp. MYBK227-1. Next base: position 146,446 of record NZ_JBQAGK010000011.1, on the reverse strand, counting down.
CTCCTGTACGAAGCCCTAATACAGAAAGCTCTATATTAGGATATAAATTATTAAAATTTAAAATAGCTGGTGGTAGTAAATAATTTACGACGGTTAACAAAGCCCCTATTGTTAAGGAACCTTGCTGTAATCCGTTTAGGTCTTGAATAGCTGAACGAGCTTGTTCGACTTCATGAAAAATGGTTTTACTATGTGATAATAAAACCTTCCCTGCTTCAGTTAAAGATATTTTTTTACCAATTCGATCGAAAAGTGGCATTCCTACTTCATGCTCTAATGCACGTATTTGTTGACTTAGTGAAGGCTGTGAAATATTTAATTTCTCAGCTGCTTTTGTGAAATGTAATTCTTTTGAAACAGCTAAAAAGTATTCAAGTTGTCGTAATTCGATTGGAATCACCTCAAGTATAATAATAGGTTATACCTATCATTATTATATAAATAATTGAATTGAACAATGATTTTAGAGGTTTTATAATCATCTTTATATAACAGAGAGGTTTGTAAAAATTAATCGAGAGAAAATACATGTAACACCTTTAAAGGAGGAAATAGAATGGCTAATGAATATCAATTATTATCTTTAAATATAGGATTACCAAAAGAGGTTACATACGGCGGAAAAGTAATTCATACAGGCATAAATAAGAAACAAGTAAAGGAACCGGTATATTTATCCTTTGTAAAATTTAATGGGGATGGACAAGCTGACTTAGTTCATCATGGAGGAGTAGATAAAGCAGTTTGTGTTTATACTGGTGATCACTATCCATATTGGGAAAAAGAATTGAATCAAGATTTTGTATATGGGGCTTTCGGAGAAAATATAACAGTTAGTGGTATGCGCGAAGAGGATGTTTGTATTGGTGATACGTTTGAGCTAGGACAGGCAATCGTACAGGTAACACAACCAAGGCAACCTTGTTTTAAATTAGCAAAAAAATATAATATTCCAAAGTTACCACTATATTTTCAAGAAACAGGATATACAGGATTTTATTTTCGTGTATTAAAAGAAGGATGGGTATCATCAGTCGATACCTTAAAAAAACTACAGTCTGATCCAAAAGGTGTTTCAGTAGCGTTTGCTAATCGTATCATGCATAAGGAAAAACAAAATATTGAAGGGGTAAAAAGGATATTAGAAGTAAATGCACTTTCATGTAGTTGGAGAAAGTCTTTTGAAAAGCGTATAAGTGGAGAAGAAATTAATACGAAGGAAAGACTTGAAGGAATAAAAGACTAAAAATATTTTATTATAAATAGTGTATTTCTATTAGTAAAAGCTAATTAGAAAGCGCTATTTTTGTATAATAAACTAATTAATATCCAAAAATCTTAATATCGTTTTATTCGACTTATTTTCAAATAGTCAAAACATAAAATTAATTAGACTTTTTTTTTATGTTTTGTGATAGTATATTGATTGGTAAGACCTCTATTTTTAAGAGTAGGTCATATAAGTATATCTAATTTAATGGAATTTAACATTTGGAGGTACAACATGGGGAATGTTGAAAAATTGGCAAGTCTTCTAATAGAAGAACCGAAAAGAGAGCAGTTATTTCCTTTATTTGAAGAAGTGTTTGGAATTACAACTCAAACATTGAATGATTTTTCGGATAAAGGATATTGGGATGATACATATAAAGCTTTATCATTTTTACAAGAAGATAAAGTGATTGCAAATGTTGCGGCATTTTCACTCCCATTATTAATTAATGGTGAAAAAATAAATGCAGCGGGTATTCAATCAGTAATGACACACCCTAATTTTCGTAGACAAGGGTTAATGACACAATTAATGGGTAAAATGATAGAAGAAATCGATAAGAAATGTGAATGTGCATTATTGTTTACGGAAAACCCTGAACTATATACAGCATTTGGATTTAAAGTTGTGCAGGAATATTTGATGACTATACCATATGATAAAAATATTAATAATAACGATTCACTACTTAAAAAGTTAGATTACTATAATATAGAGAATAGACAGTTAATACATGAAACTATTGATAGTAGCCAAAGACTTTCAAATAGTTTTTCAACTTTAAACTTCCATCCTTCATTTTATTTGAATATGTATGATTCGGAATGGAATGAGAAATTGTATTATTCAGAGAAACTAGATGCTCTAATCGTTTATGAAGTAGAAAATGAAAAGTTGAAATTATTTGGAGTATTTGCGCCAGTACTTCCGGTTTTAGATGAATTATGTGGAGAAATCAATGAAAGGTTTACGGAAATCGAATTTTATTTTTCTCCGGATCAATTAGGGGTTGAGGAAGTACAGTTTACAGAAGTACAGTCTAGCAAGTATTTAATGGTTCGAAGTGATAAAGAGTTAGATTTTAAAGGTTATAAATTCCCAGTATTAGCGGAGTTTTAAATGTCTATATAAATGCTTTATTATGGAGGAGCTATGAATATATCGTATATACCAGAACATATTGAGCAACTCACTATAATGAATGTACCTGAATACTATAAAATTAATGATAATCATGCGTTTATTGTCCGTTCGAAAGCAGAAACTGATTTTTGGCTTAAAACACATTATGGTTTTGAAGTAATGAATGGTCATGTATTTTATAATGAGATGATGACAGACTTTCAAGCTGAAGTTCAGTTACGTATGAATCCAAATTCAAAATTCGATCAAGCAGGTCTTTTTGTTATGATTTCGGAGAACTGTTGGCTAAAAACATCTTTAGAATATATCCCCGAAGGGCCATCTCACTTAGGTGCTGTCGTAACGAATAATGGATATTCTGATTGGTCAACGCAAGATTATCCAACTGAAGCAGCTAAGCAACAACTTCGTTTTCGAATTATTCGAAAACGCGGTGATTATACAATATATGTGAAAAAGAGACATCAATGGGAACAAATAAGAATCGCTCATTTAATGGAGGATATAGGAAATGAGCCTATTAAAATAGGTTTTTACACGTGTAGTCCTTCTAAAAATAAGGGATTTGAGACTGAGTTTTTACATTTTACAATTGAAGAATTATAGATGAAAAACCGTATTCTTTTCATTAAGAATGCGGTTTTTGTATTTACATAATATAAAGCATATGTATTGACCAGAAAGTCATTAATACTTATCATTTAATAATGTTAAATATTAATTTACATAATATAATAGAAGTAATGAAGAAATTACAAAAAATATCGCTTAAATAAGGAGGGATATGAATTATTCAGTGGTAATTTCATGGGAAAAGGAGACTATGTATGAAATCATTTCGTAAGTTATTACAGTATTTAAAACCATACATGTTCTTCGCTATTATTGGACCGCTATTTATGGTACTTGAGGTTGCGATGGACTTAATTCAACCGACTATTATGCAACATATCATTGATGTTGGGATTGCAAATCGGGATTTAAATTATGTAATAAAAATGGGGCTTCTTATGATAGGAGCAGCAGCACTCGGTTTAGTTGGAGGGCTTGGGTGTATGATGTATTCTACAAAAGCAGCTGTTAATTTCGCTACTGACATACGAAAAGATGTGTTTGCGAAAATAGAAACATTTTCTAGTAATAATCGTGATTCATTTGGAACAGGTAAATTATTAACGATCGTGACGAATGATATCACTTCCATTCAATCAGCAATGACGATGACATTACGTGTTCTCGTTCGTGGTCCGCTGTTATTTATCGGAAGTATAATTATTGTTTTTGTAACAGCAAGAGAGTTATTTCCAATATTACTTGTAGTTGTTCCGATTTTATTACTTGCGATTATTTTAATTGCAAGTAAAGCAAGTGGTACATTTAAAAAGGTGCAAGAGGCATTGGACAAAGTGAATACAAAGTTACAAGAAAATTTATCTGGTGTACGTGTTATAAAAGCGTATGTAAGACAAAAATATGAAATCGCTCAATTTGGAAGTGTAAATACAAATTTAACGAAGATAAATATTCGAGCTGTGCAGCTTATTTCTTTAATGATGCCAATCATTATGCTAGTTGTAAGTGGCGGGATTGTCGCAACATTATGGATTGGTGGAGAAAAAGTATTCAATGGAACGCTTCAAGTAGGAGCGATTTTGGCATTTATTAATTACTTGAATATCATTTTAATGTCACTTATGTCGATTAGCATGGTATTTATTCAAATTGCGAGAGCTTTTCCATCTGCGGATCGTGTACAGCAAGTGTTAAATACCGAGGTTGATATAATAAGCGAAGCGAATGCAATCGAACCTGAGAAAATCGAGGGGAATATCGAATTTAAAAATGTTAGTTATAGCTATACGAAAAATAATGAATACGTTTTAAAAGATATTTCGTTTAACATACAAAAAGGTGAAAAAGTAGGGATTATTGGATCAACTGGAAGTGGTAAATCTACCTTAGCAAAACTGTTACCACGTCTATATGATGTGGATCAAGGTGAAATATGTATAGATGGAATAGATGTTAAAACATATGATTTGCAAAAACTCCGTGCTTCAATAGGGTTTGTACCTCAGAAGGCTTTGTTGTTCTCAGGTAGTATAGAAGAGAATTTACGTTATGGTAAAGAAAATGCAACACATGATGAGCTGGAAGTAGCAGCTGCATCAGCTTGTGCGACTGAGTTTATCAATAAGCTGGAAGAATCTTATCAATATAATTTAACACAAGGTGCGACAAATCTATCAGGTGGACAAAAACAACGTGTATCAATTGCAAGGGCACTTGTGAGAAAACCACCGATTCTCATATTAGATGATTCTACATCAGCAGTTGATGCAAAATCAGAGGCTACTATTCAAACAGCTTTAAAAACAAAATATAAAGGCACAACGACTTTATTAATCGCGTCCAAAATTTCTTCCATAATGGATGCGGATAAAATACTTGTATTAGATAATGGTGAATTAGTTGGCAATGGTACACATGAACAATTGTTAGAACGAAGTGAGGTTTATCAGGAAATTTATCTTTCCCAAGGTGGTAATTTGCATAAAGAAGGTCGGGAAGAACATGCGTAATTTTCAAGGGCAATTTGCTAATAAAGGTGGACGAAACACGCCAAAGATGGGGAAAGCTAAAAATGCTCAAGGAACTGTAATGCGGATATGGAACTATATGGGCTACCAAAAAGCTGCTCTTATGTTTGTTATATTTCTAGTCGTTGTTACTACTTTACTTGGATTATTAGGTCCCTATTTTATGGGGGTCATTATAGATCAATATATTGTACCGAAAGATTTAAGTGGTACAGCAAGAATGTGTATGTTACTTATCGCAATTTACGGTGTAACTGTACTTTTAACATGGTTACAAACATTTGTCATGATTAACGTTGCATTAAAAACAATTCAAAAAATACGACAAGATATTTTTGAGAAAATCCAAACGCTTTCTTTACGGTTCTTTGATGTGCGTTCCCAAGGTGATTTAATGAGCCGTGTGACAAATGATATAGATAATTTGAATCAAGCTTTGACACAAAGTGTTGTACAAATTATTTCATCAGCGTTAACTTTTATAGGTGTAACGATTGCGATGTTCGCTTTAAATTGGATTTTAGCAATTGTAACTTTAATTACAGTACCTATTATGTTTTACGTTACAAAAAAACTAGTTGCATATAGTGGTAAAAACTTTGCGAAGCGTCAAAAAGATTTAGGTGAATTAAATGGATTTATTGAGGAAGCAATTACAGGTGCGGATGTTACAACGTTGTACGGAAAAGAAAAAGAAACTGTACAAAATTTCAATAAAATTAATGAACAGCTAAGAGTTTCAGCTACGAAGGCTGATACATTTTCAGCTTTTATTTTTCCAAGTATGAACTTTATTAATAATTTAGGTATGGGCCTTGTCATTGGGACTGGATCAGTTATGGTCTTAAACGGAATGACAACAGTAGGAGTTATTGCGGCTTTTATTAATTATTCTCGTCAATTCTCAAGACCGCTAAGTCAATTTGCGACTTTAATGAATACAATTCAAGCGGCAGTTGCTGGTGGAGAACGTGTTTTTGAAATTATGGATGAGGTACCAGAAATTCAAAATAAAAAAGACGCATTCGTTGTACAAAATTTACAAGGGCATGTTGCACTTGAGAATGTTTCATTTGGCTACGCAGAAAATAAAACGATTTTAAAAGAAGTGAGTCTTAAAGCGCAGCCAGGAGAGACAATTGCTTTAGTTGGTCCGACTGGATCAGGGAAAACAACAATCATTAATTTATTAACTCGTTTTTACGATATACAGCAAGGACAAATTCATATTGATGGAAAAGATATAAAAGATTATGATATTAATTCTTTACGAAGTAAAATAGGAGTAGTTTTACAGGATACGTATTTATTTGCTGGTTCGATTATGGATAATATCCGTTATGGACGCTTAGATGCTACTGATGAAGAAGTTATCACTGCAGCTAAGGCAGCATCTGCACATTCTTTTATTAAGCATTTGCCAAATCAATATGAAACAGAAATTGCTTCAGAAGGATCGAATTTAAGTCAAGGACAAAAACAACTTCTAGCGATTGCACGAGCAATTTTAGCAGATGCAGATATATTAATTCTCGATGAAGCGACATCAAATATTGATACAAGAACAGAATTACAAATACAAGCAGGACTAAATAATTTAATGAGAGGTCGCACAAGTTTTGTGATCGCTCATCGACTTAAAACAATTGAAAAAGCAGATCAAATTCTTGTTATAAAAGATGGAAATATTTTAGAAAGAGGGAATCATGAATCTCTCATGGAAGATAGAGGGTTTTATTTTGATTTGTATACGAGCCAGTTTAAAATATAGTAAAAGCATTGATATGTTGCGGTTTCTCTTGAGAGGAGAAACCGTATTTTTATATTTGTAAATGTTACTATTCGAATGGTCTTTCACTACATATTTTAACAGCACCCCCTTGTATTCTAGGAAAAACATGTGAATAACGATTTAATGTTATGAACATATCTTTATAACTGAAGTGTTTACTTACAGTCTTTGGATGTATACCTTGTTTCAAAAGTAGCGTAGCATGTGTATAACGTAAATCATAAAATCGAACTTTAAAAATTGGAATTTAAATAAAAAGAGCGCTGTTAAAAGCGCTCTGAGACAAATCATATATTTAGAGAGGAGTCAAGATAATATATGGATATTGTGTGAGAATGTTGTAGGTTTTAATGAAAAATAAAGCACACATATAAGTGTGCTTTTATGAACGCTTTAGATTTGTATGACTATATAGTCATACAATAAAATATGCTTGTTTAATATAAATGTGTGTCAAATCTATAAAAAGATATTGTGTATAAGGAACAATAAATGTTAATTAGCCAAGTCTTTTGTTTTTATCCTGCTATTTGCCGGGTAGTAAGACCCCCACCTCAAAATTCAGCAGAAGCAAAGAAGTTAGGTGGGGGCTGGACTGCCCGTAAAGTCCGATTGGTGAGGGCTGATTAAAGTTTCACTTTATTAACGAATTTGTGCAACTGTTAACGCTGCAGAACGAATATCTACTGTACCTATTACTTCAACGGGGACAATTTGAATTAAATCACCAGGGTTTAAGTTAATTAGAATGACACCACTTGATACATCGACTTCACCAGTTCCTATAATATTAGAACGGACTGCGGTTCCGGATCCTGCAATAACATTAGTCGATGAATTTAATGTCAAGAAAAAGCGTGCTGCTTCCGGGGCTAATGGAACGTTATCAAGGCTAATCGTTAATGTATAGCTAATTTGATAAATACCAGCTACCTGAATTTTAATACCAGTTCCAGTACTAATTGTATCATTGATTACAGGGACAGTAATATTAGGATTTGGGCCTGTACTAGGTAATAGTAGTGGTGTAAATAATGTTGCGAATTGAGGTGAAGTAGCATTGAATGCAAAACCTAGGGCAGGTAGTGTACTAGGTGCGTGTGCTTCACAATTAAAATTAGCGAATTTACGAATGGATGAGCGCATATTTTCACTCCTTTCTTGTATTTAGATTTCGTGAGTATTAACTTCACATTTTGGACAAGCATAATACAATATATGAAAATTTATAGTAGATAGTGCACAAGCTTCACTATTACGAATAAAGCAATGAATAATAATAAATACTATATGGAAAAGCAGTTAGCTAACTGCTTAGTAGGTTCTCCAAGAGCAAATAGGCGCAAAATTATTGCACTCTCAAAAAGATCAATACAGATAAGTGCTCTTTTTGAGAGTGAGTATAAATTTCTATCATTCTATCTAGTATTTGCACTGTATTATGTAGTTGCTACTAAAATTGATGTGAATTTTTAAAATTAGAGGTTTCTTTTAATGAAACCTCTAAAAAGACAACTAAATTTACGTTATAGTAAATTCAATTGCGATAGGAGTGCCTCCATCTAGGACTGCTCCTCCTACAATAGTAGCAGCTGTAGTAGTCACACCAGTAATAGTATCACCTGTTTGAATAACACCATTAATATAAAGTGTTAAAAAGGCATAAGAAGCAGGGAATGTTGTTACAGCACCAGTGTCATCAGTGAAGTCTGTGTTAGCAAAAGTTAAATCTGCTCCAGCAGCAGTTCCTGTTGCTGCTGTACTTACAAATCGTCTTCCTGCTATAAAAGGTTTAACGATAGGCATTTATATTCACCCCTTTTTGAGAATTAACTTAGACAAGTTTTTTGAAAGTTTTGTCCTGTATCGTATATTATGCTGTGCTTCTACTAAGAGATACGGCTTGTATACTAGTAAATAAATATAATTATTATGCGTTTTATAAGTTAGGTTCTTATAAGTAATTAAGTGGTTAAGGTTGGATTTTGTATATGGTATGTTTATGTTAAAAAAGAGAGCTCTTTTAGAAAGAGCTCTTAATCAAATTATTATCTTAGTGTTGGAGGGAACTGGCGGCCTCAGTGACAGATGGTAGAAATAATTTACGTGGTATTGTAATAAATTCAAGCGCAATTTGCTTTGGATAAAAAAGTATTTGAGTTAAATCTAGAGCATGTATTAATAGTATCATGAAGCTTGTAAGAATGATAAAACTACCCCAAAAGAAACTTTTTGAAGTGTTGCGGAAATCTTTTATTAAAGAAAAGAATGAAAAAAATGCGGTAACAATGAGAATAAAAAATTTATACTTATCAGCCATTGTGATCCTCCTAAAGAACAGTAATTTATATTATATCGTATTTTTCAATATTATTATAAAAAGATTTTAAAGTGAATAATAAGAAAAAAATAAAGCCATAACTTAAAATCTTAGTTTAGGTTCTATTGTTTGAATTCTTTGTTTTAGAAGGTATAAAATCTGAAATTGAAAATTTTCCAAATGAACTACCATTTTTTATTTCTGATCCAACATCAAGTGCTTAATGAAATGGTATGAAAGATTATAGGCTAGTGATACGAGATTAAATAAGAGGAATTTCCGTGCAGCAAGAGTTCTAGCTCAGATTTCTACTAGAGAAAAGTATTTAGTTGGAGTTGGTATGTTAATAAAAAACGGATGGATGTCGAAACTAAATATTCATGACATTAAGGACAAAGATCAGGAAATATAATTTGGTATTCTGGGAATAACCGGAGATCCGTAGTTAAGGTTGCATAGTATTTGTATTTTTTTTCTAATTTTTCAATTGTTGTTAAGTGATGAGAACCTAATCCACGTCGTACACTATGTTGAGAAAGAGTAGGCCCGATTTGTAATTTTCGTTTTTTCATTGCATCGTTCCATGGACTATAAAAAAATTTAAAAATAAAAGCAGGTTCCATGTAAATGCTATAAGGATAATGCGAACCATGTCTCCCGACTCTATAGTTCCCGTGCGAATTATTGTGAATTAATCTACCGTTAAGATATAGTTGGTTTGGATTAGGTTGAATTATTATGCCGTGATAACGTTGTTTAACAAGCGGAGAGCTATATCTTGGATTAGTGTAGCCATGAGTCGGTTCATCAATCATCATAATCATTCTTATTGAAAACATATTGCCGCCCATAGTGTTAAGTGATTTGAAAAATTGTTCTTTATTATAACAGCACAGGAATTCTGTCGTATTCAATACCATTTTCCATCCTGTAATTTCTCTTTCAATTTCCATAACTTCTTGATCAACTAAATAAGCATCAAATTCGAATGATTTTGAGTTTCGTATTTCCCAATTAGGAGCGAATGTTTTACAGATTTCAACTGAACGATCAGTGGATCCACGGTTAATAAGAATGCCATGATCAAATAGCTTTGTATGGTGCATTAACCACCACGGAAGTAAATATTCTTCATTGTAAAAATGAGAAATTAAAGTAGTCTTAATCAAAATCACCTCCGTATTTAACCTGCTTCTTATTTAATATAATATGGAAGGAAACCTATTGTTAGAAGGTTTCCTCTTAAAAGTTTTAAACCACATAGGGTATGTGGATGGATTAGTATGTAAAGTAGTCTGAATGATAAAGAGTGGTATTAAAAAGTACAAAATCTAAAATGAGCATCGAATTAGTGTATAACGATTGAAACGGCACTGAAAACTAATAAAACAGCCATAATGATGTTAAATAATTGATTATGTTTTAATAAAAGTTTTTGGAACATGGAACCAAAAAGGCTCCAACTAAATGTACTCAGTAAACCGACTATACCTAGAAATAATGAGAAAAGTAGAAAACTTGAATATGAATTGTAGTAAGGGAGTATAAAAGTAGAGACTACTGTGAGTCCGAATAATATTCCTTTAGGGTTAATAAATTGAAGGAAAATACCCACTGTAAATAAGTTTTTATTATTTTTTTCATTGTGACCGGCACCGCCTTTACTAGTAATTATTTTAAAGGCTAAATATAGCATATACGCGACACCTAAAATTTTTAAAGGAAATTCAATTATAGGGATAATATTAATTAATACAATATTAAAGAAACTGCATAAAGAAGTGAGGATGAAAAAACCGAATGCTACTCCAAAGCAAAAGTTTATGCTTCTCTTTAATCCATGTTGATTTGCGTATGTCATAGCTAAGAAATTGTTGGGACCAGGTGTGAAGCTACTTATAAATACAAATAACAAAAAAGAAAATATAGGCATTTCAAAACCCCCTATTTTTTGTGTGTTATAATGACCGAAAAGAACAATATAACGTGTGCTTTTTATTATACATAACGGTCGTTATATTGTATACAGTGTAGGAGTGTTTTTTATGGAAGAAATTCAACTTATTCTGGCAAAAAATTTAAAATCAATACGTGAAAAAGAAAAATTAAGTTTAGAAAAGGTCTCTCAATTAACAGGTGTAAGTAAAACAATGATTGGACAGATAGAAAGAGGAGATTCAAGCCCGACACTAACAACAATATGGAAAATTGCTAATGGTTTGAAAGTATCATTTACCTCTTTAATTAATAATCCACAGCCTGATACGAAAGTAGTTTTACGAAATGATGTTCAAGTATTGTCTGAAGACAATGGGAGATATAAGGTGTATCCCTCATTTCCTTTCCAAGATAATAGGAATTTTGAAATCTATATGGTTGAAATTGATACAGGAGGGAAATTAAGTTCAGAAGCGCATAAAGAAGGAACAGAAGAGTTTATAACGGTATTTGAAGGGAAATTGACAATTGACATAAACGATTGTCAATATACGTTAAATAATGGAGACTCAATTCGCTTTAAGGCGGATAGACCGCATACTTATACTAATTCAGGAAGAACATTAACGCGGTTAAGTATGACTATTTATTATCCAGCTTTATAAGCTGGCAATAATATAAAGAGTAAATGTGTATTGTTAAAACCATCTATAAGAGATGGTTTTATTTTTTGAATATAAAAAAAGACACTCAATTGAGTGTCAATATAGTATTGCTCTCGCGTATAGGATTGGAGATGTTCCTCAAATACATATTGAGATGGTCTGTAAAGAAGAAACGATCTTCATCTTTAATGTAACACCGACATGGGGGAAGTGTAAATTGATAATATATATACGGAAAATTTAGTATAGATGTTTTCTACTATGGATATAGTACAATTTATTTTTATTACGTCATCACTCTTGTAATATTTACCAATTGAGTATTTAGATTGTTTATTATAAAAAGAATGAATCATTTTTTAATCAATTCGTATAATTGTAAGAGAGGCACCTGTTGATCCACCTCCAACTAAATTCACGACAGATAATATACCAAATAATTGTAGTGAAATTGTATTACCAGCATTTAAATTAGTAATTAAATTATTACTATAATTTGAAGTTGATAAAGCGGGAGAAAAAATAGAGCCAGGAATTGGCGTAGAAGCGTTTAATAGTAGTCTAGTTCCAGCAAGTAGAGCGGTTGTCGTATTAACTTGATAGGTTAAATGATATCTTCCAGTTACAGGAATTGTAAATACGTCATTTGAAGCGTTAACTGTAAAATTACCAAGACTTTGGTTATTTGAAAGTGGAATGTTTGTTCCTCCTAATATGACTGAAACAGGACCACCTGATGTATTATTAGCGAACATAGAGTTTGTTGTAACGATAGACCCAGTACTTCCGGTAGGCCCAGTACTTCCGGTAGGCCCAGTACTTCCGGTAGATCCAGTACTCCCGGTAAGCCCAGTAAGCCCAGTACTTCCAGTAGGCCCCGTAGGTCCAGTAAGCCTGTAAGGGAAAATAATGTCAAGGGCCATTGACATTATTTCTTTTTTTCTAATTTCATTATTATCTTGAATATAAATCACCTCATCTTTTTAAATAAGAATGTAATAGATTTAGTACTTTTTAAATAGAATGATTAATTTATTATATTAATTAAAGCGGTTATAGCAACGGTAAAATGTTTAATATATGTAATAATTCTTTGGGAAGAAAAAAGAGAATAGTTATAAAGTTATTCTTTAATGATAGGGTCATAATGATGTGTATGAATTAAAAAACATGTGGAATGAGGTATTAAATTGAAACGCAATGACAATTTATCATTGAATAAGGGGATGATAGGCCCAGAAAATATTGGACCTACATTTCCGATTCTTCCACCAATTTATATTCCAACCGGAGCAACAGGCCCGACTGGAATAACGGGGCCGACCGGAGAAACGGGGCCGACCGGAATAACAGGCCCAACCGGAGTAACAGGCCCAACCGGAATAACGGGCCCGACCGGAGCAACAGGTCCAACTGGAGAAACGGGACCGACTGGAATAACGGGACCAACCGGAGCAACAGGCCCAACCGGAATAGCGGGCCCGACCGGAGCAACAGGTCCAACTGGAGAAACGGGACCAACCGGAGAAACGGGGCCGACCGGAGTAACAGGCCCGACTGGAATAACAGGCCCAACCGGAGCAACAGGCCCGACTGGAATAACGGGCCCGACCGGAGCAACAGGTCCAACTGGAGAAACGGGCCCGACTGGAATAACGGGACCAACCGGAGCAACAGGCCCAACCGGAATAACGGGCCCGACCGGAGCAACAGGTCCAACTGGAGAAACGGGCCCGACTGGAATAACGGGACTAACCGGAGTAACCGGGCTAACCGGAGAAACGGGACCAACCGGAGCAACGGGCCCGACTGGAATAACGGGACCAACCGGAGCAACAGGTCCTACCGGGGGGATTGGCCCTATAACAACCACCAATTTGTTATATTACACTTTTGCGGATGGAGAGAAGCTTATATATACAGATGCTGACGGGATACCCCAATATGGTACAACGAATATTTTGTCTCCTAGTGAAGTTTCTTATATTAATTTGTTTGTTAATGGAATACTGCAGCCACAACCATTATATGAAGTGAGTACTGGTAAATTAACTTTATTGGATACGCAACCACCATCGCAAGGATCTTCAATTATATTACAATTTATTATTATTAATTAAAAGGACAGATCCTTAATGAAAAGGAATCTGTCCTTTTTGTTTTATATTTAAATAGTTAAAATTAAGTGAAGGTACATTCAATTTCTAGCTGTCATAAATGGTTGAATGATAGGAATTTTAACTTCAATTCTTTTCATAGTGTATTGGAATAAAATATAAAATGAATTTTTCAATATAGTATATGAGAGTTCTCTATAATACAAAGGGCTTCATGTTTAAAAAGAGAACACAATCTTAGTAAAGAAATAATGTATATTTATATGAAAAAATGGCACTGTTAATTGTTGAGTATATTCAAATTAATATGTGTATTTAAACCTAAGAGATAAACGTGGAAAAATAAAATAAACCCGTAAGTTTAGGTATTTAATCTAAGCAGTCAATTATTAAAAACATATAATTAATATGTGAGTCATGAACATAATTAAATAACGTTTTTAAGTTTAATTATATTTCATGTTTCCTATTTTAAGTCAATATATAACACATACTCTTTTACAACTTTATGATCCTTATAATAGGAAAAACTCAAATATAAAACAAGTAAGGAGGACATAAATGACAAGTAATAATTGTTTCGGTCATAACCACTGCAATAATCCGATTGTTTTCACTCCAGATTGTTGTAATAATCCACAAACAGTTCCGATTACTAGTGAGCAATTAGGTAGATTAATTACTTTACTAAACTCTTTAATTTCGGCTATTGCAGCGTTTTTTGCAAATCCAAGTGATGCAAACAGATTAGCTTTACTCAATTTGTTTACTCAACTATTGAACTTACTAAATGAATTAGCACCTTCTCCAGAAGGGAATTTCTTAAAACAATTAATTCAAAGTATTATTAATTTACTACAATCTCCTAACCCAAATCTAAGTCAATTACTTTCTTTATTACAACAATTCTACAGTGCTCTTGCACCATTCTTCTTCTCTTTAATTATTGACCCTGCAAGTTTACAACTTTTATTAAACTTATTAACTCAATTAATTGGTGCTACTCCAGGAGGCGGAGCAACAGGTCCAACAGGTCCAACAGGTCCAGGAGGTGGAGCGACAGGTCCAACAGGTCCAACAGGTCCAGGAGGCGGAGCGACAGGTCCAACAGGAGCAACAGGAGCAACAGGAGCGACAGGTCCAACAGGCCCAACAGGAGCGACAGGTCCAGCAGGTACTGGTGGAGCAACAGGTTTAACAGGAGCAACAGGCCCAACGGGAGCAACAGGTTTAACAGGAGCAACAGGTTTAACAGGAGCAACAGGCTTAACAGGAGCGACAGGTCCAACAGGAGCAACAGGCCCAACGGGAGCAACAGGTTTAACAGGGGCAACAGGCTTAACAGGAGCAACGGGTGCAACTGGTGGCGGAGCTATTATTCCGTTTGCTTCAGGTACAACACCAGCAGCGTTAGTTAATGCGTTAGTAGCTAATACAGGAACTCTTCTTGGATTTGGATTTAGTCAGCCTGGTATAGCATTAACGGGTGGAACAAGTATCACATTAGCATTAGGTGTAGGTGATTATGCATTTGTAGCACCACGAGCAGGGGTTATTACGTCATTAGCAGGTTTCTTTAGTGCAACAGCTGCATTAGCTCCATTATCACCTGTTCAAGTACAAATACAAATATTAACTGCACCTGCAGCAAGCAATACGTTTACAGTACAAGGCGCACCTCTTTTATTAACACCAGCATTTGCCGCAATAGCGATTGGTTCTACAGCATCAGGAATCATACCTGAAGCTATTCCAGTAGCGGCTGGGGATAAAATACTGTTATATGTTTCATTAACAGCAGCAAGTCCAATAGCTGCAGTTGCTGGATTTGTAAGTGCAGGTATTAATATCGTTTAATTTGTTACATTTAGTAGGAAATTAAACAGGGGTTTGTATATAGTCCTTCCTAATAAATTTAGGAAGGACTATATTTTTTTGAGAAATAAGTAATAAATCCATTGAACAATTACTCTTTGTTAAGTTCGTATAAAAAAGTATAATTTACCCTTTCTCATTTAAGGCATAAGTTATGTAACTTTAAAAATTTCCAATCAGCAAAAAAAGATGAATTCTTTTAAAAAAGAATTCATCCATAAAATAAACTATTTATTTTTATTACAGTTACATCCTTTTTTCTTTACATAGCCTTGCTCGGCTAAGTCTCTTTGCGATTGGGAATTGGAAGATTGAGAATTGGAAGATTGAGAGGATGCTGAAGAGCTACTATTTTTATTATAAGAGTAGTTTTTTCGATAGTTATAATTACTCATAGTACTATCACCTCCAATTTAATATATAAATATTATATGTATGTACACTATCAATTGTTACTATTATTAATAGGAAGAGAACATACAATAAAAAAATCTCCTCGGTATTTTCCTAGGAGATAAATGATGATTCTTTTAAAAATTTACAAATTAATAGCCCCAGTAAAGAGGAAAGTAATAAGAATCTTGGGGATACGGATTATGTTGTTGAGGGAGGGGCTGGGTTGGGTAATTTTTCATTCCACGGTTTTGATTGCAGTTTGCCGGAGGGCCAATAACAGTAGTTGATTGAATAGGAGAAACCGCTTGTTTCCATTGTTGTTCATTGAGGCAGTAAGTATGGGCCATCATATGAGCCGGAGTTAATCTTAAAATATCAGAACCGAAAATAACTTCTGGCGCTGGGGCATTGAAAATAGCTAATAAATGAGTATTATCAGCTGTAGCAATTTCATAATGCCACCACGCTTGTGGAATGTTGGCAACTTGCCCCGGTTTTATCGGTAAGTTTAATATTTGATTCGTAAATGGATTAAGTAAAGAAACAACAGCAGACCCTGAAATACAATAAACAAGTTCAGCTGCATTTTGATGAATATGTGGTTCTACAACATTTCCTGTACTTAAATAAATATCTAATAAAGAAGTATTTTCTAAAGTGTTTAATTGTTTAATACCAAGTACATTTATATAATTTTGGGCATCTTTCCGAAAAAAATTACTTTTATTTACATCATAAGTAAAATTGGTTGAGGGGGAGGTATAGTCGATGTTGGCAGTCAATTGTATTACCCGCCTTTCTATAGGTAAGTTAGGTTACAAAATTAGGATATGTGTCTAGTCTTTGTTTTGTGCTGTTGTCGGTAGCTTAATAAATTCACTTATTCCATAAAGAATAAAGTATAAAGATTAAACTATATTCGTATTCCCATTCATACTTTGGATTGATGGAAAAAAGTAATGAAAATGTTAATTTAAAAGTACATCAATCATTTATAAGGAGTGAATGTTCATGTCATTTAGTGAAATGATTAGAAATGAAGTACTCAGCTGGGCGGGTGTTTCTGAAAAGCCGCATCGATTTGGTGGTATTGAAATAAATTATGGTAAGAAAGAACTTGGCCATCTTCATGGTGATAAATTAGCTGATTTACCATTTCCGAAGTTAAAGCGAGATGAATTAGTGAAGCAAGGATTGGTAAAACCACATCACGTATTACCTGAATCAGGATGGATCAGTTATTATATAAAGAGTGAAGAGGATATTCCATTTGCAATTGAGTTATTTCGTATGCAATATGACCGAATTAAAAAGTAATGAAATAAAGTAGGGTAATAAAAATTTATTTTCATGTCACATCCCTCCTTAATCGTTCGTCTTGTATGTAGAACGATAAGGAGGGATTTTATTATGAATACATTTGATGTAGCAATTGTTGGCGGTGGGCTTGCTGGATTAACAGCATCTATATATTTAGCGAAAGCTGGAAAGAAAGTGATTGTATTAGAAAAATCCAGTCAATTCGGTGGCCGAGGGATGACTATAAATAAAAATGGAATCTGCATGAATCTTGGTGCACATGCTTTATATAGAGGCGGGGCAGCGTTTATAACTTTTAATGAGCTCGGTTTGAATCTTCCAGGTGGAATACCATCTACAAAAGCACATGGAATATGGAAAGGGGATATATTCACCATCCCAACAGATTTTCGCTCAATTTTATCAACACCACTACTTTCGTGGTCTGCAAAAGTACAATTCTCACGTCTTATGATTCGTTTAGGAAATTTAGATGTAGGAGAAGTTCCGAAAATGAGTCTAACTACATGGGCAGAAAATGAAATAAAAGATCCAATGGTTCGTAATATATTTTATGCGCTATGCCGGACAACAACATATACGTTTGCTCCTACAATACAATTAGCATCATCTGTACTAAAGCAAATACAGCTTTCTATAAAAGAAGGAGTACTTTATGTAGATGGTGGTTGGGAGACGATAATAACAAAATTAAGAGATTTAGCGAATGATGTCGGGGTAAAATTTTTGGCTAAAAAGCATGTTTTGGAAATAGAGCATTATGAAGATAAACAAAGAATACATTGTGTTGATGATGAGGTTTTTGCAGTAGATACAGTCATCGTGACGACTCCGCCAAAAGAGGCTTGTAAAATAATAAAAGGTGCAGAAGGAACAAGTTTGCATAGATGGAATGAACAATCGGTACCGGTTACTGTTGCTGCATTAGATATTGGCTTGAGACAATTACCCAATCCTACACATCAATTTGTATTAGGATTAGATCAACCTATATTTTTCACAAATCAATCGAGAGCAGCTAAATTAAGTGAAGATGGATCAATTGCAGTGAGTCTAATTAAGTACCATAATCCTGTGCTAGAGATGAATCATATTCATGAAGATAAAGAACAGTTGGAAAGTACGATGGAGTTGTTACATCCAAATTGGAAAAGAGAAGTTGTTGCACAGCAATATTTACCGAAAATAACAGTAGTACATGATTTTCCTCATATTGACCGT
Organism: Bacillus cereus group sp. MYBK227-1; assembly: GCF_051916325.1. Classification (NCBI taxonomy): domain Bacteria; kingdom Bacillati; phylum Bacillota; class Bacilli; order Caryophanales; family Bacillaceae; genus Bacillus; species Bacillus cereus group sp. MYBK227-1. The sequence continues at coordinate 127,786 of NZ_JBQAGK010000011.1, read as the reverse complement.
GTTGAAAAGCCGGGTCCTAATATACCTGAAATGCCAGGTGTTTATGTTGCAGGAGATTGGGCAGGGCATGATGAAATATTAGCTGATGCTGCGGTAGCAAGCGGGAAACGAGCAGCGTTACACATTTTAAAGCAATATGAAAGTGAGGCAGTTCATCATGGAAACGGAGCAGTTATATGAAGCGTATCAACCATTATTATTTTCGTTAGCATACAGAATCCTTGGGAGTGTTATGGATGCTGAGGATATCGTTCAGGATGTATTTATCTCGCTAAATAATATAGAAGATCCTCAATCTATAGAAAATATGAAAGCATATTTATGTAAGATGGCGACAAATCGTTCAATTGATAAATTACGATCGGCAGCGCATAAACGTAACGTGTATGTAGGGATGTGGTTACCAGAGCCACTTGTAGACGAGAGTGATGAGCCATCAAAGTCATTTATAATGAAAGAATCCCTTTCCACCGCATATTTATTACTTTTACAACAACTATCTGAGGTAGAAAGGATTGTTTTCATATTAAGAGAGGTTTTCAGTTATGAATACGAAGAAATAGCTTCAATTGTTGATAAGAGTAGTGTGAACTGCAGGAAGATCTTTCAACGTGCACGAAAAAGCATGTTGGAGAAACCGAAGCAATCAAAATTAAGCACGGAGAAAATGGCTTCTTATGTTGAAAAGTTTGTAGCATCATTACAGTGTGGGGATACGGAAGGTATGTTGGAAGTATTAAAAACAGATGCTATACTCAAAGCTGATGGTGGAGGTAAAGTTACAACTGCGATCAATCCGATTTATTCTGCAGATCGAATTATTCGCTTGTTCTTTGGGATTGCACAACGATTGACAGAAGAGTACACTGTTGATTTTAAAATGGTAAATGGTATACCAGGAGTTATAGTTACAATAAATAATAAAGTAACGTATGTTCTTTCGTTTGCATTTGAGGATGAGAAGATTTCAAATATTTATATGATGGTTAATCCTGAAAAACTTATGCATTTAAATGTAAAAATATAAAAAAGCGCATTTCTTTAGAAATGCGCTTTTTTATTATTTTTCTAACATTTCAAGAGGTACATCTTTTTCGCCAGCTACCTCAAATTTAATTTCCCCGTCTTCTTCATAAATACGTGTAATAATCGGTATAGTAATCATTAATTTTTTATGCTGCTTTCGTTTTCGAGCAGCATCTAAGCTAATCACGTTCATTTGTAAGCATCCTTTCTTCTGGAAATATATAAACAAAGAAAATGCGTCCGAAAAGGGCGCTTAATTGAATTTGAAATACCGATTCATTTAAATGGGGTTTATATAATTTAATAACTGCAATTTTAATATGAAATAATATGAATGGAATAATTGCACGTAGAAATTAACTTTACCAAAAAAAGAAACAATATGCTATAAAAAATTATAAATCTTTGTCATATAACGGGAAAAAGGATTTCGTTTCGCATATAATAAAAGTAGACGGGCAGCAAGAGCTTTTTCATCATATTGCTTGGAAAGGCGATGAAAAGAATGGATACGTTAGATTCATTATTACTTCAACTTGAACAATATGGAGAAGAGCATGATCGGAATAAAAAAATACGGGAAGAAAAATTACGGAATATTTCTCGTGAGATGGGGCAATTTTTATCAATTTTAGTAAAAGGGTGTAATGCAAAAAACATTTTAGAAATCGGAACTTCTAATGGTTATTCTACATTGTGGTTAGCTAATGCGGTAGAAGAAACAAATGGAAATGTAACAACTGTAGAGCTTTCTTCAGAACGAGTTGGAGAGGCACTTGTCAATTTTGAAAAGGCAAACCTTTTACAAAGGATTGATGTTCACAATCAAGAAGCAGGGGCATTTTTAGATTCCCAATTAGATCATTCATTTGATTTTATTTTCCTAGATTCAGAGCGCACGCAATACATGTGGTGGTTTGAGCATATAAAACGTATGTTACAGCCAAAAGGTTTTCTTGTTGTTGATAATGCAACTTCTCATGCAAGTGAATTAGATGAGTTTATAAAAATGATTGAAGAAGATGATACGTTTGAAACAGTGTTATTAGCGTTTCAAAAGGGAGCATTTGTAGCTCGCAAAAATAAATAGAAGTGAGTGTAATAGAATTATCACATTGAAAACGGGTGAATGTCAAAAGATTGAGTGTAGCACGATTAAAAGAACGTAAATTATTTAGGAAATATATGAAGAATCCGCCTTCAGCATGTAGTTCTCTAGGTCTTAAGTCTGAGGAAAATTATGTTGATTACAGGTATACTTATAGTAAGAAACAGGGAATGACTGCATAAACAGACATTTCTAAAAAAATCGATTCAAGCAATCAGAATGTGTATGAAATACGATATAATTGATGAAATATAGTGCATATAAATTCGCACATATAAATAAAGGAGCGATTTTGTTGACTGAACTCGAGAAAAAAGAACCTGTATCCATTGTGAAAGATAATAATGTAGAAGTAGTGGTTGATACAGTTATAAAAGATGAAGAACTTGATGAATTAAATAAAGAAGCCGATCTTTATGTACAAAAGTTAAATAGCGAGCAAAATACAGATTTATCAAAAGTATTGTCGCAGCTAGGAGATTTGGGGGATAAAGAACAACAAGCAGCAGGACAAACGTTATCAGCATTAAAACGTCCTGTCACAGCGATGATGAATGGAAAGAATGAAGAAATTCCAAATACATTGTTAGAATTACGCAAAGTAGTATCAGAGCTTGATCCCAATTCACTTAAAGCAAGTGGTATGAAGAAAATTATGTTTAAAGTATTTAAGAAAAATCCACTTGAAACATACGTGCATAAATATCAATCTATAGATAAGCAAATTGAGGAAATTATTAGATCCCTTCTAATTGGTCGTGATAACTTACAAGAGGATACAGTTGGTCTTGAAATGTTAAAAGAACAATCGCACGATAAAATTCATGCTCTTGATAAACAAGTATACTTAGGGAAAAAGCTTGCTGGCATGCTTGAAGCTGAGAAACAAAACCCAGAGCGTCAAAGGGATATTCCGTTAATTAACGATGCATTAGAAAAGATACTTGTACGTACACGTAATATGCAGCAAGCGAAAAGTGTATTATTACAATCTATAGCTTCTGTAGACATCATTAAGAAAAATAATGAAAAATTAACAGAGGCGATACGTAATGCGATTACGATGACACAAAACGTTGTAACAGTTTCAGCTGCTATTCAGCTTGCATTAACGAATCAACGGAAAACAATTGATGCCGTAAATGCGACGAATGAAGCAATTGAATCGATGGTATTAAGTAATTCTCAAGCGTTAAAACAAAATACAGAAGAAACGACGAAATTGCTTGAAAACCCTGCTATTAGCATGGATAAATTACGTGAATCATTCCAAAATGTGTTCGCTGCAATTGAAGCATCTGAAAAATCGTCAGAACGTATTATTGAGTCAAGCAAGAAGTTCGTTATTGAACTAGACACATTTAATGATGAGATGAAGCAGAAACTCATTCAGCGTCCAAGGAAATAACGGATTATTAGAGGAGGTGAACAAATGAGTTTCATTCAAACAGTACTATTACTACTCGGTACATTGCTTTTAATAGCATTTACTGTCGTTGTTTTAGTCGTATACTTCGGGCGGAAACTGTATTTTTCATGGACGAAGCCATATAAAAGAGCGCAAGATTCTTTAGATAAGATATCAAACAAATCAATACCGTTTCTACAAGAATTTACACAACATCCACTGTTTTATCGCTGGATTCGCACCGAAGGAAAGAAAGAACAAAATACATTAAATACTCTATTTTGTGCATCAGGTCAACGTACGAGAGAGCAAGTCTTCTCGATGTTACCGAAAGAAAAGCAGAAAAAAGTGCATGTAATGGCAAAAACTACGAAAAAGCTTACAAATGAAGATATTGATGTGGCTGCGATGAAAGTGAAAGATTTCTTAAGACAAGAAGCGCAGCAAACTGTAAAACCGACAGACTTATCATTTTACAAATTGTATTTTTATGACCGTTATCCAGACGCACTAAATACAATTCAAGCGTATAAACGCTCAATAAATCCTTCATTACAAAGAACGGTTGATGATATTACAATTTCAGTATTAAATGCACTTCCGTACTATCAAGAGCAACGCATGTTTGAACAACAACATAAACTTGAAACGTTCTTAATGAAAGATTTAACGGCCATGTTATCGTTGGTAGTACAATTACCACCTTCACAAAGACCAGAGAAGGAAGAAGAACTGAAAATCTACTTGGAAAATTTCCAAAAAGAAATGGAAGTAGTAGAGCGAGATATTCGCGACTCAATTGATCACGATTTAAATGTGAAGATGAGAGCAGCGACTGAGAAGTTTAAGAATAAATAACAAAAAGCGCCTTAAAAGCTAAGTATCACGGCTTTAAGGCGCTTTTTTTATGAGGTTTTATTTTGCTCTAACGGTAGTATGACTAGAAGCCACACTTTCATTATGCAATCGATCAACTGCAGTTACGACATAGGTATACGTTTCTCCGGAAATAGCGGTTTTATCTACATAAATTTCTCCAAGTTTTGTTTTTCTTACAGTGGTAAGTAAATTTTTGGGATTTTGTATATCCACTTCATTTTTCCCATTCACGCGGTAAATAGCGTAATAAGCAGAATCATTATCTCTATTGTCAATGATACCGATTGCAATACCTTCATCTCTTGGAATGGCGCCTTTTAAAGTCGGTTGTTTTGGTGGATCATGATCAAGCCAAGGCATAGGCGGGATTAATGCAGGATGTTTATATATGTTTTTTGAAAGGCTATCTTTAACTCCGAGTGGATTGTTATTAATATCTTTTAAGCTAAAATGCATACTACCTTTTATATCAGGATATAGCCGGTTTAATGCAATTTGTTTTGGATATTCTTCTGGATCAGACCAAGCAGGGACGGAGTTATTATTAATTTTATAGGCCGCTTGACCGATGTATAGGTGAAGCGGTTTGTTATTTGTTTCTTTAACCCACCAATCTACTAATATGTCATATGCAGCTGGGGTGAAACCTATATTCCAATATATTTGCGGTGTAATGTAGTCAATATATCCTTTTTGTATCCACTCACGTGTGTCAGCATAAAGGTCATCATAGTTTCTTTGGCCTGCGGTTGTGTTAGAGCCAGTGGGATCGTCAGCTATATTTCGCCATACGCCGAACGGACTAATGCCAAACTTTACATATGATTTTTCTTGTTTTATAGCAGTATTTAAATCTTTTACAAGTTCATTTACATTATTACGTCGCCAATCTTCTATATTTGTAAATCTACCATTATTATATGTTTCGTATGTTTTCTGATCTGGAAATTCTTCACCGGCTACTTTATATGGGTAAAAATAATCATCCATATGCAGCGCATCAATATCGTAATTTTGTACGATTTCTAAAGCACCTTCTGTTATAAATTTTTTCACTTCCGGAATACCGGGATTGTAATATAACTTTCCGCCATAAGGGACAACCCAATCGGGATGTTGCCTTGCAGGGTGATTATTTGATAATCGATTTATATCGGTGTGATTCATCGTTATTCGGTATGGGTTAATCCAAGCGTGGAATTCTATATTTCTTTTATGAGTTTCTTCAATCATAAATGCGAGCGGGTCATAACCAGGATCTTTTCCTTGTGTTCCTGTAATGTATTCAGACCAAGGACCGTAATTTGAAGGATAGAAAGCATCAGCGGTTGGTTTAATTTGTACAACAACTGCATTCATACCAGTGCTTTTTACATCGTCTAATAATCTTATAAATTCTTGCTTCTGTTTTTCAATAGGTAAGCCAGTTTTTGAGGGCCAATCAATATTCAGAACTGATGCGATCCATACAGCACGTAATTCATGTTTTTTGTACGTAGTATTTACTTCAGCATAAGTAGAGTGAGGGGGAATGAAAGAGAAAGGGATGAACAAGATAACGATACAACATATCATTAATAAACGTTTAACGATCATTTATACGCCTCCCTATCATATGATTATTTAAAATAATATCTGAGGCGAGGTTGACCTTGCAATAGAGAAAATTGCATATTGAAACATTAATTTAATAAGAAAAATATTTTTAATGAAATTTACTTTCATTATAACTAAATTCATTTACTACTTCATATGCTTGTTAGTAAAGTGAAACTTCCTTTCATTTGAAGGGTAATAAATTATAAGTATAGGAGGATTAATAAATGAAAGTTTTGTTCGTCTGTTCTGGAGGAATGTCCAGTGCAATTGTTGTAAACGCTTTAAAAAAAGAAGCGGAGAAAAATGGTGTGAACATGGAAGTGCATGCAATTGGAACGAATGAGGTAGAGGAAGAAGTAAAGAATGGCTGGGATGTCGTAATGGTGGCACCTCAAATAAGACACCGATTTGACTCTGTAAAAAAATTTGCAGAGGAGGAATCTATTCCGTGTGGCATCATACCGCCGCAAGCATACACACCGCTTGGCGGCCCGACTTTATTAAAAACTGTAAATGAATTAATCAGTTAGGGGGAAACGTTATGAATAAGTTTGTCACGTTTCTTGATAAAAACTTATCTGGACCGATGGCAAGGCTTTCTGAGCAGAGACATTTACAAGCAATCCGTGATGGAGTTATTTCGGCGTTACCATTTATTATAGTAGGAAGCTTCTTTTTAATAGTAGCATTTCCACCACTGCCGAAAGATAGTTTCATATCAGTTTGGGCATTAAAGAATCAAACAAGTATATTGATACCATATCGTTTAACCATGTTTATTATGTCTTTATATATCGCATTTGGAATAGGATATAATTTAGCGAAAAGTTATAAGTTAGATGCTTTATCAGGAGCACAGCTCGCGGTATGTTCACTACTTTTAACATTAACGCCTGAGTTAATTGATAAAAAAGGATTCATGCTTCCGATGACAAATCTCGGAGGTCATGGATTATTTGTGACGATGATTGTTTCTATTTTATCCGTAGAGATTTTAAGATTTTGTAAGAAGAAAAATGTAATGATTAAAATGCCAGAACAAGTACCGCCATCTGTATCGCGTTCATTTGAAGCACTTATACCTGCAGCATTCGTTATTATTATAATGAGTCTAGTAACTGTCGTTTTTAGCATTGATTTACACCATGTTGTTGATAAATTAGCAGCACCATTAGTAAAAGCTGGGGACAGTTACTTCGGTGTAATGATTCCAGTGTTTTTAATTACGTTTTTTTGGTCATTCGGAATCCATGGTGTGTCGGTTGTTGGAACTGTTGCTAGGCCATTATGGGAAGTATACCTAGGGAAAAATGGTGAAGCAGTTGCTAGTGGAGCAGATCAGTTGCCATTTATTTCACCAGAGCCGTTATATCAATGGTTTATATGGATTGGCGGTTCTGGTGCGACGTTAGGGCTTGTATTAGCTATGATTATATTTGGTCGATCGAAATATTCAAAAGCATTATCAAGAACTTGTATTGTTCCAGGTATTTTTAATATTAATGAACCAGTCATATTCGGATTACCGATTGTACTAAATCCAATTTTAATTATCCCATTTATCATTACACCACTTGTAACAGCAACTGTTGCATATTCAGCAACTGCGATGGGATTTGTAACACCAACGCATATTATGCCGCCATGGACACTACCTGCTCCAATTGGTGCATATTTAGCAACAGGTGGAGATTGGCGTGCGATTGTATTAGTTTTTATAAATATAGCAATATCATTCCTTATTTATTTACCATTCTTTAAAATGTACGACAAAAATATGCTTGAAATTGAAAAAAATGGTGACGGGGAATCTGTTAATCCTTAATCTGCACGCTGTTATTTTGAGTGATAGACTTTTTGTCTATCACTTCTTTCACATTAAAACTAGAAAGGGGGAAATAGAATGAATATAAAATTTAGTTATAAAGGCGTATTTTTATTATTATTTGGAGTGATTTGTGCAAATTTACTTTTTGTCCCTTTATTAGGCATGCTAAATCTATCACAAATGCATAGTATCTGGCTTGTTACAAGTATTGCGGCAAGCGTTTTGCTTACGGTAGTTGTTTCTTTCATTGATGGATCGTTTGCATCGAAAGCTCAGTTGTTTTTTAGATTTATATTGTTTTCGATTTGTTGTACGTTCGTTACTTACATGATTGTTTTTTAGTAAATAGGAGGTCATGCACGTTATGTATATTGCAGGGGTAATGTCTGGTACTTCATTAGATGGAATAGATGTAGCGCTCGTTCATATAGAAGGAAGTGGTGTAGATTCTAAAATCCAACTCATCCATTTTACTACTGTTCCATTTTGTAATGATATGAAAAATGAGATCCAACAAGCGTTATCAATTGAAACTTCGAATGTCCAACTTATATGTAGTTTAAATTTTAAACTTGGTTTATGCTTCGCCAATGCTGTAAAGGAAGTTTGTAAAGAGGCCAATTTTCCTTTGAGACAATTAGATTTAATAGGCTCTCACGGACAAACGATTTATCATCAGCCAAAGCAAGAAGGGAATATTATTTCTTCAACATTGCAAATTGGGGAACCAGCAGTAATAGCATATGAAACGAACACGACGGTTATCTCGAATTTCCGAACGATGGACATGGCGGCAGGGGGACAAGGTGCACCACTTGTACCATATTCAGAGATTATTTTATATCGGCATCAAACTAAAAATAGACTACTACAAAATATTGGTGGGATTGGTAATGTTACAGTGGTTCCAAGTAAACGAAGTAAAGAGAGTGTTATTGCTTTCGATACTGGACCAGGCAACATGGTAATCGATGAAGTATGTCAAAAATTATTTCATGTACCATATGATCAAAATGGTTGGATTGCAAAGCAGGGGGTAGTTGTAGATGAAATTTTAACATACTGTATGAACCATCCATTTTTGAACATGAAACCACCAAAATCAACAGGTAGAGAACAGTTTGGAGAAGCGTTTGTGACTGAATTATTGAATCAATTTAAAAAGCATAGTAAAGAAAATATATTGGCAACTGTCACGATGTTTACAGCATGTTCAATTGTTCATCATTATAAGGCGTTTATTTTGCCGTATTATGAAATTGATGAGGTGATTTTAGGTGGTGGTGGAAGTTATAATAATACACTTGTTGAAATGTTACGGAATGGATTAAGAGAAGAGAAATGTAGCATATGTATACAAGAAGATATTGGTCATTCTTCAGCAGCGAAAGAAGCAATTGCATTTGCTATTTTAGCAAACGAAACGTATCATCGTAATCCGAGTAATGTGCCGAGCGCAACAGGTGCTAAGAATTCCATAATTTTAGGGAATATAACATTCCCTCCATACGCAAATGAAAATGAGGCGAACATATGAAGTATATGATTGGAGTAGATGGCGGGGGAACGAAGACCGAGGCAATTGCATTTGATAAAGACGGAAATGAACTTGTAAGGGCTACCAGTGGTTTTGGAAACATATTAATAGATTTTGAAGAAGCTCTTGTGCATATTATGGAAGCAATTAATCAATGCCAGAAGAGTTTAATAAATGGGCATTGTGTTTGTGTTTGTTTAGGATTAGCTGGTATAAGCGGAGCGAATACAAATGAATTAACATTACGTTTAAAAAAGAAATACGGAACAAAAATTGAAATTTTTAATGATGCAATGATCGCACATGCAGCTGCTTTAAAAGGTAAGGATGGAATATTAACTATAGGTGGTACAGGTGCAATTTGTATAGGAAAAAAAGGAGAAGTATATCAGTATAGCGGTGGATGGGGACATATTTTAGGAGATGAGGGGAGCGGATATTGGATTGCATTACAAGCTTTGAAGAAAATGGCAATTCAGTTCGATCAAGGAATCAGTCTTTGTCCATTGAGTTTGAATATTCAAAGGCAGTTTCAACTTTTGACACCGTCTCATATAAAAAGCTTAGTATATACTTCTTCTAAAGATAAAATTGCAGCAATCGCCCCATTAGTTATTCAGGAAGCGAGAGATGGCAATGATGATGCGCATGAAATTATGATGCAAGCTGGAAAGGAATTAGCAAGGATTACAGTAAATGTTTATAACAAGTTGAACTTTAAGCACTCAACGCCAATTGCAGTAAGTGGCAGTATATTGCGTTTAGTTCCTGAAATATTTGCTGTATTTAAGAAATGGTGTGAAGAAAGTATGAAAGAAATTACACTCGTATCACAAGCAGAAATGGCAGTGAAAGGAACATATTATTTAATGAGGGATATATATTTTTAAAAATAGGTATGAGAATTTTTGTATGATTTGTAAAAATATGATGTTAAAATGTATAAAGGGATGTATGTTAAAAACGTACAATATACGTAGTAATTGAATATTGTATATGTATTCCCATGTAGAAAGTGAATGATTACATGATTAATAGTATGCAGTTTTTATATTTGGTGGCTTCTTATTTAATTGGAAACATATTGACCGCTTATATAGTAACAAAATTGAGACATAACGTTGATATTAGGGATGAAGGAAGCGGAAATCCTGGCGCAAGAAATATGGGGCGCGTATATGGAAAAGGGTATTTCATTGCTACATTTTTAGGTGATGCAATTAAAGGGGCAATCGTTGTTGCTGTAGCAAAATACCTTTTTGAAGATCCTACATTCGTAATGTTAACATTATTGGCCGTTATTATTGGACATATTTATCCAGTTTTATTTAAAGGCAAGGGCGGTAAAGGTATTTCAACATTTATAGGAGGACTAATCGCATTTGATTATTTGATAGCGCTTACCCTCTTAGGCATTTTTATTGTATTTTATTTAATATTTAAAGGGTTTACGAAGCCAGGACTAATTACGATTGCTTGTTTACCAATTTGTATGATTCTTTATTCTTATTCTATTGTTACCACTATATTAAGTGGAATAATTATTGTACTCATTCTATATGTAAATCGAGAATAAAATGAATGTTTAATAAGTGGGGATAATCTCCACTTATCATTTTTTATTAAATAGATAAAGGAGATAAGGCATGGGGTTAATTTATAAAGTTGCTGATCAAGATTGGGAATTTGAAAGTATACATAAATTGAATTATAAAACTTTTGTAGAAGAGATACCACAACATGAAGAAACGAAAGAACGGTTTCGTATAGATCGGTTTCATATAGAAAATACATATTTAATTTGTTTAGATGAGGATAGATTAGTAGGTATGGTCGCAGTGCGGGGAAAACGACCATTCTCGTTAGATTATAAAATTTCAAATTTAGATATTTATTTGCAAGAGCATGGAGAAAAAGTGTATGAAATTCGTTTACTTTCAGTAGAACGTGAATATAGAAATGGAAGAGCGTTGTTAGGATTAATTCGTTTTCTACATCGTTATTTGCTTCTAAATGGATATGAATTAGCACTCATTTCTGCAACAACACGTGAACTAGCTTTATATGAGCAAATGGGATTCAAATCTTTCCATACGTTAGTTGGTACAGAAGAAGCAGCCTTCCAGCCAATGTATGTTACCCCTGCTATGTTTGAAGAGTCGAGTGTTGGGGGGATTATGACGAAAGAATATACGTTTTTACCTGGTCCAGTAGATATTGAAGAGAACGTTCGAAAGGCATTTTCTACGCGACCTATTTCCCATCGCTCTAAGTCATTTCAAGTGATGATGGACAATGTGAAAAAACGGTTACTTCACATGACAAAAGCAAAACATGTACAGCTTATGTTAGGAACAGGGACGTTAGCAAATGATGCGATTGCTTTACAGTTACGTTCTTTAAAAGGGAAAGGACTAGTATTAACAAATGGGGAATTTGGTAATAGATTAGTTGGACATGCAAAACGAGCACGGTTACATTTTGATACGTATAAAAAGGAAATGGGAGATCCATTTATTTATACCGAATTAGAAGAAATTATGACAACTGGAAATTATGAATGGATTTGGTTTGTTCATCATGAAACATCTACTGGAATGTTAAACGATTTAAACGAGCTAAATACTCTTTGTAACGAGAATCAAATGAAACTGTGTGTAGATTGCATAAGCTCAATTGGAGCAATACCATTAGACTTGAAGGATGTGTATTTTGCAAGTGGTGTTAGCGGTAAAGCGATTAAATCATATACAGGAATTTCTTTCGTTTTTCATAACCACATTGTAAAAATAAACGAGGCTGTGCCGGCCTATATGGACATTGGCATGTATGAAGAAAATGAAAGTATTCCATACTCACAATCATGGAATTTAATTTATGCATTGCAAGAAGCGTTGAAGAGATTTAAAGATGAAAAGGCATTTGTAAAAATTAAAGAGACATATGATTATGTTGAAGAAGTTATTACTGATATGGGTTTAAAGCTTGTTTCACCTAAAGAACATGCCGCGCCAATTATACTTACTATTGTATTGAGCGAAGATTATTCTTCTAAAGTAGTAGGCGATACATTAGCATTACAAGGATACATCGTTCATTATGAGTCATCTTATTTACAAAAGAATAATTGGATCCAAATTGCATGTTTAAATCATTATAAAGAACGCGATATGAAGAGGATGTTAAATTGTTTGCAAATGTGTTTATTTCAGAGTGGGGTACATATATAAAGACTTTTTCTTTTCGTATAAAGGAGCTACGACTTACGAAAACTTAGGAATAGAACATTGGAAGAGGTGTCAGTATGATAACTAGAAAACTACCATTACATATAGACGATATTAAAAAAGCTCACAAAATTCTAGATAGAAATGCTCGTAAAACGCCATTAGTAAAATCTTTTTACTTGACTAGTAAAACGGGTGGAGAAATTCATTTGAAATTAGAAAATATGCAATTAACGGGTTCTTTTAAATTTCGTGGCGCATTTAATAAAATGTCGCGGCTCACGGATCAAGAAAAAGAAAGAGGTGTAATTGCATGTTCAGCAGGTAATCATGCACAAGGAGTTGCATTATCTGCTCATTTACTCGGTATTAAGAGTAAAATTGTTATGCCAATTTCTGCACCTCAGGCAAAAGTTGAAGCAACAAAAGGATATGGATCTGAAGTGATTTTACATGGTGAAACCTTTGATGATGCAAAGGTAAAATGTGAAGAAATTATAAGGGAAACAGGTGAAACATACTTACATCCATATGATGATGTAGAGGTAATGGCTGGTCAAGGTACAATTGGATTAGACATTCTTGATGATATGTGGGATGTAGATACTGTCATTGTACCAATAGGTGGAGGCGGAATTATTTCTGGTATTTCTGTAGCATTAAAATCTTTTAATCCATCGATTAATATAATTGGTGTCCAAGCAGATAATGTTCATGGAATGAAGGCATCTTACGATAAAGGAGCAATCGTAGAACACTATGAGGCGCCTACTATTGCAGATGGTTGCGCAGTTAAAATACCAGGTGAATTAACATTTGAAATTGTAAAAGAATTAGTAGATGATATTGTAACTGTATCAGAAAAAGAGCTGGAAGTAGCGATGAAAGATTTATTACAACGTGGGAAAGCTGTTGTAGAAGGTGCAGGTGCATTAGCAACTGCTGCACTTCTTGCAGGAAAAGTTGATAGTTATATAAAAGGGAAAAAAGTAGTGGCTGTTATATCTGGTGGGAACGTGGACTTACAGCGCATATCAAGTGTATGTGAGCACTTTTTTGTCGCTAATGAAGTGAAATAGTTTTATGAAAGAAGAGCTAAGAGAAATGATCTTAGCTCTTACTTTTTGTCTACCGTTTACTGTAAGTAGAAATAAACTTGCAAAATTTGCTGTTTAAAAATTATTTTATTTAAGCGCCTATTTTCACACATATCTTTAATGTTATAATAATTATTTCAATATTGTCGAAACGTAAGCAGAAATTTAATATAATAGTTTTAATGTGCTAATGAGCGGTGAGGAGGGCAGGGCATGAATAAAGAAGAACAGGTCATGAACGGTTTCAGGGAATTATATAATAAGCTGGTTTGGCTTAATAAAGATAAGATGGAAGAGGGTCTTAAAGGTTTTAAGTCTTCTGAAGTCCACTGCATTGAATATATTGAAAACAATGCAGATTCTAACGTGACACAACTCGCAGAGGCTTTTTATGTGACTCGCGGTGCTATAAGTAGAATGACTAAGAAGCTCATACAAAAAGGCCTTGTTGAAAGCTACCAAAAGTCAGAAAATAAGAAAGAAATTTATTTTAGGCTTACCGAACAAGGGAAAGAAATTTATAAAATCCATGAAAATTTGCATAAAGAGTTTCAAGAGCGAGATAAAGCTGTATTTGAACAAGTGACTGAAGAAGAATTCAACAGTATAATTAGCTTTGTGGAAAAGTATAGTAGACATTTGGATGCAGAAATAAAGAAACAAGGTATACATATTAAATCGTAATATATTTTAATAATAAAGTGAAACTTTAATCAGTGGGGGGCTTCATCTCCACTGATTATCAGCCCTCACCAATCGGGCTTTTACGGGCAGCCTTACTCTAATGAGAATAGGCTGCTTTTTTATTATTTTATTTTTGTTGACTAATCAACAAAAATAGAGTTATTATTTTGTTGACAAAGCAACAAAATTTTTAGGAGAGAAGTTAAATGTCTATATTTAGATCGAAAAATGAAAGGGGAACTGAAAAAAGCATAGATAAACATGCTTTACTATTCGGACTTATTTCTGTATTTCTTTGTGGTATAGGTTTCAGTATCATCATGCCTGTAGTCCCATTCTTAGTACAGCCATATACAAGTAATCCGGAAGAACAAGCATTGGTTGTTACACTACTAACTTCCGTATATGCGGCCTGCGTGTTTTTAGCTGCACCAGTACTCGGAGCTTTAAGCGATAAGTATGGCCGTCGTCCACTACTTTTAATATGCTTATTTGGTTCTGCAATTGGGTACTTAGTTTTTGGAATAGGAGGAGCTTTATGGGTACTATTTGCTGGACGCATAATAGAAGGAATAACAGGCGGGAGCATAAGTACTATCTTCGCATATTTTGCAGACATCATTCCAAAAGAACAGAGAACGAAATATTTTGGATGGGTGAGTGCAGTTGTAGGTGCGGGAACTATCATTGGCCCAACCATTGGGGGGATACTTGCCAAGTTTGGTGATACTGTACCTATATATTTTGGTGCAATCATAACGTTAATAAATGTTGTATATGGGATCAAATATATGCCTGAGAGCCTTGAAAAAAATAATAGGTTGAAAGAGATTACTTTTGTAAGGTTAAATCCTTTTGTACAGCTAGCAAACATACTTTCCATAAAAAATTTAAAGTGGTTACTTGTCTCAGCGTTTTTACTTTGGATACCTAACGGATCTTTACAATCAATTTTCACGCAATTTACAATGGATACTTTCAGTTGGAAACCTGCATTAATCGGACTTATGTTTTCAATTTTGGGCTTTCAAGACATTGTTTCACAAAGTTTTATCATGCCAAAGCTTTTGATCAAGCTTAGTGATAAACAAATAGCAATTCTTGGGATGGTTTCGGAGATTATAGGATACAGTTTTATTGCGGCATCAGCTTTGTTTTCACTCTATCCACTACTTATCGTTGGGATGCTGATGTATGGTTTTGGGGATTCAATTTTCGGACCTTCATTCAACGGGATGCTTTCAAAGTCTGTCAGTTCTAGTGAACAAGGAAGGATTCAAGGTGGAAGCCAATCTATTCAAGCTTTAGCAAGAATGATTGGTCCTATTCTTGGAGGACAAATCTATGTATCACTTGGTCATGCCGCACCTGCTTTTATGGGTATGATTCTTATAGTAGCGGCAATAGCAGTTTTATATAAGGGAACGCATGAAACTGTATAACAGATAGATATAAGAATAAATAAAAGGGAGTCAGAACTTAGGAACAAGTGCTGATTCCCTATTTGTTTACGGTTTGAGGACTAAGAGAAATTCTTTTACTGTTTAGGAATTTATTCTGCAATGCTCTCATGGTAAATGACTAGATAGTTTCATTATGCTTGTGCTGAAGTAAATAATGACTCCATCTTTACTTTGCTCTTCTCTCGAATTTCAGCATCTGCGTGTCTCATCACGTATTTATGCGCTACAGCGATTGCTAAAACATCATCTAATAAGCCGATCCCAATAATAGCAGCTATATCTGGAATGAAATCAATTGTTAATACGTAATAAGATAAAGCGGCTAATATTATGAATTTCGCTTTATTAGGTAATTCTTTCTTTTTCATTGTATAGAATAAAATAATACTTTCATATACGCTGGATTTACCGAGGTTTACAGAGCTTTTTTTGAACTTTTTCCAAAGGGTCTGTTTCTCCATATAAACACTCCTTTTACAAAAACATAGATTTTTTAAAAGGATGGACAAAGAAGAGAGAGATTAATCAATTTTATTGTTTTTCTTAATTATATATTTCCATAAAAATAGGGGAATACCTGTTCAAAATATTATAATGTGGATTATTTTGAACAGTGTTCCGTTACATAGTATGTGTTCGTTCCAAGTAAAGGTACTACGCAGGTAACGTTTGGTGGTAATACGTATTAAAGTTCATTTTCTACATTAATCTCTGCATTCGTACAATATTGAATTACTTCTAAATAATCTAAGGGTGCATTTATTGATGAGAACTTTTGTAATTCTTAAATAGCCTCTTTACTCGCTGGTGATTCATAGGCTTCTAATGTAATTCTGGTATTAATTGCAAGATTAGCCACTTCATCTAGCATTTCAGGTGTTACTTTGGTTCGAACCATTTTTCCTCTCTATTCTCCCATTTTCTTAAAAGTTGTCGCTTCGGTGATGGCTTTTTTATTTTCTCAAATGAAGCCGATGAGTTTGAGTTTTAGAATTTTATCGTGGTATTATTTATGTAACAAGGGGATGTTGTAAGAAAAAATACAATTTGAGGGGAAAATGAGAATGGGAATTTATAACTATGAAGCGAAAGAGGATTTGCAAGTAGGAGAAGTTTGTTTAGAACGAGATATTTATGAAATTATAAATTTTTATAAGAAAGGGTCAATAGTTTTATGTGATTCAGTATCTCGTTTCAGTGCGAATTCAGACAGAATGTTTAAAGTGATAAATAGGATAGAAACATATATGCATAAAAATGAAGACTATACATATCAGGTTTCGGATAGACCCAATTTGATTTATGTAGTTGAGCAGGTAAGATAAGGAAGTATCCATAACGGGTGCTTTTTTCTTTGTTATATAGAAATTACACATTAAACGTGAATTCTAACAAAATGGATATTTGGATTCAAATTATTTGTGATATGTACAGTAAAATGTATGTGTATGATTTAGTTATTATTATGCATTTTATAAGCGGTATGGGGGAAGAAAAATGAAAATAATAGAACTACCAATTGAATTCGAATTTAACGGGCAAAAACAATGTATTTATCCAAGTTTAATTATATTACATAATGAATTAACGTTAGTTGATACAGGATATCCAAGTTTTTTACCTTTAATTGAAAATGCAATATTAAAACATGGATATGAGATGAAAAACTTAAAGAATATAATTATTACCCATTATGATGACGATCATATAGGGGCTGTATATGATTTTAAAGTGAAATATCCAAATATTAATGTTATTGCTAGTGAAATTGAATCTAACTATATTAATGGTGATATAAAATCAGAGAGGTTAGTTCAAGCTGAAGAAATGTTAGAACGTATGCCCAATGAAGAAAAAGAATTTGGCAAATGGTTTATACAACAGTTAAAAAATATAAAACATATTTCCGTCGATGAAAAAGTACATGATGGTCAAATGATTTTGAATAATGAATGTCAAGTAGTGGCAACGCCAGGACATACTTCGGGGCATATTTCATTATATTTTCCGAATTTAGACTGTGTAATTACGGGAGATGCGGCTGTTCAAGAGAATCGTGAGTTAGTAATAGCTAATCCGAATTTTTGTTTGGATATAGAAAAAGCGAAACAGTCTTTAAATAGGATTAAAAGTTTTAAAGCAGCACAGTATTATTGCTATCATGGAGGAAAGCTTACTGTATAAATTAATGAAAACCGGTCTTTCCTAAATCGAAAAGATCGGTTTTTTAGTTCATATATTTTGCGATTTCAACCAAATCAGTAACATTATATTTCGGTAAAATTGAAATATATATGTAAAGAAGAATATATATAATTTGAACAAGGGTATAGGGGGGGAGAAAATGGGTTCGTTATTTGATGTAATAGCAGATATCATTTTATTTTATCCTCGAAATGACATGAAATTGAAACACCATATCGCAAAATTAAGTGAATTAGAGTGGTTTCGAAATCTACATGAAGATCCGAAGTATACAAGTTTAATTTGGAGTAATAGAAAAATTAAGAAGTTCATTTTGTCTTCTACTAACATGGAAACATTAATAAAATCTGAGAAAAAGCAAAAAGAATTTGTTCATCTAGTACAGGATGAATATAAAAAAAGAAGATAAGAATTTTTTTATTTTTCATATTTGGCGAAACAAATGGTACAATGAAAGCTAATGTGAAAAATAAGGAAAAGAAGTGGTCTATTTGAAAAACTTTTTAGAATTAGGAATTAGTGAAACTTTTAATCATACATTACGTGAAAATGGAATTACAGAAGCAACACCAATTCAAGAGAAGGCAATTCCAGTTATTCTGTCAGGTAAAGATATTATTGGGCAGGCGAAAACAGGAACGGGTAAAACGTTAGCATTCGTGTTACCGATTTTAGAAAAAATTGATCCAGAGTGTAGTGATGTCCAGGCTTTAATCGTTGCGCCAACAAGGGAATTAGCCCTGCAAATTACAACTGAAATTAAAAAAATGCTTGTTCAAAGAGAAGATATTAATGTACTAGCGATATATGGTGGACAAGATGTTGCGCAACAGTTGAGAAAATTAAAAGGTAATACACATATTGTTGTAGCAACACCGGGACGATTATTAGATCATATACGCCGTGAAACAATTGATTTAAGTAATCTTTCAACAATTGTATTAGATGAAGCGGATCAAATGCTTTATTTTGGTTTCTTATATGATATTGAAGATATTTTAGATGAGACACCAGGTAGTAAACAAACGATGTTATTCTCAGCAACGATGCCAAAAGATATTAAAAAATTGGCGAAGCGTTATATGGATGAACCGCAAATGATTCAAGTACAAAGTGAAGAAGTAACGGTTGATACAATTGAGCAGCGTGTCATTGAGACGACAGACCGTGCAAAGCCAGATGCACTTCGTTTTGTTATGGATCGTGATCAGCCATTTTTAGCTGTTATTTTCTGTCGTACAAAGGTTAGAGCGAGTAAGCTTTATGATAATTTAAAAGGATTAGGTTATAATTGTGCTGAACTTCATGGTGATATACCTCAAGCGAAACGTGAAAGAGTTATGAAGAGTTTCCGCGAAGCTAAAATTCAGTACTTAATCGCAACGGATGTAGCAGCTCGTGGACTTGATGTAGATGGTGTAACGCACGTATTTAACTTTGATATCCCTGAAGATGTAGAAAGTTATATTCACCGCATTGGCCGAACAGGACGTGCAGGTGGATCAGGTCTTGCAATTACGTTCGTTGCAGCGAAAGATGAAAAACATTTAGAAGAAATTGAAAAAACGCTTGGTGCACCAATACAAAGAGAAATAATCGAACAACCGAAGATAAAACGTGTAGATGAAAATGGAAAACCGGTACCAAAGCCGGCTCCGAAGAAATCAGGTCAAAATCGTCAAAGAGATAGCCGCGAGGGTTCAAGAAGTGAATCAAGACGTGATTCGAGAAATAGCTCGAGAAGTGATTCAAGAAATAGTTCGAGAAATAGTTCTAGAAATGAAAATAACCGATCATTTAATAAACCAAGTAATAAAAAAGGTAGTACAAAGCAAGGTCAGCAAAGACGTGGCCGTTAAATAGTTATAATTGTAAAAGAGTCGCAAAATATTGTGGCTCTTTTTTTGTTTGTATACAACAAGGATGATGGTAAGAAAAAAACAAAAATTTCATTCACCGTATTTGGAATTTATAAAGGAAATTTTATAGTCCAAAACCATTAGAGCGAGGGTATTACTATCATTCAGCAGAACACTTTGGTTAAAAAAAGGTATTGAAGCGAGCGAGTATTTTCATTACACATTCCGCAATTATCGAAATAGAACAAGAGAAGTTTATGAAGGATTAAACTCGTATTGGTGTACGATCGTTGGAAACTGGAAAACTAATTTGTTAGTTTTGATCGATGAGGAACTCGAGAAGCAACACTGCCATCCTTATGAGGAAATTGCTTACGACGATGAAGGTAATGTAGTGATAATATGCGAAATAAGAAAAAAGGACTAGCAGTCGTACCTGCCGTCCTTTAATAGGAGAAAAAGTAATCTTGTTTAGAACTACGCATAAACAGAAAATCTGCTTGTAATTAGTTTTACCCTAAATATACGTGTCTATACAAAAAAGGGATAAGTAAAAAATACTTATCCCCGGAAGGGAAATCCCAAGCACAAAAATGGCTCGTATTGGTCTGCAGGTTCAAAAGTAGTATATGTAAAACGAAAAATCTCATACAAAAAGCAGACAACGATTTTGGTTGTCTGCCAGTGAGTTCAATGAGTTAGCTAATTGTGATAATTTGCATCCCCATTGCGAGAAGAGTGAAGCTGCTAGTTCAAACAGCTTGTTGGTATTATTTTCGATTTCTTAAAAAATATACAGAGAAAGCAGATAAGTGAAGAACCTACCTGCTTTTGCTGTAACAAAAGAAAGAGGTATTAGCCGTGGACACGGCGGCTTGAAAATAGTATGTATTTTTATTTGAAAAATATTCACGGGGTGAAGAAACGTGGAATGTTTGATAAAGGTGTTTGTGAAATTAATCAGCTAATTAGTAAAACAAAATAGTTATTTGGAAGAAAGGGAAAATGAATATGAGATGAATTGAAGTTGTTGAAGAATTACTTGAAGTGATGAAAGAATGCTTTTGGAACGGAACATCTTTAAAGGGTGATGCTAATGATTTTAATATTGTATCCTGGCTGATTGAAGAAGCGACGCGTAAAACAAAATAAAGATTTCATTTTGTAGTAATGGGGAATAGATAAGATATGTGTACTTATTAGGGGGAAAGTAGATAAAGAGTTCTTTAAGAGGCAAGAACCGGAACAAAATAAAAGAGCGGCTAGCAAAAGCTAACTGCTCAATACAAGGAGATACAGAGAAGACTACTTTAAATGAATGTTGGCATACAGCCTACATACAGTATTGACCGAATATTTATTTTAAATTCAATTTATTTAAAGTAAATATTCCAACAGATAAAATGGTTGCGCCTGCTACAGAACCTAGCCAGTCTCTCCAGCCTAATGTATTTAAAGATGCATCTGTTAAATCCGTAATTAAGAAGATAGCAAACATTAATACACCAAATGCTAAGCATCCCCAAAATGTTTGCAAATATTTAATCATTTTCTTTCGGAACTTGCTCATATAAATTACCCTTATCAATAATTATATTTTTATAAATAAATTATCGCATGTGCAAAAATTAAAAGTACAAAATATGCAATATTACATATCGGAACTCAACAAAATACTCCATTGATAAGAACATAGATCGAACGGAGGGGAACCGTGTCGTATGAATCAATTGTCATTTTTTGAAGTCATCGATGTAAAGGAGATGCGCTTACTTGTGGTGAAGGAGCTGAAAAACTACAAAGTGTTGTGCGTCTGGATGAAGAATTGAGAAAAATAGGATCAAGCGGAGGGCATCGTTCTTTTCCTAAAATGAAAGGTGACGATAAGAAACATGAGATACGTTTTAAACAAATTGAGCGGACGTTAAAAAATAAAAATTTATAAAGGAAATAGAAAGTATGGTGTTGTATATGTACGATAATAGGAAACTTTTTGCAAACTAAACATATAATTTTAATAGACCGACAGTCGGTCAGGTGGGAAGGAGAACTTGAATGCGAATTGTAAAGGAGTATGAGGAGCGTAGAAAGGAAATTTTAGAAACAGCTGAGCGTTTGTTTCTTACGAAAGGTTATACGAAAACAACCGTAAATGACATTTTAAAAGAAATAGGTATAGCAAAGGGGACGTTTTATCATTATTTTAAGTCGAAGGAGGAAGTAATGGATGAAATCATTATGAGGATTATTAAAGAGGATGTCACTAAGGCGAAAAGGATTGTCTCCAATCCCGATATCCCCGTTTTAGATAAGTTATTTAAAATTTTAATGGAACAATCACCAAAATCAGGAGATGTCAAAGAAAAAATGATTGAACAATTCCATCAACCAAATAATGCAGAAATGCATCAGAAAAGTTTAGTGCAATCCATTATACATTTATCTCCTGTATTAACGGAAGTTTTAGAGCAAGGAATAGAAGAAGGCATATTTTATACTCCATACCCACAAGAAACAATTGAATTATTACTCTCTTCAGCACAAGTCATATTTGATGATGGTTTATTTCAGTGGAAACCGGAAGAAATGATGAGAAGAGCTAAGGCTTATATTAAAATGATGGAAGTATCTGTTGGAGCGAAAGAAGGGTCCTTTGATTATATGATCGAGGTTTTAATGAAACAGAAATAGCTTTTTTCTGTTTGGGTGTTATAGACCGGCAGTCGGTCTAGACTAAATGAAGGATGTGATGAGGATGCCAGCAAGTATTCAATCTTCCTTGAAAGATTTTCACTTAATGGTAAGTGGTCAAATTATTACTATTTTAGGTTCAACACTATTACGTTTTGCTCTCTCACTATATGTGCTAGATATAACAGGGCGTGCAGATATATTCGCAGGGTTATATGCGGTAACGAGTATTCCGTTTCTGCTAGCACCTCTTGGCGGAGCAATAGCAGATCGTTTCAACCGCCGTAATGTAATGGTCATTTTTGATTTTATAAACGCTGCTATTGTATTAAGTTTTATAGTTTTGTTATTAACTGAATCGGTATCTATTTTATTGATTGGAACAATTATGTTTTTACTAGCAGTCATTAGTGCAATGTACGCACCAGTTGTAATGGCGAGTATTCCGCAATTAGTTCCAGAGAAAAAGTTAGAACAAGCAAACGGTATCGTAAATGGTGTGCAAGCATTATCTAATATAGTTGCACCTGTACTAGGAGGAATATTATACGGCATAATTGGTTTGAAAATGCTCGTAATAACAAGTTGTCTTGCTTTCTTTTTATCTGCGATTTTAGAAATGTTTATTACAATACCATTTATAAAAAGAATACAGGAAGGCCATATCGTACCGACAATTGTAAAAGATATGAAAGAAGGTTTTCTTTATGTTTTAAAGCAACCTTTTATTTTGAAAGCTATGTTACTTGCAGCTTTACTAAACTTAATTTTGACACCGTTATTTGTTGTTGGAGGACCTATTATGTTACGAGTAACTATGCAGAGTAGCGATACGATGTATGGAATTGGAATGGGATTAATTGATTTTGCAACCATATTAGGGGCATTGTCAATCGGTTTCTTTGCTAAAAAGTTACAGATGAAAACATTATATAATTGGATGCTTATCATAGCTTTATTAGTAATGCCAGTGGCACTATCAGTTACACCGTTTATTCTTAATTTAGGATACTATCCACCATTTATCCTCTTTATACTTTCTTCTCTTCTAATCGCAATGATTATGACAATTGTATCCATCTATGTGATTACTGTAGTCCAAAAGAAAACACCAAATGAAAATCTAGGAAAAGTGATGGCAATTATAACAGCGGTATCTCAATGTATGGCACCAATTGGGCAAGTCGTATATGGTTTTATGTTTGAAGGATTCAGTACGAAAATTTATTTACCTATATTTGCTATTAGTTTCATAATGATATTAATAGCTATAGTGACGAAGAAAATATTAAGAAATGAAGGGAACTAGCTTCATATGATTAGGAGAATGTTAAAAAGAGATTTCTCTAAAAATAAAATGATAATTATCATTTTATTTATGTTTATCAAGTTATCAAGTTTTTAATGGCTAGTGCTTCAAGTAACGTTATAAATCTATGATCGATTGTTTAAAGTATCAAGCGCACCGCACGTCGTACAGATTCATACCGGAGAAATAAATCAAAAGTCAATGGATTCATTTGTAGAAAAAACTCCTTTTGTAAAAAAGTAGCAAACGGCAGAGATGATCCAAGTACAAGTAAACGGGTATAACATTTTTATACAAAATAAAAATAAGGCGAACATAATAGCGTAATAGATATTAGTTCCGTGAAACAAAACGCTAATTTTAATTTTTTATTAGATTTAAATAATAAAGTGATACAGATTAGTAAAGGGGAAATAGGTGTACCGATTTATTTTATGCAAAAATACAATCTGCATATTGGAGATGAAATATGGATTATAAAAAATAATATAGAACAAGAATTTACGATATCAGCATGTGTTCGTGATGTTCAAATGAATCCATCAATCGTTAGTTCAAAGCGATTTGTAATAAGCAATGAAGACTTAGAAAGATTAAAACGAAATTTGGGAAAAAGAGAATATCTTATTGAATTTCAGTTAACAGATGTAAATTAGATAAATGAATTTGAAGATTTATACCAGTCATCGAACTTACCTCAAAAAGGATTAGGAATTTGCTAAATAGGAAGGGGAAAATAAAATGAACGCTATGGAAAACGGTGTATATGAAACAACCAGATTAGTTAGTGAATCAATGGAATGACAAGCTGTAATGAATATCAATCAAATTTGTGAATTAGATCAATATCAAGAAGCGACATTATGTACATGGAATACAAATAACGATTTTGGTAGAGTTGTTTTAAATGCAGCATTAGGGCTTACGGGAGAAGTTGGTGAGGTTGCTGATGTTGTAAAAAAGCAATTTTTCATGGTCATGGATTTGATCCAGCTTATTGTCCAGGAGAAGAAGAAGGAAATACACATAAAATCGCTTTAGAGATAGGGGACATCTTGTACTACATTTCAATCATGTCTCACGAAAGGGAATATACCCTAGGAGATATTGCTCAAATGAATATATCTAAATTAGCAACAAGATATCCAGACGGATTTAGTCGAGAAGCTAGTCAAAATCGTGTAGATGTGAAATGAAAATCGTAATAAAAAAGAGCCATGAGTGGAAAGGCTCATGGCTCCTTATATAAGGGTAATGATTTTATAGGTAAATATTATTATGAAATCCCAAAAAATTAAATATAAGTCAATTAATTGGTATAGAATTTGGATTTTATTTAAAAGAAGGAACGGAGGAATATGTAAAAGACTTTGAAAGGTCCATAAAAAAAGAATTCAGTAAAACTCTGAATTCTTCTACACGTGATTTTATTTGTTAATCCATTTAGAAATAATAGGATAATGAAACTCTTTTTCTTGTAGCGCATATAAAATCCCTTTTATAGACCCGAAAATTAACAAAAGGAACAGTATTAGATATAAAGGAGCTATGCCGAAAATAATCAAAGTATTATTTGAAGTCAAGTCTAAATTAGACAAGGATAGCATTAAGATTCTTATTGCGAAGAGATTCCAAATTACTGTAATTATCCAAATGAATAGTTGATAAAACACAGCTTCAAGGATATTTTTTTGAATGTTTTGTGATTTGTATACAAAATAAAAAATCAACGGTATATAAAAAATTGTGATGCTAAAGAAAATAAGAATAAAAAAAGATAATAAGGTAAGAAAATGCATAATTAATTTTATGTTCTTTTCTTGAGCTAGAATCATTAAGGTCCTCCTATATGTATGAGATTTGTTGTAGCTATTATATTTTAAGATTTTCATTATGGTAATAATGCGCTACTAAAAAAAATTACTACTGCCTACAGTTAAAGTTCCGCTTTCTGCTGCAGAAAATTGTATATCTATTGTTTGGCTAGCAACGGATACTAAATTTTTTCTTATAGTTATTCTTAGAGTAGAAGTCGTACCTAAAGTTGGATTAAATCCTATATTGGCACTGAATAAATAGATACCATTTATAGGGGCTGTAAATGTATTCGTTACTGAAGAATACCCTCCACCATTATTAAATATTATATTACCATACGATACTTGAATATCTGCAGGAGGAGTAAAAGACTGTGCACCATTTTTTTCTGCACGAAAATTAATGTTAAATGTGGGTCCGATAGGTCCAGTGTCGCCGGTAGCCCCAGTGTTGCCAGTAGGTCCGGTAATTCCAGTAGGCAGAGTAAATGATGGGATTGGTGGGAAAGTAGGCCCGACTAGGTCGGGAGAAATTGAAATTTCAGATTTTATTTTAGGTGAATTGAATCTGTCTTTTCTAGACATATGTATATCATCCTCTCTAAGAATAGCAGATTATATCCAGTAGATGCATGATATGAATTGGGTGTGATTGTATTTTGAGATAATAAGAAATAAATTTATCTAATCTAACTATAAAAATTAGAACTAAACAAAAGCGTTAATTTATTATAAAAAATGGGTGACTCAGCAATTGTGTCAGCCGAGTCACCCAATACTATTGATTTTAGATAATAATCTTTTTCTATATGTAGTTATAGTGAGTTCTAAGAGGTTAACTCCAAACCGCAGTTAAAGGACAAAGAAATTTATTTTAGAAAGTATTAGATTTAACTATGTTAATGCTACAACAGCAAGAGTCAAGCCCAATGTATTTAATGTATTAGAATATGGTCCTACATTAATAGTAAGAGTACTTGTTATACCTGAAGGTGTAGTGAAAATTGCGGGTGCTGATACAGAAGTGAATCCTGCAGTATATCCCAGAGAAGTACCAGATCCAATGATTGGATTATTATTAAGATACATAGTGATACCTGCCAAATTACCTCCTGGTTGAATGATAACTTGTACTTCATAGATTGCCAAATAGGTTCTTCCACCTTCAAGTAAAACAGTTGTTGGTGGTGTGAACGAGATTGCTGTACCATTAGAATTTACCACGGTATCTAGTGGAATCGCGGAATTTACAGAAACTATTGATGGGGTAGTTTGAACAACATTTAAGCTATTAGCCGTGGGGGATGGACAAGTGCAAGGTTTGTGAATGTTAGAGTTGTTATCATTTTGAAAATTCACAAATAATCAAGCTCCTTTGCGTAAAAAAATTTTTATCCTATATAAAACGTAGCTTTTTTGTATCTAAGTTATTTTTAATAAATTTTTAAAGATAAATCGAATATTGTTGGTCAGTCGACTCATAAAAGTATTCGATACTCTGGGATTTCAAAGTGCATCTGATAAATATATATGAATGTTTTTTTAAGGACATTACTGTAAGTTAGGAAAACATAAATCTGGAAATAAAACTTGATATTCCGGGTTTAACCGAAGATCAGTAGTTGAGGTTGTAAAGTGTATATAATTTTTTTCTAATTTATCTAGTGTTGCCAGATGATGAGTACCTAAGTCACGCTGGATGCTATGTTTAGAAAGAGTAGGCCCAATTTGTAATTTTCGGTTTTTCATAGCAGTATTCCAGGGACTGTAAAAGAATTTTAAAATGAAAGCAGGATACATGTAAACGATAAATGGATGAGGTGACCAATGTCGCCCTGCCCAATAGTTACCATGCGAATAATGGTGGATTAATCTACCACCATAGTATGGAGCAGGTGGATTAGGAGGGATTATTCTCCCATGATAACGCTGTTTGACAAGGGGAATTCCGTATCTGGGATTGGTATAACCGTGAGCAGGGTCATCCACCATCAGAATAGTTCTAATAGCATACATCTTTTGCCCTAAATTGGCAAGAGATGAGAAAAAGGCTTCCTTATCAACACAGCAAAGAAATTCAGTGGTATTTAGTACCATTTTCCATCCCGTAATTTCTTTTTCTATGTTCATTACTTCTTGATCAACTAAAATGGCATCAAACTCTAGTACCTTTGATTCACGGATTTCCCAATGAGGTGCAAATAATTTGCATAATTCAACCGAACGATCAGTAGACCCACGATTAATAAGAATGCCATGATCAAATAATTTTGTGTGGTGCATTAACCACCACGGAAGCAGATACTCTTCGTTATAAAAATGAGAAATTAAAGTAGTGTTAATAAAAAGTCCTCCTTTCAAAATTTTGTGGAATATATCCTTATCTAGTAAGATATGTTACTTGATCTAAAAAGAATGAAGAAAGATTTTTAACAAAATAGTTAGTTTAATAAAAACCGGAAAATGTGGGGGAGTTAAAGGAGAAGAACCCTTTATATAAAGGGTTCTTCTGGTGATTTAATCTATCAATTACATTCGTGGTAATATTTATCACATGAATCGTTATTATCGTTACAGCATATACAGAATGTTTTTTGAACAAATAAACTAACTACACTAGTAGAACCTTCTTGCTTTGTAAGAGTAAGACTTTGAAAATCTTCAACTTGAAATATTTTTGTTTGAACAGGTTGTAATGTAGTAGTAATTGGTACGTTAGATCTTCTTGTTAGAATAGTTACTTGAACGGGTGCACTCATACCGACAACGAATAACTGAATTAATGTTTTATTATGATTGTTTGTAAAATCCTCAAATACAGTTTGTGGAGCGGTGGTTTCAAGGAAAACAGATACAGGTATATTCCCATTTGCATTTTCTGCAGAACCAGCTATCGTATGAGTTTCAATAAAACAGTTGTTTTTTTGATTGTTGGAATGCGATTGATTTTTATAATATTTTTTACCATCTTTATAAAAGTAATCAGCCATATGAATTTAGAGCTCCCTTCTTTTAGATATCTATATAGTCTATTTAATAAAGTGAAGTAGTGCTTGTACGACATAATAAAATCCGCTCTCGTAATTACCTGAAAATGTTATTTAGAAATTAAAGAGCGCCATTCAAGGCGCTCTCGGATAAAAAATAATATTGAAAAAGAATACCACATTATATTTTATGCATGTTCTTAATAAATGTGTAGTTTTTAACAAAATCCTTATTTGAAAACAAGAAGCCCTAGATTTAGGGCTTCTTGTTTTGGTATTCTCACATGGTTTTTCAAAAAGAATAGAACATATTGAAGATAACATGTGAATGTTTCATAAATGTATCAAAAAAGTGAACAAAATCGTTATTTTAATTAGTTCAGCCCCTTGAAGGGCGCTCCAAGGGGCGAAGATTCGAGAACTTGTAAACTCTTGTTTAATTACATGAAAACTCCCTAAGGAGAATCTATGATATTTTAACACTCAACTAACTATTTTGACAAATATATATTGATAAAAGAAACCCCGATTGTCCGCGGGGCTTCTAAGGGGAAGTGCCAAGTAATGACGTACTCGACTAATTAACCATATCATGAATTTTTTGGTAAAAATACTAGTAAATCCGTCCAATTGTATGATCGTTAATTTGAACAAAAACTCTATTTTGTAGAGCTTTAATTCCATGGGAAAAGAGCACTTTGTAAAAGTGCTCTTCTGACCAAAATCCATTTTGTAAAAGAGAGGAATAATATCATATGAATTTATTTTTAAATGTGTTTAAAATCGTATAAAAACTTCATTTTGCACAACAAAGCAGCCAGCTTAATTAGCTAACTGCTTGTTGTACAAAAGAAGATTAGGCCCTACAAGTAAATGATATGTAACTTTAAGTTACAACTATATTATAAGCAGAATTAAACATGTTATGCGGTAGTAAAAATAAGCTTAATCAAACTTTCATTTTGTATTAAGTTGGAATATAAAAAGAGCACTTAGTAAAGTGCTCTCGTGACGAGTCTCATTTTATAACGACTATTTTATAAAGAAAGGAACTCAGGATATTATATGTGCGCCAGTCAATTGAGTACCTTGTACAAATAAAGAGCAGCTAGCAAAAGCTAACTGCTTATATAAGGAAATCGGAGAAAGATAACCATGTGTCTACAGTATTGACGGAATATTGGTTTTTATTCGTGAAGAACTACGATTAACTTAATGCATAGCCCACAATCAAAGTTAGTGTTAAAAACACTGATAATAACATTGTTAGTAGAACTGTTACTATGCTTCTAAGCATTGATATCCAATTATCTACTTTAGAGAATCCTTTAATACCAGCAAAAAAAGTTCCTATTGAAAAAATGAGTACGAAAAATAAAGGGTGAAAATAAACGGCGTTTATAAAAGATGCATTTATTTCAGGTGTACATACTTCAAGATATAAAAGAAAACAAGCAATACAAACGAATGAAAAAATAAAGGACCATAGATTTATATTATGTTTCATAGGTTGCTCCTTTGTTATCGGAATATTTCTATTAAATTTTAATGGGAAATATAAGAAAAAGATAGTGTTTATAAGTTAGAATGAATTTTTTAACAAAATAATCCTTTTAAAGTAAAACAAACAGAATATAGTCCGGCTAGAAAACTAGAGGGCACCAATTCATTAAAGCAGCAATTAAAGCTGTTTTAGGAATAGGTGTTCTTTTTATTTTGAAAAGAGGGATGGGGAAATATGAGGGCACTAAAAGAACAATTACGCGAGTGGAAAAAGCAATCCAAGCAAGGAAAGAAGAAAAATAAGAAAAAACAAAAAGAGAAATTAAGTACTCGTGAAATTGGTGATTTAATGGGAATACATAGACCTTGTTATGAACGAAGACACGGAGTATTAAGACAAAAATAATTTAAAAATAAAAAGGAGTGGTCTTACATGACTAAACAATTATTTTTCTTACCAAAAATCGATAGAGTAGCAACGCAGAAAAAATTAGAAGGTGCTCTCGAAAATGTACATTTATATAGACAGTTTGGAATGATGCGTGAAGAAATGAAAGTTACTCCTTCTTATGAAATTAGATATCACGGATCTACAAATGATGTAGGAAAGCCATTAGAAGATGTAGCGATGGCTAATATTCAACAAAGTAAAAGAGAAGAATGGATTAAGCAAACATCATTTCGTATTGACCAGTTTCTTAGTCGTTTGGGTAATGGGCGTGCAGGAAGGGAGCAAAGAGACATCATCATTAAGCGTTATCTAGAAGATGAAGATGTATGTGATTATATGGTATATAACGAAATCGGCATGAGTGAGCGTACTTATCGACGTGTTAAGGCTAGAGTATTTTATAAACTTGCTTTTGCTCTTAGATTAGAAGTTTATGAGACTGAAGAAACTGGAGGTAATGAATAATGAATTTTGTTTAGCCAATACGTGATCCAGAACAAATACAGCAGCTTAAAGAGTATTTTAAGGAAAAGAGCTTACGCAATTACATCCTCTTCATTATGAAAATCAATACAGGCCTGAGAATCTCGGACATTTTGAAATTGAAGGTAGGAGATGTTAAAAGTAGTCATATATCTATGAGAGAAATGAAAACTGGGAAACAGAAACGAATACAAATTACTGCAGCACTGAAAAGAGAGCTTAAATGGTTTATCGAAGAAAGGGAAGATAATGAGTATTTATTGCAAAGTAGACAAGGTAGGAATCGTCCAATTGGTCGTAGTATGGCATATAAGATATTAAGCGGAGCAGTGGCAGAGTTTGGATTAGATGAAATAGGAACACATACATTGAGAAAAACATACGGGTCTCACATGTACATGCAAACGAAAAACATAGCATTGCTCATGGAGATATTTAATCACTCGTCAGAGAAGGTCACGTTACGTTATATAGGTGTAAATCAAGATGCAATGGATAAGGCAATGACTAGGTTTAAAATTTAATCATTGCTTTTTCTTTTGGGATAGTTTAAAACCTTAGCCTGATTGCGATGGGATCGCCACATCAAAAAAATTCGCATGTTACGTTAAGACATATTTTAGGCAGAAAATCAGTAGTTCTCTGAAGAACTACCATTATCAATCCTGTTTTATTGGATAATCTTGAGAAAATATTTATCTGGATGAAAAATTAACATTTTTTCAATTTCCTGTAATTATAATTAAAGGTATTCTGTTAGTGTTATACAAATGTATCTTTCAATCTATTCCATGTATGAATCTAGTCTGGCTATCAACAGAATATTTCACACACAATTGAAAAAGGGGGAATGTTTATGCAAAGAATTTTAAAGTTCCTGTTCATGTTCGTTTTTTCTTTGATTTGTGTTTTGTATGTTCAAACGAACGCTTTTGCCGCACCAGCATACGAGGGAGTTGTCAAAATGAAGCAGCCGTCAGGCGAAACTTTTGAAGGCACGTTACATGGAGATGAATGGTTCCACTGGGTAAGTACAAAGGATGGCGACATACTTTTACAAGATCAGAAGGGATATTGGAATTACGCTGAGCTTACATCAGATGAACTGATATCAACGGGTACAAAATATAAAATCGATAAGAAGCCTTCAATCGCGTTAAATGAGGACAATTTGAATAAGTGGATAAAAAAATACAACCCTCAAGTAAAGAAAAAACAGGTGCACATGAATAAATTACAAAAAGAATCACCCAAAAATATTGATGGAACTGTCACTCCAGTTGTAGGAACCAAAAAATTACTTGTTTTGTTAATTGGGTTTACAGATGTTAATATTGCATATAACGATAACGACTGGAGTAACAAATTCTTTTCTACAAATCAAAAGTCAGTTAAGAATTACTATAATGAAGTAAGTAACGGAAAAGTACAGATAACTCCAGCTCCTGAAACATATGGTACTCAAAATGATGGAGTGGTTAAAGTGAAATTAGATTACGCTCATCCGAGTACATCGGGAAAAAGTATGGGTACGGTTATAACAGATGCACTGGCTAAAGCTGATTCTCAAGTGAATTTTGCTAGTCTTGATACTAATAATGATCAAGTCATTGACTCTAAAGATGGCTTCTACATTGTAAGTTTTCTTGCTGGTAATGAACAGGCTGCTCCTGGTGCTCCACTTCCTTATATTTGGGCACATCAGTCGTATGCTCCAAATACAAATCACGATGGTGTTACGGTATCAGGCATGTATACGGCGCAGGGTGAAAAACAATATGGTCATATGGCAACAATTGGTATCCCTGCTCATGAGTTAGGTCATTCCTTTGGCCTGCCAGATCTATATGGTGATAATAATCGTGTGGGTAGCCTAAGTATAATGGGTAATGGATCTTGGAATAGTCTACAAGGAGAAGATTATGGAGCTACACCGGGTCATATGGATGCTTGGTCAAAAGTAAAATTAGGATTTGTAACACCAAATGTAGTAAATACCACTAATAACTTTACTCTAAATGCTATCCCAAATAATTATAATGTGTTAAAGATTCCTTTAAAGGATAATACGTATTTTTTAGTTGAGAATCGCGCAAAGGTTGGGTATGATGCGAGCTTACCAACAAATTCTGGTGGTATTGCAGTTTGGCATATTGATGAATCCATGAATAATAATTCCAGTGATCCGCATCCTTTCATTGATATAGAACAATCAGTCAGTGAATACCAAGACCCGTTCTATTACACGAATCAAAATCATGCTGCTACCTTTGGTCCAGACACTAATCCGAATAGTAATACCTACACGGGAGAAAAATCAGGAGTAACGATTACAACGACAAGTACAAGTAATTCTGCTATGAATGTAGCAGTCACAACAAAAGAAGCTAGTTTAATTCCGCAAACAAACTGGACACTAAAATATGTAGATAGTTATAATTGGTACAATTTAGGTACGTATGCCTTTGATGGAAACAAAGACACATTTTGGCATACAAACTGGAGCCCCGTAGCTCCAATGCCGCACGAGATTCGAATTGATTTAGGTGCAACTTATAACCTCTCCAAATTCAGCTACTTGCCAAGGCAAGACGGCCAAATAAATGGAACGATTAAGGACTATGAGTTTTACGTCAGTAGTGATGGAGTAAACTGGGGAACAGCGGTATCCATAGGTGCTTTTGCAAACAATATTAACTTGAAAGAGGTCAGCTTTGTAAATAAGACAGGTCGTTATATTAAACTACGTGCATTAAGCGAGGTAAACAACAATCCATGGACAAGTGCCGCTGAAATTAATGTATTTGGGGTGGTTCAATAATATATTTGTGAGGTTATCTAATTAAATTATTGATACGCTAGTTCAAAGGGTTATCATCTGCTGAGAGTTCCCTCGGCATTTGATAACCTTTTGTTCTATACTAGCCAATATGCAAAAGAAAAACATGGATTGATAAAATTCATATTCTTAGCTTGGTAGCAATGTGGTGGTATTCCTTACAGTTACTCATAAATTTTGTACTATGTAACTCAAAAAAGAAAGTGTTATAAATTCAATGATACCAAGGGATTCAGCAAAGGGTTCAGTTACACACAATATAAGATATGGGTAAGTCATAGAGAAATTGAAATAATATATTAATTACTTAGTGAAAATAGTATGGATTAAGAAGATAATGATTTCAAATCGTCAAAGTAGAGAAAAAGATACGAATGATTAAATTTAAATGTGGGTTATAAAATTAGTAATATAAATATAACGATTTTAAAAATGGTCAATGACATTTTCCTCAAAAATGGAAAAGTTGATATAAAAGCACATAACCGTTTACAGCCCAATACATATAGTGTCAGTGTAGTGATAAGCAAGTACAACATGACTGCAATGAAAAATTATTTTTCTGTTAGCTTGTTTTCATTACGAGTTAAATTAATAGAACTTCTGTTAGTTATTATGAAACGCATCTTTGTTATAGGATCGGGGGGGAATATCTTGGCTGCAGAAAAAGGATATAGAAGTGGTTGTGGTTATGGCGGAGGATTTGCATTACTAGTCGTATTGTTTATCTTGCTTATTATCGTTGGCGCTGCTTGTTTTTGCTAGTTTATGAACTTCATTTTTTTCTAGAGAGGAGGAGTATATCTTGGCTGCAGAAAAAGGATATGGAAGTGGTTGTGGTGGTTATGGCGGAGGATTTGCATTACTAATCGTATTGTTTATCTTGCTTATTATCGTTGGTGCAAGCTGGTGCGGATATGGTGGTTTTTAAGTAACAACCTTCTTATATCACCAAGAATAAATAAAGGGTTGCTTCACGTAGTGTGAAGTAATCCTTCATTAATATAGTTTAATATATGTTTAGAATATATAATGTGTTCGTTATGAAAGGAGAAAAAAATGGGATCTAGCCCATATTTTAATAAAAATGTTTCGTATCAAACTTCATCTATTCCAATAACCGAAGTAACTCAGAAGAAAAGTCGAATAATAGCGGCCGAAGCTGTTACACTTTCCAAAACGAATAATGAAACAACCAATGAAGCAATCAATGGAACGACTGATGAAACATTAAAAAAACAGAAAAATAATTCATCTGATTATTCGCCATTCCAAATTAATATTCCTTATTTTAATATAAAAATAACTTCGACAGAGATATTAGGTGTTGCTAAATCCGTATTTATGCAAGCTCTTATTCAAAAGGTTCAAGATCCGGTATTTTTAATGAATCTTTTGAATAGTGAAGGTGGAAAGAAACTACTTAATTTAGCAGGTGATTTTTTTAAAGATACTGCTACGAAATCAGAAAATGATAAAGATGAAAACTAACATCAGCCTTTATTGATATACATCTCTTTGATAGCTCTAATTTCATAAATACTACAATCACAAAAGATAGGGATTAAAAATAATCCCTTCTTTTGCGAGCATAATTGCATTTTTTATTGTAATTATATGTAAATCAGATAATAAAAAGTGAAAGGGTTATGGCCGTTTTTTGGCAGGAAATGTGCCGGTCGTTTTGGAGTTAACGTGATATATTTGTATTGTGAGAAGTGGCGAAAAACACAACTCATAATATACCTTTATAATCTATAAAATCAATTAATGGATAATATGAGCCGTATGATGGCTACTTCCGCAAGCCAATTGGGAGGATTAAAGACCGTCATGAGTGGTGTATATGGAAGTATGTCAAACAGTAGACAAGCCATGACAAATAGTGTATCAAATCAAGTCATTAATAATTCTTTCGGATCATCTGGCGGTGGAGTTATTCCAATGCTTGGTGGAGATTTATTGAAGTACCCGTAAATTTAGAAGGAAGAGACGTGGCACGCGGTACTTATCGGCTATACAACCGAGTATCAAGAAAGAGAAGAAAAGAGAAACTCAGCCTTTTAGGTTTGGGTTTCTCTTATTTTATAAAAAAACGGAGTGTCAAAATGAGCTCTTTTACATTCAACAATCAACGAAAAGAATATATCCAACTAGAAAGAGGATGGAGCCCGCCAACATGGGAACCTCTAAAACGTAAATTCTTAAACACGCCTGGATATCCAGGCGCAAGATTATTAGGAATGGAAACAGATCCTCGTCGACTTTCTGTCCCTGTGGGAATTATCGTTCCAGATGGAACAGATTTAGAAACGTTAAAAGAAGAAATAGCGACATGGTTAATTACTGAACAAGCAACCGAGCTAACTTTTGATACAAAACTAGATAGAACATATATAGCTGTTATTGATGAAGATTTTAATGTTGATAATTTTATGAGTTTAGGAAAAGGCACCTTAAAATTCATTTGTCCAATGCCTTATAAACTAGGCCCAAGGAGAAAAATAGATTTCAAATTACAAGGAAGTAGATTAATTACAAATATATCGAATAATGAGAGTAAATATTCTGATCCTACGTTCATAGTTAAGGTAGAAACTCCCTCTACTTTTATTGATATTTCACGAAAAAAGGAAGAAGAAATTCAACATTTTCGTATGGGATACCCTGTTTCTGTGGAAGAACGAACAGTCGAGAAAGAACAGCTTGTTATGCACGATGAAATGAAAACAATGGTTGGTTGGAATCAAAATGGTCCAAACACTAACGAAGGTGAAAACACAGGAACTCTAAAGTCAGATAGTGAGCGCTTTGTTATAGATAACTTTGGTGCAGGTAGTACATGGCATGGCGGAGTGGCTAGGAAAAGTTTAAAAGAACCGCTACAGGATTTTACTGTTGAAGCAAACGAAGAAACAGGTGAGTATCTAACTTTTGAAAAGATTAACGGTGGGAAGTTATACGTCGCTGATGCAGATGCCTTACAACGTTGGACAGAAGATGGTTCACACAAATATGACATCTATAGTCCACAAACAGAAGATCAAAATATGTCAGCCGAAAGATTAAAACAACTAACGGAAGCGGAACTAAAGAAACGTATTAATAGCACTGTACAGTATGAAGTAACTCCAATTGCATTAGAAAAGATATTTGGTTTATCTCATGAAAAAGTAAATAAGGGCGATATTGTCCATTTCAAAGATACAAAATTTACGCCACCTTTGTTTTTAGAAGCACGTCTTATCGCAGCGGATGAATGTGATACAAATGCGGCAAATGATAAATATTATTTTGTTGATTTTAAAGAAGTAGAAGATACGAGAAGTCTGTTAGATCACATGTATGCCCAAGTTATGGGCAGTCTAGCTGGAAAAGCAAATAAAGGCTTGTTAGATAAGTTGGAAGAACTTGTGAAAGAGACAAATGAACAAGTTGATGTTGTGAAAAAGGAATCAGAAGCAGCAAAAAAGTTAGCAGAAAAAGTACAAGAAAACCTTAAAAATTATCAAACAAAAATTATTGAAAGCGCAAAACCACCGACAATCGGTTTAGAAAATGGAAAAACCTTATGGTTAGATATTTCAAACGGCAAGCCTGGCATCCTCAAATTATGGAAGAATGGCAATTGGGAGTCGGTTGTCCTGATATGGACAAAGTAAAGGAAGATACCTTAGAGCAAGTCAACAAAGATATTGAAACCACAAAAACAGAGTTGAATAAAAAAGTTCAAGAAGCACAAAATCAAGCAACAGGACAATTTAATGAAGTGAATGAAAGATGTTGAAGATTACGTTGGTGGAATTGGTAACCAAACGGTTTTACGCAATGTCTTGTAGAAGAACGACACGAAATATTGGCAATTAACTTCAAACGCAGTAAGAGATACACAAGTCACTTATAAGAGGTGCAATTCACTTAGTGTTATTACTACAGGTAATATGACTTATTTTTTATCCTGTTTCTTTCTTAGTTGTACCTAGCGCGTTTTTATAATTCTTTATTTAATTCCTAATTTAAAGAACAAACTATCCAAAATAACATGATTTATATGACTATGTATACTCTTTTTGAAAAATATTGTAATTAATTAACATTTGAAACTATAACACAAATTATTTAAATAATATATCTAAATTTATCGTCATCACAATGGTGCTTGTCTTTAAATTTTCAGCAATCATTATTCCAGGAAATCTTTTATGCCTCCCTTCAATTAGGGTCAGTATTATTCTATGTTTTAGTAAAAAAACTGCTTGTTTATTAACCTATTATTATACTTTTATATGATAGAGAGCTTTCTACTAGATATAGAATTCATAAAAACTATGCTAATTTTTAAGGGAGAGTGGATAGAACTACTGATTATGAAATTAATCAACACACATTTATCAAAGAAAATATTCTAATTTAAAATAATTTCTTATTTTGGAGTATACTGTCTTGAATGTATATTTCAAAATTGAATAGGTAAAAGATTTTATGTAACAACAAATAAAACTTCAGTATATGTAAAGCGATTTTTTACGAATATATAGCTTGATAAAAATAAAAATCATCATTTGGTAACCATGTTCATATCGTGATATCCAAAATTAAATTCAAGATAACTCATGTAATAAAGACTTCATGATTTTACCGAATCTGCGAGATACGTTGAAAACAGAATTTGTATTCCTCTAAAAATATTAATTTTCAGAATTTTCAATAAAAATGATTAGATTATACTAACTTAATGATAATGATTAAAAAGGCTACTATAGAACCCAAACATTAGTAGAAGAAAGACATATACAAGTATTATGAGTTTGAAAATTTCATAAACTCTAAAATCTTATGAAAAGAGGAGCATAAAACATGAGCGAACAATGTCCAATTAATGTACCATGTCAGGTAGCGGGACAAACCCAAACACCATTAAGTGATGAGACTGCAACACCAATTGTTACTCCAGGAGCACCTATTGTAAAGATTCCAGTTGTATTAGCTGAAAGAACGCTTCAAATTGTTGTAGAGTCCGATATTTCATTAGAGCCTCCAGCAGTCGAAATTAAACGCATCTTAAAAAACGTATTTTTAACACAATGTAAGTTAGTGCCTGTAGCATTCGTACCAGTACCAGGTACACCTTACCGACGAGTTACAAGAGCGAAATTATTTGTACAAGGCTATATTCGTAAAAATATTGAATATGCAAATGACGAGTGTAATGGAGTTCTATATGATCGTATTGCAAATGTTCCATTTTCTGGTTTTGCAGATCTGACAGAAGGTGATTTTCTATCATTAGCTTTAGTAGCTTCTTCTTCGGACACTACTTCTCATTTTATAAATCCTAAAAACGGTGATTTACCACGTCTAGACAAATATTTCTTTGAAAATGCAGTTTTTTATAATGAACAACCATATTGTGAATTAGTAAGCGCTCAATTTTTTGAATTAGACTTTTCACCTTGTCCTACAAACCTAAACGAACCATTTGATACGCTTCGTG
This sequence comes from Bacillus cereus group sp. MYBK227-1, assembly GCF_051916325.1. Lineage (NCBI taxonomy): Bacteria > Bacillati > Bacillota > Bacilli > Caryophanales > Bacillaceae > Bacillus > Bacillus cereus group sp. MYBK227-1. The sequence goes on along the minus strand of NZ_JBQAGK010000011.1, from coordinate 88,292 downwards.
AAAAAATTGTACTAGATCTTACTTTAAAAGTTTTACAAGTACAACAAGTACAAGTAGCACTATAAAAATAAAAAGAAATTGTCTTTGTTAAAAAGACAATTTCTTTTTTATTTTTATACAACATATATAATGATGAAATGGTCACATACAAAAAACAAATTTTTTGAATTTCATCAGACGGGGGGATGGTGATGAAAAATCCATGGATTGGTAAGGGGATATGGGATGAAATTTACAAGTATAAAAAACTGAATATACAAGATAATTTACACGAAAAAAGAGGGGGAAAAGAAGAAATACCACCTGAATTAAAGGGAGAATATGTAGCATCAAAATTAGAGAAAGAAGGTAAAGCGTCTGGATCACAAATAGGGCCTTTAATACGCTCACTGGTGGTCAAAACTCCATTTTCTATTTTTTCAGAAGTAACTAGTTTTAAAATATTTCCAAAAATAAATGTTAAAAATCAAGAAGCATTTGTATTTAGGAATGAAAAAGGTGTAGAAGGGCGTGAATTAGATTGTAAGTTATTAACTACAGTGCAACAATATTATTCGGATAGTTATTGTAAATTAGTTTCTTTAAATCTTCATGAGAAGAGAATTCATTTTGAATTATATAACCAAAAAAATAAAGGGAATAAAGAAGAGAATAAGGTAGAGGCATCTTCATGGATTCCTATTCACAGTATAATATTAGAGAGTGAAAATGGGGAAGACGTAAATAATTTTATTACAGCGAAACTACCAATAGAAATAGGAAGATATAAAGGTGAAATTAGTTTACGAGAAAAGGTTGTATTTAAAGAAAAAGTCATTGGAATAAAAGAGGTTGAACAGGAGATTATTTTGACAAAAACCGAATTTTTAATACCAAAGGTAAAAAAGAATGAGCAAAATACACTTACAGTTGAAAAAGGGAGCTTATTGGTAGAAGGGTATATATATCAATGTATTGAATACATATCAGAACAAAGTAAACTTCATGATAATGAGCATCAGTTAATACAAAATATTGTATTGGAGTTAATCATTCAAGTAATACAAGAACAAGAAGTACAAGTGCGAATTAAATAAAAATAATTATATTCCCTCGATTAGCTGATTATTTTTATTCGTAGTGTATCGATGGGTATTCTTTTGTAAATCATTCAGTGCTGCAAACTATTTGTTAAATGGTTTATCCTTGATAAATACAATTTTACATTGTTACTAAATTGTATGAATCTCCTCTGGTTTAAGTTTTAAAAAAGTGCTAACAAGTTTGCAAACGATCTTGCTAACACTTATACAGAATAGACATAAATTATCGCTGATATGTCGTTTTTAAAAATAGTCTTAATCAGTTAAATCACACTTATACGAAATGCTCATAAAAACCGTCTTAGTATCAAGAATATAACATGTTAGGTCAAACAAACCTTGATATAACAATGTTTGTTTAACTTGAATTTGTAAAACATTTACATTTTATAAATGCAAGTTATCCAAATCAACGTAATTATAAACATAAACATGATTAACACCAATCGGTTTACGTGACATTCGTATATTTTAAGTCTTTGATAAATAATACAATTTAAATTTTGCAGATCAGTAGAATGAGGAAATATGCTTAGAGTATTAGCGAAACCCAATCCTAATCAATTCTTTATCATTTATTTCAATTACGAATCTATATTCTTTGTCTAATATCCAGTAATAAAAACTGACTGCATCAACGTCAACTAGTGATTGGAATACTTTATCAAGATTTGTACTTACTACAGGGATTTCATAGTTATCCCATATTATAAAAATCTGTTCGTCAAAATCTAGTTGGTTTGCTCTAATAAGGGAAATTAGTTGTTCTTTGTTCGAAGCTATGAATTGGTTATCTATCTGTTCCCAATCTATTCTTCCCGAGACAGTTATAGGAAATGAATTCATTAAAATAATAGCAATCTGCTGGCTTTTTTCTTGGGAGAAAATGAGAGTTTCGTTTCCTAGGGATTCAAGGCATTCACTAAACAAAGGGTTTGTGTCATTGTTGTTTTTGGTTTTCAGTGCTCTTAACTTTTGTCGCAATTTCCATTGTCTTGACGATCTATCATCCATTTTTAACATTCCTTATACAATTATTTAAGAATGAGTATAGCATATAAGGGAAGTCTTTATGAAAAGGAACTTTTTAAATATAAATTAAATAAAAGCGTTATTTGAAAAAAAGCCTTTTAAGGAAAGATAAGAGGCCATCAAAAAATATAACAACATGAAAATTTTATATTATGTATATACAATTTAAAGAGTTAGTGGAAATAATAAAATGTATAAAATTCTTATAAAAAAGCCCTAGGATTAGGGGATCTAGGGCTTCCTCTGTTGGTATATCTCACACGACATTATAAAAAGAAAAGAACTTAATGAAGGTAACACATGAATGTTTCGTAAATGTATCAAAAAAGTGAACAAAAGCGTTATTTTATTAGAAAAGTATGATTGTATGAAATAACATGTATGAAAGAAGAGGCGTTAGCAAAAATATTCCTTAACGAAATCGGCTTTATTTTTCAGCAAAGTAACCTTCTTAAGTGACTCATGTTGTATAGGTAGCAGAGAAAACAGAAAGAGTTCTTTTTATGGAGGACGGAGAAGTTGTTAGTGAAATACAACTAGGCAAGTTTAGGAATGATGATTTAAAAGCGCGAGAAGAGAAATTGTTAAAATGGTTAGCTGTACTCGGATTTTAAAGACAAAAACTCCTATTGAATATAGGAGTTTTTTCTTTGTTTGAAAGTTCGAAAAGATATATAATAATTTTCTGACTATTAATTTATGGAGGGGTATTAATGAAAACTGAAACGTTACACACACAAGAAGACATTTTAAAAATGCTTGATTCATTATTAAGACCTGCAGAACCATTTTGGAATGAGTTTTATGAGAATAGAGAAAAGGATGTTCCGTTTTTTGAAAATGTTCCAGATGAGAATCTAGTTTCGTATATACAAAAAGAGAGAGTTTCAAAAGGGAAGGTATTAGAACTTGGATGTGGTCCAGGTAGAAATGCCATTTATTTAGCGACTCAAGGATTTGATGTAACAGCAGTGGATTTATCTGTAGAAGGCATTAATTGGGCTAAAGAAAGGGCATTGGCAAAAGGGGTAGCAATTCATTTTATTTGTGATTCAATTTTTAATTTAGAGGTTCAAAACGAATTTGATTTTGTATACGATTCGGGCTGTTTGCATCACATTCCACCGCATAGAAGAATAAATTATGTGGATTTAATTAAAAACTCATTAAAATCGGGTGGTTATTTCGGATTAACATGTTTTGCGGCAGGCGATTTAGATGAGCGAAATGGATCGGAAATAACAGATTGGGATGTATATAGAGGATGGAGTCTACAAGGTGGTCTTGCATACTCGGAAGAAAAGTTAAGAGAGATATTTAAAGAATTTGAGGTAATTGAGATTAGAAGGATGAAACAAATGAAACAACCGAAAGAAATGTTTGGAGAATCATTTCTTTGGACAGCATTATTTAAGAAGAAATAATAAAGTAGATAATTGACAAACTCATCGTTTTTATAGACAATACACTTATAGGAATGTACGTTCGGTTTTTTGCCGACTTATGTTTTACATAAATATATAACAAGGGGCTGTCTCCATATGAGTAACACAAATCAAAAAATTACTACGTTTTTAATGTTTGAAGGCAAAGCTGAGGAAGCAATGAATTTTTATACGTCGCTATTTGATCAATCGGAAATTGTAAGTATTTCTCGCTACGATGAAAATGGACCTGGTAAAGAGGGAACTGTAATTCATGCAACTTTTACGCTAAATGGCCAAGAGTTTATGTGTATTGATAGTTATGTAAATCATAATTTTACATTCACTCCAGCTATGTCTCTTTATGTAACTTGTGAGACAGAAGAAGAAATTGAAACGGTCTTTCATAAACTAGCGCAGGATGGAGCAATTCTCATGCCTTTAGGTTCTTATCCGTTTAGTAAAAAGTTTGGCTGGTTAAATGATAAGTATGGTGTATCTTGGCAGTTAACTCTTGCTGAATAAAAAAGAAAAAGCGTAGCTTATTTTTGTTTGTAAAAGATGTTCATCTTGTATGGAATGAAGTTTCTAGGGTTTTAAAGAATAAAGGTATTCTTATTGCTGGATTTACAAATCCGTTACTATGGATTTTTGATGATAACCAAGAGCAAAAAGGTATTCTTGATGTTAAACATTCAATTCCTTCATCAACATTGGATTATTTACCAGAGGATGATGTTCAAGATTACATCGATTCAAATCAAACAATAGAATATGCGCATACTTTAGAAGACCAAATCCAAGGCCAAATTGAAGCTGGTTTTGTTATAACAGGGTTTTATGAGGATGATTTTGGTGGGACAAGGATATTAGATAAGCATATTAAAACATTTATTGCGACAAAATCTATAAAGTTAAAGATGGATTAAGAATTTTTGCTTGTCATACGGGGCGTTAGTCGAAGAATGCTCTTAAAATAGAAAAGGATGGTGCTTTCCATCCTTTTCCTTATGTATTTTGAGTGTCGAAACTATTCTCAAAACAAGTTTTACACTACCAATTGTATAATTAGGTTATGCTTTTATATTAAGAATTTTGCTGACCAAATCTTTTCCCGAGTTTAGCTAACAATTCAGGTTGATCGCTTTGGCTCATTATAACTTCAATAAAGATAAGTTGATTCTTATTAAAAGTTATATTTGTTAAGACTTCTGCTAATTCTGCTTCATTTTCTACTTTAAATGTTAGACTTTTTTCTTCTGACCCAAATACCATTGATAGTTTATTGTAATCCCACATTTGTATATCATTATAAGGTTGGTTTTGGCCGTGAATGGCACGTTCAACGGTGTATCCGTTGTTATTGATTAAAAATATAATCGGTTTTAAATTTTGACGTAGTATAGTTGATAACTCTTGGGCAGTTACTTGGAAAGAACCATCACCAATAATTAAAATGTTGCGCCGTGATAAATTGGCGAGCTGTGTACCAAGTAGAGCGGGCAGTGTATATCCGATAGATCCCCATAACGGTTGTCCTACATATGCAGTGTTATTAGGTAGAGGGATAGCAGCACTACCAAAGAAAGGTGTTCCTTGTTCTACAATTAAGATGTCGTTTTCTTGTAAGAAATGGTACATTTGCTGCCAAAAACGTTTTTGTGTGACCATTTGTGCTTTTGGATTGAACTCTTCAGTAAAAGGTGATGGTGCTGAAATAAATGGCTTAATTTCAAGAGTATCTTTATTACGATGCGCAATTGAATCACTTAAATGTTGTAAAACATCCTGCATTACAACTGGACCGTATTTTTTATCTATAATTTTCACAGTGTAGGGATGGATTTCTATAACTTGTTCTTTTGTAAAACCTTGTGTGAAGCCGCCTGTAATAGTATCAGTTAACTTCACACCAATACTAATAATACAATCAGATTCATCAATTCTTTTTCTCAAGTACGGAGAACTTACATCACCAGTATAAATCCCTATAAATTGAGGGTGTTTTTCTGGGAATATTCCTTTTCCCATACTTAACGTCGCGATGGGAAACCCAGTTTTTTCTACAAATTGATGTAAATTTTCTTTAGCGTGAAATCGATCTACTTCAAAATCAGCTAAAATTACAGATTTTTTGGCGTTATTTATTATTGAAGTGGCATGTAGTAGCATTTTATCCAACGCTTCTTTATTACTTAAAATCGGTTTATATAAAATTGGTTCTGTAGGTTTATTAATTGGTTTATTATATACATCAATCGGCAAATTAATATGAACCGGGCGTTTTTCATTCCAACATGCACGTAAAACACGGTCAATTTCCTCAGCAGCATGCTCAGGTTTTACATTTGTTTGTGCCACAGTGATTTCTCGATACATATTGGAAAAGTGATCGAACTTTCCATCTCCTAACGTATGATGGACGATTGCTCCATTTTCCATTACTTTTGTTGGTGGCGTACCCGTGATTTTTATAACTGGTACGTTTTCCGCATATGAGCCAGCAATACCGTTAATAGCGCTTAATTCTCCAACTCCGAAAGTAGTAATAAGAGCAGCGATTCCTTTTATGCGAGCGTACCCATCTGCTGCATATGCAGCATTTAATTCGTTACAATTGCCAATCCACTTTAAATTTTCATGTGCTACCACATCATCTAAAAAAGCAAGATTATAATCACCAGGAACCCCAAATATATGTTCAATTCCTAATTCATGTAGTCTATCCAATAAATATGTACTTACAGTATATTGTTTTTTCAAATGAATCATCTCCTAATTATGCAATGAATGTTTCAATAGACTAAATAAGTTCTAATGCGTTGATTAAAATATTCATTACTAGATTGTGGTATAATTTACATACAGGGGGAAAGTAGATGAAACAACATAAAGAAGAACAGATGAATGAGGCATTAGCATTATTTTATTTTGCATATAAAACATTTACTGAAAAGCCAGATGAAATTATAAAAGAATATGGCATTCAACGAGTACATCATCGAATTTTATTTTTTATCGCACGTTTTCCAGGGATAAGTGTAAATGAGTTATTATCACTATTAGAAATAAGTAAACAAGCTCTCCACGGACCGCTACGTCAACTTGTGGAAAAGGGCTTAATTGAGAGTAATGAAGCTATGCATGATCGACGTGTGAAACAGTTGTCTTTAACAGAAAAAGGTACAGATTTAGAGAAAAAACTGAGTGATGTACAAAGACAACAAATGGGTGCTATTTTTTCAAAATTTGGTGAATCATGTGAGGACAATTGGCACCAAGTTATGAATGAAATGGCAAATAGCCGATCAGGTTTTGATGCTTGGATAACGAAACGTGAACTACCAGTCGATCAAAAATAATGAAAAAACTTCTGTTTTTATCGTTTGAAAAAGAACAAATTTTATCCATACATTTGGCAACTATGATTTGGTCATAGAGTGAATGGATAAAAAGATACATTACTAGATACTTTATACGTGTACGCAATGGAACAATAAAATTCACATTTCCGAAAGGGGAATTATAATGATAAAACTTGTACTTATTCGTCACGGACAAAGTTTATGGAATCTTGAAAATCGCTTTACTGGATGGACAGATGTTGATCTATCAGAGAATGGATTAAGTGAAGCGAGAGAAGCAGGAGCAATATTAAAGAAAAACGGATATACTTTTGATGTGGCTTATACATCTGTATTAAAACGCGCAATTCGGACGTTATGGATTGTACTTCATGAGATGGATCTTACTTGGATCCCAATACATAAATCTTGGAAGCTAAATGAAAGACATTATGGTGCATTGCAAGGGCTGAATAAAGATGAAACTGCACAAAAATATGGTGAAGAGCAAGTTCATATTTGGAGAAGAAGTGTTGATGTAAGACCACCGGCTCTTACTGAAGACGATTCTCGATATGAAGCGAATGATCCAAGATATAAAACACTCAAAAAAGGTGAATTTCCGTTAACTGAATGTTTAGAGGATACGGAGAAGAGAGTACTTGCTTATTGGCATTCAGAAATTGCGCCGACATTAAAAAGTGGTAATAAAGTAATTATTTCATCACACGGTAACACAATTCGCTCGCTAGTAAAATATTTAGACAACCTTTCAAGTGATGGTGTAGTTTCATTAAATATTCCCACTAGCATTCCGCTTGTTTATGAATTAGACGAAAACTTACGTCCGATTCGTCATTATTATTTAAGTATGGATGGAGAAGTACCTGAAGGGGAAATTCCGAAACATATTTCTTTTTAATACGAAAATTTGAAATGAATGCTTGTCTACATATACAATATAGACTCATGGTAAAGTGAAATTTTAATCAGTGGGGGTCTTACTGCCCACAAATAGCAGGATAAAAGAAGTGGTACTTTCTAATGTATATGCGATGTAGCTAATTTTAGAAGCTTGTCCACGTCTTTTGTCATAAAGAGAGCAGCTTGCGCATGTAATGATATCGTGAGTAGTTTTTGAATGGAGGGTGATGTGATTAATGATCTCTAACATTCGAATTGGCTTATTTGTTTTAGCGATTGTCTTTGTAGTCCTTGTTTTCTTTTATTGGAAAAATGAGGAGTTGTACGAGGAGAAAAAGCAACGTATTAGAAAGACTTGGTATGGTTTGTTTATCATATCTGTCACCGTGTATTTCATGATAAAAGGAATTGATTTAACCCTCTGGAAAAATCTTTTAATGTTTACTGCAATGGTTATTTTTGTTGATATTGCGTTCATTTTAACACCTAATATTTCAGAAATATGGGGTGCGAAATTTAGCGATATTGGCAAGACAGTTCAATCAATAAAACGATCATTAATTGCATCTAAAGCGAGAGGAGAAATATACACGACAATTATTCAAAATGTTAATCCATCAGTATTCGGTACGATGGAATGGCATACGGAAGAGGAATATACAAAGAGCTTAAATGCATTTTTAGATTCATATGGGGAAAAGATTGGTGCGAAAATTGTTGTTTTTGAAGCCGCGAAGGAATTAAATACAAACTTTCGTGGTATTCGCTCGCAATTTAGTATTATCGTTCCGTTAGAACATATCGAGCAATTGAATGAGCAGAAAGCGGTGCAAGTAGAAAATGTCGGGATTATACCAGCAAAAATAGTAAGTGACGTTTTCATTGTTATTGATGGAAAGAAAAATAACCTGCAAGATCGGGATTTTGAAAATGTATATAATTTAACAATACATCATAGTTATTTTAGTAAATAAGGACAGAATCTTTTTCTGTCCTTTTCTTATATACATAAATTAAAAACAAAATCCGACAAAGTTGAATAAAATTGGACAATCATTCCTACACTAGTATGTAGAGGTGATTGTAGTGGTAAAAGATTATGACAATGATTTTTTTAAAGAAGATAACGAAGATACAACAGATTTCTCTTTAATAAAAGGGGATACGTTGCAGCAAGTAGAAGAATTAGAAGAAGAATTAAAAAGAAAATCATAAGTGTACACTCTTTCTACATTTGCTATATAATATAAATAAAAGGTTGTATCTTTTTGAAAAGGGGGAGAAGAGATGGCTGAAGTCAATGTGCAAAAGTCTTCGTTTTTTAAAGAAAAAAAAGAAGAATCAAATACAGATTTCTCTCTTGTGAAAGGTGCATTAACGGAGAATATAAATCGGTTAGAGAAACTGATGAATAATAGTAGTTCAAAATATATACAGGTGAAAAGAACAAAAGAAAATGCATAGAGCATTTTCTTTTTTTTTTATTTAATAGTAAACTTTTCTCTTATTTTTTCAGGCAAATCTGCTTTCTGAATCTCTTCATAGGACTTTACTTCAATTGATGATATTTCATTTTTATTATTATCATCTTGATCTACATAAAGGCGTAAAAACGCGTCTGCATTTAATTTATGATTGTTTTCTTTTTTTGTACTTCTAAATGTAATTTGTTTTTTGACGCCATCTTCATCATATGCGGGCAGCGTATAGTTTCGTAAGTTTCTACCATCTACCTTTTCGATAGTTCCTTCGCCTTTTATCTGCATGTAATATACATCTTTACCAATTCTATTTAGTGACGCTCTCTCACAGCCAATAGTAAAACTAGAAAATAATAAACATAGTGTAATAATTGCTAAAAACTTTTTCATTTTCTTTATCTCCTTTAATGTGTTTCTTTAAAAAGTATACGGCTATTATTAAATGAGAAAAATCGATATAGATTACAATGCCCTTACAATGTTGTAAGAGTGTTTTACATAAAATGAACAATAAAAGTTAAAAGAAAGGTAAAATAATGAATCATGGTATAATGATAAAAGACTTACATACTATTTTTTCATTTTGAAAGGAGCTTGAAAAATGTATTCTACTTTAGAACAATTAACAAAGCACCCTGTATTTTATCATTTTGCAGAAATTTCAAAGATTCCTAGAGGATCAGGTAATGAAAAGGAAATTAGTGATTATTTAGTGGGCTTTGCAAAAGAGCGTAACTTAGAAGTCATTCAAGATGAAGCATTAAATGTCATTATTAAAAAAGAAGCAACAGCTGGTTATGAAAATGTACCAGCTATTATTATTCAAGGTCATATGGATATGGTTTGCGAAAAAAATCAAGCAACAGTACATGATTTTGAAAAAGATCCAATTGAATTAAGAATCATTGGGGATATGTTATATGCAAATCAAACAACTTTAGGTGCTGATAATGGTATTGCAGTTGCGTATGCATTAGCTTTATTAGATTCAAAAGAAATTACGCATCCAGCACTTGAAGTCGTTATCACTACTGAAGAAGAAACGACAATGGGCGGGGCTTTTGCTATTGATCCAAATCATTTTGAAGGAAAGATATTTATAAATATTGATTCTGAAGAAGATCATAAATTACTTGTAAGTAGTGCAGGTGGTGCGAAAGCTGTTGAAACAATTCCCGTAATTTGGGATGAAACGCCAGCGAATATGGATGCATACCGTCTATATGTTGGTGGTCTAAAAGGCGGACATTCTGGTATGGAAATTGATAAACAACGCGGTAATGCGAACAAAGTATTAGGACGAGTATTACGTGATTTATCGGCACATACGGAGTTTAACATAAGTGAAGTTCACGGCGGATTAAAAACGAATGCAATTCCGCGTGAAAGTGTAGCTACACTTTTAATTCGTACAGAAGATGTAGGACAAGTAGAAGAAAAACTAGAATCATGGACACGTGTATTACAAGAAGAAATGCGTGCTGTTGATCCAGATGTTCATGTTACACTGACAAAATTGGATGAAACAGTTGAAAAAGTATTTGCTAAAGAGACACAAAAGCAGCTTATTTCATCATTATTCTTAATTCCAAATGGCATTCAAAGCATGAGCATGGATATTAAAGGTCTTGTAGAAAGCTCAACGAATTTAGGTGTTATTGAAACATTGCGAGATGAAATTAAATTACGTAACGAAGTGCGAAGTTCTGTAAGTAGTTTAAAACAACATGTTGCAGAAGAAATAAAATATATTGCTGAATTAGTTGGTGCTACATTTGAAATAGAGTCAGAGTATCCAGAATGGCCATACAATCCAAACTCACAAATTCGTAATTTATTTGAAAAAGTACATCAAGAAAAATACAATAAAGAAATTGAAATCTTCGCTGTACATGCGGGGATTGAGTGTAGCGCATTCGTTCAAAAAATGCCTGAATTAGATGCAATTTCATTCGGACCAGACATCTTTAACGTCCACACTCCAGATGAACATATCAGTATCTCTTCTGTAGTGAATAACTGGGGATTCTTCGTTGATGTAATGAAGGCTACGAAAGAATTAGCTGAGTAATAACGACGGAATAAAAAGGAGCCTATAAAAATTTATAGGCTCCTTTTTTGTATTGGAATTTATCCCGCTATTTGCCGGGCAGCCCGATTGGTTCAACTAATAATCAGTGGGGGATGAATAAAACCACTACTGATTAAAGTTTCAATTTATGAGAAGTCATTTTTCGTTAGTATGTAATATTAAGCTTGAACAATTAATAAGGATGAATTGTTGATGTTTTTTAGTACTGATGAAGGGGTGGAGAAATGAAGGAAAGAAAGCATTTTATTGTTTGTATGTTTTTATTGTTCTTCACATTTAGTTTTATTGGTGTTCAGAAAATAATAGCAGAAGAAGTTGAATTTTCAGGAACAACAGCTCCATTGAATGTAAATGTTAGAGAGGCAAAAAGTTTGAATGCAAATATTGTAGATGTGATTCCCGGAAATACAACAGTATCTTTTAAAGGATGGGAGTATGGTGAAGCGGTTAAAGATTACTGGACAGGAAATTTAGATAATCGTTGGTTTTATTATTTTAAAGATGGAAAAAAAGTATATGTAACGTCAGCGTATATTAATGGAAATCCTCCAAATACATCAATAGATCGTAAATTATCTGTACCTAACATATTACAAGAAAGGTCAAATTGGTGTTGGGCAGGCACTTCGGTTTCAGTTTTAAATTATTTTGGAAAAACTCCTTCACAAGATCAGTACGTTAGGTATGTTAAGGGTGGATCATATAATAATCCTGCAACTTCACGTGAAATACAATACGGATTATCCGGATATGGGGTTAGCTCAGCTATAAGTTCTGGAGCAAAATCGTATGATTGGTTCAAAAGTCAAATTAATAGTAATCAGCCGATGATTGCACTCATTATGTGGCAAAATGGCGCTAACATCGGACACTTTTTAGTACTTGATGGGTTTTATAAAGGGACAAATGGAACAGATTATATAACATACATGGACCCTTGGTATGGTGATCATTATAATCATAATTTCAGTACGTTCCATAACAATAGTAATTTTTGGTGGAGTGAAACTGTTTATAATATCCATGCAAACTAATAATATTAAAAGCGGAGGTTCATAAATGGGAAAACTACTTAAGCTTGTGATACCGTGCATGTGCTTAATGACCGTTATTATTTTTGCTAGTAAAATTAGTTATGCATCAAAAAATAAAAGTGAATCAGTACAATCGATCGCATTAAAAGATTATCAATATAGTAAGGGAGGTTCTTCTGAAAATTTAAGTTTTGAAAAAATAACAACATCTCCATTTTCATTACCAATCTATGCAACTATTCCAGCACAGCAAATTTTAAATAGCTCTGAATTTAAGCATTTACTATTACCAACAAATGAAAAGCTGTGGTTTATTATGAAGGGTGAGCAGCCAGAAGGACTGATTGTTGCGAATGATACTGAACCGATTCGAACGGGCGGAGAAAATAGAAGTAAAGATTTATATGGATTATATAAAGCAATAAAAAATAATACAAATGAAACAAAAGATATTAGTTATTTCGAATTTGAAGGGCAAGGAATATTGGTAGTAAATCAAAATAATGATCAAGAAATATACCTTAGTAAAGGTGCCGCTGCCATATTAAAACTTCCTGCTGGTCAAAAAGTATTGAGCAGTGAAGTATTACAGAAAATGAAAGAGAGAATTGTAACTGGTTTTGAATAGTGTAATGTCTGATTCTTTTTTGTGTTTATATAAGGTTGAATAGGGAACAGGATCAATGGTAGCATTAGGGCATCTTTACTGTTTGAAACCTAATAGTGTATATAAAAAGGTTAGAGAAGTTAATTCTCTAACCTTTTTATATTAATGTATGAAATTTAAAAAGTGATGGAGTAAACCAAATAATAAAAGTTTGTCTGCTCTTCTATTCTTATTTGCAATTTAAACTCGTTATATTCCGCTATCTATTGTACAACCTTTTTACATAGCTGAATTTTTTTATTTGAAAATAAGGGTGCATCTATAAAACCATAATGATAAACTAAAATACCTAATTCCACTCTAGAATTAATATGCCATTTTTCTTTAATATGATTAATTATCGTTGAAATTCTTCGAGGGGTAACATATATTTTTTTGGAAATTTCTGCATCTGTATATCCTTTTGCTACATAAATAGCTACTTCTAACTCTCTTTCGGTCAACATTCTTTTCATAAAATACGCTCCTTCGAAATTATTTATATAAAAATCAAAAGAAACTATTAAAAGAAATAAAGGTGAAAAATCATATTTATTTTAATCAGGCTATTTGCGGATAGTAAGACTCCCACCTCAAAATTTAGATGTGGCAAAGAAGTCGAAATCCCTGTAAAAGCCTGCCTGGAGTGGACTGATAATCAGTGGGGGGGAATAAAACTCCCATTAATTATTAGTGAACCATATTTTAATAATTTCTCGTATTGTGATACAAGTTTGTAAAAGAAACTATAAATCCATATAATTAATAATTGTAACTATATTAATTTTACATTACATTAAAAGTTGGGAAATATTCTTATACTCATAAAGTGTTACATTTGAGGGAGGAAAGATGGAATTCTACAATCTTGGTATTATTATTAAAGAACTTAGAAAGAAAAAAAACATGTCACAATCTGAATTATGTCATGGAATATGTTCACAAAGTCAAATTAGTAAGATAGAAAAAGGTATTATTTATCCATCTAGCATATTGTTGTATCAATTATCTGAAAGACTTGGTATTGATCCAAATTATATATTCGCACTAACCAAAAATAAAAAAATAAAATATATTGAAAATGTAAAATGTGTAATGAGAGATTGTGTGAAACAAAAACAATATAATGAGCTTTACGAAATAGTAAAAAAAGAGAAAGATGAGAATAATTTTCAATCAAAAGAAGATAAACAATTTCTATTATGGCATGAAGCGATTGCTATATATTATGTAAATGGAGCAACAAGTAATGCCTTTGACATTTTAAATAGAGCACTAAAACAAACCTTAAGTAGTAGTAACTTTTTATCAGAAAAAGAAATAAGCATAATGAATTCAATTGCTATAATACATGCAGAAAATGAAGAGTATGAGAAAAGTATAAATATATTAAAACAAAGTTTAATTAATTTTAATAAGATAGAATTTCCTAGAGAAAAAGAAATTAAATTAAGACTCATTCATACGTTAACAAAATGTTTACACCTTGCAAATCAATATGAAGAAGCAATAAAGTATAGTGAAATAGGTATAAAATTAGCGATAAATATGAATACTTTATACTTATTAGGTGAATTGTTTTTTGAAAAAGGTGCAATTTTATTGAAAGTTCAGCACTCTAATGAAGTTGGTTTAACAGACATAAAAAAAGCATTATTTATATTTGAACTAACTGAAAGAAAACAATATATAAAAATGATCAAGGAAAAATATATTAAAAATCAAGAATAAACAAGAAAGAATTCTAACATAGACTATTCCTAATTGTTATTTATTTCTAAAAAAAGTACTGTAATACGAACTATTCCTAATTGTTGTTTATTGCTAAAATAAATACCGTAATATTAGATAAATATAAAGGGTGGCATTTTATGAAATCAAGAGGAATTACTCGTAAAGCAGATAGCATGGGGCGTATTGTTATTCCAATGGAAATAAGACGGAGTTTAGGAATTGTAGAAAAAGATTCTCTTGAAATGTTTATAGAAGAGGACCAGATTATTTTACGAAAATATCAATCTCCAAGAGCTTGTGCACTTACAGGGGATATTTCAGACAGCAATATTTCGTTAGCGAATGGGAAGATTATTGTAAGTCCAAACGGGATGGAACTGTTAATAAAGAAGTTACAGCAATATCTTTTAAAATAAAGTGAAACTTTAATCAGGGGGAGTTTTGTTCATCCCCACTGATTATCAGCCCTCACCAATCTTGCTTTTATGGGCAGCCCGACCCCCACCTAACTTCTTTGCTTCCGCTGTATTTCGAAGTAGGGGTCTTACTGCCCGGCAAATAGCGGGGTAAAAGGTAAGTAAGAACTTTAAAATAGAATATACTTGAAAAAAATCCCTCTATCAATTTAGGGTTTTTTTTTATTGTTATCAATAAAATTGAGGGGCCGTAGTTCGTTCAATGGAGTACGAATTACTTCATAAATAGTCTGACTATTTTTTATAAAAAAACTATTCATTTACATTTTTTGGTTTCGTGTTATATTTTTAATGTTAACATAGTTGTATTGAAAATTCTGATTTTAAAATTAGGAAAACTTTAGAAAATGAAAGAAATTTTTAAATTAAATTTACCAATTCAATAGAGGTTCGTCGGGGAAATGTACCTAAGAAGAAATCTCTTATAATCCACGTTTTTTATTTGTAAATCGGTAGTTCTAATAGCTCTGACGAAAAGCGAAGGAGCAAAAAAGAAATGGATAGTTTGTTTAATAGAAGATAGGGTATAAAAAATAAAACAACGGAGGTTTTATAATGAATAAAGGAATACTGCAGATTACAGAAATTGAAGAAATTAGCATTCCTAATGTATTGAAGGATAAAATGAAGAATCTGATAGAAAATGAATTGAAAACTCATAATCCTTATACTTGTGATCAAGAAATAGCAGCATATTTTTCAAAAGAGTGGCTTAATTGTTTGATTGACTATTCAAAGAAAAATCCGAATTCAGATATGAAAAACCTACTACATATAATAAAAATAGCGAATTGTGGTGGAAACGTACCACCTACTCTTATTAAAAATACTCCATGTGATCCTATGGAAACATTATTACCTGGGGAAAATCGCAGAGGTTTTAATTATGGTGAAGACGAACACGATAGAATGAAAAAATATTTTTATGCAGAATGGGTCACATGGCTTTTTGCTACACTTTTTAATTATGATGCTTTAATTCACCCATCCGAACATGCAGGGAAAAATAGATTTCATCTCATTTCACCTTTAAACAACGATGAAGTTTTGCGAAATGTCGGTGCAAGCACTGGTGGCGGGAACTTTTATCAACATAACGATGCCACAGTGTATACAGATATGAAAGACCAATCAGATATTGAAGCAAGATTGAAAACATTCAATACGAATTTAGAAATTGTATCAAATAGACTTAATAAATCCGTGGAACGAATAGTGTCTGAAATTACTTGTGGCAAATTTACTAGAGTTGATGCTCTTTTATTAAAAGGAGTGTTAAATTTAAAAACTCAAACTCATATTGGAACCCCAAAATTACTTCAAAAGCATCTTGAAGAAAATTTCTTCAGTAAAGATGACATATTGGCGGTAAGTAAAATGCCTATTGCTCATATCGCAGGAATGGCTGATGGTGAAATATCGGGATTTGTAGGGGAAATAAACCAAATTATATTTTTAGATGATAATGGTGATATTATTGCAACTTGTTTGAATGGAGCAGAAAATAGATTGATTTATGTGGGAGAAAGTGAAGAAGAAAAATTGAAATTTGACATGTTTTTAGAACTCTTACGAACAACGCCTACTTATAAGGTTCCACTTACATCTGAAGATTTATTACTTATACCAAATTCATACTATGGTAAACAAACAAATGTAACTCATGGTAGGGAAAGGTTATCTGAGGAAGAATATAAAATCCCGATTGGAAACAATAAATATGGAAGAAGAATTGTTTGCAGACAATACGTTTCCAGTCGATTACGTGATCAAAAAGAAAGTTACTTTACAGATATCATTAACTAGTTTAAAGAGAGGAGGGACGATGGGGAGGTTTGGGTTATAATAGCTCAAGCCTTCCCATATTCTTTGTATGGATTTTACTATTGAATTACTTATACTACTATTTTTAGTAGCTGTATTAGCAGGATGGATAGATACGATTGCTGGGGGCGGTGGTATGATAACTATCCCGATAATGTTATTAGTAGGTATGTCTCCTTCTGTAGCGATAGCGACTAATAAACTACAAGGGAGTAGCGGAACTCTCATGGCAACAGTGTTTTTTATTAAGAAGAAAGAAATTAATCTTAAAGAAATGCGTTTGTCCATCTTAATGACCTTTTTGGGATCAGTTTTGGGTGGATGGCTTGTTTTACAGATACGAGCAGAATATTTAATCATGATATTACCTTTTTTACTTATTATTATTGGTCTTTATTTTCTATTATCTCCAAATATAGCAAACGAAGATCGACCGAGAAAAATAAGTATGTTGTTGTTTGCGTTAACAGTGGCTCCATTCCTTGGATTTTATGATGGTTTCTTCGGCCCAGGAACAGGTAGTTTAATTGCTTTAGCATTCATTCTTTTATGTGGATATAGTGCTACAAGAGCAACTGCAAATGCTAAGATCTTGAATTTTACAAGTAATTTCGCTGCTTTGTTATATTTTATTATTTTTGGCCAAATCGATTGGACAATTGGGTTGATTATGATGCTTGGTCAAATTATAGGATCGTATATTGGAGCGAAGATGGTGCTTACAAAAGGGACGTCATTAATACGACCAATAGTGGTTATTGTTTGCTTTGTCATGGCAATTAAAATTTTTTTACAAAATATAAACTAAATGTAATCAATATATTATTTGGATCAAAGTTAGAGTGTTTTCACGTTCCTATTGCAGTATTACGCTGTTTAAGATGTGTTCAAAATTACACAATTTGACTAGTGTAATATATTGCGTTATGCTTTTTTATAGTATAAAAGAAAGGCTTGAAGATAATGATTCGTCGTTTGAGAAAGCTAAAAAATGTAGCAGTCGTAGTAAGCTTCTAAGTAAATAGCAAAATATATAATACTTAGAAGCGAGGAATAAAGTTATGAAGTATCCATTATTTAATCATTGGTCAGAAACAAAGTATATAAAAGATATAGTAACAAATCCACTCATTGAAGTAGGAGAGTACTCCTATTATTCAGGCTATTATAGCCATCAAAATTTTGAAGATGGCTGTGTAAGGTATTTGTGGGGAGATGCTAAGTCTCAAGCACTTTTCAATCCAATTGAACAGATGGGATGGCATCTTGATAAACTCATTATTGGGAATTATGTTTGCATTGCAAGTGGGGTAGTCATTTTAATGGGTGGTAATCATAATCATCACTCAGAATGGATTACAGTATATCCATTTGCTGAGCAAATCAAACAATCATATGAACCAAAGGGCGATACAGTCATTCAAAGTGATGCTTGGATTGGAATGAATGCTATAATAATGCCTGGCGTTACTATTGGTGAAGGTGCAATTGTTGCTGCAGGATCTGTCGTAAGTAAAGATGTTCCACCGTATACAATAGTTGGTGGAAATCCTGCTAAGGAAATAAAGAAACGATTCACTGATACAGAAATAAACATGTTAATGGAAATGCGTTGGTTTGATTGGGATAGGAAATTGATTGAGAAGGCAATTCCGCTGTTGTCTAGTCCATCCATCGAACCATTATTTGCTTTTTATAAAAATGAAGTGAAAAATAAATAAATCAGTTAGGAAAACTACATCCAGTATAGGGTGTAGTTTTTTATTTTTTGTAAATGTGGAACAAATGTATTATTTAGATTGTCTATTAACTGTAATCCTAAAAAATATGAAAGTGTGAATCATTTTGAAAAATATAAGGGGATTAAAAATAAGGATATGTGTGGGAATACAAAGTATTAGCGCACCTAAAAGTGTCGGATGAGGTGGTCTATATGAAAGCGATTCTAACGTTTTATATGTATATACAATTTGAGAACACTGTCTATTTTTTGCGGGATTATGTTAGAATAACGCTTTTTTTGAGTACAAAGAAATTGGAGGTAACAGAAGTGAAAGGTATGTTTTGCAAGAGAGTTATTGCAATAGTAACAGTGCTTACAATATTTTGTAGCATGGTCGTTACCATTGGAAAAGCAGCAGCGGAAACAGATCCTGCTATAGACGTTGAAGCAGGATCAGCAATTTTAATAGAAGCAAATTCCGGGAAAATTTTATATGAAAAAAATGCAGATGAATCATTGGCAATTGCTAGTATGACAAAAATGATGAGCGAATACTTAGTTCATGAAGCGGTGGATAAAGGAAAACTTAAATGGGATCAAAAAGTTAAAATCTCTGAATATGCACATAAGATTTCGCAAGATCGTTCACTATCAAATGTTCCATTAGAAAATGGTGGCTCTTATACGGTAAAAGAGTTATATGAGGCAATGGCAATTTACTCTGCAAATGGTGCAACAATTGCTTTAGTTGAACAGATTGCTGGTAAAGAGGTCAATTTTGTAAAAATGATGAACGATAAGTCAAAAGAGTTTGGTATGAAAGATTATAAGTTTGTAAACTCTACTGGCTTAACAAATCAAGATTTAAAAGGATATCATCTAGAAGGGACAACTCTAGAAGAGAAAAATAAAATGTCTGCAAGGGATTGTGCAATTTTAGCACAACGTCTTATTCAAGATTTCCCCCAAATATTAAATACAGCAAAAATTCCTAAAAAAACATTCCAAGAGGGTGGTAAATATCCAATTGATATGGCGAACTTTAACTGGATGTTAAAAGGCTTAATTAAGCAATATGAAGGTGTAGATGGTTTGAAAACAGGAACTACTCCAGAAGCGGGAGATTGTTTCACTGGTACAGTAGAAAGAAATGGTATGCGACTAATTTCTGTAGTGATAAAAGCAAAATCTCATACGGCACGTTTTGATGAAACAAAGAAATTATACGATTATGGATTTGCGAATTTTGAAGTGAAGAATGTCTACGGAAAAGATTCAGTAATAAAAGGACATGAAACAGTTCGAGTGGCAAATGCAAAAGAAAAAGATGTAGTAGTTCAAACGAAGCAAGCTGTTTCACTTCCAATGCCGAAGGGCAATAAAGACATTTATAAAAAAGAATTTAAAGTATCCAATATGGAACAAGGAGCGCCTATTAAAGAGGGGGGAACTATTAGTAAAATGATTATCTCTCCTAAAGATAATACAGATTCTGGTTTCTTATCAGGTAAATCATTACAAATAGACCTTGTAACAAAATCTGATGTCGAACAAGCAAATTGGCTTACACGTTTTATACATAAAACAGGATCTTTTTTTAGTGGTATGTGGGATCGTTCGATTGATATAGTAAAAAGCTAATTTTATAGGATACAACTAAATATTAGTTTGAAACAAAAGATTTCAAAGTACTATAGATTCTTATGTGGATAGCTTGGAATGTCAGGGTGTAATTTTTTCTTCTTACTTTGTGCATTGCAATGACACTACTTTTTTCTATAGTTTCATATCATTTAATCGAAAAGAAATGTATCAACTGGGTGAAACAAAGAACAACAAATTTTTTGAAAAAAGTATAATTCCTAGATAGATTTTATTTCTTTAGTAAATATATGAATATGACCGATTCTGAATGTAAATATAGTAAAGTGGAATATAATTGAAATCGAAAACCACTTAGAAATAACAATTACGGTGTGAGCTATTGTATAGTATAGATATGGTTAATAATAAAGGGGGAATACATATGTGGAAGCGATTTGTAGCAATTGGCGATAGTTTTACAGAGGGGATAGGGGATGAAGTTGAGGGAATTGCATTAAAAAGCTGGGTAGATCATTTTGTTCAACTGTGTGAAAACGATATAGAATATGCCAATTTTGCAAAGCGTGGGTTAGTAACTGAAGAAATTCGCTTGCAGCAATTGGAAAAGGCGTTAACTTTTAATCCAGATTTGGTTAGTCTCATTGCAGGGGCAAACGATGTTTTAAAAGGACGTTGGAATCATGATGCATATAAGAACGATATGGAATTTATGATAGATACATTAAGTAAAGCAGGGGCTGATATTATTATAGCAAACCTTCCAGATTTTACAGTTAGGCTCCCTTTTGCTTCTGAAAAAAAACAAGTAATAAAAGAACAATTATTAGAGGCAAATGAAGTTATACATTCACTGAGCAGAGAGTATAAGCTTCATCATGTTGATTTTTGGAATCATCATTTAGTTAATGACAATACGCTTTGGTCTAAGGATTTAATTCATCCAAACTCAAAAGGATATGTAAAAGTTGCTGAATTAATTTTTAGTAGTTTGCCTGTACAGAAGACAAAATAATAGTTTGCAATGTAGCGAATATGATATTAATTGTATTAAGCTATATTTTTTAGTAAATGGAGAGAACTAAAAATTTAGCAAACAAAGCGTATCTACGATATATTTCTACAGTAGTGCACAAATGCAGAATCACAAAGAAAGATCACTTATGGAAATAGGTGGTCTTTAAATGTTTTTATAACTAAATTAGTATATACTGTATTACTAACAGTTTCGTACTACATAAAAATTAAGTTCTCTTATAGAAAAACTGATTTTATATTATCTTAAAATATAATAACATGTTCAAATCATATTTTGGGTATGTATCCTAATTGTGAATGATGTGTAATTTTTTGAAGTATAAATATCCAATAAATAAAATAGGTAGTAGGTGCAGAAGTATTAATACTATATTATTCAATTCTTGTTATGAGTACATTAGTGATTGGTAGTATTATATTTTCATTATCAACTTTAGTTATTGGAATTAATTTGCATAGAAAATATGTAGGATAAGAAAAAAATATACTTTATTGTATATTTTTTTTGTTTAGTAGGATTTACGGTCTCTTTAAACTATTATGTTAATAAAATTAAAAAACTTAATTCTTGATACCCTTATGGTTAAAGCTATCTATAAAATGAAAATATAAATAAATAATAGTTTATTATGATTTGTGGATTTGGTTTTTTATCCGAATTTTCTGATTCAAATATTTCAACTTTATGAATATAGTAGGTGAAATATTTGTGTGATAGTATTTGAGATAGAAAAAAGCCAACTTTAAAAAGGATGTGAATTGAATGTGCAAACGACTGTAAAGGGTTATATTAAGGCAACGTTTAGCTGTTATTAGTGTAAGGTAAAGATATATTTTGTAACAGTTGATATAAAAATGAAGAAATAGGTACGTTTTCATTTGTCTGACTATTTTAAATATACGAAAAACAAGACTGGTTTGAGTTTTGACGAAGTTAAATTCTAGGTGAGATGTCAATAATGATTAATTAGGTTTAATAAAGAGGTACCTTATACGCAAAAGCGTTTATATTAGTAACCTAAGGAGCTTGCTTTTATGAAAACTACTGATTCAAAAGGCCTATTAGGAAATAGGGTTTATTTACAAGTTTTCTCTGCCTATTCATTGCTTATGCTTGGTGTTTTTATTGATATGTTAGCGATTATGACTATAGTTGGGTTTGAATGGGAAGTAGATCCTACTATGATTGGATTGATTCCTGTTGCATATGCACTTCCTGGAATTATTTTTGGCTCATGGGCAGGCGTTATTGCAGATCGTTTTAGAAAAATTCCAATTATGATGTTCTGTAATCTAATGGTTGGTCTAATAACAATTGCTCTTTTATTTGTACAAGATATCCACTGGCTCTTAGTGGCATTAATGATTCGTTCCATTTTTATTGTTTTCTATTATCCTGCACAGCAAACACTAACAAGACAGATTGTATCCCCGGACTTGCTTACTAAAGCAGTAAGTATCAACGGAATAGTAGAGCAGGGTACCAAGATAGTAGGCCCACTTATAGGGGGCATGTTGTTGAGCTGGTTTCAACCAGAGTTCTGCCTCATTATAAGAGCTATAAGTTGTTTATTAGCTACCTTAGTTCTCATACCCACAATAAAATTTAAAGAAACTATATCGAAAGAATTTGTTGAACAGCAAAAACAAAGTACTTGGACCGCTTGGGTACAAGGGTGGGGTTATGTGTTATCTAATCGGATAATATTATCAACCATGATTTTCGTTACAATAGCCATGGCAGTATTACAATTAGTAGACTCACAATTCCCAACTTTATTTAAGAGCTTATTCCCACATGATAAAAGTAAAATGGGATATATCATTTCTATTATTGGTCTTGGCGGAATACTTGGTGCATTACTAACTCAGAAATTAAAACAGTTTCAGTATGGCTGGGTAGTATGTGGAGGTATGGTTTTAATGGGAATTGGTTTTGGGGGGATTGGTTTGATAACGCCCGGTACGGTCTTTGTTTTAGCCTATTTAATTAGTTTTATCGCTGGTATTGGAAGTGGGCTGATGCTTGTATCTAATCAAGTCATATTACAAATAGAATCCGATCAAGATCAAGTAGGAAGAGTATTTGGTATTCAAAGCAGTTTAACAAACGCAGTTTTAATTATTTCTCCTGCTATGAGTGGTCCATTAGTGCATTTGTTTGGAGTAACTCAACTCTATGTTTATGGAGGGATTGGGCTTGTTATTATTGGAGTAATTGGAGTTTCACTGCAGAAATATTTATGGGCTAAACATAAACACGAACCTATAAGAGCAAATAATTTTTGAAGGGAAGATTTTTATGACCAATGAGGAATGCTATCCATTAAGCCATCCGCAGCGAAGAATATGGTATACAGAAGTCGTTTATTCTGATAAAGGAATATGTAATTTAAGATTTTTATTTAAACTTCATCGAAAAATGAATTATTCAAAATTAAACCAAGTTGTGAATCGCGTTATCAGTGAAAATGACGGTCTGTGCATTAGGTTAAAAGAAAATGGGCATCAGGAACCGAAACAATATTTTACTAAACATGAAGAACAAGAATTTGAGTTTTTTGATTTCAGTAATGTGGAGAATACAAATTTGCTTGAGGAATGGATTGAGCAGAAAACAAAAGAAACGTTTACATTATTTAATTCAAATTTATACTATTTCGCTTTAATAAAATTAAACGATAATGAATGTGCAGTCTTTGGAAATGTTCATCATATTATTATGGATGGTTTATCAATTCAAATATTTACTGAGCAGATTGCAAAATATTATTATGACATGCATAACGAGAATCAGGAAGGCGAAATTAAAAATTCATATGTTCAATTTCTGACCAACGAACAAACATACTTGAATAGTAGTCGCTTTCAAAAAGATCAAAAATTTTGGTTAGAGGAATTTAAAACACTGCCATCTGTGACTGGATTGAAGCCTTATAATACGTACCAAGTTAGTACAAAAGCATCACGTGAGACGTTTATATTAACGGAACATTTGAAGAGAAAGATAGAAAAATTTTCTGAAGATTACAAAATTAGTTTGTATACTCTTTTTGTTGCTGCTTTTTCGTTGTCCATGTATCGGTGGACCTCATCGCTTGATATTGGTTTAGGAATGGCTTACGGCAACCGTATGACTAAAATGGAACGAAAATTGATTGGAATGATGGTGAGTACAGTTCCTTTAAGAATGGATATTGATCCAGAAGAAGAAGTACTTTCATTTATTAGTAGAGTGTCCAGAAAACAAAGTAAATCATTAAGACACCAGAAATATCCATTTGATTTGTTATTAAAGCAGATTAATAAAGAGAATAACAGTAATGTGAGACTTTTCGGAACTACGATTGATTATAGGGATCGTGATGAAAGTGGTGACTCACTATGGATTCCAAACCGTGAAGAAGTACAAGATTTTGCAGTTCATATTGAAAATCTAATTGATATAGACTCTTTACATGTACATATTGATTATCGTGAGGAGCTATTTTCTAAGGAAGAGATAGAACGATTCTTTAACGTTATGCTAGTGATACTGGAAAATATTTTTGAAAACCCAAAGCAGAAGGTGGCTGAAATAGAAATCATTTCTGAGGAAGATAAAAGAAAAAGTTTAGTTGAGTTCAACAATCCTAAACTGGATGTCCCACCTCAAGTAACTATTCATGAAATGTTCGAACGGCAAGCGATGATTTATCCAAATGCTATTGCAGTTACGTATGAAAAAGAAAAAATTACTTATAAGGAGCTTAATGAACGTGCAAACCAGTTAGCTCATTATCTGCAGAAAAAGGGAGTAGGACCTGATACTTTAGTTGGACTGTGCGTTGAACGTTCCCTCGAAATGATTGTAGGTATTTTAGGAATTTTGAAGGCTGGTGGGGCTTATGTTCCACTTGATCCAACATATCCAGAGCAGCGACTTCAATATATTTTAGAAGATGCTAGCATTCAGTTATTCGTAACGCAAGAAAGTTTAAAAGAATTGAACTGGTTACCAGAAAATGTTGAGTCGATTTGCCTGGATCGTGATCAAGATGAGATTGGGAAAGAAAGTAAGACTTTGCCGGTTTCTAGTGTCGGTCCCAAAAATCTGGCATATGTAATCTATACTTCGGGATCAACGGGAAATCCAAAAGGCGTTATGATAGAGCATCACAATGTTATACGGTTATTTAAATCGACGGATTGTTTGTATCAGTTTAATGAAAAAGATACTTGGACGCTTTTTCATTCGTATGCATTTGATTTCTCAGTATGGGAAATTTGGGGAGCGTTATTATATGGTGGGAAATTAGTTGTTGTTCCGTACTGGATTAGTCGATCACCTAAGGATTTTTATCAAGTATTGGTGGAGGAAGAAGTCACAGTTCTAAATCAGACACCTTCCGCATTCCGCCAATTAATACGAGTGTGTGAACAAGAAGATAAGAATAAAAATTTGCAGCTGCGTTACGTGATATTTGGCGGAGAAGCGTTAGAACCTATTGGCTTGTTACCGTGGTTTCAAAGGTATGGGGAGAAAAAACCACAGTTAATTAATATGTATGGAATTACAGAAACTACAGTTCATGTTACATATTATCCAATTACTCAAGATGATGTGCAGCATGCTTCAAGAAGTAATATTGGAAAGCGGATTCCCGATTTAGAAGTGTATATACTAGACGCTTATCAACAACCTGTTCCTATAGGTGTTGATGGTGAACTTTATATTGGTGGAGCAGGATTGGCACGTGGATATTTAAATAGACCTGAATTAACAGCAGAGCGTTTTATATCTCATCCATTTAGTAGTAATCCGAAAGAAAGATTATACCGGACAGGAGACTTAGCTAGGTATTTGCCAGATGGGAATCTAGATTATCGTGGAAGAATTGATCATCAGGTTAAAATACGTGGTTTCAGAATTGAGATTGGGGAAATTGAGTCTACTTTAAATACATATGCATCTGTAACAGAGGCAGTTGTAATTGTAAGAGAAGATCAGCCGGGCGATAAAAGATTAGTAGCATATGTTGTAGGAGATGGAAATGTAGATGCGTGGAGAGAGTATCTTAAAGCGAAACTACCAAGTTATATGGTTCCTTCGGGATTTGTGGCGATGGAAGCTATTCCACTTACAGCTAACGGTAAAGTTGATCGTGAGGCCTTACCTATGCCAGAGGAAAAGCAGATTAATAGTGAATGGGTTGGCCCTCGGAATAGTAACGAACAGATACTGACTGCCATTTGGAAGCGAGTATTAGGTGTTAAAAAGGTGGGAATCTATGATAATTTCTTTGAAATTGGTGGCGACTCGATTCTCAGTATTCAAATCATATCTCAAGCAAGTCAAGTGGGGTTAATACTTACTCCAAAGCAAATGTTTGAATGCCCAACTATCGCTGAGCTGGCACAAGTGGCTATAGAAACGCAGGGAGTACAAGCGGAGCAGGGAATTGTGATAGGTGATGTGCCTCTTACTCCAATTCAGTGCTGGTTCTTCGAGCAAGAACATCCACATACAGAGCATTGGAATCAATCAATGCTTTTAAGAGTAAAAGAAAGATTGAATGTGAAATTACTAGAGGGAGCGATATTAAATTTACTGAAACATCATGATGCTTTACGTTTCCGGTACGAACAGTTACCAAACGGAACGTGGAGGCAGAGAAATGAAGGGACTGATGAGCTGTCAGTACTCCATGTTGTAAAACGTAATCAAGTTAATGAAAAAGAGTGGAATAAAATAATACAAGAAGAGATGAACATTAATCAAGCTAGTTTCAATTTAGTTACTGGTCCGTTAATGAGAGTAGTGTACTTTGAAGATAACTTGACTGGAAATGATCGAATATTCTGGGTGATTCATCATTTAGTAGTAGATGGAGTGTCATGGAGGATTCTATTGGAAGATTTACAGGTGGTATATAACCAGATGAAACAAGGTCAAGAAGTTCGCTTACCTGCGAAAAGTACATCTTTTAAAGAGTGGTCTGAACGACTCCAGACATACAGTGATTCGGGTATTTCAAAAGAAGTACAAAATTATTGGAATGAACAAGTAGAAAAAGAAACGATGAAAATTCCAATGGACTATCCAATACAAGAAACAACAGAAGAATCGATTGATCAAGTGACGAGGACTCTAGGAATAGAAGAAACACAAACATTGTTATACGAAGTTCTAGTCACTCATAAGACAAGGATTGATGAGGTACTATTAACGGCATTAGGACAAGCTATCGTTGATTGTATAAATCAGCAAACCGTTTCTATTCATCTAGAAGGACACGGAAGAGAAGAGATGATTGAAGGTATTGATTTATCAAGGACAGTGGGCTGGTTCACGAGTATTTATCCCGTTCATCTCAATTTTCAAGGAACTCAGACACCTATTGAAGGGTTAAAGGCTGTCAAAGAACAATTACGTCGAATTCCAAATCGCGGAGTTGACTATGGTATTTTACGTTACTTGAATAAAGGATTACTTCCGTTTTATCAGCAAAAGCCTTCAATAAGCTTTAACTATTTGGGCCAATTTGATCAGGTGTTTTCAAGGGACTCTTTGTTTATGCAAGAGACAGGATTTACATTTTTAGATCATGCTCCAGATTCCAAACCGTCTCATCTAATTGATGTTATCGGAATGGTGAAAGATGAAAAGTTACATTTTATTTGGATGTATAGTAGGGAACAGTTTTCTAAATTGAAAATTCAAGTGATAGCAGATGGTATGTTAAGGCATCTCCGTCAACTTATAAATAAACCAACAACAGAGTCTGCTTTTACGGTATCAGATTTTGCTGATGCAGAGGATCTTACGGAAGAAAGCTTAAGCAAAGTATTACTTAAATTAACAAAGAAGAGGGTGTAAAAATGGGAGACGTTATTGACATATATGGTTTATCACCTTTGCAAAAAGGAATACTGTTTCATACTTTATACGATCAAGATGATGAACATTCTTTTTCCTATATTGTACAAGTAGGTTTCTTGCTCGGGGGGCAATTGGATGTTGCCACTTTTGAAAAAGCTTGGGAATATGTTATTCAACGACATGAGGTTCTGCGCTCAGTATTTGTTTGGGAAGAAGTAGAAAAACCTCTACAAGCAGTTTACGAACGTCTTCCTTTTACTATTCATCAAGAGGATTGGAGTACCTATTCGCATGAGGAGAAGGAGAAGAAATTACAACAGTTTTTGACTGCAGATCGTAGGAAAGGATTTTTATTGGATGAAGCACCATTGATGAGAGTCACTGCGATTAAAGAAGCAAAAGAGGAAACGAGAATTATCTGGACACATCATCATATTTTGCTAGATGGATGGAGTGTGTCATTGGTCTTTAGTGAAGTGATGGAAGTTTATCTCAAGATGATAAAGGGAGAATTTTTGAATCTTCCTAAATCTCTTCCTTATAAAAAATATATTCAATGGATAAATAAACAAGATCAAAGTCAAGCAGAGGAATTTTGGAAAGAAGAATTAAAAGGATTCTATGCACCTACTCCATTAGCAATGGAAAGAAAGGATCAAGGACAAGAGAAGGGTTATGGGGAGTGTGCTTATCAAGTATCTGAGGAACTTACTGAGAATTTACAAGAGTGGGTACGAAATAGTCGATTAACGTTGAATACGTTAGTACAAGGTGCATGGGCTTATTTGATGAGTAGGTATAGCGGTGACAATGACGTCGTATTTGGCGTAACTAGCGCTGGACGTCCTACTGATTTAATAGGAGCAGAGAATATGGTGGGGCTATTTATTAACACATTACCTACCAGAATTCGATTAACGGATAATACATCAGTAGTAGATTGGCTTCGTAAAATACAAATGAAAGAAATGGAACGAAGACAGTATGAGTATAATTCGTTGATAGATATTCAAGGCTGGAGTGAGGTTCCGCGAAATAGCTCCTTATTTCATACCTTGTATGTGTTTGAAAATTATCCAATTCAAGGTGAGAGAAATGATGATTTAAGATTACTAGATGTTACAAGCACGGAACAAACAAATTATCCTTTAACACTCATTGTAATGCCCGGTAAGAAAATTACTTTAAAGTTGATGTATGATCGAAGCTATTTTAATGAAGAAACAATAAATCGGATTCAGAATCACTTATTGCAAATATTAATTCAGATGACGAAGAGCCTAGATTCAAAACTATTTGAAATTACTCATTTAACAGAAGAAGAACAGATACAGTTACTAGAGGAATGGAATCATACTCAAGTTAATTATTCGGCTGAAGGCATGATTCATACGATGTTTGAGGAACAAGTTAAAAAAACACCGGAAGCAATCGCGGCTAGTTACGAAAATGAACAAATTACCTATAAAGAGTTGGAGAAGCGTGCAAATCAGCTAGCTCATTATTTACAAAAGCATGGTGTAGGCCCAGAGTCTCTAGTTGGGGTATATATGGAACGTTCATTACAAATGATGATAGCGTTATTAGGTATTCTAAAATCAGGAGCAGCGTATGTTCCACTTGACCCTACTTATCCAGAGAGTCGACTTCGATATATATTAGAGGATGCTGGAATCGAAGTACTAGTGACGGAAGAGAATTCTAAAAATTTGTTTGTATCTGAAAATATTGAAACGATTTGTATGAATAAAGATTATACTGCAATTGAAAAAGAAGAAACAACCCCATGTATAAGTGGTGTAACAGGAGAAAATTTAGCGTATGTTATGTATACTTCAGGATCTACAGGGAATCCAAAGGGAGTAATGATTGAGCATCATTCAGTAATTAATTATCTAGAATGGATGCAACATAAATATCCGCTCTCTGAAAAGGATGTGGTCTTGCAGAAAACGCCATTCTCATTTGATGTCTCTGTTTGGGAATTGTTTTGGGGCATTCACGTTGGTGCAAGTGTATCTTTCCTACCTCCAGGTGGAGAAAAAGATCCTTCTATTATAGCTGAAGTGATTAAACAACATCAGGTTACTATAGTTCAATTTGTACCTTCGATGTTATCTGTTTTCTTAGATCACTTCAATCATATTGAAATGAACATGAATTGTTCGTCCGTACGCCATGTATTTTCTGGTGGAGAAGAACTAAGTTCAGGGTTAGTTAGACGATTTCAACAGAAATGGAATTATAGTGGACAAGTGAAATTAACCAACTTTTATGGACCAACTGAAGCCACTATTTATGTGAATGCATTTGATATTCAGCCTAATCAAGAATTTGTTTCTATTGGGCAGCCAATACAGAACACGCAATTATATGTATTAGACCAAAATCAACGCTTGCAATCAATAGGAACTGAGGGTGAGTTATATATTGGTGGTGCTGGTTTAGCGCGTGGATACTTAAATCGTCAGAATCTTACTACTGAAAAATTCATTTCGCACCCATTTCGATTGGGGGAACGACTATATCGAACAGGAGATTCAGTAAGATATCTAACTGATGGAAATATAGAATTTATAGGTAGAATGGATCATCAAGTCAAAATGCGTGGTTTTAGGATTGAATTAGGAGAAATTGAAGCCACTTTAGAAAAATGTTCGTTTATTAAAGAGGCTGTCGTATTAGTTAGAGAAGACCGTCCAGGTGATCAACGATTGGTTGCATATGTAATAAGCGATGGAAATACCGAGGAGTGGAGAGAGTATTTACAAAACCAATTACCGAATCATATGATTCCAGCGCACTTTATAGAGTTAGAACACTTCCCACTTACTCCGAATGGGAAAATTGACCGAAAGGCCTTGCCAGCACCTGATGAGCAAGCTATTGAAGATTTAAATGTGCTACCTCGGACGCCATCGGAAGAGCTTATTGCCTCGGTTTGGAGCCAAGTGTTAGGAACAGAAAATATTGGTATTCAAGATTCCTTCTTTGAACGTGGTGGGCACTCACTACTTGCTACTCAAATTGTCTCTCGATTGCAAGAACTGTTCCAAATTAAAATTCCATTACGTGAACTTTTCAAGCACGATACAGTGGAAGCATTGGCGAAACGGGTGGATCAGTTACGAAAAGAAGATAAAAAACGAGAGGTTGCTCCCCTTGTACCTATGAAACGAGAAGAAATTATCTCACTTTCCTATGCGCAGAAACGTCTATGGTTTATTGATCAATTAATGCCAAATAGTGCTATGTACAATATTCATGCAGCGTGTCGCTTAACAGGTGAATGGTCAATTGAAGCATTGGAGGCCGGATGGAATCAATTGTTGGAGCGTCATGAATCATTAAGGACGATAATTCTAGAACAAGAGGGTGAACCTTTTCAACAAGTTCAATCTCATGTATTCAGACATATTCCTCAAACGAATCTAACAGATCTCTCTTTGGAAGATAGGGAAAGAGAAATGAAACGGCTCATTCAAAACGAAGCTGAGGAACCATTTCATTTTGGACAAGATCCTCTGATTCGAACACGAATATTGAAAGTGGACAGGGAAGAATGGATTCTCATTTGTACGATGCATCATATTATTTCAGATGGATGGTCAATGGGAATCTTACTTGAAGAATGGATGGCTTTTTATGAAGGAGCATTAAGCGGAAAACCGGCGGAATTGAAGGAATTATCTATCCAATATGCAGATTTTGTCATGTGGCAGAAGGAATGGCAAAAAGAAGAAAATTTGAATCAGCACCTTCAATATTGGAAGGAAGAATTATCTGGGGAACTACCGGTTTTACAATTACCGATGGATCGTCCTCGACCTGCAGTTCAAACCCATCGTGGTGCAAGTCAGTCCTTAATAGTGGCGAATTCCCTACAGGAAAAGCTCAAAGATTTAAGTCTGCAAGAAGGATGCACTTTATTTATGACATTGATGGCAGCGTATCAAAGCTTCCTTTCTCGTTATACAGGACAGGATGACATCTTGGTTGGAAGCCCAATCGCTAATCGAAATGTGAAAGAGATTGAGGGATTAATAGGTTTCTTTGCAAATACGTTGGTTTATCGAGCTGATTTCAGTGAAAATCCGTCGTTCCAAGAACTTTTGTCGCAGGTAAGAAAAAAAGCACTAAAAGCATACGAGTATCAGGACATCCCATTTGAGAAAGTGGTAGAATCCGTAAAGCCGGAACGGAATACAAGTCATTCACCAATATTCCAAACTATGTTTACTTTACAGAATGCGAAGCAAGAATTTCCTCAGCTATCTGAAAGACAAATGGAACTCATGGAAAGCCATGCTTCTGTAGCGAAATTTGATTTGAGTTTATTTGTTACTGAGACGGAAGAAGGATTATCACTAACCTTTGAATACAATACTGATTTGTTTGATGATACAACCATTGAACGTATGGCAAGTCATTTTGAGCATTGGTTAAATCAAATTGTCTCTCATCCAAAAGGTGTATTATCAGAACTGAATATGTTATCGAAAGTAGAATATAAGCAACTACTAGAGGAATGGAATAAATCGCGTGTTATAGATATGGAAGAAAGTACGATTCATACAATGTTTGAAGAACAGGTGAAAAAAACACCAGAAGCAATTGCAGTAGTGTGCGAAGATGAAGAACTAACATATCGAGAGTTGGACGAACGCTCGAATCAGTTGGCACATTATTTACAAAAAAATGGTGTAACATGCGAATCATTAGTTGGGATTTGCGTCACACGTTCATCTGAGATGATTGTCGGTCTCTTAGGAATTATGAAGGCGGGAGGAGCATATGTCCCAATTGATCCAGTGTATCCGGAAAGTCGACTACAGTACATTTTAGAAGATGCTCAAATAAAGGTACTGGTGACACAGGAAAAGTTACAACAAAAAATGGTTATACCTAAACTCGTCAACGTGATTTGTATTGATAGTAATCGAGCAGAAATAGAACAAGAAGTAACTACGGTATGTACGAGTGAAGTGACGGGCGATAACTTAGCCTATATTATCTATACTTCAGGTTCCACTGGAAATCCAAAGGGAGTAATGATTGAGCACAGGAATACAGTAACAATGATTCATTGGGCGCATCATACGTATTCCCGAAAGGAATTAGCGGGAGTGTTAGCTTCAACTTCGCTATCTTTTGATTTATCCGTTTTTGAAGTATTTGTTCCCTTAACGATGGGTGGTAAGGTGATTGTCACTGAAAATGCTCTACATCTAGAGAAGTTGTCTACCAAAGGTGTAACTTTGGTTAATACTGTACCATCGGCAGCGAAGGAACTGGTTCGAGCAAAAACAATCCCTTCTTCGGTAAAGGTGATGAATTTGGCTGGAGAACCATTGCCATATTCGCTTGTTCAAGATTTATACGAGAGAAGTACGATCGAAAAGGTGTACAACCTATATGGACCGTCCGAAGATACTACGTATTCCACGTATATGGAATTAGAAAAGGGTGTCATGTATAGGGTACCACCAATTGGTAAACCAATATTCAATACAGAAGTATATGTACTAAGTGCCGAACAAAAAATGGTTCCAATTGGTGTAGTTGGTGAGCTATACATTGGTGGATCAGGGTTAGCACGTGGATATTTAAACCGCCCTGACTTAACGCAAAATCTTTTTATATCGCATCCGTTTAAAGAAGGAGAGCGAGTATACCGGACTGGAGATCTAGTAAGGTATTTACCAGATGGAAATTTGGAGTATGTTGGACGAATTGATCATCAAGTAAAAATTCGTGGGTTCCGGATTGAACTAGGAGAAATTGAAGCGGCATTACAAAGGCATATATTAGTTAACGAAGCTATTGTAATGGTGCGGGAAGATTATCCTGGCGATCCACGTTTGATCGCCTATGTTGTAGGAGACGGGGATGCTCAAAAGTGGCGTGATTATCTCAAGGATCAACTACCAAATTATATGATTCCATCCTATTTTGTTGGATTAAATGCATTTCCACTCACTCCTAATGGGAAAATTGATAGGAAGGCTTTACCAGCACCAGAGAAGCAGGAGATAGCGAGTTGTTATATTGCTCCTCGTACGTCTACGGAAAAAACAATTGTTTCGATATGGCATGAAGTTTTAGGTATGGAAAACATCGGAATTCAGGATTCGTTTTTTGAAATTGGTGGACATTCATTACTTGCTACGCAAGCTGTTTCCAATCTTAAAGAGGCTTTTGGAATCGAGATACCATTGCATGATTTATTTATGTTTCATACGGTGCAGCAATTGGCAGAACAGATTGATCAATTGCTCGATAACAAAAATCAAGAAATGCAGAATGATAGTAAGGAGAATGTAAGTCTTCAAGACTATGTTCAAAAAGAAGCAGAAGTGAGTAATGATGAAGAATTATTGGAACTACTTAAGCAATTAGAGGAGCTATCAGAGGAAGAAGCACAAGGGATATTCGAGAGTAATTTGATTGAGGAAGGGGTAAAAAAATGAGAAGTGATTTACTTGCAAAGCTGAGTTCACTTTCTCCTGAGAAGAGAGCATGGCTTCAGAAGCAAATGCAAAAAAAGGAGAATAAAGAAGCACTCCCGTTGTCTTATGCACAACAACGTTTGTGGTTTATGGACAGATTTAACCCAAACAGTTCTTTATATAATATTCCAACAGTATGGCATCTAAAAGGAAATTGGATACCTGAAGCATTAGAGAAGGGATTCAATCGACTCATTGAACGTCATGAATCATTACGAACTGTTTTTAAAGAAATAGGAGAACAGCCTGTGCAACAAATTGTCGAATTCCTTCCTAGCGCATTACCTGTAAGGGATTACTCTCAACTTCCTCTAGAAGTAAAAGAAAAAGAGGTAGATAGTTTAATTGCGAGAGAAGCGCAAGAACCATTTGATTTAATGAATGGTCCTTTAATTCGTAATCAGCTTGTTCAATTAGAGAAGGATGAATGGTTATTACTGTGTACGATGCATCATATTATTTCTGATGCTTGGTCCATTGGTATATTCATGAATGAATGCCTTGCTTTCTATGAAGAAGAAACAGGCGGAAATCCTGCTAAATTAAGTTCATTATCTATTCAATATGCAGACTTTGCGAAGTGGCAAAAGGAGTGGTTGCAAGGTGATGTGCTAAATCGTCAGCTTACGTATTGGCAGGAAGAATTGTCTGGTGAGCTTCCTATCTTACAACTGCCAGTGGATCGACCTCGACCGGTTAAGCAGACTTACTCTGGGGCTGCGCATCACGTGATTTTTCCTTATAAATTGCTCAGTCAATTGAAGGATATAAGTCGACAAGAAGGATCCACTTTATTTATGACTTTAATGGCCGCATACCAGAGCTTTCTCGCTCGTTATACGGGACAAAAAGATATTCTAGTTGGTAGCCCGATTGCAAATCGGAACCATAAGGGAGTAGAAGGATTAATTGGTTTCTTTGTTAATACATTGGTTTATCGATCAGATTTGAGTGGCACCCCTACTTTTCGGGAGATTTTGAACCAAACAAAGAAAAAGGCGTTAAAAGCTTACGAATATCAAGATATACCATTTGAAAAAATGGTAGAAGCTGTGCAACCTGAACGAAGCATGAGTCATTCCCCTATATTTCAGACCATGTTTACGCTACAGAATATAAAACAAGAACGACTAGATTTGCCTGATAGAAGTATTGAAATGGTAGAAAGTAATATGTCTATTGCTAAATTTGATTTGAGCTTAACTGCCTATGAAGTGGAAGAAGGTCTATTCGTCTCATTTGAATACAACACGGATTTATTTGATAGTAGTACCATTGCACGTATGGCAGGACATTTTGAGAACTGGCTAAATGAAATCACGTATCATCCAGATGAATCATATACAAAGCTGTCAATGTTATCGGATACTGAGCAAAAACAACTCTTAGAAGAATGGAATGATACGGACGTAGTTTATGGTCATGATTGTATGATTCATGAGCTATTTGAGCAACAAGTTGCACGGACACCTGATGCAGTGGCGGTAGTTTATGAGGGTGGAAAGCTAACGTATCAAGAACTAAATGAAAAATCGAATCAATTGGCACATTTTCTACAAAAACGAGGTATCGGACCTGAATCATTGGTTGGTATATGTATTGAACGTTCTCCTGATATGATTATCGGTCTCTTTGGGATTTTGAAGGCAGGTGGGGCTTATGTCCCACTGGACCCAAGTTATCCTGAAAACCGCCTGAGATATATTTTGGAGAGTTCACAAATTCAAGTGCTGTTAACAAAAGAGGCACTACAGGACTGGTTACCTAAAGATATTCAAGCAATTTGTTTAGATCGGGATCAAGTGATGATTTCTAAAGAGAGTAATTTAGCTCCGGTAAGTGGAGTAACAGCAAATAACTTAGCCTATATTATATACACTTCGGGTTCGACGGGAAATCCAAAGGGGGTAATGATTGAACATCATTCCGTTATCAACCGCCTACAGTGGATGCAGAAAAAATACCCATTGTCCGGGGAGGATACAATCCTACAAAAGACACCGTTTTCATTTGATGTTTCTGTATGGGAATTATTTTGGTGGTCATTTGTAGGAGCACGTGTTTGTTTACTTCCACCAGGAGGAGAGAAAGATCCTGCGGTGATTGAAGAGTATATTGAACGATATCGCGTGTCCACCATGCACTTTGTTCCGTCGATGTTATCTACTTTCTTAGATTATATGGAACTATATAATTCGAAAAGGGATGTATCGTCTTTAATTCAAGTTTTTACTAGTGGAGAAGCGTTAAACACTGAGCAGGTTCGCCGGTTTAAGGGGATCTTTTACAATGTTCAGCAAACAAAGTTAATTAACTTGTATGGTCCTACTGAAGCAACTGTGGATGTGACTTATTACGATTGTGATTTAGAAAAAGAACCAATGCTTATTCCGATTGGTCGTCCGATTGATAATACAGAGTTGTATGTGTTAGATCAATATCAACAAGTCGTCCCGATTGGTGTGGCAGGGGAACTTTACCTTGGAGGAGTAGGATTAGCACGTGGCTACTTCAATCGACCGGATTTAACTACTGAACGTTTTATTCCGCATCCCTTTAAGGATGGGGAACGATTATATCGAACGGGTGACTTGGTGAGATATATGAATGATCGTAACTTAGAATATATTGGAAGAATAGATAACCAAGTTAAAATTAGAGGATTCCGAATTGAATTGGGAGAAATTGAAGCAGCTTTACATGATCACTCATCTGTAAAAGAGGCAGTCGTGTTGGTGAAGGAAGATCGACCAGGAGATAAGCAGTTAATAGCTTATGTAGTGGGTGAAGGCGATACTGGGGAGTGGCGTGAATATCTCAAGAAGCAACTGCCACATTATATGGTTCCGGCATACTTTTTCAAAATTGAAGGTATGCCACTCACTCCAAATGGTAAGGTGAATCGGAAAGCCTTACTGGAATTAGAAGAACAGTTCATAAGTGAAGATATTACCTCATCACGAACACCAGTGGAGGAGCTTATCGTTTCCGTTTGGAGCCAAGTGTTAGGAATAAAAAATATTAATGTTCAGGATTCCTTTTTTGAAATCGGTGGTCATTCACTACTAGCTACTCAAGTAGTTTCACGTTTACAGGGAATTTTTCAAATTGAATTACCAGTACGTGAACTATTTGAATATACAACGGTGGAGTCACTGGCAAAGCGATTAGATCAGTTACGTAAAGGAGATAAAAAACGAGAGATTCCGCCGCTGATACCAATGAAACGAGGAGAAGCTATCCCACTATCTTATGCCCAACAACGCTTATGGTTCATTGATCAATTTACACCTAATAGTGCCCTTTACAATATACCAATGGTATGCCGCCTTACAGGGAATTGGCTACTTGAAGCATTGGAAACGGGATGGAATCAACTAATAGAACGTCATGAATCACTGCGGACGGTCTTTCACGAAGTGAACGGTCAACCCGTACAGCAAATTGAACCGTATGCTTTTCAATCAATTCCGAAAACGGATTTAACTATGCTTTCTTCTGAAGATCAAGAAGAAGAAGTTAAACGTTTAATTCAACAAGAAACAGAAGTGCCATTTGATTTAACAGAGGGTCCATTAATCAGGGCAAGTATTTTGCACGTGGGAGAGGAAGAATGGATACTCCTTTGTACTCTACATCATATCATTTCAGATGGATGGTCAATGGGAATCCTACTTGAAGAATGGATGGCATTTTATGAGAAAGCAACGGATGGAAAGGTAGCGGAACTTGAACCATTGCCGGTTCAATATGCCGACTTTGCTCAGTGGCAAAAAGGATGGCTAAAGGAGGATGTGCTTGATCAACAACTCCAATATTGGAGGGAAGAATTGTCTGGGGAGCTTCCTGTACTCCAACTTCCTATGGATCGCCCGCGTCCCGCGATACAAACTCATCACGGGTCGATATACACTCTGGTTCTGCCAAGCACGTTACATGATAAATTGAATGAACTTAGTCGAAAAGAAGGGGCTACACTCTTCATGACGCTTTTAGCTGCATATCAAAGTTTTCTATCTCGTTATACGGGACAAGAAGATATTCTGGTCGGAAGCCCAATTGCGAATCGGAATTATAGAGAAATTGAAGGACTAATTGGTTTCTTCGTTAACACGCTGGTTTATCGAGCTAATTTGAGTGGTAGACCGACATTTCAAGATGTACTGTATCAGGTTCGTCAAAAGGCATTGAAGGCGTATGAATATCAAGATATTCCATTTGAAAAAATTGTAGAAGTTGTGCAACCGGAGCGAAGTACAAGTCATTCGCCAATCTTCCAGACTATGTTCATTTTGCAAAATATGAAACAAGAGTTTCCGGTGTTATCTAGTAGAAGTATTGAAATGATAGAAAGCCATAGTCCAATTGCAAAGTTTGATTTAAGTGTAATGGCAGCTGAGACGGAAGAGGGGTTACTTTTTACTTTTGAGTATAATAAGGATTTATTCAATGCTACTACTATTGAACGGATGGCAGGACACTTTGAGAAATGGCTACATGAAGTTTCTCATCGTCCACAAAATCCGTTGCATGACCTGAGTATGCTATCAGAACCGGAGCGTACTTTGTTATTAGAAACATGGAATGACACTGTAATGGAAATGTCTCATCAGGGTCTTGTTTGCGACAGATTTGAGGAGCAAGTAGCAAGGCGTCCTGATGCGATTGCGGTAGTTGACCAAACAAAACAGTGGACTTATGGTGAACTGGATACACAAGCAAATCAGTTGGCAAATGTTTTACAACGAAAGGGAGTAGCCCCAGAGTCAGTGGTAGGAGTTTATCTTCCGAGGTCAGCTGAGCTGATGGCAAGTTTACTGGGCATTTTAAAAGCTGGTGGAGCTTATGTCGTTTTAGATCCGTTGTATCCAAAATCAAGGTTAGAATACATGATTGAAGATGCAGGAATTCAATTTGTAGTGACGGCGGAAGGACAAGAAGGACATTTCGCACACG
Organism: Bacillus cereus group sp. MYBK227-1; assembly: GCF_051916325.1. Lineage (NCBI taxonomy): Bacteria > Bacillati > Bacillota > Bacilli > Caryophanales > Bacillaceae > Bacillus > Bacillus cereus group sp. MYBK227-1. The sequence continues at coordinate 48,509 of NZ_JBQAGK010000011.1, read as the reverse complement.
TCGAAATGGTGAGGTTAGAAGAATTAACGGTGGAAAGCGTAATCGCACCTACACGTCAAATAAATCCAGAGAACTTAGCCTATATTGTCTATACCTCTGGTTCTACAGGAAAACCGAAGGGTGTCATGGTTGAATATCGCTCATTAATGAATATGGTTTCTTGGCATCAGGAAGTTTATCATATTTCAGCAGAGGATCGTGCGACTCAGATTGCAGGGGTTGCTTTTGATTCGGCTGTCCAGGAGATTTGGCCGTATCTAACTGCTGGCGCAGCACTCTACTTGTCAACAGAGGAACTGAGAATTAATCCAGAAGCACTAAGGGACTGGCTCATTGATTCACGAATAACAGCTAGCTTTGCACCTACGCCTATTCTGGAAAGGCTCTTGAAATTATCTTGGCCAGATAAAACGGATCTTCGTTTTATCATTACTGGTGGGGATCAATTAACGCAGTATCCATCTAACGATATTCCTTTTGCGGTAATTAATCAGTATGGGCCATCGGAAAATACCGTTGTTACCACAGATTGTTATGTACCTGTAGGAGTGACAACAGGTACGCCATCGATTGGTCGACCGATTGCGAATACAGAAGTTTATGTGTTAGATTCTCATCTTCAGCTAGTACCAATTGGTGTAATTGGAGATCTCTATATTGGAGGGAAGAATCTTGCACGTGGATATGCTAATCGTCCGGATCTTACAAAGGAAAAATTTATTCCACATCCTTTCAAGTCAGGAGAACGTCTCTATTATACAGGAGACAAAGCAAGTTATCTTTCTGATGGTAATCTCCAGTTCCATGGCCGTATAGATGACCAAGTGAAAATTCGTGGTTTCCGGATTGAATTGGGAGAAATAGAAGCTGTTTTGCAGGCACATTCTTCTGTGAAAGAAGCAGTTGTATTGGTACGAGAGGATAATCAAGGTGACAAGAGATTAGTAGCTTATGTAGTTGGTGAAGGAAGTGTACATGAATGGCGAGAACATCTACAAACACATTTACCAAATTACATGGTTCCAACAAACTTTATTGAGATGGAAGTTTTACCACTTACACCGAATGGAAAACTTGATTTGAAGGCATTGCCTATACTTAGTGAACAATCCGCCGAAAATACTGTATACCCACGAACTCCGCTGGAAGAACTTATCGCTTCAGTGTGGAGGCAAGTGCTAGGAATAAAAGAAATTGGTGTTCAGGATTCTTTCTTTGAGCTTGGTGGTCACTCTCTACTTGCTACACAAGTGGTCTCACGTTTACAGGAAGTCTTTCAAATCAAATTGCCAGTACGTGAACTGTTCGAATATTCAACGGTCGAGGCATTATCAAAACGAATAGATCAGTTACGTAAGGGGAGCGAAAAACGAGAAATTCCACCATTGGTGCCGATGGAACGCGGAAATAATATTCCACTATCTTATGCCCAACAGCGCTTATGGTTTATTGATCAATTTGCACCTAATAGTGCACTTTATAATATGCCAATGGCATGCCGCCTTACAGGGAATTGGTTACCTGAGGGATTGGAGTTGGGATGGAATCAGTTAATAGAGCGTCATGAATCTTTGCGGACGGTATTTCATGAAGAAGAAGGTCATCCTGTGCAGCAGATTCAACCTTATATTTTCCGTCCTCTTCCGCAAATGGACCTAACTAAGCTTTCATTAGAGGAGAGAGAAAGAAAGTTGGAGCAATGGATTCAAACTGAAGTCGAATCTCCATTTGATTTAGAACAAGGGCCATTGTTCCGTGGGAAACTCATAAGAATTTCAGAAGAAGAATGGGTTCTTCTGTGTAATATGCATCATATTATCTCAGATGGATGGTCGATGGAAATCTTACTTCAAGAATGGATGGCATTTTATGAGAATGCGATTGGTGAAAAACAAGCAGAGCTGGAACCACTACCAGTTCAATATGCAGATTTTGCTCAGTGGCAAAGAGAATGGTTGAAAGATGAAGTACTAAATCAACAGCTTGCATATTGGAAGGAAGAATTATCTGGTGAGTTACCAGTCTTAATGTTGCCAATGGATCGTCCGCGTCCGCCAGTGCAAACCCACCATGGATTAACTCATAATGTGCTGTTGTCACGCTCATTACTGGATAAATTAAACGAACTAAGTCGTCAAGAAGGGGCAACGCTTTTCATGACCTTATTGGCATCGTATCAAAGTTTCCTTGCTCGTTATACGGGACAAACGGATATTATTGTTGGCAGCCCAATTGCAAATCGAAATTATCGAGAAATTGAAGGGCTGATTGGTTTCTTTGTCAATACATTGGTTTATCGAGCTGATTTAAGTAATGCACCGGCATTTCAAGAGTTGTTGTCTCAAGTGAGGATAAAAGCATTGAAGGCGTATGAGTATCAAGATGTTCCGTTTGAGAAAATTGTAGAGGTTATCCAACCTGAACGAAATACAAGCCATTCTCCGATTTTCCAAACCATGTTTACTTTGCAAAATACGGGACAGAAGCTACCAGAACTACATGGAAGAAATATAGAAGTAATAGAAAGTAATGCTCCTATCGCTAAGTTTGATTTAAGTTTAACTGCTGCAGAAGTGGAAGAGGGTTTATTACTTACTTTTGTTTATAGAACTGATTTATTTGACAGCTTAACTATTGAATCCATGGCTGAACATTTTGGGAACTGGTTGAATGTAATCGTGGAGAATCCTGATAAATCATTAGCTAAGTTGCCTATATTGTCAGGATTACAGCAAAAACAGTTGGAGGAGTGGAATAATGATGCTGTAGCATATCCACAGGAAAGTACGATTCATCAGCTGTTTAAAGAGCAAGTAAATCGTACACCTGATGCGGTAGCAGTGGTAGATGAAAAACAGAAGTTAACGTATCGAGAGCTGAATGAAAAAGCTAATCAATTGGCCCACTATCTTCAGCAATGCGGAATTGGGAATGAATCATTGGTTGGACTTTGCTTTGAGCGTTCAGTTGAGATGATTGTTAGTATTATGGGGATTTGGAAGGCTGGAGCAGCCTATGTTCCATTAGACCCATCATATCCAGAGAGTCGTCTACGATATATTTTGGAGGACACTGGAATTCAAGTATTAGTTACGAACGAGTCATTGGAAGACTGGATACCTAAAGAAATCAAGATAGTTTGTCTAGATAGGGATCAAGCAATGATTTCACAAGAAAGCATTCTTTCACCAAAATGTGAAGTAACAGGAGAAAACTTAGCGTATGTTATCTATACTTCAGGATCAACGGGGAATCCAAAGGGTGTCTTGATACAACATCATTCTGTACTAAACTTGTCGCATGGTTTACAAAAAGAGGTTTTCGAACATGAGATACCATCTAACATGCATGTCGGTTTAAATGCGTCAATTGCCTTTGATGCATCTATCCAGCAATTACAAATGCTGCTTTATGGTTCAAGTTTGTATATTATTCCGAATGAAGTACGAAGTGATCCGGAGCAGTTTGTAGCTTATATTAGGGAGAACAAGTTAGAAATCTTTGATATAACACCTTCATTGCTTCAATTACTTATAGATGCCGGATTGTTAGAAACGTGCGATGGCGTTCATGCTCCAAGTAAGGTACTGGTTGGTGGTGAAGCAATTATGCCGTCATTATGGGAACAGCTAGTAGAGACTGATAAAATACAGTTTTATAATGTATATGGACCTACAGAATGTACGGTTGATGCAACATGCTATCATATCAAAAAAGATAGTAAGAGAGTAACAATTGGACGTCCATTGCCTAACGTCCAAACTTATGTATTAGATAGTAATAGGTTGCTAGTTCCAGTTGGTGTGATGGGGGAACTTTATATCGGAGGAGTAGGTCTAGCAAAGGGGTACTTGAATCGTCCAGAGTTAACATCCGAACGATTTATTTCTCATCCATTCAAAGAAGGCGAGAGGTTATATAGAACAGGCGATCTTGTGAGATATCTTCCTGATGGTAATATAGACTACTTAGGAAGAATGGATAATCAAGTGAAGATTAGAGGATTTCGAATCGAACTTGGGGAGATTGAGTCGACTTTACAAGAGCATGACTTGGTAAAAGAGGTAGTTGTAATAGTTAGGGAAAATCAGTCGGGAGATAAGAGGTTAGTAGCTTATGTAGTGGGCGAAGGTAGTGTAGAAGAATGGCGAGAGTATCTTAAAACAAAACTGCCAATCCATATGATACCTTCCTACTTTGTCGAAATGAAAGAATTACCGCTAACCATAAATGGAAAGGTTGATCGGAAATCGTTACCTATACCAGATTATCAAGGAATACAAGAAGGCTACGCAGCCCCAAGAAATGAACGTGAACATAAGCTTTCTATCATTTGGGAACGTGTGCTAGGTTCAAAACGTATTGGTATTTATGATAACTTTTTTGAAATTGGTGGAGATTCAATTCTTAGCATTCAGATTGTCTCTCGCGCAAAGCAAGCTGGTTTACAGTTGACACCAAAACAACTATTTGAACACCAAACGATTGCTGAGTTAGCGCAAGTAGTCAAAGAAGAACAAGGTGTACAAGCTGAACAAGGAATTATAACTGGAGAGACGATACTTACACCTATTCAGCAAAGGTTTTTTGCGCAAAATCATCCTAATCCACATCATTGGAATCAATCCATGTTCTTTAGAACGAAAGAAAAATTGGACATAGGATCACTGGAAAAGGCAGCGCGTAACCTTCTACTTCATCATGATGCCCTGCGTTTAAGATATGAACGTTTACCTAATGGGACTTGGGAACAGTGGAATGAAGGAATTGAAGAACAATTGATGCTGACTGTCATTTCATTAGACGAAGTGCCGGAAGCGGATTGGCATGAAGTTATTCAAAAAGAGATTAATGTTGCACAAGAAAGATTGAATTTACATGATGGTCCTTTAATGAGAATGGTGTATTTTGATGAAGGTGAGGAGACTGGTCGATTATTTTGGACAATTCATCACTTAGCCGTGGATGGTGTTTCTTGGCGGATTTTATTGGAAGATTTGCAAACAGCATATACGCAAGCGGTCCAAGGGCAAAAAATTCAATTACCTATGAAGAGTACATCTTTTAAAGAATGGTCGGAGAAATTACAACATTACGCTCAAACTGGAATATCAAAAGAAGTGCTACATTACTGGGAGCAGCAGGTTGAACAAGACGTAGTTATACTGCCAGTAGATGGTACTATAAGTAATCCAGTAAGCGCAGTAACTGAGGAAATTACTGTGGTGTTAAACGAGAATGAGACCCGTATGTTATTGCAAGAGACTTTAAGCACTCACCGTGTCCAAATCAATGAAGTATTATTAGCAGCATTGGTACAAGCTACAGCAGCATGTACGGGGCAGCCGATACTAAGCGTAGATTTAGAGGGACATGGTCGAGAAGAGATTATTGAAGATGTTGATTTATCGAGAACCGTGGGATGGTTTACAAGTATTTACCCAGTTCATTTAAATATTACTAATGCTAATACGCCAATTGCAGCATTAAAAGCAGTTAAAGAACAAGTTCGCAAAATTCCTAATAAGGGTGTTGATTATGGGGTGTTGCGTTACATGAACACAACAATGTGTGAGCCATTAAGCTCCCAATATACACCGTCTATTAGTTTTAACTATCTTGGACAATTTGACCAAATGTTTTCTAGCGATGCAATGTTTATTCCGGAGAACGAATTTAAGCGTTTAGATCATGCTGCCGGTTCCAAGCGATCGCATGTAATTGATGTAATTGGGGTTGTAACGGATGGAAAACTTCAGTTCACTTGGGTATACAATGTTGGACAATTTGCCAAATCAACGATTCAAAGTATTGCACAGAATATGCTATATCAACTGAGTACATTGATTCAATTTTCAGATAGAGAATCTGCACTGACCATTTCGGATTTTGCAATGGCTAATCTTAGCCAAGAAGGTTTGACAAATGTACTAAACAAAATGCATCGCGGAAAGAACAATCAGATTACTGATTTATATCCACTATCACCTTTGCAAGAAGGTATGATTTTCCACACATTGCATGACCAAGGGGATGAACATGTTGCACCGTATATAGTGCAATTGAGTTTTATGATTCGAGGAAAAATGAATATTTCTACATTTGAGCAGGCGTGGAAATCTGTAATTCAGCGGCATGAAATTTTTCGTACAGCATTTGTATGGGACGAAATTGAAGAACCTGTACAAGTGGTGTATGAAAATATCCCATTTAAAGTGAACAAAGAAGACTGGCGTACAATGACAAGTGAAGAGATAGAGGAAAAAAGAAAAGTCTTTTTGGCATTAGATCGAAAACAAGCCTTCCAATTTGATGAAGCACCATTGATGCGGGTAACAGTCATTCAAGAAGGTGAGGAAGAATATCGGATTGTTTGGACCCATCACCATATTTTACTGGATGGATGGAGTTTACCATTAGTATTTAATGAATTACTTACAGTCTATCAGAAGAGAATGAATGGAGAAGCTGTGAAGTTACCTAAGTCCTCACCATATAAGAAATATATCCAATGGCTAAGAGAGCAAGATAAGGAGCAGGCGGAACAATTCTGGAGAGAGAAGCTAAAAGGTTTTACTGCGCCAACTTTGCTGGGCTTAGAAAGTAAAGAGGAAGAAAAAGGTTACACAGAGAAGGTTACGTATTTATCAGAAGAGCAGACTCAAGCGTTACAAGGATGGGCGAAACGCAATAAACTTACTTTGAGTACAGTAATTCAAGGTGCATGGGCATATCTCATGAGCCGATATAGTGGAGAAAATGACATTGTTTTTGGTGTAACAAGCTCAGGGCGTTCTACGGATATTATTGATGTTGAAAACATCGTAGGTCCTTTCATTACAACGTCACCGACGCGAATTCAATTGATGGATGATATAAAATTAATAGATTGGTTGCAGAAGATACAAGAGGAAGAGATAGAAAGAAGACAATATGAGTATGCTTCTTTGACAGAGATTCAGGGGTGGAGTGAAGTTCCTAGAGGAATACCGCTGTTCAATAGTTTATATGTGTTTGAAAATTATCCAGTGAAAGAGGAGTCTTCAGAAAATCTGGAAATTGGTGAATTGGAAGGGGTAGAACAAACCCACTACCCATTAGGGTTAGCTGTAGTTCCAGGAATCCAGTTATCGTTAAAGTTAATGTATGACCGTAGTAAGTTTAATAGAGTAACCATTGAACGAATGCTGGGTCATTTACACCAAGTGTTAATGCAAATGCTCAAAAACATTGATCAAAATCTATCGGAGCTAGTATATATTACGGAAGCTGAACAAAGAAAGCTATTGGAAGAATGGAATAATAATACTATATCCTATCCACGTGAGAATGCAATCCATCAACTATTCGAAGAGCAAGTACATCGTACGCCTGACGCGTTGGCAGTGGTAGATGAAAAACAGCAACTAACATATCGAGAGCTGAATGAAAGAGCTAATCAATTAGCTCATCATTTACAGAAATGTGGAATTGGGACAGAGTCATTAGTTGGCCTTTGCTTTGAGCGTTCAGTTGAGATGGTTGTTGGTCTCATGGGAATTTGGAAGGCTGGAGCAGCCTATGTTCCATTAGATCCATCGAATCCGGAAAGCCGCCTGCAATATATTTTAGAAGACACGGGAATTAGAGTGTTAGTTACAAATGAGGTATTACTAGGATGGATACCTAAAGACATCAAGACAGTTTGCCTAGATAGGGACCAAGCAATGCTTTCTCAAGAAAGCAAACTTTCACCAATATGTGAGGTAACAGGGGAAAACTTAGCGTATGTTATCTATACTTCTGGTTCGACAGGGAATCCAAAGGGGGCTTTAGTACAGCACCATTCTGTAATAAACCTATCCTATGGTTTACAAAAAGAAGTTTTCTCACATGAGATACCTAGTAATATGCGCGTCGGTTTGAATGCGTCAATTGCCTTTGATGTATCTATTCAGCAATTACAAATGCTGCTGTATGGTTCAAGTTTATATATTATCCCAAGTGAAGTTCGCACTAATCCGGAACGATTTGTGTCTTATATTAGGGAGAATAAATTGGAAATGTTTGATATGACACCTTCATTACTTCAATTACTTATAGATGGAGGATTACTAGAAACAAGTGCTGATGTTCATGTGCCAAGCAAGATATTGGTCGGTGGTGAAGCAATCATGCCGTCATTATGGAAACAGCTAGTAGAGACTGAAAAAATTGATTTTTATAACGTATACGGTCCTACAGAATGTACGGTTGATGCAACGTGTTATCATATCGAAACAGATAGTAAGAGAGTTACAATTGGACGTCCGTTGCCGAACGTTCAAACTTATGTATTAGATAAAAATTTGTTACCTGTTCCAGTTGGTGTAACAGGTGAGCTATATATTGGTGGTGCAGGTATAGCGCGAGGATACTTGAATCGTCCAGAATTAACAACAGAGCGATTCATCCGTCATCCATTTAATGAAGAAGAGCGTTTATATCGTACGGGAGATTTGGTTCGTTATTTACCTGATGGTAATTTAGATTACTTGAGAAGAATTGATAATCAAGTGAAAATTAGGGGCTTTCGTATTGAACTTGAAGAGATTGAAGCGAGTATAGAGAGGCATCCAATGGTAAAAGAAGCAGTAGTTTTGGTGACAGAGGATAAGCTAGGAGAGCAGAGATTGGTTGCTTATGTAGTTGGAGATGGAAGTATGCATGACTGGCGTGAATATCTCAAGACACAAGTACCGAATTATATGGTTCCCGCACACTTTATAAAGGTAGACAAGATTCCTCTTACACCGAATGGAAAAGTTGATCGAAAGGCATTGAACAGTTTAACAATTCAAAGAGAAAATAATTTGTCTACACCAATCATTCCAAGGGATGAAATTGAATATCAGTTGATTAAAATCTGGCAGGATGTGTTACAGATAGAAGATGTCTATGTAAATGATGATTTCTTTAATAGAGGGGGACATTCTCTCCTTGTAATTAAATTGATTTCAAAAATTAAGGAGAAGTTTGGAAAAGAGATTAAGGTGTCTACATTGATTAAGAATCCAACATTGGAAGGAATCGCATGCCTTATTCGCGATAAGCATGATATGACAAAATCTGTATCAGCGCTGGTTCCACTACAAGAATCAGAGAAAAGACCTTTCTTCTGTGTTCATCCGTTTATGGGAAATGTATTCTGTTACATTCAACTAGCAAGATTACTTAAGAACCATTGTTCATTTTATGGTTTACAGAATCCTCTTATAGAAAAGGGAGAAATTGATGAATTGACCTTGCCGGAAGTAATTCAACTTTACATTGAAGAAATCAAACGTGTTCAGCCAGAAGGTCCATATCGTCTTGGAGGATGGTCTTTAGGCGGTGCGATTGCTTATGAAATCGCAACTGTACTAAAGAATCAAGGTGAGGAAGTTGAGTTGTTGATACTAATGGATACTAAAGTACCTTCAGAGCAGGACTATAAAACAACGGAGGATATGCTCTCATATATATATGAGCATTTCATTTCTAGAGATTTTACTGAGCGGGGGAAAGGCCTCTTCCATGAACAAGATATGCTTGTAGAGCGATTACTTATGGAAGGAGTACTCCCGCCTGATGCAGATCTTATGAATTTGAAGCAAGTTATCAATGCTCATAGGAAATGCCTAAACATAATGGCAGATCATGATTTAATACCATACTCTGGAGAAGTTCTCTATTTTAGTGCTGAGGAAGGAAAAGAGCTGTTTACAGATTGGGGACCTTTATTAAAAGGAAGAGTAAATAAGTATTCTGTCCCTGGATCACATGAGGAAATAGTAGACTTCCCCGCAGTTGAAAAGATAGCTAAGTACCTATTAAATGAATTTGAAGAGATAAAAGAAACATCCCTTTCATTAACTGAAAAGTAGAGAGTGCAAAAGATGCAACGCTATGAACGAAAAGGGCAGCCCAATAACTGCAAATAAAGTGTAGGCAATAATGAATATATCAAGAGTATTACTTTTTAAGAGGATAATGTAAAAAGTAATTGGTAGAGACATAGAAATCTTTGTAATAGAAGCGAATGCCTGATGATATTACTGAGGAAAGGTGCATATTTTCATTGATATGTAAATATGCACCTTTTCTATTGTATTTGCAATTTAATAAAGTTAATTTGAATTTATGTAACGCACATATATGAAGCCATCTTTTAAAAAAGGAAGTGATTTATCATACACATTCAAGCTGTGAAAATACCAAAGAATATTGAAAGTCATTTGTTTAAGCAACTTAGTAACTTGGTTTCAAATGAGAAGAAAGAACGAATAAAGCGTTTATTAAACTCATGCGACGTTAATAGGACCCTGATAGGGGATTTACTAATCCGATCTCTAATCTGCCAAAAGTATAAAATTAATAATGAAGAAATTAGATTTAAATATAATGAGTATGGAAAACCTTTTGTTGAAAATTTTTCTGACTTTCATTTTAATCTGTCACATTCAGGAGAATGGGTGGTTTGTACTACTGCTAATTTTAATGTGGGTATTGATATAGAAAAGATTTCAGAGATAGAGGCTCTTAAATTAGCAAAAGAATTTTTTTCAGCGGATGAATTTTATGATATATCTAATATGAATTCTGATGAACAAATTATTTGTTTTTTTGATTTATGGACATTAAAAGAAAGCTATATAAAAACGATTGGAAAAGGGCTTTATACCCCATTAAATTCATTCTCTATAAAAAAAGAATCACGAACTTTAATTTCATACAAGAATATACCTAAAAACTTTTACTTTAAACAATATAACATTGATCCAAATTATAAGTTATCTGCTTGTGCAACAAGGGATGAATTTCCGCAAGAGATAATAATTAAAGACATTTATGCAATTTTCCAAAATATATACAAATTTGAAAGTAAGGAGAAAATCAATGCAGAAGACTAAACTTTTTTGCTTTCCACATGCTGGGGGATCTGCGTTTAGTTACGCAAAATGGAAAAATCACTTTAATCCATATATTGAGGTAGTCCCGGTAGAGTTAGCTGGTAGAGGATATAGAATTGAAGAAAACTTGTACCAAAGTATGGAAGAGGCAGTAAATGATGTCTACAATAAAATAGTTATGCAGATAGATGATTCGCCCTACATTCTATTCGGGCATAGCATGGGAAGTTTGATCGCCTATGAAGTAGCCAGAAAAATAAAAGATTCTAAAAACGTATCGCCTGAATTTCTTGTTTTGTCCGGTAGAAATCATCCAAATAGTAAAATAAAAAATATCCGACATAATCTTTCTAATGAGCAATTTAAAAGAGAAGTTATTGCAATGGGAGGTACACCATCTGGGGTACTGCAATCAGAAGAATTAATGGAGATCTTTCTCCCTATTCTAAGAGCAGATTTTAAAATCGTTGAGACGTATATTCATGACAAAAATACACAACCATGTGATATTGATTTTCTTATATTTAATGGGGAAAATGATGAATTTACTACATATGATCAAGTAATAAAATGGGAACGATACACAAGTAAAACGTGTACTTTTCATTCTTTTGAAGGTAATCATTTCTTTCTAAATGAAAATATTGAAGAAATAGCAAATAGTATTAAAAGAAAGTTAGATTCTAAAAGATTATCAAATAGTTTTTAGAGTTTTATAAGTATGCTCATAGCTAAAAATATTAAAGGGTTTGAAGTATACACTTCTTGTGCAGATATGCATGGCAAAAAGACAATCGAGTACATTCGGTGGTCTTTTTCTATTTTTATGGAGTTTGTGGCGAAATGCTAGACTTGCTAGATTGTGGATCTAGTAGCCGTTGAATGTGCGGGTTCAAGTCCTGTCATTCCGACCACGAGGGGGTATAATTTAAGGGTAAAACAGGGGCCTCCAGAACCTCTGATGTGGGTTCAATTCCCGCCATCCACTTATACTTGTTCATTAAAAGGTTTCACAAACAATATGTAATACGTTATGGGTGCTTACATAAATTTATTGATTTTCAGTTAAAAAGTATTGTGCGATTATACACGTTATGTTACAGTAATGTTACTAAGTTGTTACAATATATCATAAATGTTTCGGTATTATTTCTTGTTATTTCCGTAATGTTACAAAAAAATATAAATATTGTTATGTGTATAGGAGTGTGTGTAGTAAAAAGTCTGAGTTGAAAGTACGTGCACACTTTAAATTTCCTTTTTGTCTGAATGAAGAAGACTACCAACTAATTAAGGGCTTTAAAGTAACCACTTTAAATAAAATGTGCTTCCTTTCCCACACACAATTGAGTACATATTTAAAGTACAGTCTAATTGCTACACAGACTCTTGTACATATAAACATTAAGGTGAAATAGAGGTAAGAATTCATTACATAAAAAGCATTACCAAGCTAAACGTACAAAATATTATCTGTGCATTTTGATGAAATGTTAAAATGCCTAGATGATATTTTTTTGAAGAATTCTTGGATATGTTTACGAATAACAATTCCTAATACTTAATGATTCTCTACTACTAAAACATCCGATAATTTATGTAATTAGATTTATAGGGTGTATGTACATTCACTTATATAGGGAAAATGAGGTTTTTCATATGAAGTATAGTTATAAAGTGTTTATATTTATTTGGACAATTATTTTATTGTTTTTTCTACTTTATTTTGGTTACAGTGAAATTTCCGAAAACGAGCAAATGCCAGTCATAACAATCAAACAATAAAAATAAGAAATACTACAAAAGCAAAACATAATAAAAATAGATACCCGAAAATGTTTAAGAACAGGAACAATTACATGCATAAACAACCTTACGATTTCCATGCATACCCCACGTCATTTGGGCAATAGGGGAAAAGTATTATTATTTGGCGTGCGCAATCTTCCATCACTAGTAGAAACGGAAAGTTCCGTATACCTGCTGAAGGAGGAAGATGTCTACCTGCCAGGGGGCGGATCTATTCAGCATCTAGAAATATTGGAATTAAAAGTGTAGAAAACAAATAGTGAAAAGAGAACATATCTTGTCATTCCTTTTTTATTCTTGTAGATAAGTCTGGGGAGAAAACGGGGATTTCTGCACGTAACATAGATCTCATCGGTATACTAATTGTGTTTTACGTATAGCTGGGAGTTGGTGTGATGGTATTTGCAATGGATGTGAGATTCCGTCATTCTTTTCATGAAATTGAATCATTAGACATTCCAAATATATTGTTTCCGAGTCAGTGCAGGAAATTGTATCAAGTGATTGGAATCGGCATTCAAGAAGAATTCCGCAATCCCTATGTCATTATAAAAGAGCAACATGGTTCCGTTACATTCCGATTACCAGAAGAATTATCAACATGGGTGCAGAACAAATTATTACTTGTTAAAGGGGGCCAGTTTGTTTCCATACTGCATTTCAGTTAGCCATGCGAAGTTTTGTGCCATTTTTTGATCTCGGATATAAAAAGAATAGTCTGTCAGGTTAGGTGAGGAGATGCCACCTCTGACTTTCACATCATACGTAGGATGTGGTGTAACTTGAATCAATTCAGATTTATGATTCTGAATAAACATTCTAACCTTTTCAAACTTGTTAATTACGGGCTGTATCTCCATTTTAAACCGATCATAGGGATATGTTTTATTTTTATTGTAATACCTATCCAGTTCAATCAACTCTGACACTGCTGTATCAAATTCACTCTTTACTTCAGGATTTACTTTTTGCAACCATTCTTTTGCATAAGAGCGGAATGAAGATCTATAAAACAAATTCATATCAAAACCAGCTAATGTGAGTGGCTTTCCTTTTTCTTTTTGTTCTTTCATATAGGTAAATAATTGTTCAAGTTCCTCAGTTTTCCATACAGAGTATAAGGATTGTTTCATCGCTTCTGTAGCGGTTGAGTTATCAAAATTTTGCTGAACAGCTGCTGCTTCCCAAAGCCCTGTTTCAAATGCAATCACATCATATTCCAGGTGTAACAGCTTGAGAGGAAGTGCTGGAAGACGGGATCCCTAAGAAAGCAAAAAAACTAGGTGTGAAATAATTAGTTATTTGTGATGGTGGATTCTCCTAGGTGGAGGGTTCGCCGTTTTTTATTATATGTTATGTTGTGGTTTTTATATAAAGCATATTGAAAAGATGGATTAAATCTTCTGGAATGATGTCTCCATAATTAATAACTTGTACAATAACCTTTCAATTATCACTAAATCCATTCATATCAACAAGTTGTCCCATATATCCCTTTGTAGCAATATCTTTTAAAGTACGCTAAAAAATACCCTTTATTTTATCTTTATCTTATCTTTACCTTATCTTTAAATTTTTATATTAAACTTAAAACCTTAAAGTATTGATGTTTGAGTCTAAAAAGGGCGGGAGATAGATGTTCATTACATAGTTTGTAAATAACCAATTACCTTTGAAAAATTAAATTTTTTATACGAGGAGGAATATATGAAGGATACAAGTAAAAAACAAATTATAAAAGTGTTCCTTATTAGTATTTTAGGCTTAGTAATAATACTTGGAATGCTATATTTTAATCATAAAACCAATATTCAACAAAATAAAGCGCAAGCCACCGAAAAACGTGTATTGCAATATGAGTCTACCTTAAAAAAAGAATTAGAAAAATATAATTTAGGAGAGAAAACACCAATTTTATTAGGAATTATGTATCAAGAGAGTAGAGGTGAGGGAAACGATCCTATGCAGTCATCTGAATCACTTGGATTAAAGCCAAATGAAATTCAAGAGACAAGCTTGAGCATTGAACAAGGGGTAAAACACTTTGCTAAAATGTACAAATATGGAACGGACAAGGATGTTAGCATGGATACAATTATTCAAAGCTATAATATGGGGCCAGGTTATATTGATTTTGTTGCTAGTCAAGAAGTTAAACAACACTCGGAGGATTCAGCCAAAAAGTTTTCTAAGATGAAAGTTGATCAAAATCCAGCGATGTATACTTGTGGTGGAAATAAAAATAATTTTAGGTATCCATATTGTTATGGTGATTTCACATATGCCACAAAGGTAAATGAAAAAACAAAACTTATTGAAGAACTTCTTCGAAATGTACATAGCTCTTCTAAATAAGTTGCAGAATAAAATATAATGATACCGTCAGTTAATAATAATAATAATAGCTAAGAAAAAACTACTTCCTTTCTTAATTCACATAATTTTCAAAAATAAATCCTGTGGATGTTAATATTTGTTATATAATATATTTGTCAAAGCATTACCCCTAAAGTTTCTACAGTCAATCTGTAAGATAGTTTGTTTGGCTCGTATATTCACCTTAAAACAAAAAGAACTTGTAGAGAGTCCTACAAGTTCTTTTTGTTTTAAGGGTTAAATGTGGATTTAAAATATAGTTGCAATTTTTTGAGGGGGAAAAGTAAATGTTTATAAAAACAGAAAGATTATTAATACGGAAATTTGAGTTCAAAGATTGGCAAGCTGTTCATGAGTATGCATCAGATATCAATGTTATGAAATACATACCTGAAGGGGTTTTTACTGAAGAAAATACAAGAAACTTTGTGAATGAAAACATTGGTGAAAACGCTAAGAACTTTCCTGTAGTATTAATTCATAAAGATATTCTGATTGGTCATATAGTTTTTCATAAATATTTTGGTGAGCATACATATGAGATTGGTTGGGTGTTCAATCCTAAATATTTCAATAAAGGATATGCTTCTGAAGCAGCACAAGCTACATTGGAATATGGCTTTAAGGAAATGAAATTACATAGGATTATAGCTACATGTCAGCCACAAAATACCCCATCATATCGAGTAATGGAGAAGATTGGAATGAGAAGAGAAGGCTATTTCAGGAAGTGTATACCACATGGGAATGAATGGTGGGATGAATATTATTACGCTATTTTAGAAGAAGAGTAGTGTTTCAGAATGCATTATTTAAATTGACACTCTTATTCCTAAATAGGCAAGTTGACTATCTTTATTGGGGATTCTTGCTACTAAAGGCGAAGTTTATTTCCGGTATCGCTGACGTGCAAAACTTTGTATAATCTGATCTTATCTCTAAATCACAACTGTTACCCCATCACCATCAAGTTAAAGTTTCGTTTTATTTTGCTAACTTGATGGTGATGTGACGTAACCTTAATTATTTAAAAATTTTAAAAAGGCCCATTAGTCATGTTAAAGGGACCTTGATCACGCAAATGATCTGTAAACCAATTCATTTTTGATATACAGATCATTTGTATAATAATTTTTATAAATAATTGCTAAATAGTGAATTTACATAAATGCTTTTAGTAGTTCTTGAATTAATGGGATTGCTCCACCTATAAATTTTAAAACTGCCATTGCGATTTCCATATTATTCTCTCCTCTTTTTCGTATTAAGATGTAATAAATCTTTATAACTTTATTATAGTAAGCGCTTACAATAATAACAATACATTTCCGTATGCAATATTGCATATTTATACATTAGATCTCTATTATTCATTTTTTAATGGTACTATAGCGAGGTGAGAGTCTTTAAGGGTTCTCCTTAATAGGAGGAAATATGGAAAGAGTGCAAGCGATTTACAGTAATCAAAAATTTAAGAGTTGGGTTAAACAGGTATTAGCTGTAGGAGGAGTAATAGGGTGCTGTTATTTGGTGTTATATGTTTTCTGTTTCTTAGTTATCATGTAAATAGTATACAACTAAACTAGTAGAGTCTTGCCTAGAGAGGTAAGGCTCTTTTATTGTAGTACCTGGAGATGAGCAAACTACATACAATATCTCTCAGGTTTTTCAGATCACTTTGTAGGATTCCTTGTTTAGAACACTAATTCATATCATTGAAAACAGAATTCTATGGATAAAAAATATGTTTTTACTAGATACATACTAAAAAGATAAGCATAAATTATATTAGATTTTGGCAAAATCTTTTTGAATTGGAAAAGGATTTAAATCTTACTTATAGACTTGATTCCTTTTTATATAATATAATCCTTATATTGATACGTAAATATAATACAGTAATAATAAATTAAAAGCAAGAATTTTAGTAGCGGTACGTTCACACATCCATCAACTTAAGATTTTCAAACAAAAAATTCTTTTTTTAATTGATTAATAGTAAACGAGAAAGATTGGCAAATTAACAACTAAAGAGATTTCTTCAGGTAAAATCTATCAAAAGGTCCTTTACAAAATTTATACATAAGTCAATTATAAAATCATGTAAATATTATGTATTTTTGTAAAAGAAATTCATTGACACTTGTGTATATAAGTAACTATACTCGTTACATCAAATTGAATGCGTGATAATACGATTTTATTATTATTACAAACATGTAAATATAAAAATAGAAAATCTCAATTTGATAAATACAATGGTAGAGGTGTTTATTTTAATGAAGCACAAATTAATTGCAACAGGTATCCTTGCAGGAGCTATATTATCCTATTCTTCTAATATTTTAGCAGATACTCATAAATTCCCTGATGTTCCTACATGGGCTGATAAATCCGTTAACTATTTAGTTGATAAACAGGTATTAAATGGTTATCCAGATGGAACTTTTGGTTCAAATGACTCCTTAGACAGAGCTTCGGCTACAAAAATTATGACAAAAGTTTTAGGTATAAAAATTGACCCTAATGCAAAACCATCTTTTACAGATTCACAAAACCACTGGGCTACTCCTTATATTGCTGCTGCTGAAAAAGCTGGTATTGTTAAAGGTGAAGGTAATGGAATCTTTAATCCATCCGGAAAAGTAACTCGTGCTGCTATGGCTACCATGCTAGTAAATGCATATAAACTACAAAGCACAGCAAATCATAACGAGCAGGTTAGATTTGAAGATTTAAAAGGGCATTGGGGAGAAAAACATGCCAATATTTTAATAGATTTAAAAATTTCTAATGGTACCGAGAACGGTTGGCAACCAAATAGATTTATAACACGTGCTGAAGCTGCTCAACTTACTGCAAAAACAGATATGTTACAACAAAATTTAAACGATGAAAAAGAGGTTATTACTGCTACCTCATATGAAGATTTAAATTTAACAGTGGCTTCGAAAATTACAGCTCAAGAGATTGATAGTTTTATTGCAAAATATCATTCAGATAGTCCCTTAGTTGGACATGGACAAGATTTTATCAATGCGCAAAATCAATATGGCGTGAGTGCTCATTATTTAGCGGCGCATGCGATTTTAGAATCTGGATACGGAAAATCAGAAATCGCATATCAAAAACATAATTTATTCGGTCTACGTGCATATGATGGAGATCCGTTTAAATATGCGAAATATTTACCAAGCTACGGCGATAGTATTGCTTATAACGCTAATTATGTACGAGAAAGATATTTAGAAGAAAGTGGTATGTATTATAACGGGTCAACATTAACTGGCATGAACGTGAAATATGCATCAGATAAAGGCTGGGCTAAGAAAATTGCGGGTATTATGGAACGTATTAAACCGTTTCGTGTAGAAGACTATACATATGCAAAAAAATTACCAAAGAATCCTGAAACATTAGATGTCGACGCGTTATCTAATGAAATTCCATATAAAATGTATGCAGACGGTTCAAGCTCAAATGTTGTATCATCAGCTACTTACTATCAGGTACCTTATCCATTTAATTTAAAAATTAAAAGTAGACCAGATGTAGCTGTCGAGGAGAATAAAGTTGGTACAGTAACTCCTGGAACAACCATCTTTATTTATCGTGAAGATCCGAATGGATGGGTAGAATTCTCTTTTGAAGCTAATGGAGAAAAATATTGGACATTAAAAAATAAATTAAGTATGTAATTAAAAAGATCTATTTCACTAGTTTTAAAAGTATGGGATTGGACAATTGATTCTCTAGATTGGAAATACAATAAATTACCCGTTGATGTAGCAGCTGCAAAGATTATTCAAAATGTCTTAGCAGGTGCTACATCCGCATACTTTTTCGGGAAAATGTTGCGCAAAGTAGGTTCATTTTCAACACTATCTCCTGGTTCACCGTAATCTTCAATGATGTAATATTCTTTATCTTTAATGTATATATTGAATATACAAATATATTGTGTTATGATGTGAATTAGAAACTCGCGTGTTTCAAATACAACATTTTTATCTTTTTGATGACCTCTTATCTTTCCGTAAGAGGTCCTTTTTTATCCCTCCGTATTGCATAGCCGCTAAAATACTATGAAAAGATACTAGAGACTACTACAATGTGATATTCTCTAGTATTTTTTCTTTATCCATATTATCTATTGTTGGGTAATTGATGAATTGTTAATTTTTGTATAATTTTCACAAAATAACTTTGAACCATTATTTATTTCAATATAAAATAATAAAGGTATATATATGAATAGGTATGTCCTTTTTATGTGATGATAATGCGAATTGAAGCGTAATACTGAAACGGTAAACGAGAAGAATCAGGGCCGAAACAGATAGTAAGGAGCAGACAATACTTATAATGAAAACGTTCATAATGGACTGTCTATGGATGGAGAAAAAATACGAAAAGATAAAAGGGGCAAATGAATATGAACAGAGCCTTTAAAGGTACCGTATTAGCAGGGATAAGTGTGGGTTTCTTGCTAGCTGGTTGTACAATAGAAACATATGTCCTAACGCAGTCCAGAATATAAGCAAGTAGATTAAGTATTCTAAGCAGATAAATGAAGACTATGGCGATGAAGAAATTGAAAGACAACTAAGAGGTATAGCATCCTGACTTTCTAAATAACATGAGTGTTTCTATAGAATGAATCCTTAGGAGGGCTATTGTGGAACCTTTAATCAATGCTATTTTATACTTTGTATTTTTATTTGGAGCACTGTTTCTTATACTGGGTACTGCATTGGTTTTATTAATCGCGGCTGCATTACCAGTAATCTGGAAGAAAAATCTATCATTCCTAATGATTAGCTTAGGTATAAATATACTTGTCATTCCATTGTCTTTTTTTATTGGCGGGATGGCAACAGATTCCCCTGGTAGTACGATGCACGATTTTTGGGAAGTATTTTTGTTTATTCAGATATTTCCGTTTCCCCTAGTACTGCTATCTTTAGTTTGGTGGCTTGTGCGTCGAAAAAAAGAAAAAGTTCATGTGTAGCGTTTTTAATGCAAATAAGCTGTCCGTTTGGGCAGCTTATTATATTTATTACTAAGCGTGATTATTTCCAAAATGAATGCAATACCACTATACAGTTAAATTGAAGGTGAACCATATTGAAATCTTATCAAACTTTATCCCACTTGTATGCATTAGGACTAGGCTGCGGACTTTGGAATAGAGAGGAGGTTATTTCATGGTGCGATAGGTTGATTGAAGCAAATGATCACCCGCCATATGAAATTATGGAGATATCTTTAATGTCTAAAGCAAAGCTGATATATATAGAATCGGCTTTACTGTCATATAGCCGCATAGTTGATGAAAACCCCTCGGTAAACATCCTTCTTTCAGTCTTAAATGAAAAGTTAGTAGTTCAGAAATGGAATATTAAACAAGCTATTACTTGCTCTACTCGATTACTAGTAAATAGAGGCCTGTATTGGGAAGAAGAATATTTTGATTTATACAGCCTTAATGATAGCTATGACTTAGCACAGGAAGGTATCCATTTTAATGAAAAAGATGTGATTTCTGCTTATATCGATACATTAGGTGTTTTTCGCGTCCATTTTAACGAGTTTGAAGATCTCTATTTACAAGTCATGAAACAGAAGTGGCAAGGGTAGAAGGCAGGAAAAAGAATCATTGAATCGTAAGAGTTACTTCCTGTATTTATCACCAAATTTATCTAGCCAAGACAAATCTGTCTTCGTGTTGATGAATTTTTGTCTCTTAATAACTTAATGCTATCGTTTTTATTTTTTCCGACAGCAAGCTAAGTTAGCATGTTTAATGCATAATGAGACGCCTGTAAATGAGCATTACTATTTAAATTTTTACCAGAGAGTAATTTAGTTAATTAGTAGAAAAAGGAAGGGGCCTATTTGGCTCCTTCCTTTTTCTCATACATACATAACGCTTGTTGACAACTTATGAAATAATAGCATTCATCGCTATTAAAATATAACATTAAAAGCAATTAATTAGATATGTAATTTTGCATATATTGTACTATTTCATGAATAGGAACAAAACTATTTATCTCTTTCTGTATGGAGACAAATAGATTTAGGTTTACTTAAGTTAAGAAGATCTGATCATTGATTACTGGTTAAACCATATTTCTACGTATTTGAAAAAAATTATATTTGATGACGGATCTATTGTCTTTAAGACGGGAGATAAAGTAACAGAAGAAAAAATTAAGAGATTATATTGGGCAGCCAAGGAAGTAAAAGCACAATATCACCGTGTAATTGGAAATGATAAAGCACTAGAACCGGGTAATGCTGATGATGTACTAACAATAGTAATTTATAATAATCCAGATGAATATCAATTAAATAGACAATTATATGGATATGAAACAAACAACGGTGGAATTTATATTGAAGAGAAGGGGACTTTCTTTACATATGAGCGTACGCCAAAGCAGAGTATTTATAGTTTAGAAGAGTTGTTCCGTCATGAATTCACTCATTATTTACAAGGAAGATATGAGGTTCCTGGTTTATTTGGAAGCGGAGAAATGTATCAAAATGAACGGTTAACTTGGTTCCAAGAAGGGAATGCAGAATTTTTTGCAGGATCTACACGTACAAACAATGTTGTTCCACGTAAAAGTATAATAAGTGGCTTATCATCTGATCCAGCAAGCCGTTATACAGCAAAGCAAACTTTGTTCGCCAAATATGGATCTTGGGATTTTTATAAGTATTCCTTTGCACTACAGTCTTATTTGTATAATCATCAATTTGATACATTTGATAAGCTTCAAGATTTAATCCGTGCAAACGATGTGAAAAATTATGATGCGTATCGTGAATTATTAAGCAAAAATACACAATTGAATGCAGAATATCAAGCATATATGCAGCAGTTGACTGATAATCAAGGTAAATATAATGTACCTCAAGTAACAAATGATTATTTAATTCAACACGCACCAAAGCCGTTAGCTGAAGTGAAAAACGAAATTGTAGATGTAGCAAATATAAAAGATGCAAAAATTACAAAACATGAGTCGCAATTCTTTAACACATTTAGCGTGGAAGGCACGTACGTTGGTGGGATATCAAAAGGTGAGTCTGAAGATTGGAAAACGATGAGTAAACAAGTAAATCAAACTTTAGAGCAGTTATCCCAAAAAGGGTGGAGCGGTTATAAAACAGTTACAGCCTATTTTGTAAACTATCGTGTGAATGCAGCTAATCAATTTGAATATGATATTGTTTTCCATGGTGTTGCGACAGAGGAAAAAGAAAAAACGACTACTATAGTAAATATGAATGGACCATACAGCGGGATAGTAAATGAAGAAATTCAATTCCATAGCAATGGTACAACAAGTGAAAATGGAAAAGTTATTTCTTATCTATGGAACTTTGGGGATGGTATAACAAGTACAAAAGCGAATCCTACCCACATATATGGAGAAAAAGGAACATATACTGTGGAACTAACTGTGAAAGATAGTAGAGGAAAAGAAAGTATAGAACAGACAAAAGTTACTGTAAAACAAGATCCGCAAACAGGCGGGTCCCTTGAAGAAGAGAAGATACTCCCGTTTAATACGCTTGTAAAAGGAAATCTGGTTACTCCTGATCAAACAGATGTTTATACGTTTAATGTTACAGATCCAAAAGAAGTAGAGATTTCTGTGGTAAATGAACAAAATATTGGGATGACATGGGTACTTTATCATGAATCAGATATGCAAAATTATGTAGCTTGTGGTGAAGATGAAGGAAATACTATAAAGGGAAAATTCGTAGCGAAACCAGGGAAATATTATCTGAATGTGCATAAATTTGATGATAAAAATGGTGAATATTCACTATTAGTAAAATAAATTCATTTCCGATATGTATACGAGAGTTGTATTTTAGGAGGAGTCTGTCACGATAGGCTCCCCCTATTTTTTTATTTATAAGGATGAAACTAAGCTTCCAACCTGTGTTCCGATTGGGAGGCATACAGGTGACACTCCAGGATTTAGTACTTTTGCTGAAGTACACTTGACGGAGAACGCATGCTTGTTATCAGGTTTGAGTAATACGAAAAGCGCTAACAGTCAGGATTCTTCTTCCATTTGGTGAAAAGGAAAAAATTTTCATGGAACAATAATTTCTCAAGTAGAATATTTTGTTATGTGGAAAATAAAGTAAAATGAATATTTACGTTATAGAAGAAGCGCTGTAAAATATTGTTTATATTAAGATTTTTTGTATATTTCAATAATTAATTCTATTGGCTTTCATTCCAATCAAAAAACTGTCATAAAAAAAGAGGGGGAAGACATTGTTTGCTAAAATTTGTTTGTAAAAGCTTTTAACCTGTTAAGAGCAATCCTAAGGTAGACTATTAATTTCTTTAATAATTTTTGCTTTCCTTTAGTACTTGGCATAATGCATTAAAAAGTTTAAATTTTGAAAGGAGAATTTGACATTTTATATATATAGTATTTTTTATTGTATTCCTAACCATTCAAAGAGAAGGGGATGTGATTAAGGTGAATAATACATATAATGAAAAGACGCATACATTGATTAAACAATTATTAAAAAAGTTTTCACCAAAAGTTCCTGGCTTTGCATATATGGCCAGTTTTGATAGCGGAGTAACGTATAAAGGTGCAGTTGGCTTAGCTTCTATAGAGGAAAATCTACCGATAACCACAAAGAGCGTTTTTAATATCGCCTCAGTTTCTAAACAATTTACAGCGTTTTCTATATTACTCTTAGAACAAGAGGGAAGATTGAGTTTAGATGATTCAATTGTAAAGTTTGTCCCTTCTATAGGAACATATGCTGAACCAGTAACATTGAGGCATCTAATTCATCATACTGGCGGACTAGTTGATTATATGGAATTGGCTCATGCGGAAAATATTGAATTTACTGATATATTAACTGTGGAACAATCGCTAAAACACCTTAATGGTCATCAAATTGCAAGGTTCCCTGTTGGCACAAAATTTGAGTATAGCAATACAGGATATTTTTTATTGTCATTGGTGGTAGAGAAGGTAAGCGGGAAGTCTTTACGTCAGTTTGCAAAAGAACGTATTTTTGATTCTTTAAATATGAAAGACACAACAATTGTAGATTGCTACCCAACTACTATATCAATTGCTAGGGGGTATTCAAAGAATGAACAAGGAGCATATATGGTCTATGAAAGCCCTTGGGAACATACAGGTGATGGGGCAGTTCATGCAACAGTCGAAGACCTGGTAAAGTGGGGAGAAAATTTAACTACAGGTACCGTTGGCGGAAAAGAACTTGTTAAAAGAATGAGCGAAATAGGTCCGGAAATTTCTCCAACTAGGGAAACGATTATTGACAATGAAGATTATGCTTTTGGGCTAAGGCTTGCAGAAGGTTTTAACTGTCGATACTTGGAACATTCAGGTAGCTGGGCAGGTTATCGTTCATACTTCATGCGGTTTCCAAAAGAATATTTGACTGTTGTAGTACTAAGTAACTATGATGGATTTGACTCTAAAAAATATGCTAATGAAATAGCAGGAATTATTTTAGAAAAGTAAAAAATAGGGTGTAGAAGAGTATCTGGATTTGGTTAACCACACGTTGTTTTAGGGTGTAATTGATTTTGGGAACGGAAGGCAGGCATATATTTATGCCTGCCTTTTTTGTATTAAAATGAACATAGATATTAATTTTTTTGTAAATATGGAACAATGTCATTACTTACACTGTCTATTAAGCGTTAAAACATTTTTTATTAAATAAATTACGAAAGGAATCATCATTTTTAACTAAGGGAGAAGATTGAATTGAAAAAATTATGGATGCTGCTTTTCGTTTGTTTCGCAGTTTTGTTGGTAGGATGTAATAAAAACGAACCACCAAAACAAGCATTTGAAGAATATATCAATTTATGGAATGATAGAAAATTTGCAAATATGTATGATCATTTATCAGACCATGCCAAAAAATCGATTTCTAAAAAAGAATTCACAGAAAAATATCAAAAAATCTATGAGGGGATTGGAGCTAATAATTTAAAAGTTAAAATGAAAGGAGAGAATACGAAAGATAAAGAGCTTTTTCTTTTTGAAGTTAAGATGGATACGGATGTAGGACCAGTTTCATTCATCCATGAAGCAAAACTTGTGAAAGATAAAGAGTCTTGGGAAATAGATTGGACACCAGACTTCATCTTCCCAGGTATGAAAAAAGATTACAAAGTACGTATGCAAATAGAGCAAGGAAAACGCGGAGAAATATATGATCGAAATGGAAAAGGGCTTGCAACGAATGGTAAAGCGACTGAGGTTGGAATTATTCCAGAGAAACTAGGCGAAACAGCAGCGCAAACGAAAGAAATAGTAGCACAATTACTTGATATGTCTATAGAAGAGGTCGAACAAAAGCTCACAGCGAAATGGATAAAACCAGACTCCTTTGTACCAATTGGCATTTTAAAAGAGGGAACCAGACAGAATGATTATATTGAATTAGAAGGAGTTTCATCTCACCCAGTAAATATTCGTACGTATCCATTAGGTGAAGCAGCGGCACACTTAACTGGATATATAGGAAAGGTGAATGCGGAGGAGTTAAAATCACTTCAAAAACAAGGTTATCAAGCAGATGATTTAGTAGGTAAGACTGGTTTAGAGAAAGTGTTAGAAAATAAATTGCGTGGTGAAAAGGGTGGACGCGTATTTATAGAAGATGAGAAGGGGAAAGAGATTAAAAACGTAGCAAAAAAAGAAGCAAAAGAAGGAGAAAATGTTACGTTAACAATTGATGCTGCAATTCAAGAAAAAATCTTTAATGAGATGAAAACTGAAGCAGGGTCTAGTGCAGCGGTCAATCCTAAAACAGGTGAAACAATCGCACTTGTAAGTAGCCCTGCTTATAATCCAAATATAATAGTTAGAGGAGCATCGAAAGCCCAACGAGAAGCATGGAGTAACGACTCGAAACTACCAATGACGAATCGCTTTACACAAGCATTTGTACCAGGTTCCGTATTTAAAACGATCACAGGTGCAATTGGTTTGGAAACAAACACAATAAATCCGAAGGAAGAATTTAAAATTCAAGGATTGAAGTGGACAAAAGATTCATCTTGGGGAAATTACTATGTAACGCGTGTAAAGGATGCAAGTCCAATTGATTTTGATAAGGCAATGAAGTACTCTGATAATATTTATTTTGCTCAACAAGCTTTGAAAATAGGAAAAGATCAGTATGTAAATGAACTGAAGAAATACGGTTTTCATGAAAAATTACTAATCGAATACGAATTTCCTATTTCAATCATTGCAAGAGATGGGATAAGAAACGATATCCAACTAGCAGACACAGGCTATGGACAAGGACAAGTATTAATGACACCACTTCATTTAGCATTAACATATGCACCGATTGTGAATGAAGGGAATATTCCGTCGCCACATCTTTTAAAAGAAGCAAAAGTAGCAGGGAATTGGAAAGAAAATGTGGTTTCTAAAAAGAATCAAGAAATATTAAAGAGTGCATTAATCAAAGTCATTAATGACCCTGATGGTGCAGGGAGAATTGCAAAGGTTGATGGTGTAACGCTTGCTGGTAAAACTGGTACAGCAGAACTGAAAGAGTCGAAAGAAGCAGACGGAAAAGAACTGGGATGGTTCGCAGCTTTCGATGCAAATGCGCCAGACATGATTGTTACAATGATGATTGAAGATGTAAAAGGAAGAGGGGGAAGTAACGTTCCAGGTGAAAAAGTAAAACATGTATTTCAGAAATAATACTTAATTATAAGGTGAATTTTTTGACTACATTTATTACATGTTTGCTTAACTCAAAGATATAAATTGGGGAAAATATAGAGCAATGAAATTTCGAAAAAGCATTCTTTCTAATCGAGAATGCTTTTTTGTTGCGACTCTAGAAAGTTAATACCTTATCTTAATTTTCATTTCTGAAAAGTTGGCATTGCTAATGGTAAATAGAAGAGTATAGCAAGTTGAAATGGACAAGTGGAGTGTTACGTTAAATTCAAAAAACAGATTTTCATGAGTAGAATTTTATCATTGTATGCTTTACTTGTTTTTTAGTAGTATTATTCTGCTTGAAAAAAGATAAACAATGGAACAAATGAAACTTGTATCTTGTCTATATATTGAAACCATAATAAAAGTGAGGGCAGTTTTTATGTTTATTCAAATAAGTTTGAGGTGTGGAAATGGAACAGACGTTTATTGAAAAGTGTAATCATGATGAGCTGGACTATGTTATAAAAGACTATTGGCAAGATGTATGGAATTATTCATTTATTATTACGAAAGATCCACACTTATCAGATGATATCACGCAAGATGTATTTATAAAGGTGTTTAAAAATTGGAATTCATTTCGAAAGGAGTCATCTATTAAAACGTGGATTTTAAAAATCACAAGAAATACGGCAATAAACTATTTGAAATCCTCCTATTTTAAAAGGATATCTTTAATAGGATTTTTTAGTGACGATAAGCAATCCCTGTCAGCAGAACAAGAATTTTTTAACCAAGAAGAGATGAAAGAGGTGTGGAAGGTTGTATTAAAACTACCTAAAAAGCACCGTGAAATAATTATATTGGACGCAAAATATGAATTATCATATGAAGAAATGGCTGAAACATTAGGAGTATCCATTGGAACTGTAAAATCGAGATTAAGTAGAGCGAGAAGTAAGGTTTCAAAATTAATAGGGGAGGGTAGTAGTGATGAACAATAAACAAAATCCTGACTGGTATAGAAAAATAAAAAAAGGCCCAATGGAGAATCGTAAAGATGAAGAAGAATTTATTTCTAAAATAAAGCAGTCTATATACGAAAATAATGAAGTGGATTTTGTAAAACATAAAAGACCATTTCGTAAAAAAGCATTACCTATTGTAGTTGTTTTAGTTTGTACAATGTTATTTTTTATTGTTCAACAACCTTGGCTTGATGATAATAAATCACCAGTACAAAGTAGTACTCAAATTAAGCCTAAAACAAAAGATGAGTCTGCTCAAGATCCATCATTAAAACAATTTATGAATGAACTATATCAAAGTACGAACTCAAAAAATGAAAATGACCTGTACAAAGCGTTAAATGATGAAGTTCTATTTAAAGGGAAGAGTTATAAGAAGGATGAACTGAAGTTTGATGAAGATATTTTTCATGAGTTGCAAGTCGCCCTTACAATGGGGGGAGAGTTTGGAAATGATACAAAGCAAGTATATAAAGTACCAAGTGGATTGACGGAAAGTAACCAACCAAAGCAAGCACATTTTATATATGCAACTGTTACTGGAAATAAAACAAAAATTTTAGCAGAACCAAAGCGAGAATCACAAGTTTTATATGAAGTATCTAATGAAATGGTAAAAGCTTGGATTCCAGAAAAAGTGCAGAATGATGAATATATAAAAATATCGACAATTAACGGTAATACTGGATATGTACAGAAAGAGTACATTTTAACTGATATTAAATATTCATTTATGTTCGAAAAGAATAATGAAGGTATATGGAAAATAATAAATATAGATTCTATATGGTAAAAGAGGAAGGTTCACTTTAATGAACCTTCCTCTTTGTTTTTATTCTCTTTTTGAAGAGTATTCCAGTACTCTAAAATTTCTGATGTAACGAGAGCGGCAATGTTTTTTTCGGAATTACTGCCAGGAATAACGACAGAAACGGCAATTTGTGGATCTTCAGTAGGAGCATATGCAATGAAAAGAGAATGATTTATCATTCTTTCTTGCTCATTTGGAAAACCTGTAATACCTGTTTTACCTGCGACGTCAAAGGGCAACTTTTTAATTTCCTCTATATTTTGACTCATTCCACCTTGCACGACACTCCAAAAGTTCATCGGGTAACGATTTGAACTTTCTAAAATGGTTTTAAACTTTTTGGTTTCCTTACCATCTTGACCAATAATCGCACTTACGATTTGAGGTTTATATTTATCACCTTTACTTGCCAATGTTGCTGCATATTGAGCGAGTTGAAGAGGAGTATGCACTTCATTTCCGCCCCACGAGGCATTTAATAAAGCGGAGATTCCATTTTCAAACTTATTAGAAGGATGGAATTCATACTGACCGTCTTCTTCAAAGGGTAAATCAATCCCGGTTTTAGAACGTAGGCCGAATTGCATTAAATAATCTGTCCATATATGTGCCACTTTTTCTACATTTCCATTATTTTGGTTAAATAATGGTAGAGCTACTTTTGCTGTCATAAATGTGTTAGATGAATTAATGATAGCCTGCCTCGGTGTAATCTCACCTGTTGGTGTTCCAGGTGCATTCGTAATGTTATTTTGATTATCATACTGAAAAGTACCTTTATCTAAATAAGTATCTTCGGGTTGAAAAAGTTTTTCGTTTAATCCAATTAAAATAGTAAGTGGTTTTATAGTAGAAGCCATATTTACATAAGATTCACCATACTTTAATTTTTGAATCGCTTTATTTTGCGAAAGAGATTTAATATTTTCTTTTCTAGAAGATACATGTGTATTTAATATATTTGGATCAAAAACTGTCGAGTTGACCATAGTTAAAATCGCGCCAGTTTTTGCATCGCTCACTACAGCATAACCAGCTTTAGCATCAGGTGTTTTCTTAATTTGCGATCTTAATGCTTCTTCTGCCTTTTGCTGCAACTCAGAGTCTAAAGCTAGCCGTACATCTTTTCCTTTTTGTACTTTTTGAATGTTCCATAAGAACTTTTTATTATTCAATTTAAAAATAAGAGTTTTACCTGGTTTTCCTTTTAAATCATTTTCATATTGCAGCTCAATCCCGCTTTTTCCAACAGCCATATGCTTTGAATTAAGGTCATTTTCTACATACCCAATTACTTGTGAACCAATTTCGTGTTTAGGATAATATCGAATCCATTCATCTTTAATTATTACATTATTGGGTTTGTTTTTGTTTATGAATGCAAGTTCATTCTCAGTTATATCAGAGTATAACGGTATATCATTCATAGTCTGCTTTTTACAAGATTGTTGTAATTGAGATTTTATGTTCTCTGTAGAAATATCATGTTGAAACTCGCTTGAAAATTGATTAAAAAAAGCTAATGTGCTTGATGTATCTTGTTTCGATAGCTTTTCATCATTAGAAGTGCAATATAGAGACTTAGCTTTCTTATTTGTAGCTAGTATTGCACCATTTCGATCAAAAATCTTTCCTCTTTCAGCTGAAGAAGTTGCGATAGTAATTGAAATGAAGTTGATTTTTAATAAAATTAGTAAAATCAAACCTACAATAGAAAGAACCGCAAATAATCTCCATCTTTTTGTATGTAACATATAACCCTCCCTTATGTAGCTTACTTCATCTTATATTTAATTATTTTTTTTGTAAATGTGGAACAACTGTATTGTTTAGGTTGTCTATTAAGTATTACAGCATGAAGAAAGGAATAATCAATATGAAAAGTTACTAGCAAGCCTATGTGTAAAATATAATATGAGTCACATTGCAAGCGACAAAAAACAAGTGAGAAAAAAGGAAGGGAGATTTATCAATTACGCGGCTATACAAAAAGGAATTAATACTTACAAAGATTTAGAAAAAAAGATAAGACACTATTTATAACCGAATAATGGTTTCAAATATATAGGGAACGTTTAAGTATTAGTGAGGAGTTCCGGAAGAATTATATGGAGGATTTATGAAAGAACAAAAAGGAAAGAAACAGAAGACATATATATCTATTCGGTTAAATATTATGTTCCTTTGCATATTTTTACTATTCTCAGCTATTATTATGCAGCTAGGGAAAGTACAAATTGTGGAGGGAGAGGCTTATAGGAACCAAGTGGAAAGTAGTCAAAATGCAATAACTAGTATTCCAGTTCCACGTGGACAAATTTTAGATCGAGAAGGGAAAACAGTCGTTAATAATAAACCTCTTCGCACAATTACGTATACAAGGGTAAAGGGGATTACGAGTGAAGCTGTTTTAAAAACAGCAAAAGACTTGGCGGAAGTACTTGAAATGCCCGAACAAGACATAAATAAATTAACCGATATCGATAAAAAAGATTTTTGGATGCAGTTGAATTCGAAACGTGCGGAGACAAAGATTACTAAGAAAGATATAGAAAAGTTTAAAGAAAAGGGTATAGAGGGGAAAGAGTTAGATAAAAAAATAGAAGACTTAAGACGAGGTCGCGTTACAGAGGTAGAATTAGCAGAATTAACAGCACAAGATTTAAAGGTGTTAGCTATTAAAAGTAAAATGAGTTCAGGTTATCAACTAACACCACAAATTATAAAAAAAGATGTAACAGATGAAGAGTATGCGCGGATAAGCGAAAATCTTGGAGATTTTCCAGGAGTAGATGCCACTGTTGATTGGGAACGTAATTATGTAAATGGTAATTTATTTCGTTCTATATTAGGAAATATTACGAGTAGTGAAGAAGGATTACCGAAAGAAAATTTAGATTCTTATTTAGTACGTGGATATAACCGTAATGATCGTGTTGGAAAAAGTTATATTGAACAACGATATGAAGATGTATTACACGGCACGAAAGAAGAAGTGAAAAATATTACTGATAAATCAGGAAACATTGTTAGCACAGAAATAATCTCTAAAGGAAAAAGTGGTAATAGTTTAACATTAACGATTGATATGGAATTACAAAAGAAAGTGGAAGAAAGTATAGAGAAAAACTTGAGAGCTTTTAAGAGTTCAGAGCCACTGCTCGATCGAGCTTTTGTTGTCATGACAAATCCAAATAACGGACAAATTTTATCTATGGCAGGCAAAAAGATTGTAGAAAAAGAAGGGAAAATAGAGGTTGAGGATTTGGCGTTAGGTAACATGACAACTTCGTATGAGCTAGGGTCAGCTGTAAAAGGTGCTACTTTATTAACTGGATATGAGACAGGGGCAATACATCCAGGAGATCAATTTTATGACGCGCCGATGAAATTTAAAGGTACACAAGCTAAAAAATCGTGGAATGTATCCGGATTTGGTAATATTAATGATTTACGAGCTTTACAAGTATCTTCAAATGTATACATGTTCCAGACAGCTTTAAAAATTGCGGGAGTCAATTACGTACCAAATGGCTCATTGGATATTAAACAAGGAGCATTTGATACGATGCGCTATTATTTCAAGCAATTTGGTTTAGGTGTCCCAACAGGTATTGATTTACCGAATGAAATAATTGGACAAACGAGAAAAGTAGATAGTCAACCTGGGTTTTTACTAGATTTTTCTATCGGTCAGTATGATACGTATACGCCGTTGCAATTAGCGCAATATATTTCAACGATTGCGAATGGTGGTTATAGAATGCAACCTCAAATTGTACAAGAAATACGAGAACAATCAATAAAAGAAGAGGTTGGCAAAGTTATACGTTCCATAGAGCCTGTCGTATTAAATCGAATTGATATGAAGAAAGAACATATTGATCGGATAAAAGAAGGGTTTAGATGGGTATTCCAAGAAGGTGATGGAACTGGCGTGAAATATTTCAAAAACGCGCCATATAAACCAGCAGGAAAGACAGGAACAGCCCAAACTGTATATGGTGGAGATGACCCGATTGGTAGAAATGCAAAAGGAGAACGTATGGAATGCTACAACTTAACGTTAGTTGGATATGCTCCATATGATAATCCAGAAGTAGCATTTTCCGTAGTAGTTCCATGGCTTCATGATGATAAAAATGGAATTAATTCTATAATTGGAAAGGAAGTATTAGATGTATACTTTGATTTAAAACAGCAACGTATACATGGTGAAGCTACTAGTACAGGTAGTTCTAAGCAAAATTAAGATACTTTTCTCAGGGAAGAGAACCTGTTTGTATAAAGCCATTTATAAGAAAAAATGAAATGTGAAATAAGAGATAGCGGCGATCATAGCTACTATCTCTTATTTTGTTAATAACTCTCATACTAGCTATAAAATTTTTTTCAGTTTATGGAACAAATTTGGTTCGGTGATTGTCTATTATGTGTACGTATAAAAAGGTACTAAAAATTTGGAAGGAATGATGATTTTGAAAAATAAGAGGATGCTAAAAATAGGAATATGCGTTGGTATATTAGGTTTAAGTATTACAAGCCTAGAAGCTTTTACAGGAGGGGCACTGCAAGTTGAAGCGAAAGAAAAGACTGGACAAGTGAAACATAAAAATCAGGCGACGCATAAAGAGTTCTCTCAACTTGAGAAAAAATTTGATGCTCGATTAGGTGTATATGCGATTGATACTGGTACAAATCAAACAATCTCTTATCGATCTAACGAAAGATTTGCCTTCGCATCAACCTACAAGGCTTTAGCAGCAGGAGTATTACTACAGCAAAACTCAATTGATTCATTAAATGAAGTAATCACATATACGAAAGAAGACTTAGTGGATTATTCACCTGTTACAGAGAAACATGTAGATACTGGAATGAAACTAGGAGAAATTGCTGAGGCAGCTGTTCGTTCAAGTGATAATACTGCAGGGAACATTTTATTTAATAAAATAGGAGGACCTAAAGGATATGAAAAAGCGCTTAGGCATATGGGGGATCGGATTACTATGTCTGATCGCTTTGAAACAGAATTAAACGAAGCTATTCCAGGAGACATTCGTGACACTAGTACAGCGAAAGCTATTGCTACGAATCTTAAAGCTTTTACGGTCGGAAATGCACTTCCTGCTGAAAAACGTAAAATTCTTACAGAGTGGATGAAAGGAAATGCTACAGGAGACAAACTTATTCGTGCAGGCGTACCAACTGACTGGGTAGTTGGAGATAAATCAGGTGCTGGCAGTTACGGGACAAGAAATGATATTGCTATCGTTTGGCCTCCAAATAGAGCACCAATTATCATCGCAATTTTATCTAGTAAAGATGAGAAAGAGGCAACTTATGATAATCAACTCATTGCAGAGGCAACTAAAGTTATAGTTAAGGCTCTTAGGTAATAGTATTTTAGTTTTCGCATTTTTAACATGAAAGTATTAAAAGTATAAAGTTAGAAAACGACTCTTTTCGTGTGATAAGAGTCGTTTTTGTATTCTTATTATTAAAAAGGTAAAAGTAAAAATATAACGAATATATATGACATATCTCATATGAAATTTCATGTACTGTATTATTTTATTAATTTAAATAAATTTCAAGAAAGTATAATATAATTCAGTTAGCATATAGAAGTGTTTGATGAGAATGTAAAGGAGAAAATATGAAAAAGAAGATTAATAGAATTGTAATGATTATTTGTATATTAGTAGGTTTTACAATCTTTTTATATTTACAGAACAATTTAATAAGTATAACTGAGATTAAAATAACCTCTAGTAAAATACCATCCTCTTTTAAAGGGTATAAAATTCTACAAATTTCAGACTTACACAATAAAAAATTTGGCGATAATCAAGATGTGTTAATTCAAAAAATGAAAAGTATAGACCCAGATATTATTGCAATTACGGGTGATTTAATTGACAGTAAATCATACGATGCAGAAGTTAGTATGCAATTAATACGAGAAATGGTAAAGAAGTATCCTGTATATTTTGTGACAGGAAACCATGAACAATGGTCTGGAAAGTATAACAGTTTAGAAAAAGAGTTGAAGAAATATGGTGTCAATGTTTTAAGGAATGAACATGTAGGCATTCGAAAGGGTGAGCAAGAGATAAACTTGCTAGGTATTGATGATCCAGAGTTTGGTACTGGAAACCGTGATGAAGGAAATATTATAATAGATGAAATTAAAAAAGCAAAAATTGAAATGCAGCCAGATAGATATAATGTATTATTATCCCACAGGCCTGAATTTATAAAGGAATATACGAATGAGCGGTTGGATTTGGTTTTATCGGGACATGCTCATGGAGGGCAAGTTAGATTGCCATTTATCGGAGGATTAGTTGCGCCAAATCAAGGTGTTTTACCTAAATATACAGCGGGTTTATATGTAGAACAAAATACATCAATGGTAGTGAGTAGAGGATTAGGAAATAGTATCATTCCGCAAAGGATTTTGAATAGGCCAGAAATTGTAGTCGTGCAGCTAAATTAAGCTGTACGATTTTTTTTATACAAAAATGAGTAAAGGGGCTTTCTGTATTTTGCAGGAGTAAACATTACAATTTTGTTAAAAATTTTCTACGTTACATAAAGTAACAAAATTTGACCCTCAGTGTTTGTTATAGTGTAAATAATCAAAAAACTTAAAATTTGTCGAGTGAAAATTGTGATAAGTAATTCATATAAAAAACTTAAAGGGGTGTACACATGCATAAAGAATATGAAATTGAAGAATACACGGCGATTGAGGAACAAATCCATTATTATTGTAAATGTTTATTAGTAAGTCATCCTGATCAAATAATAAAGTATTTAGAAAAAAGGTTAGAAAAATATGCAGAAACATTACAATATGCACATTTATATCCGGACACAGTTATTTTACCGTTACAGCAATTAGTTATCGAATATTCTTTAGACGTTGCTAGAATTCGGAAGTATATGAATTTAAAAACGTAAAGTGAAATTTATAGTTTAAATGAAACAGAGTCGACTTTAGGAAATGAAATTCTAATGTCGACTCTGTTTCATTGTTTAATATCGGTGATTGAACATACATACTAATCAACGAAGTTTGACATATAATTAAGCAAGAGTAAAATAAAAGTGAGTACTCACTCATTTTTATTGGAAAAGGAGGATGAAACGTGCAACAACCTTCAATTATTTTACAGACTGTATCAAAAAGTTTTGGAAAAAAAGAAGTGTTACACAATCTTTCATTGCAAGTTGAAAAAGCAGAGATTTTTGGTTTTGTTGGACCTTCTGGATCGGGGAAAACAACGCTCATTAAAATGATTGCAGGTATTAATGAGGCAACGAAAGGTGAAGTGCTTGTTAATAATACTAATATGCCTAATTTAAATGAGATGAAACGAATTGGTTATATGGCCCAGGCGGATGCATTATACGAAGAATTATCAGCATATGAAAATGCAGATTTTATAGCAACGATGTATGGACTAAAGGGAAAACGTAAAAAGACAAGAATTGCAGAGGTTTTTGAACTTGTACAATTGTCACAGTATATGAAAAAGCAAGTACAACAATTTTCAGGTGGAATGAAAAAACGCTTATCATTAGCAATAGCGCTCCTTCACGAACCAGAAATATTAATTTTAGATGAGCCTACAGTGGGGATAGATCCGCTTCTTAGAAAAACGATTTGGGAAAAATTTTATGATCTTAAAAAGAAAGGCACAACGATTATTGTAACGACGCACATTATGGATGAAGCTGAATTTTGTGAGCGTCTAGGGTTAATTAGAGAAGGGAAACTAGTTGCGGTTGGAACAACTGAAGAATTGAAAAAACGCGTGTCATCTGGACGGATTGAAGATGTCTTTTTGCTAGAAGAGGTGGTGCCATCATGAGAGTTACTGGTGTAATCATACGTATTATTCGTCAATTTTTTCGAGATAAGCGTTCGTTAGCAATGATGTTTGGAGCACCGATGTTATTACTTTGGCTTTTGTCACTAGTGTTTACACAGAAAGACTATATACCGCAAATTGCTGTTGTTGATATGCCCGCTCAAATAGTAAAAGTGATGAAAAATCAAGAAGCGTCAATTTATGAATACAGTAAGGAAAAGGCGATTTCTGAGTTGGAAAAACAAAAGGTAGATGCAGTATTTCGAATAGAGAATGGAAAAATGAAACTTCTGTTGGAAGGTAGTGATTCGTCAAAAAATCGTGCTGTACTTCAAGTATTGCAAAAAAGCACAGAGAAGAATGATGTATCGATTATGAAATCTGAAGTAAATTATTTACATGGCTCTAAAGACTTTACGATGTTTGATGGGCTTGGTCCTGTATTAATTGGTTTCTTTACATTTTTCTTTGTATTTATATTATCAGGTGTATCTTTCGTAAGAGAACGTTTAAGTGGTACGCTAGAAAGGTTATTATCCACCCCAGTAAGAAGATGGGAAATAGTCGCAGGTTATATTATTGGTTTTGGAATCTTTGCCTTTATACAATCCATTATTATCGTAAGTTTTTCCGTTTATATTTTAGATTTATACGTAGCTGGCTCCATATGGCTAACGTTACTTATTACATGTATGCTCTCTTTAACTGCACTAACATTAGGTACGTTTTTATCGGCATACGCAAATAATGAGTTTCAAATGATTCAATTTATACCGCCTGTTATTGTGCCACAAATCTTCTTTTCTGGATTGTTTCCAATGGAATCTATGAACAAGTGGCTACAAATGTTAGGGAAAGTATTTCCACTCACATACGGCGCTGACGCAATGAGACAAGTGATGATTCGGAATCAAGGGTTTACAGAGATTGCATTAGATCTTACTGTGTTATTACTTTTTGCAATATTATTTGCAGTAGGAAATGTATTTGCTTTAAAGAAACATCGCAAAATATAATAATGACAAAAAGGAGCTTTATAAATGCAGAAGGATTGGCTGGAGGAATTAATAGCTGCAACTAATACGGATAAACGAAATGAACGTCAAATGCGTATATTAGAGGCGGCTGTTGATATGTTTGGAGAAAAAGGATACGCTTCAACTTCAACAAGTGAAATTGCAAAGCGTGCTGGTGTAGCGGAAGGAACCATCTTCCGCTACTATAAAACAAAAAAAGATTTATTACTAGCGGTCGTAATGCCAACTTTAACTAAGTTCGCTGCACCATTTTTCGTACAAACCTTTGCAAAAGAAATATTTAAATCGGATTATGAATCATACGAAGGACTTTTAAGGGTTGTAATTCATAATAGGTTTAAATTTGCTCAAAAACACTTTCCTATGATAAAAATATTAATTCAAGAGGTGCCATTCCAACCAGAACTGAAAAATGAAATACAGCAATTAGTAGAAACAGAACTGTTTTCACATTTCAAAAAGTTGATTGTGAAATTTCAAGAAGAAGGGGAAATTATTGAGATACCACCATCTTCCGTACTACGTCTTACTTTATCAGCTGTATTAGGTTTATTATTAACACGATTTTTATTATTGCCTGAAGAAAAATGGAATGATGAAGCGGAAATTGAAAATACGATTCAATTTATATTGTATGGATTAACTCCACGATTTTAATCGTTGAAGTGTGAATTACATACATTACTTTTAAGTAAAAATAAATCGCCTTTAAAAAGGCGATTTATTTTCATTATATATTTTTGATAAATAAGTACTTGTTTACTAAAAACATTCTAAATCAGCGTGTTTCTTTGTCTCTTCTTCTAAGACCTAATAATCCTGCTAGTCCTAATAAACCAAGCCAAGCCCAATTATTATTTTT
Organism: Bacillus cereus group sp. MYBK227-1; assembly: GCF_051916325.1. Taxonomy (NCBI): domain Bacteria; kingdom Bacillati; phylum Bacillota; class Bacilli; order Caryophanales; family Bacillaceae; genus Bacillus; species Bacillus cereus group sp. MYBK227-1. The sequence goes on along the minus strand of NZ_JBQAGK010000011.1, from coordinate 10,046 downwards.
ATCACGATTATCATTTAAATCATTTGTTGTATTTACATTTCGAGTTCTTACATCATTATTAACTCTGTCTAAGTTATTGTCATTTACTCGAGTTGAAATATCAGTGTTATTAACTCTATTCATATTATTTCCATCGTATTCAGCTTGCGTAGATGTACCTAAAAACATAATAGATAGTGCTAAAACACTTAAAATAGATGATAATTTCTTTTTCATAACAATCCCTCCTTTCTTAATCATTAATTTCTCCGAAGCATGTGTGTATTATTCATTTCACAATATCTAAACCCTCATTAATAGGGCGCACATTTATAGAAAATAGAGTTGAATGATTGTTAATATATCATTGGATATATATTTCTCATAAAAATAACTGAATCAAACTTTGCTTAAAATGTTAATCTTAGTACAATTTATATTATACGGGCTAGCAATAAGGAGGTAATAAGATGCGACAATTTGCAAAACCTACAATCGTCGTAAGTAAATGTTTAGAATTTGATGCTTGTCGTTATAATGGAGAGATGATTCCAGATGTAACAATACGAAATTTGCAGCCATTTGTTACATTTATACCTGTTTGTCCAGAAGTGGAGATTGGATTGGGGACTCCTCGTGAAACGATACGAATTGTAGAAGAAAATGGTGAGAATAGACTTGTGCAACCGTCGACACGAGAAGATGTAACTGAAAAAATGGAGCAGTTTTCAAATGACTTTTTACAAACGATACCGGATGTAGATGGTTTTATTTTAAAGAATCGTTCACCAAGTTGTGGTACGCGTGATGTGAAAATTTATTCTGGTTTTGAAAAAGCGCCAGCAAAGGGAAAAGGAGCTGGCTTATTTGGCGGAGCAGTAGTAAAAAAATTTTCGCATCTTCCTATTGAAGAGGAAGGTAGATTGTCGAATTTTATTATTAGAGAGCATTTCTTTACAAGGTTATTTACAATCGCATATTACAAAATGATTAAACACAATAAAAATATGAAAGAACTTGTATCGTTTCAGTCGGACAATAAATATTTATTTATGGCATATAATCAGGTGAAACAAAAGGAATTAGGTCGTATAATTGCAAATCAAAAAAATGAAAAGATTGAAGTGGTATTTGAAAACTATGAGAAGACTTTATATGAATTATTTATGCGTGCGCCCCGTTATACATCGAATGTAAATGTATGCGAGCACATTTTTGGATATTTTAAAACAAAGTTAAAAAAACAAGAAAAAGATCATTTTATAGAACTGTTACAAAAGTATGCAGAAAAGAAAATACCACTTAGTAGTTTACTTACAATATTAAAATCATGGGCTATTCGATTTGATGAAAAGTATTTATTAAGACAAACGTATTTCGAACCATACCCTGAAGCATTAGTAGAAATTTCTGATTCGGGAAAAGGTAGAGATTATTAAACAATAAATTACATAATTCGACACAAAATCTCCTATGTTGTTGTAGAACAATGTAGGAATTTTTTTGTGCATTAGTACAGAATCTGTTTTAAAATTAAGTTATGACAGAATTGTAGCAATTGTCTAACTAATATTCTTGTCTTTTAAGTTGTTATGTTTGTAGTAGAAACTCGCACGCTGTCGAAACTCAATATTCGATAAGGGGTGTGTAGCGGAATGGAATTTACTCTAACTCGCGAAAAACAAATGATTAAAGAAATGGTACGTGACTTTGCTGAAAAGGAAATCGCACCGAAAGCTGTATATTATGACAAAACTGCAGAGTTTCCATATGAAACATTTCAAAAAATGGGCGAACTAGGATTATTAGGCATCCCATTCCCAGAAGAATATGGAGGTTCAGGTGGCGATACGGTATCGTATGCGTTAGCAGTTGAAGAAATTGGTCGCGCTTGTGGTGGCACCGGTTTAAGCTATGCTGCAACAATTTCATTAGGTGCTTCTCCAATTTATTATTTCGGTACAGAAGAACAAAAACAAAAGTATTTAGTTCCAATGGCGTCAGGTAAAACATTAGGTGCCTTCGGATTAACGGAGCCGAATGCTGGATCAGATGCAGGTGGTACTCAAACGAAAGCGGTATTAGATGGTGATGAGTATGTAATCAGTGGTGAGAAGTGTTGGATTACAAACGCAGAGTATGCAAATACAATTATTGTAACCGCTGTCAACGGTATTGAAGAGAATGGTAGAAAACGTATTTCTGCATTTATCGTGCCTACTACGAGTGAAGGATTAACGATTTCAAGTCCTTACGATAAGATGGGTGTTCGCGCTTCTAATACTTGTGAAATCGTACTTGATGGCGTTCGTGTACCGAAAGAAAATATTCTTGGTGATGTAAATAAAGGCTTTAAACAATTTTTATATACACTTGATGGAGGGCGTATTTCAATCGCAGCATTGGCAGTTGGTATTGCGCAATCAGCCTTTGAACGTGCATTACAATATGCGAAAGAACGTCAACAATTTGGAAAGTCAATCTCTAATTTCCAAGCGATTCAATTTAAATTAGCTGATATGGCGACTGAAGTAGAGCTAGCACGCAATTTAGTACATAAAGCAGCTTGGTTAAAAGATAACGATAAACCTTTCGGCAAAGAAGCGGCAATGGCAAAACTATTTGCATCGGAAGCAGCAAGCCGTATTGCGAATCAAGCAGTACAGATTCATGGTGGATATGGTTATATGCGTGAATATGAAGTTGAACGACATATTCGTGATGCGAAACTATTAGAAATTGGTGAAGGAACTTCTGAAATTCAACGTCTCGTAATTGCTAGACATTTAGGATGTAGATAAAAGGGAGGAATCACTATGTTTCAAAAAATATTAATTGCGAATCGCGGGGAAATCGCTGTTCGTATTATGAAAACTTGTCAAAAACTTGGCATTCGCACTGTTGCTATTTATTCTGAAGCAGATGAAAATGCCCTTCATGTGAAAATGGCAAATGAAGCTTACTTAGTAGGTGGACCGCGTGTTCAAGAAAGTTATTTAAACCTTGAAAAAATTATTGAAATAGCTAAGAAGACAAATGCAGAAGCCATTCATCCGGGTTATGGTTTATTATCAGAGAATCCGTCTTTTCCGGTTCGCTGCAAAGAAGAAGGAATCGTATTTATCGGTCCTTCAGAAGAAATCATTACGAAGATGGGAAGTAAAATTGAATCACGTATCGCAATGCAAGCAGCAGATGTCCCAGTAGTCCCAGGTATTACTACAAATATTGAAACTGCTGAAGAAGCAATTGAAATTGCAAAACAAATTGGTTATCCATTAATGCTTAAGGCATCCGCAGGCGGCGGAGGCATTGGTATGCAGTTGATGGAAACTGAGCAAACGCTCACCAAAGCGTTTGAAAGTAATAAAACAAGAGCGCAAAACTTCTTCGGTAACGGAGAAATGTATTTAGAGCGATATATAGCAGATGCGCATCATATTGAAATTCAGCTTTTAGCAGATACACATGGTAACACAGTGTATTTATGGGAGCGTGAATGTTCGGTACAGCGCCGAAATCAAAAAGTAATCGAAGAAGCACCTTCACCATTTTTAGATGAAGGTACACGAAAGGCGATGGGAGAAGTTGCTGTACAAGCTGCCAAAGCACTTGGCTATACAAATGCAGGTACAGTTGAGTTTCTTGTAGATAATCAGAAAAATTTCTATTTCTTAGAAATGAATACGAGATTACAAGTAGAGCATCCAGTGACAGAAGAAATTACGGGATTAGACCTTGTAGAACAGCAACTCCTTATCGCAAGTGGAGAGAAACTATCATTTACTCAGGATGATGTAAAACGTAGTGGTCATGCCATTGAAGCTCGTATTTATGCAGAGGATCCGAAAACATTCTTCCCGTCACCTGGGAAAATTACAGATTTAACATTACCGTCAAATGTACGAATTGATCACTTCTTAGAAAATCATGTAACGATTACACCTTTCTATGATCCAATGATTGCGAAAGTCATTGCACATGGCGAGACTCGTGAAGAAGCAATTTCGAAATTACATGATGCTCTAGAAGAATTGAAAGTAGAAGGTATTAAAACGAACACGCCAATGCTACTGCAAGTTTTGGGAGACGAAGTGTTCAAAGCGGGTATTTATACAACGGGTTTTGTAACGAAACAACTCGTTAAAAAATAAGATCTAACAATATTAAGGGGGAAAAAATGATGACGAAAGTATACGCATCGATGGCAGGAAACGTTTGGAAGATTGTTGTAGGAGTAGGAGATACAGTAGAGGAAGAGCAGGATGTCGTCATTTTAGAATCTATGAAAATGGAAATTCCAATCATTTCAGAAGAAGCCGGCACAGTTATGAAAATTAATGTGCAAGAAGGCGATTTTGTAAATGAAGGAGATGTATTATTAGAAATTGAATAGGGAGATATAGGGGGAAGCGAATTGAAACTACCTAATTTTGCTGTCATTAAAGAAGTAGGACCACGTGATGGTTTACAAAATGAAAAAAAGATTGTTAGCACAAAAGATAAAGTAAAATGGATTCAACTACTTACAGAAGCAGGATTGTCGTATGTTGAAGTTTCCTCATTCGTTCACCCAAAATGGGTCCCAGCATTAGCGGATGCAAATGATGTGTTTTCTGAGCTGAAAAGAGATCCAAATGTTACATATGCTGCGCTTGTTCCGAACCAAAATGGTTTGGAACGAGCTTTTTTGCAAAATGTAGATGAGGTGAATGTTTTTTTATCAGCAAGTGAATCTCATAATAAAAGTAATATTAATAAATCGATTAAAGAAGCGTTAGTTGTAATCGAAGATATAACAAAACAGGCATTATTCGAAGGGAAAAAGGTAAGAGGCTATGTTTCTACTGTATTTGGATGTCCTTATGAAGGGGATATAAGTGTCACAGCAGTTGACGAATTATGTAATCAACTATTTTCATACGGCATTTATGAAGTTTCTCTTGGGGATACAATCGGTGTAGCGAATCCATTACAAGTAGAACAAGTATTAGAACATCTATTAAAGAAGTATGATGCTTCGCAGTTTGCCATGCATTTTCATAATACGTATGGAATGGCTCTAGCAAATGTAGTTAAATCATTAGAATACGGTATTACAACATTTGATAGTTCTTGTGGTGGACTCGGGGGCTGCCCTTATGCACCAGGAGCATCAGGTAATGTTGCTACTGATGACCTAGTACATATGCTCCATAAATTAGGAGTTCAAACGAATATAGACGAAGAAAAGTTATTGCGAGCTAGTCAATTTATTCAAAGTAAGCTAAATATCCAATTACCGAGTCATGTGTATAGAGCGCTTCAACATAAAACGATAAGTAGGTGAGAAGATGCTACAATTACAAAACATTTCAGTTGATTATGTAACACCTCACGTTGTAAAGATTTCGTTATATCGTGAAAGACAAGCAAACTCATTATCTTTAGCGTTATTAGAAGAGTTACAAAACATATTAACTCAAATAAGTGAAGAGTCCAATACGCGTGTAGTTATTCTAACAGGTGCTGGTGAAAAAGCATTTTGTGCTGGTGCTGATTTAAAAGAACGTGCTGGTATGAATGAGGAACAAGTTCGCCATGCTGTTAGTATGATTCGCACGACTATGGAGATGGTTGAACAATTACCACAGCCAGTTATTGCTGCTATAAATGGAATCGCACTTGGTGGTGGTACGGAATTAAGTTTAGCTTGTGATTTTAGAATTGCTGCTGAATCTGCAAGTCTTGGTCTTACTGAAACGACACTTGCAATTATACCAGGAGCGGGTGGTACACAGCGCTTACCGAGATTAATTGGTGTTGGTAGAGCGAAAGAATTAATTTATACAGGTAGACGTATTTCAGCGCAAGAAGCAAAAGAATATGGTTTAGTAGAATTTGTTGTACCAGCTAATTTACTTGAAGAGAAAGCGATTGAAATAGCAGAGAAAATTGCTAGTAATGGACCTATTGCTGTTCGATTAGCAAAAGAGGCAATTTCAAATGGTATTCAAGTTGATTTACATACCGGATTACAAATGGAAAAACAAGCGTATGAAGGTGTAATCCATACGAAAGATAGATTAGAAGGATTACAAGCATTCAAGGAAAAACGCACACCAACGTATAAGGGGGAGTAAATATGTTAGATCAAAAACAACAATCTAATTCATTTGAAGAACGAGTTGAAACGATTAAACAAGGCGGCGCACCAAAGTATCATGAACAAAATAAAGCAAAAGGAAAATTATTTGTTCGAGATCGTTTAGCGCTTCTATTTGATAATGGCGAATATGTAGAAGATGCATTATTTGCTAACTGTGAACAAACAGGCTTACCTGCGGACGGCGTTGTAACGGCAACGGGTAAAATACATGGTCGTACTGCATGTGTAATGGCCAATGATTCTACTGTAAAAGCTGGATCATGGGGATCACGCACAGTTGAAAAGATTTTACGTATTCAAGAAACAGCTGAAAAACTACGTGTTCCGTTATTTTATTTAGTCGACTCTGCTGGAGCGCGCATTACAGATCAAGTAGAAATGTTCCCAGGGCGCCGTGGTGCAGGAAGAATCTTCTATAATCAAGTGAAATTATCAGGTAAAGTTCCTCAAGTATGCTTATTATTTGGACCTTCTGCAGCTGGTGGTGCCTATATTCCAGCCTTTTGCGACGTTGTAATGATGGTAGAAGGAAATGCATCTATGTATTTAGGATCTCCTCGTATGGCTGAGATGGTTATCGGTGAGAAGGTAACTTTAGAAGAGATGGGCGGAGCTCGTATGCATTGCTCTGTATCAGGATGCGGAGATGTTTTATGCAAGACAGAAGAAGATGCGATTACACAAGCAAGACAATACATTTCATATTTTCCAAATAACTACTTAGAAAAGACTCCATTGGTTACACCTCAAGAACCGAAACAATTCGATAAAACGTTAGAACAAATCATTCCAGAAAATCAAAATGCTCCTTTCAATATGAAAGATCTCATTAATAGAGTTATTGATGAAGGTTCCTTCTATGAAGTGAAAAAATTATTTGCTCAAGAGCTAATTACAGGCTTAGCACGTATTGATGGTAAGCCTGTTGGTATTATTGCAAATCAGCCGCGTATGAAGGGCGGCGTATTATTCCATGATTCAGCTGATAAAGCTGCTAAGTTTATTAATTTATGTGATGCATATCATATTCCATTATTATTCCTTGCGGATGTACCAGGATTTATGATTGGAACAAAAGTAGAGCGTGCTGGTATTATTCGCCATGGTGCAAAAATGATTTCTGCAATGAGTGAAGCAACTGTACCGAAGATTTCTATCGTTGTTCGTAAAGCATATGGTGCTGGTTTATATGCGATGGCAGGTCCAGCATTTGAACCAGATTGTTGCCTGGCATTACCGACAGCCTCTATTGCGGTAATGGGTCCAGAAGCTGCGGTTAATGCTGTATATGCAAATAAAATTGCAGCTTTACCAGAAGAAGAGCGTGCTAGCTTCATTGCTGAAAAACGTGAAGAGTATAAGAAAGATATTGATATTTATCATTTAGCATCAGAGATGGTGATTGATGGTATTGTTCATCCAAACAATTTACGTGAAGAATTAAAAGGACGTTTCGAAATGTATATGAGTAAATATCAAGTATTCACGGATCGTAAACATCCTGTATATCCAGTTTAAAAGCCCTATTTAGGGCTTTCTTGCTCAAAAAGTTAAGGAGGGGAAAACATTGAAACAAGCAGTTTGGTTTCCAACAGAAGAGTACAAGGAAAAAACACGTTTATATGGTTGGATGAAATCATTGGGATATGAAGATTATGAAACTTTTTATAATAAATCTATCGAGGAAACAGCTTGGTTTTGGGGAGAGGCAGAAAAGGCAGTAGGCTATCAATGGATGAAACCTTATACAGACGTGTTAGATTTAGAAAATGGTACACCGTTTGCACAGTGGTATAATGGCGGAACATGTAACGTTGTAGAATCAGCTTTATCCCGCTGGCTTGCGGATGAAGAGACGAGAATACAGCCAGCACTTCAGTACGAAGGGGAAAATGGAACTTCAAAATCATTTACATATGAAGAGCTTGACAACTGGGTAAGTCGTGTTGCAAATGGTTTGAAACACGCGGGTATTGAGAAAGGTGACCGTGTAACAATTTATATGCCGATGATTCCAGAAACAGTTGTTGCGATGCTAGCTGTAATGAAAATCGGAGCAATTATTTCACCAATATTCTCAGGCTTTGCGTCTGATGCAGTCATGACACGTGTGCAAGCGGCAGGTTCAAAAATGATTATTACCGCAGATGGATTTTCACGCCGCGGTAAAATTGTTTCTTTAAAAGATGAAGTAGATAAAGCTTGTGAACATTGCCCAACTGTTGAAAAAGTTGTTATCGTTCGTCATGCAGGAAATGATTTTACACCACATAACTATGACTTTTCGTGGAGTACGCTAGAAAAAGAAAAACCATTCATACATGCCGAGGAAATGCAAAGTGATGATCCATTAATGCTCATTTATACATCAGGAACGACTGGTAAGCCGAAAGGAACAGTACACACGCATGCAGGATTTCCTTTGAAAGCAGCTTTTGATGCAGGATTTGGAATGAATATTAAACAAGGTGATCGTGTATTATGGGTAACTGATATGGGCTGGATGATGGGGCCGTTTCTATTATTCGGTTCACTCATTAATGGAGCAACGATGGTTATGTACGAAGGTGTTCCAGACTTCCCAGAAGCAGACCGGTTATGGGAGACAGTTGATAAATATGAGATTACTCATCTAGGTATTTCGCCAACGTTAATCCGAGCATTGATGGCAAAAGGTGATGAGTATGTCAATAAACATTCTTTAAAGAGTTTGGAAGTATTCGCATCAACAGGAGAACCTTGGAATCCTGATCCATGGATGTGGCTGTTTGAAACAGTTGGAAAAGGAAATGTCCCAATCTGTAACTACTCAGGTGGAACTGAAATCTCTGGTGGGATTTTCGGTAATGTTCTTATTAAGTCAATAGCACCGATTAGTTTTAACGCATCTTTACCAGGAATGGCAGCTGTCGTACTGGATGATCAAGGTAAACCAATTCGAGATGAAGTCGGAGAATTATGCTTAGAGAAACCTTGGGTAGGTATGACGAAAAGCTTCTGGGAAGATGATGAACGTTACGTAAACACATATTGGTCGCGTTTTGAAAATAAATGGGTCCACGGTGACTGGGTCATTTACGATGGTGAACAATATATCATCACAGGGCGTTCAGACGATACGTTAAATATTGCAGGTAAACGTATTGGACCTGCTGAATATGAATCTATTCTTGTGAAACATAACGATGTAATCGAAGCTGCTGCAATTGGTGTACCTGACGAAGTAAAAGGTGAAGTTTGTCATTGTTTTGTAGTGTTAAGAGATCATGTAACATTCACAGGAGAATTAAAGAAAGAATTAATGAGTTTAGTAAACTCTCATATTGGAAAAGCGTTGTGTCCTAAAGACATCCACGTTGTAGAAGATTTACCGAAAACACGTAATTCTAAAGTAATGCGCCGTGTTATTAAAGCAGCTTACTTAGGAAAAGAATTAGGTGATTTATCATCGCTTGTAAATCCTGAAGTAGTTCCGTTTATTCAGGGGTTACAGTCTAGTAAATTATAAAGTTAGAAAGGATCTCTATATAAATAGAGATCCTTTTTTTATGTTTATAAAAAGAAAAGAAGTGAATTTGATGAAGAAGAAAAATTTTACTATTAGTGTTAAGTATGTTTTTTAGTTTTAATCAAAATACGATATTATGGAATGTCTATTCAATGGAGAAATACTAATTTACAACAACAAGGTGATGACAAAGCGTGACTGCTTATATGTCTGTTTAAACCTTTACGTGTTAATATATAAAAAGCTAACTATAAGTGAACTGCACCCCAATTGTTAGACACAGTCTAACAATTGGAGGTACAGTTTTTTGTATGACAAAATTTACGAAGGATTTAAAGTTAACGCTCGTTCAAGGATTTAATCCGAAAATAATTTCTCAAGCAGAATATGCAAAACAGATGCATATTACAA
>NZ_JBQAGK010000010.1:0-189988 GCF_051916325.1 Bacillus cereus group sp. MYBK227-1 | reverse complement strand
GTTCATCCTGAGCCAGGATCAAACTCTCCAATAAAGTTAGTTTGTCTAGCATCTAAAATAAAAATTGACGTTTCACGTTGTTTGTTTCGTTCAGTTTTCAAAGAACTACTTGGTCGCTCATTTGCGACTTCCTTATGTTAACATCTTCGTTTTTAGATGTCAACTAAGTTTTTCAATTTCTTTTTTGTCGTTTTCTGCGTTTCCGCATCAGCGACGGTTATTAATATATCATGGTGAAAAATGAAATGCAACACCTTTTATAAACTTTTTTTAAAACTGCCCACATTTCTTTTTTTATATCATATACTTAAACGAAATATCTCTTTCATGTATGAGCAATTCCTACATATATTTTATATAAAGTTACTCTATCAAAAGACGTTTCTTTCTATAATAAGCGTTTTATTCATATAGCATATCATACAGGGAGGAATATATATGGACTATACCGATTTATTAATCAAACTAGGTCTCTCGGCTATTTTAGGATTTGCCATTGGTTTAGAACGTGAATTAAAACGGAAACCACTTGGTTTAAAAACGTGTTTAGTTATTTCTATTATTAGTTGCCTCCTAACGATTGTTTCTATTAAAGCAGCTTATAACTTACCACATACCGATCATATGAATATGGATCCACTTCGACTTGCCGCTCAAATTGTATCAGGAATTGGTTTTTTAGGTGCTGGCGTAATTTTAAGAAGAGGTAACGATAGCATTGCAGGGCTCACGACTGCCGCTATGATCTGGGGTGCTTCTGGTATTGGTATTGCTGTTGGGGCCGGATTCTATATTGAAGCGATATTCGGAATGTGTTTCCTTATGATTAGTGTCGAACTTATACCACTCGCGATGAAATATGTAGGCCCTAGATCATTTCGTCAACGTGATATCGCTGTGAAACTTGTTGTACGAAATATGGACAATATCCCAATCGTAATTGAAGAAATAAAAGAAATGGATATAAAAGTTAAGAATATGAAGCTTAAAACATTAGAAAACGGTTCTCACTATTTACATCTTAAACTATCCATTGATCAAAAAAGACATACTGCTGATGTTTACTATGCTCTCCAGCATCTTGAAAGTGTCCAACAAACTGAAGTGGAAAGTATGTAACGTAAAACAAACTCTCTTTAATTAGAGAGTTTTTCTTTTTTCTATAATGGCAACAATGAATGTAGTCCTACAAAGTAAGGAGGAATAGGCAATTGAAATCCCGTCCGAATTTAGTAGATACATTTCGTGATTCCATTATTTTTCGTTTAATTTGTTTTATTATTGTACTGACTGCTTTTTCCGGTTTTCTTATACATAGATTAGAACCTTTTCATTTCACTACATGGTTTGACGGAATTTGGTGGTCAATCGTTACCATTTTTACAGTTGGATATGGAGACTTTGCTCCCCATACGACGATAGGAAAACTAATAGGTATAAGTATTATTTTATTAGGAACTGGCTTTTGTTCTTATTATATGGTGCTGTTTGCTACTGAAATGATTAATAAACAATATATGAAAATTAAAGGTGAAGAAGCCGCTACTTCTAACGGTCATATGATTATCGTTGGCTGGAATGAGCGCGCAAAACATGTTGTAAAGCAAATGCACGTATTACAACCAAACCTTGATATCGTTTTAATTGATGAAACACTTTCTTTACTCCCAAAACCATTTCATCATTTAGAATTTATAAAAGGTTGTCCGCATCACGATCAAACTTTATTAAAAGCCAATATTGCAACGGCACACACCATATTAATAACAGCTGATAAAGAAAAAAACGAAAGCTTAGCGGATACACAGTCCATTTTAAATATTTTAACTGCAAAAGGGCTCAACCCAAACATTCACTGCATCGCTGAACTTCTTACTTCTGAACAAATACAAAATGCAACGAGAGCTGGCGTGTCAGAAATTATAGAAGGAAATAAATTAACGAGCTATGTATTTACCGCTTCTCTTTTATTCCCTTCCATTTCAGGTGTACTATTTTCACTTTACGACGAAATCTCTGATAATAAATTACAACTGATGGAGCTTCCATCGTCCTGCACCGGACAAACTTTTGCCAATTGTAGCTATACTCTTTTAAAGCAAAACATTCTCTTACTAGGTATAAAGCGCGACGAACAATATATGATTAATCCAGTTCATTCCTTTGTTCTCATTGAAAGCGACATACTCATTGTTATTCACCATTAGTAAAATGACGCTCTAATTCTTGCATGAGCACTTTCCCAATATTGATATATTTTCTTTTCACATCTCCATCTGGATCTTTCGGCTCAGCAAATTGATCCATTCCACTCGTTCCAGCTGTTAAAGTATTCACATTATCATCTAGTTCGTCTTGATATACGTGCGAAAGAATATACGGCGTTCCAAGACGAACTATTACGCCTGGTACATCTAGTTCTCCATCAATGGCTGTAAATGGAACTCGTAAAAATTGATACCCATCTTCTTCATCAATTTTGTAATCGAAGCATCCTTTATCATAATCCCAATTACCACCGATGCTATATCCAAGTGGTTTCATAATCTCTTCTAACTTATATAACGCATATGTACGTCCTTCTAAATTTGATTGAATCGGAATCAAGCCCATCCCTCCTAGACTTTTCCTTTAGCATACCCACTTTAGTTTGAATATACTGATGGACTTTTCGATAAAATAATAAAAAGCGACCGGAATCCGGTCGCTTTTTATTATTTTAAACGCTCTTCTAATTCTGCTTTTAATTCTTCAAATCCTGGTTTACCAAGTAAAGCAAACATGTTTTTCTTGTATGCTTCTACTCCAGGTTGGTCAAATGGATTCACGCCTAATAAGTAGCCGCTCATCGCACATGCTTTTTCGAAGAAGTATACAAGGTAACCGAATGTGTACTCATTTAATTCAGGAATATTTACGATTAAGTTTGGTACTCCCCCGTCGCTATGTGCAAGTAATGTACCTTCGTATGCTTTTGTGTTTACGAAGTCTACAGTTTCACCAGCAAGGTAGTTTAATCCGTCTAAATCGTTCTCTTCTGATTCGATTGTTAGTTCATGTGTAGATTTACCTACTTTAAGAACTGTTTCAAATAAGTCACGACGCCCTTCTTGAACGTATTGACCTAATGAGTGTAAATCAGTTGAGAAGTTTGCTGAAGATGGGAAAATACCTTTTTGATCTTTTCCTTCACTTTCACCAAATAACTGTTTCCACCACTCAGCGAAGTATTGAAGTGCTGGCTCATAGTTAACAAGCATTTCAATTGTTTTTCCTTTATTGTATAAAGCGTTACGAACTACTGCGTATTGGTAAGCTGGATTTTCTTCTAGTTCTGATGTTCCGAAGTCATCATGACCAGCAGCTGCACCTTTCATCATCTCTTCAATATTTAAGCCACTTACTGCGATTGGTAATAAACCAACTGGCGTTAATACAGAGAAACGACCTCCAACATCATCTGGAATAACAAATGTTTCGTAACCTTCGTTATCAGCTAATGTTTTTAATGCACCACGCGCTTTATCTGTAGTTGCATAAATACGTTTGCGAGCTTCTTCTTTTCCATACTTTTCTTCTAATAACTTACGGAAGATACGGAATGCTAGCGCTGGCTCTGTTGTTGTACCTGATTTGGAAATAACGTTAATAGAGAAGTCTTTACCTTCTAATACGTCCATTAAATCTTTCATATAAGTGGAGCTAATGTTTTGTCCAACAAATAGCACTTGTGGAGTTTTACGTTGTTCTTTAGAAAGCGTGTTGTAGAAAGAATGGTTTAACATTTCGATTGCTGCGCGTGCTCCTAGGTAAGAACCACCAATACCTACAACAAGTAAAATGTCAGAGTCATTTTTAATTTTTTCTGCGCATTTTTGAATGCGAGCGAATTCTTCTTTGTCATATTGAAGCGGAAGGTCTACCCACCCAAGGAAATCGTTCCCAGCTCCAGTTTTTTCGTGGATTGCGTGATGTGTTACTTTCACTGCATCACGTAAATAAGTGATTTCATGTTCACCGATGAAGGATAACGCTTTAGAATAGTCGAACGTTACATGTGTACTCATCTTTTTCCCTCCAATTATGGATATGTATTTCTGTATTCACTTTAGCGAAACTGAAGTTGTAAATCAAGCGATTAGGCAATTGTAAACGTAACCAATATATATTTTTTAGAAAAAGTTCATTTTTTGCATAAAAATTCGCATTTTTCGGTATAGATGTATATACATCCTTTTCTAAACATTTTTTATGTATAAAAACAACATAACTACCCCATTCTATAAAAGAGTTAATTAACTCATCGCTTGCTCATGCTTCACAATTAAGGGGGGCTTTTTCATGAGTACTTTGCAACGTATCGCATTAGTCTTTACTGTAATTGGCGCTGTGAACTGGGGACTAATCGGGTTTTTCCAGTTTGACTTAGTAGCAGCCATTTTCGGCGGACAAAATTCAGCTCTTGCACGTATTATTTACGGCATCGTTGGTATATCTGGGCTTATCAACCTTGGTTTACTGTTTAAACCATCTGAAAATCTTGGTACGCACCCAGAAACAAACGAAATTCGATAATCAGTATGTCCTTTCACCTCCGACATACGAATATGATTGCATGCAATCATATTTGCAAATATATATCATAAGATAAAGTAAAAGAGGAACGCTCATATGCGTTCCTCTTTTACTTTGTTAACTCGGACTCTTCAATCCATTCTGCCAACTTTTCTCGCAGCGTATTAAATCCGTTTTCAGATGGGTTCGGTATAAGAATCCTTCCTTGTTTTCTTTTCGCCGCTTTTAACGATAAACTCATTTTTCTGTGCTCTTCATCAATTGAAAGTACCTTTACTTCTACTGTATCGCCGACCTTTAAAAAGTCATGAATATCCTTTACATATCCATTTGTAATTTCAGATATATGCACAAGTCCTTGTGTTTCTGCATCTAACGCTACAAACGCACCGTAATCTTGAATTCCAGTCACTTTCCCTGTTACAACCACTCCTGTTGTATATTGTTCTGACATATGAAACACTCCCATACGTTTACCATTCTCTCTACAATTATAGAGAGCAAAGCAGATATATTTATTTTAAATATCCGATTGGTTAGTACGCATTCTAGATAACAATATCTAGAATGCGCATACCTTATATTAGTAAATTATACCACTATGACAGAACTCATTCAAAATTCATGAAAAATTCCCCTTAAAGAAGTATAATTCTCCAATATTGGGATAGACTACTAACACATGGCTTTCTAGTATTCCCCCCCTTTTATGGACAAAACGTATTACGTTTTGTCCTTTTTTTATTTTCAACAAACCGTTCCATTCTCTTCATTGCTTCCATAAGTTGTTCAAGCGACGTCGCATAAGAACAACGAATAAACCCTTCACCACTTTCGCCAAATACGCTACCAGGGACAACAGCTACTTTTTCTTCCAGCAATAACTGTTCTGCAAATTCCGCTGAAAATAATCCTGTTGAAGATATAGAAGGGAAAACATAAAATGCTCCGCCCGGCACATGACACGTTAAGCCCATTTCATTGAAAGATGTCGTCATAAAATTACGACGCTTCTTATAACTATCTCTCATCCGAATTACTTCATCATTCCCCGCACGTAACGCTTCAAGTGCTGCGAACTGAGACATCGTCGGTGCACACATCATGGAATATTGGTGGATTTTGAGCATCAATTCTGAAAACTGAACAGGAGCTGCAATCATACCGAGACGCCATCCTGTCATCGCAAATCCTTTTGAAAATCCTGAAATTAAAATCGTATGCTCGCGCATATTTTTAATACTCGCGAAACTTGTATATGCTTCGTCGTATACAAGCTCTGCATAAATTTCATCAGATAATACAATTAGATTGTACTTCTCAACAATCACTGCTATTTCTTCAAGCTCGAATTTATTTAGCATTGCACCTGTCGGGTTATTTGGTGAACAAAGTAAAATCGCCTTTGTTTTCGCTGTAATAGCTGCTTCAATTTGTTCTGGTTGTACTTTAAACTCGTTTTCTAGCTTAGTCTCCACAGGAACCGGAACTCCTCCAGCTAATGTCACAAGTGGTGCATAAGAAACGAAGCTTGGTTCAACAATGAGCACTTCATCATCAGGATTTATAATGGCACGCATCGCTACATCTAACGCCTGGCTCGCTCCAACTGTAACAATGATTTCATCACTTGGATCATAAGATACTGCAAATTGTTTTTTTAGATACTTTGCTATTTCTTGACGGAGCTCCAATAATCCTGCATTTGCTGTATATGACGTATACCCTTGTTCCAAAGAACGAATACATGCTTGCCTTACATTCCAAGGGGTAACAAAATCCGGCTCTCCTACCCCGAGGGAAATAACACCTTTCATATTTGCTGCTAAATCAAAAAATTTTCGAATACCAGATGGTTTTAAAGATTCTGCTGATCTAGATAGTTCAAATTGCTTCATGGTGTCACCACAATTCGCTTATCATCATCGTCTTTTTCATAAATAACGCCCTCATGTTTATACTTCTTCAAAATGAAATGAGTAGTTGTAGAAACGACAGATTCAATTGTTGCTAATTTCTCAGAAACAAACATCGCTACTTCCCCCATCGTTTTACCTTCTAATGTAATAGAAAGATCATATGTCCCTGACATTAAATAAACGGATTTCACTTCTGAATAACGATAAATTTGCTCAGCAACCGCATCAAACCCAACGCCGTGCTTTGGCGTAACTTTCACATCGATCATTGCCGTTAAACCTGTATGTTCTTTCACTTTCGTCCAATCGATATGTGTTACATAATCCACAATAATCTTTTCATTTTCTAATCTCGCAACCATCTTCTTTACTTCTTCTACTTCTATATTTAACAGCTTCGCTAATGTATCTACAGATAATCGACTACTCTTTTCAAGACAAGCTAATAATTCTAATTCTTTTTCTGTCACCATATAAATCATCCTTCCTTTTCGTTTGTGTCTAAATTATACAAATACCCTTTCCAGTTTGAAAAGAAGATTTTTCTATTGAATTATGTCAAAATAAAGTGAAACTTTAATCAGCGGAAAAATGCGTGATAAAGCGAAAGGGGATGGAACCGTGAAACCAAAAATTTATATTGCTGAACCAGTTCCGACATTTGTAGAAAACTATTTATCAGAACACTGTGATTATGAAAAATGGGATCAAAATGAGAAAGTACCTCGTGATGTTCTATTAGAGAAAATACAAGATAAAGATGGGTTATTAAATTTCGGATCTGCTATTAATGAAGAATTACTGACAGTGGCTCCTAACTTAAAAGTAGTGAGCAACATTTCTGTTGGTTACGATAATTTTGATTTACAAGCGATGAAAAATCGAAAGGTTATTGGAACGAATACACCATACGTATTAGATGATACAGTAGCTGATCTCGTTTTCGCCCTTATGCTATCAGCTGGGCGCCGCGTTTGCGAACTCGATTCTTACGTAAAAAATGGTGAATGGAACGCTGAAATCGGAAAAGAACACTTCGGACTAGATGTACACCATAGCACAATTGGTATTATCGGTATGGGCCGAATTGGAGAAGCCGTTGCAAAACGAGCAAAATTCGGATTTGATATGAATGTTCTTTACTATAACCGCCGTCGTAAAGAAGAAGCTGAACAAAAATTCGATGCTACATATTGTGATTTACAGACGCTACTGAAGCAGTCTGACTTTATTGTTCTTCTTACTCCATTAACAGATGAAACATATCACCTTATCGGAGAAAAGGAATTTTCATTAATGAAAGAAACAGCAATCTTCATTAATGCTTCTCGGGGGAAAACAGTAGATGAAGAAGCGTTAATCCATGCTTTAACAGAAAAGAAAATCTTTGCAGCAGGCATCGATACTTTTACACAAGAGCCAATTCAAAAAGATAATCCACTCTTATCATTACAAAATGTTGTGACTTTACCGCACATCGGATCTGCAACATTAAAAACTCGTCAGCAAATGGCCATGACCGCCGCTGAAAATTTAGTTGCAGGATTACAAGGAAAAACACCGCCTAATATTGTGCGCGGGTAATACTGAATAAACGAAAGGCAAGATGACATCGTCATCTTGCCTTTTTTTGTTAACATATTTTCTTCTTCCTTGGAGATGATATGAACAAAAATCAATGGAGTGACAAAAAATGAATCATAAATATACTTGTCCTTATTTCACTTTTTCCACTCGCGGCACTACTGTTCATTACGAATTGTATGAACATGATAATAAAACAGAACGCCCTACTTTCGTACTCGTTCACGGCTTTTTATCTTCCTCATTCAGTTACCGCCGTCTCATTCCTTTACTAGCGAAGGAAGGAACAGTCATTGCTCTTGATTTACCACCGTTCGGAAAAAGTGATAAGTCTCATCTGTTTAAGTATTCTTATCACAATTTAGCAACGATTATTATTGATTTAATTGAACATTTATCTCTCTCAAACATTGTATTAGTTGGGCATTCTATGGGTGGGCAAATTTCTCTCTATGTAAACCGTATACGTCCTGAACTCATTTCAAAGACGATTTTACTATGTAGCTCGAGCTATTTAGCGCGCGCAACCTTACCTTTACTATACTCTTCTTATTTACCGTTCTTTCATTTATACGTAAAGAACTGGATTATACGGCGCGGCATTGTTCATAACTTAATGAATGTCGTTCATGATCACTCATTAATTGACGATGAAATGAAAAAAGGTTACTCCGCTCCTTTTTATGACAACCGTATATTTCCCGCTTTAACTCGCATGATACGAGACCGTGAAGGTGACTTATCTTCAACTGAATTACAAAAAATCGAAACACCTATCCTACTCATTTGGGGTGAAAAAGACCGCGTCGTCCCTGTACATGTAGGTCATCGTCTACACAAAGATTTACCGAATTCAAAATTTATTTCTTATGAAAATACAGGACATTTACTACCTGAAGAAAAGCCTGAACATGTTTATGAAGAAATTATCGCTTTTTCCGCGCAATAAAATGAAACTTTAATCAGTCCCCACCTAACTTCTTTGCTTCCGCTGAATTTTGAGGTCGGGGTCTTACTGCCCGGAAAATAGCGGGATAATATAAAAAAGGCTGTCGGAAATTCCGACAGCCTATAATGAACAGCTTCCACCTTCTTTTATTACAAGTAATTCCATAGCTAATTTCTCACATTTTTCAAGCACAGGTACTTCCTCAAAAGACATAAAGTATATATGTTGAATCTTCTTTGCGATGTATTTTGGATCGTCAAACACACTTATGACGTTCACAACATCGCTCGCTTCTGTTTCATAAAACTCCGGTCCCATTTGAAACGGATCCCAATTCTTCACAACCTCTATCATCTTTTCATATGTACCCATTCGCTTCCCGCCTTTTCACTTTTTAATACTTTTCTTTATCCTATCACATCAGCTATTCTATAAGAAGAGAGAGAACTTTCATAACTTATTGGTTTTACAGAAGAAGGGAGCAAACTTATGCAACTATTTCATAAAGCAATCAATCGACGTGGAACGCATAGTATAAAATGGGATACATATAAAAACGAAGAACTTATCCATGCTTGGATTGCTGATATGGATTTTGAAGTACCAAAACCAATTCAAACTGCCTTAAAACAACGAATCGAACATCCGATTTTTGGCTATACACTTCCTCCCGAAAATATTGGGAATATTATTTGTAACTGGACAAAACAACAATACGACTGGGATATTCAAAAAGAATGGATTGTCTTTAGCGCCGGAATCGTTCCAGCTCTTAGTACGAGCATACAGGCTTTCACAAAAGAAAACGAATCCGTTCTCGTACAACCACCTATTTATCCTCCATTTTTCGAAATGGTCACAACAAACAACAGACAGTTATACGTGAGTCCATTACAGAAACAAAATGATACATATGTGATAGACTTCAAGCATTTAGAAAAGCAGTTTCAGCAAGGCATCAAACTCATGCTTCTTTGTAGCCCTCATAACCCAATCGGGCGCGTTTGGACGAAAGAGGAACTTTTGCAGCTCGGATCGTTATGTACTAAATATAACGTAATCGTTGTGGCGGATGAAATTCATTCCGATATTATTTACGCAGATCATAGACATACACCGTTCGCTTCTTTATCTGAAGAATTAGCAGCTCGCACGATTACTTGTATGGCTCCAAGTAAAACATTTAATATCGCTGGATTACAAGCATCGATTATTATCATTCCAAATGAAAAACTCCGTCAAGCCTTTACATCTATCCAATATAGACAAGGCTTCCACGGATTAAATATCTTCGCTTATACAGCGATGCAAAGTGCCTATACAGAATGTAATGATTGGCTAAACGAAATTCGATTATATATAGAAGATAATGCTCAATTTGCTTGTGAATATATTAAAACTCACATACCTGCTCTTTCCGTAACGAAGCCAGAAGGTAGCTTTTTATTATGGATTGATTGTTCTCATCTAAAGCTTTCTCAAAACGAGCGTACTGCATTACTTGAGGAAAAAGGAAAAATCATTGTTGAACCTGGTGAGAAATACGGGTTAGGTGGCGAAGAACATATTCGAATTAATATCGGCTGTCCACGATCTGTTTTAGAAGAAATTTTAAACAGACTGCGTCATACGTTTTCATAATAAGAAAGGAGTCTGTCCCCCTAATCATTCTTGGACAGACTCCTTTGTCATATTTTGTCGGTAAGTCGCTATATTTCAAGTTACGGTCGATATATTCTAATAATCGCCGATATAATTTGAGTTACAGTCGATATATTCCAATAATCGCTGATATATTTTTAATTACATTTCACAAAGAAAGCTACCATTCACGGTAGCTTTTACTTTTTCTTCATATCCGATGCTTTTTTTACAATTACGCCACAAGCAATTCGATCCCCTGATTTACCTGTCGGTTGAGTCATACCATCATCAGGGTTTTCTGTAATAATAATAGACGCTCCATCTTTTCTATGAATCGTCGTTTTTCCTTCTTCAAGTGTGATGTGAGGTGCATCGATTTCCGCTTTAATCTTTCCAGAACCATCTGCAACTACGTTCGGTAAATCACCGTTTTCTGCACCCTTCGGATTAAGAAGACCATGTTTTTTATCATCAGGATTAAAATGATTCCCGGATGATTCAAAACGAGGTGCCTTACACTCTCCGATTTCATGTACATGTAGTCCGTGTGGTCCTGGCGTGAAACCTTCTCCTTTAATCGTAATTTTCACGCCACTTGTTTGCTGCACTACTTTCGCAGTCCCTACTTCATCTCCTGAAGCATTATGTAATTTCACTTCAATTTCTTTCGGCTTTCCTTGGTCACAACCTGCCATCAGAAATAATAAACAACAACTGAAAAAAAGCCGTTTCTTCATTTTATTCCCTCCAAAATATATTCTGCCCTTAGATTGTCCGAGCATAGAGGGAAACATACAAAAATGCATTACTGTTTCTTTTCAGCTAATAGTTTTTCTTCAACTTTCTGCAATCGCTCTGCTTCTCTTTTTGATACACGAATAAACATGCGCCACGTGGCAATAGCACCGATAATAAATAGAACGCAAACAATCCCTGGAATAATATATTCTGTTTTATCTTCCGGAAAATATAAAGGCATCATATAGAACACTCCTTATTATAGGATTTATAAAACATCAGAATTTTCTGTTATATCATTTTAAATTATAGTGGAACCTATCCATATTCTCAAGGGGCGTTCTGAAAGCAAATGATTTCTTTGACTCCTTCTCCTACTTTCCTTACTATAAACTTGAGGTGAAAAATATGAGAGAAACATTTGAAATTGGCGAAATCGTTACTGGTATTTATAAAACAGGAAAATACATCGGCGAAGTTACAAATAGCCGCCCTGGCAGTTACGTCGTAAAAGTATTAGCTGTTTTAAAACATCCGGTGCAAGGTGACTTACATAACGTAAAACAAGCTGACGTACCATTTTTCCATGAAAGACGCGCTTTAGCTTTCCGTGAACAGACGAACATTCCAGAGCAAATGGTGAAAAAATATGAAGGAGAAATTCCGGATTATACCGAGTCACTAAAATTAGCATTAGAAACTCAAATGAATTCATTTTCTGAAGATGATTCACCTTTTGCAGAGCGTAGTCTAGAAACATTACAACAGTTAAAGAAAGACTACAAACTCTAAAAAACAAAACGACCAAATTACATAATGTGCAATTTGGTCGTTACTGTGTGCTCACTTTCTTTAACACTTTTGAAAAATCAACAAGTTCTCCTAATGTTGGAGGTGCTGGCTTTACTAAATACTCTTTATCTTTTTCTACTAGTTTAAAAATATTGTACGTCGTCATCGCATCATCAAGCGCACAATGATGCTTCCCTGTCCCTACTTTTCCATACGCCTCAATTGCTTTCCATAATCCTGTTTGATTTCTTTCTCCAAAAAACTTCTTATACTCAAGCGATAAATCACGACACTGTCCGAAGAATGGAAAAGCTATCCCTGCCATTTCACAATTATGTTTCAGCACTTTCATATCCATATTTCCCCACGTTACAATTGTCGGTTTACATTTCGTTTCGTATTCTGCAAGCTTCTTAACGAGTTCAGGAAATGAAATCCCTTTATCCACGACTTCTTGTTTTATTCCTAAAAACTTCTTACATCGATCCGTTAAAGAAGGAAATGTTTTCGGCCTGACATGTGATGAATACGTATCTTCTACCTTACAGCCAGCAACTGAAACGAGTCCTACCTCAATAATCTCTGGAAAAAATCCTTTCGGTTTCTTTCTATGCTGGGGCATCGTAAACTCAAAGTCTAAAAATAAAAATCGTTGTTCATCCATACGATCCCTTCCTTATCATTTTTGTCATTCCTTTCTATTTGACACTCCTACACGAACAAGCTCGAATGCTAATTCCATTTTAAATATTCAGATTGGATGTATCTTATATATATGTCAAATGCCCACAAATATTTTAAAAAATAAGAAAAAATGACCTATGCAGAAAATATGACAAAATCTCTCCTTTCATTTACATCCGCAGTTTTTCTACTTTATAATGACGTTATGTGTGTTTCATCTAGTTAATATTTGACACACTAAGAAAAATGAATGAAAGGAGATGAGATTTTTGCACGAAACAACGCAAGAACTCGCTAACTGGCAGTATTATTTTGCTATCGCAGTCTTTTTAATTACATATGCCATTATTATTTCTGAAAAAATTAATCGCGCTGTCATCGCACTTCTCGGTGCAGCATTCATGGTAATTGTGGGGGTCGTCGATTTACATAACGCCTTTACGAAACATATTGAATGGGGAACGATTACGCTACTCATCGGTATGATGATTTTGGTGAACATTACGAGTAAATCAGGTGTTTTCCAATACGTTGCCATTAAAGCAGCAAAAGGGGCACAAGGAAATCCAATTAAAATTTTAATTTCCCTTTCCCTACTTACCGCGCTTGGCTCCGCATTTTTAGATAACGTTACAACTGTACTTCTTGTTGTTCCAGTTACTTTATCTATTACGCGCATACTGCAAGTAAATCCTGTTCCTTATTTACTTTCTGAAATTATTTTTTCAAATATTGGAGGAACAGCAACATTAATTGGTGATCCACCTAACATTATGATTGGTTCTGCAAATAAGCATTTAGACTTCAATGCTTTCCTATTAAATCTAGCACCAATCGTAATTATTATTATTGCAGTTACAGCAACAATACTTTACTTCATGTACCGTAAACAATTAATTGCCGATCCTGTACAAGTTAAAAAATTAATGAGCTTAGATGAAAAACAATACATTAAAGATCCAGTATTAATGAAAAAATCTTTAACGGTACTTGGACTTACAATTGTAGGTTTCATGACTCATTCTATTTTCCATATTGATGCCGCTATTATCGCCTTAACTGGTGCTACTGTACTTATGTTAATTGGTGTGAAAGAACATGAAATTGAAGAGGTATTCGCAAGTGTAGAATGGGTAACAATCTTCTTCTTCGCAGGGCTATTCGTACTTGTTGGAGGACTTATCGATATCGGTCTTATCAAAATGTTAGCTCAAAAAGTAATTGGTATAACAGGCGGAGATATTTCTTACGCATCCATCCTTATTTTATGGGTATCTGGTATCGCCTCTGCAACAATTGATAACATCCCATTCGTTGCAACAATGATTCCACTTATTAACGATATGGCAGTTGGGCTAGGCTTATCACCATCTGACGCACAAATCGATGTATTATGGTGGGCATTAGCACTAGGTGCTTGTCTGGGCGGAAACGGAACATTAATCGGAGCTTCTGCTAACGTAATCGTTGCAGGTATCGCGAGCCGCGAAGGACATAAATTTAGTTACATGGACTTCCTAAAAGTCGGTTTCCCAATTATGATCGTTTCATTAATCATTTCTCACATTTATATTTATTTACGCTACCTTATGTAGTAAAAAAAGCGCTCTGATAATCAGGGCGCTTTTTTACTTATATCTAAAATATATCGACTTATCAACAAAAAAGAAAAATCTACTCTTTATATCTCACCGGTTCATTTCGAATGATAAATAAATGAATCGGTAAGAACACTGAAAATGTGATTACATGAATAATCGTAAATAATATAGAGTTCGTTCCGTATCTGTCTAAAATAGCGTAGATAAGATAAATGGACAATACAATCGATACAGCTGTTGCTAGTAAACTTATAATTGGTACGAAATTAAAAATAAAACATGCAACGTATATACCGAATACTTTCCACCCTGCTTCTTCTTTCAAAAAATCTGGTAATTTATCTTTCGCTAAGTCACCCCATGTCTTACTATTCAAAAACGGAATAAACGCAAGCACCCCGTCCGTTGCACCATCATTTTTCGCCATCGAATAAAGTGCAAAAGCCGTTAACAAATATGAAATAATTGCCCAAATCAATATAACAAGAATAAACGCAAAACTAAGAGCAAAGAAACCTGCTAATACGCCTTGATCCTCCATCTTATCCTCTCCTCTCTACTTTCAACATATTTCATTACATTGCAAGTTATGTTTTAAAATTTATCCAAACTCTTTGTATAATAAGAGAAGAAAGAGAATAAGAGAGGAGCAACACTTATGCATCCATTTGTAAAAGCATTACAAGAGCATTTCACAGCTCATCAAAATCCTGAAAAAGCAGAACCTATGGCTCGTTATATGAAAAATCACTTCCCATTTCTAGGTATTCAAACACCGGAAAGACGCCAATTATTAAAAGACATCATTCAAATACATACTCTCCCAGATCAAAAAGACTTCCAAATTATCATACGTGAGCTTTGGGACTTACCAGAACGTGAATTCCAAGCGGCCGCACTTGATATTATGCAAAAATATAAAAAGCATATAAACGAAACTCATATCCCCTTCTTAGAAGAACTGATTGTCACAAAATCTTGGTGGGACTCTGTCGATAGCATCGTCCCTACATTTTTAGGCGATATCTTTTTAAAACATCCAGAATTAATTTCTGCCTATATTCCAAAATGGATTGCATCAGATAACATATGGTTACAACGTGCCGCTATTTTATTCCAACTAAAATATAAACAAAAGATGGATGAAGAACTTCTTTTCTGGATTATTGGACAACTACATTCTTCAAAAGAATTTTTCATTCAAAAAGCGATTGGCTGGGTCCTTCGTGAATATGCAAAAACAAATCCGGATGTAGTTTGGGAATACGTTCAAAACAATGAGCTCGCTCCATTAAGTAAGCGTGAAGCAATTAAGCATATTAAGCAAAATTACGGAATAAATAATGAAAAAATAGGCGAGACTCTATCATAGATAGACGCGTTCCTCTATTGAGATTTAAAAAAGAACGTGTTAGAATATGTTCATTATTATTAATATAAGTAGCGATGACGGACTTATAAGTACTTGCATAAAAAGCGATTCAGGGATAGTGAAAGCCTGAAGCCGCAAGGAAACGGCAGTCCCGAGCAATACATGATAAAGTGGATGCACCTTTTGTGTATCAACTAGGGTGGAACCGCGGGCAAACGCTCGTCCCTAGGCAAATAAGCCTTGGGATGAGCGTTTTTTTATGTTCTTTTTAGCATATACTGCTCGTTTCCAAAGTATCAGAGTATGTCATCGCCAATACGTTAACTTTCAAAAGGAGGATTTTCTTATGTATTCAATGGAACAAGTTGTAAACTTAGCGAAACATCGCGGTTTTGTTTTCCCTGGTTCTGAAATTTACGGTGGTCTTGCAAACACTTGGGATTACGGTCCACTTGGAATCGAATTAAAAAATAACGTTAAAAAAGCTTGGTGGAAAAAATTCATTCAAGAATCTCCACACAACGTTGGTTTAGACGCAGCTATTTTAATGAACCCTAAAACTTGGATCGCTTCTGGTCACGTTGGTAACTTCAACGATCCAATGATTGACTGTAAAAAATGTAAAGCTCGTCACCGTGCTGACAAATTAATTGAGGATGCTTTAGATGCAAAAGGCATCGAAATGGTTGTTGACGGTCTTACTTTCGACCAAATGGCTGACTTAATGAAAGAACATGAAGTAAAATGTCCTGATTGCGGTAGTGAAGAATTCACTGAAATCCGTCAGTTCAACTTAATGTTCAAAACATTCCAAGGTGTTACAGAGTCTAGCACAAACGAAATCTTCCTTCGTCCTGAAACAGCACAAGGTATTTTCGTAAACTTCAAAAACGTTCAACGCTCTATGCGTAAAAAGCTTCCATTTGGTATCGGCCAAATCGGTAAGAGTTTCCGTAACGAAATCACGCCTGGTAACTTCACATTCCGTACACGTGAATTCGAACAAATGGAACTTGAATTCTTCTGTAAGCCTGGTGAAGATTTAGAGTGGTTTGCATTCTGGCGTGAAACTTGTAAAAACTGGTTACTTTCACTTGGTATGTCTGAAGAGAGCATGCGTCTTCGTGACCACGGTGAAGAAGAGTTATCTCACTACAGTAATGCAACAACTGACATTGAATTCAAATTCCCATTCGGTTGGGGCGAACTTTGGGGCGTTGCATCTCGTACAGACTTCGACTTAAAACGTCACATGGAACATTCAAACGAAGACTTTAACTATATTGATCCACAAACGAATGAGCGTTACGTGCCATACTGCATCGAGCCATCTTTAGGCGCAGACCGCGTAACATTAGCATTCTTATGTGATGCATATGAAGAAGAGCAATTAGAAAACGATTCTCGTACAGTTCTTCGTTTCCACCCTGCTTTAGCACCATACAAAGCAGCTATCTTACCATTATCTAAGAAGCTATCTGAAGGTGCTACTGAAGTATTCGCAGAATTAGCTAAAGACTTCATGGTAGACTTTGATGAAACTGGTTCTATCGGTAAACGTTACCGTCGTCAAGACGAAATCGGTACACCATTCTGTATCACATACGACTTCGACTCAGTTGAAGACAAAGCTGTTACAGTACGTGACCGTGACACAATGGAACAAGTTCGTATGCCAATTAGCGAACTAAAAGGTTTCTTAGAGAAGAAAATCCAGTTCTAATTATAAGAAAAAGAGGCTGCTCATAAGAGCGCCTCTTTTTTACTTTTCACGTTTTTCTTTAATTGCTACTGTACATCTTGATATACACAGTAAATCATCATTTTCATCAATAATACGAACATCCCAAACCATTGTCGATTGTCCTCTATGTATCGGTGTTCCGATCGCTGTTACAATTCCATCTTTCTTTGAGCGAATGTGGTTTGCATTAATTTCTAATCCGAAACAAATACATTTTTCTTGATCAATTAAATTATATGAACCAACACTTGCCACTGTTTCCGCTAATGCAACCGATGCACCTCCATGTAAAAATCCAAACGGTTGATGCGTACGCTCATCAACAGGCATCGTAGCAACTACCTTATCTTCTGTCATCTCTAACAACTCAATTCCAAGTGAATCCATTAAAGTTTTTGCCATATCGCTTCCCCCTTCTCTTACTTTAATTAAATGTATAATTTTACCTATTTATTTTCAAACTACTTATAACACTTATATAAGGAGGCTTCACCTAAATGAAACAGAAATTTTGTATATTACTGCTTATGTTCTCCTTGCTGACTATTGTACCAAATTGTGCAATAACAGCCAAAGCATCTAACCTGACAATCGATGTTAAGACTGTAACGCAAAAAGGTAAGAAACCTTATATAGAATATCAAATAAATAGGCCTTCTTTTCACAACTTTTCTGATTCTAAATTTCAAAATAAACTCAATTTATACTACAAAAAATCCACTGACAAATTTAAAAACAAATTAGAAAAAGAAGCAAAAAAATATTATAAAGAGACAGAAGGATCTAGTACACCCTTTCATCCGTACGTAGCAAATGTTGATTATAAAGTCTCTTTAAACAAACCACCTTTTCTTAGCCTATATGTGAATTACTATCAATATACTGGCGGAGCACACGGTCTTTATACGTGGAAGGCAAATACATTTGATTTAAACGAAAAAAAGGTGCTGCACTTAGACGATTTATTTCAACAAAAGGATAAATATAAAGATGTAATCCGTGCAGAGATTGTACGACAAATTAAACAAAATGAAAGCATTTATTTTCCTGATGCAACTGAAAAAGTAATGAGTATGAAAAAATTTCACTTCTTTTTAGAGCCAGACAATCTCGTCATTTATTTCCCTTTATATGAGATTGCTCCCTATTCAAGTGGAATTCCGCAATTTCGTATTCCATATACGTTGCTAAGAGACTATTTAAAGCCTTCTTATCAAAATATTTTGATTGACAACAAGTAAATATTTTCGCTACGATAATGTTAACCTAAAAACAACAGGAGGTTAACATTATGAGAAGATTACATGTTTTAGATTTAGCATTAGCTGCCATGTTCGTTGCTCTTATGGCCATCGGTGCAAATATTGTATCTTGGGCACCTTTCTTACAAGTAGCAGGCATCCCATTATCTATGCAACCATTTTTCGCAATTTTAGCAGGTCTTCTTCTTGGAAGTAGACTTGGTGCCTTATCCATGACTGTATATATGCTCGTTGGTTTAGCCGGCGCACCAATCTTCGCTAACTTCAAAGCTGGATTTGGAGCACTTTTAGATCCTACTGGTGGTTTTATTATCGCCTTTATTATCGTTGCTTACGTATCAGGAAAACTAGTAGAACAAAAAGAAAGACCCACTTTCATTACATTTGCAATTGCCTCTTTCACTGGAATTATTTTAACTTATATAATCGGTACTACTTACATGTACGGAGCAGTCAATCTCTTTATGGGCGGTAATATGAGCTATAAAGCTGCTTGGATGATTATGATGTGGTTTGCAGTAAAAGATATTGCATTTACAATTATCGGTGCTATTATCGCACCTCGCATATACTATGCTGTGCGTCGCTCTGCTTATCAGCATTCTCATTCGACGATTTCATAATAAAAAAGAGTTATTGCAGCTTGCTGCAATAACTCTTTTTTTATATTAAGACTCTTGATTCGCTTGTTCTTCTAAAATTTTCTTCATCATTGCAACCATGTCATCACGTAATTCTGGGTGTTGCAGGGCCATTTCAATTGTCGTTTGAACGAATCCTAGCTTTTCACCTACGTCGTAGCGCTTTCCTTCGAAATCGTAAGCAAATACACGTTGGATTTCATTTAAGCTTTGGATTGCATCTGTTAATTGAATTTCACCACCAGCACCGACATGTTGCTGTTCTAAGAACATAAAGATTTCAGGCGTTAAAATGTAACGGCCCATAATTGCTAAGTTTGAAGGAGCTGTACCTTGCGCTGGTTTCTCAACGAAATTGCGAACTTGGTAA
This sequence comes from Bacillus cereus group sp. MYBK227-1, assembly GCF_051916325.1. Classification (NCBI taxonomy): domain Bacteria; kingdom Bacillati; phylum Bacillota; class Bacilli; order Caryophanales; family Bacillaceae; genus Bacillus; species Bacillus cereus group sp. MYBK227-1. The sequence goes on along the minus strand of NZ_JBQAGK010000010.1, from coordinate 170,113 downwards.
CGACGACCTTCTTGTTCTAATGGATCGATAATTCCATAGCGATGTGTTTCCGACTCTGGAACAGTTTGTACACCAATAACAGAAGAAAGTGTTTTTTCATACTCATCCATTAATTGACGTAAACACGGTTTCTCAGCTTGGACAATATCATCACCTAGTAACACTGCAAACGGCTCATCACCAATGAATTTACGCGCACACCAAACAGCATGTCCTAGTCCCTTCGGCTCTTTTTGACGGATATAATGAATATCTACCATTTTTGAAGAAGCTTGTACTTTTTCAAGCAACTCATATTTTTTCTTCTCTAATAAGTTTTGTTCTAGTTCAAATGCATTATCAAAATGATCTTCAATAGAACGCTTTGTTTTACCAGTAACGATAATAATATCTTCGATACCCGATTTCACTGCTTCTTCTACAATGTATTGGATCGTTGGTTTATCTACTATCGGTAACATTTCTTTCGGCATTGCTTTCGTTGCTGGTAAAAAACGTGTTCCTAATCCAGCTGCTGGGATTATCGCTTTTCTTACTTTTTTCATCACAAAATACCCTCTCTCCTGTCGGAATCAATAGCAATCATTTCCTACATAAAACAAAAGGGAGATTTCGCTCCCTTTTGTTCCTTACTACTTAAAATTACTTTGTATTATAAACGATTCATAATGTCTTCTTTAATAGTAAGTAACTTTTGTTCACTATTTTGTAAAGAACTATCTTTTACACCAAAGTAAAACTTAATCTTCGGCTCAGTTCCAGATGGACGTAGGCAGAACCATGAACCATCCTCTAATTGATATTTTAACACATTTGATTTCGGTAAGTGAATCTCTTCTTTATGTCCATCTTGTAAAGATGTAACGATGCTTGCTTTATAGTCTTCCACTGCTACGACTGTTAAGCCTGCTACTTCTTTCGGCGGATTCTCACGGAACGTTGCCATCATCTCTTGGATTTTTTCAGCTCCATCTTTTCCTTTTAACGTTAACGATACAAGGTCTTCACGGAAGAAACCGTACTTCTCAAATACTTCTAATAGACCGTCATATAACGTTTTTCCTTGTGATTTGTAGTATGCAGCTACTTCACATGCAAATAGGACAGATTGTACTGCATCTTTATCACGGCAGAATGGGCGGATTAAATAACCATAGCTTTCCTCATAACCGAACTGGAATTCATATTGTCCGCTTTCTTCATACTGCCTAATTTTTTCACCGATAAATTTAAATCCAGTTAACGTATCAACCGTATCTAAACCGTATGCTTTCGCAATTGTACGGCCAATCTCAGACGTTACGATTGTTTTTAATACGACACCGTTCTCCGGAAGCGTTCCGTTTTCTTTCTTTTGAGATAGTAAGTAATCAAGCATTAATGCACCTGTTTGGTTTCCTGTTAATACTTGGAACTCACCATTATGATTGCGCACCGCTACACCTAGACGATCTGCGTCAGGATCAGTTGCGATTAATACATCTGCGCCTACCTTTTCACCGTCACGAATGGCATACTCAAACGCTGCGTGCTCTTCTGGGTTCGGTGATTTTACTGTAGAGAAGTTTGGATCTGGTAACTCTTGCTCTTTTACAACTGTCACATCTGTAAATCCAACTTCTTTTAAACCACGGCGTACAGAAATATTTGATGTTCCGTGTAATGGTGTAAAGACGATTTTTAAGTCTTTGCCGACCTTTTGCACCATTTCTTTATTAATGATGACATTGTTCAATTCTGCAGCATATGCATCATCTACTTCTTGTCCAATAATATGTAATAAACCGTCAGCTTTTAATTGCTCTACATCAGCGACTTCAACTGTTAATTCATCTTCTACTGCATTTACGTAGCTAATTAACTCATCTGCTTCTTTTGGAGGTAACTGTCCACCATCTTCACCGTATACTTTGTATCCGTTATATTCAGGTGGATTATGGCTTGCCGTAAGAACGATTCCACTTACTGTATGTAAATGACGAACTGCGAAAGAAAGTACTGGCGTTGGACGTAAGCTTTCAAACACATATGTTGTGATACCGCGTGCCCCAAGTGTAGCAGCAACTTCCATTGCGAACTCAGGTGATTTATGACGAGAATCATAGGCTACAACAACACCACGTTTTTTCGCTTCCTCACCTAATTTTTCAATAAAGCTTGCTAATCCTTTTGTTGCTTTACGAACTGTATATACGTTTAAACGGTTCGTACCAGCACCAAGTTCACCACGCATACCACCTGTGCCAAACTCTAGATTTTTATAAAAGCTATCCTCGATTTTCTTCTCATCTTGCTTCATATTTTCTAGCTGTTCTTTTAATTCTGCATCTAATTGTGCGTAAGAAAGCCAGCGACTAAATTCTTGTTTCCAATTCATTCTTCTCTCTCCTCTCGCTCGTCATACCTTTATTATATGAAAAAAACATGCTGTATCTCAATATTTTATAAAATCTAGCAGGATTTTACTAGGAATATTTGTATACACTATTGTTAAATACTCCACTAAAGGGAATGAGGATTATGCACGAATGGGGCTTGTCAGAAGAGCTCAAAATACAAACAAAGCAAATGATTGAAATTGCTGAAAAAGAACTATCGATTATGAGGAACGCAATCGATAAAGAAGACGAATGTATTTTATGCAAAATGGAAGATATTCATCATATGTTAGCAAATGTACAAACATTGGCAGCTACATACTATATTCAGGCATATTTATCACCTTATACGGAAAGTTCATCTTTTATTACAACAGCTATCCAACATTTAAGCGCCAGAAAACATGGTGCTCTTATCGTTGTGGAAAGAAACGAGACGCTTGAAGCTCTCATTCAAACTGGAACGACATTAAACGCTCATTTAACTGCACCATTACTCGAATCAATATTTTATCCAGGTAACCCTCTTCATGACGGTGCCGTTCTCGTAAAAAATAATCATATTGTCTCAGCTGCTAATATTCTTCCTTTAACGAAAAGTACAGAAGTTGATCCTGAGCTAGGAACACGTCACAGAGCTGCAATTGGCTTATCAGAAAAGAGTGATGCACTTATATTAGTTGTCTCTGAAGAAACGGGCCGTACTTCTTTTGCTTTAAACGGGATTTTGTATACGATTTCTTTATAAAGTGAAACTTTAATCAGCCCTCACCAATCGGGCTTTTACGACAACCCCACCTAACTGCTTTGCTTTCGCTGAATTTTTGGGTGCGAGTCTTACTACCCGGCAAATAGCGGGGTAAACAAACCTATAAAAAGAAGACTGTTCCAAAATATTGGAACAGTCTTCACTTATACTCTTATTCTTCTCCAAAACGCTCCACAAGTGTTGCAAGTGTACGTACCATTGCACCAGTTGCTCCAGCTGGACCTAAGTCGTGCGCGCCTTTTGTTTCTGATGTTCCAGCGATATCTAAGTGTACCCACGGTGTATCTTCAGCGAATTCGCCTAAGAATGTACCTGCCATAACCGCATGTCCTTCACGGCCTGGTGAGTTATTTAAATCAGCAAACTTACTGTTTCGAACGCGTTCTTTATCACGATCAAAAATCGGTAGTTGCCAAATTGGCTCATCTGTTTCCATAGAAGCCTCTAGCACTTGCTCAAATAACTCTTCATTATTTGTCATTGCGCCTGTCGTATAGTTTCCAAGTGCAACAATTACACCGCCTGTTAATGTTGCAACATCAACAAGGTAGTTTGCACCAAGTTTTTTCGCATACGTAATACCGTCAGCTAAAGCTAGACGACCTTCTGCATCCGTATTTAATACTTCAATTGTTTTTCCGCTCATAGATGTGATTACATCGTCTGGCTTAAATGCCGTACCACTTACAACGTTATCAGTTGAAGGAATAACAGCGATCACATTTTGTTCTGGGCGAAGTTCACCGATAATTTCCATCGCACCTAATACAGCAGCTGCACCACCCATATCACCTTTCATACCGACCATGCCTTCACGTGGTTTTAAAGAATAACCACCTGTATCGTATGTAATACCTTTTCCAACGAATCCAATGACATCTGTCCACTCTTCTTTTCCTTTATAAATAAGAGCAATCATTTTTGGTGGCTCTACACTACCTTGGTTTACTGCAAGTAACGCACCCATACCAAGATCTTCCATCTCTTCTTTCTCAAGAACTTTATAGTCCATATCATACTTCTCCGCTAATTCAACAGCATACTCAGCAAGCTTTGTCGCTGTTAATACGTTTGGCGGCATATTTACAAGTGTACGAGCTGAATTTGTTGCACGTCCATGTACGTAGCCAACTGTTAATGCGGCTTCAATTTCTTGTGCATCTTCCGCTGTAATAGCCGTGAACTTCTCTAACTCTACATGATCCTTTTTATCTGATTTATACGTTTGTAATTCATATGTACCAAGGCCTTGTACCTCTGCTGCAATATGAGCGACATCAATCGCGTCTAATTTCTCTGTTACGAAAGAATCAAGTAAGATTGCTGCATCTTGTACTTTTGCTGCTTGCATTGTTTTAAATGCCTTACCAAGAGCCGCACGTAACGTTTCTGTCGTGTAAGACTCTTTCTTGCCTAAACCAACAAAGTAATAACGTTTCACATTTGTTTTTCCTAAGCTATGCACTTTCGAAATGGCCTTTTTCTTCGTAGATAATTCTTTCTCTTCTAGTAAAACTTGTAATTGTCCTTCAAACGCTTTGTCCAGTTCTTGTACAAAACTACTCATTTTCTCTTCTTCAAATAAAGCAACAATTACTGCTTCATGACCTGCTAATTCTTTTTGTACTTGAAACATGTTCAGACCCCCTAAATTTCTCTACCACCATTATAACTTTATTTTCGATAAAATGCGACAATTCTAACTACAGTTATATGACGTGTAAAATCCCCTCTATTATGAAATAAGCCAAGAAAAAAAGTCTAGCGTAATTACGACTAGACTATCTTTGTTTTAAATATTGACCACGAAACACCTGCATCGTTTCGTCTTGATTTAACATCGTTAATTCTTCTTCTGAAAACTTACCGTTTCCAACTTTCACTACATACACATTTACTTTTTTCTTACCCCATTGGCTATAAACATCTTTCACCGTATCATAGTACAAATCAAGACGGTTTCCTTTTATTGCACCGCCCTTATCTGCTACTACACCATACCCATAACCTGGTACGAATAAAATTGTTCCAATTGGGAATACGCGTAAGTCCGCAGCGATTGTGGAATATAAATCCCTTTTCGCCTTAACACCTGAATATGTAATACCATACTCCGGATGTCCCGGCCTCTTACCAGTTGACTCAATTCCCGACGTATAACCTGTTGCCGTCATTTCAATTGAACGATATTTAGACCAGTCGTTTGCCTGCTCTAAAGCATTTATCACTTCTTTACTCGGAGCAACATTTCTCTTAACTTCTGCTGCATGTACTTCTTTTGCACTCGTTCCCTCATACTTCTTTACAATCTCTAATAAAGAAACTCCTGTGAAAGCATTCCATGTTACGCATAATGCAATTGCAAGTAAACAAGTCATCATAATGCGAATACAATATCGTTTTAACATTTTTATATTCCACACTCCTTCATCGTTAATCATTCCCTATACCATGAAGGAATATGCAAAAAAATAATCTCCAACTTAATTGGAGATTAAAACATTTGATATCCGCTTTTCCGAAGTTTCTTGATTACGACTCCTGCTAAAGCAGCCCCTACTAATCCAGTAGATAGAATAAATACGTCTGCTTGTCCTAAGTGCGATACACTTGTCCCAAATGAAGAAAATGTTTCTTTCGGTTTTGAAAAATAATCCCACATACTCGCTTTATTAATAATAAGCATACAAACAATCGGATACACAATAACCATCACCCAAGTAGCTCGCAAAATCATGTTGAGTAAAAATCCAATTCCAAAGAACAAAATAAAAAATAACATCATTGAAATAAGTAGTACCGGTATACTCACTCTTTCTCCCTCTCCTTCGCATGCGCCGTAAATACGTGATAGGCTGTATAACCAAATTGCTCTCCTGGATTTAATGTTTTATCCATTTCAAGATGTAATTCTGATTTTCTTTCTAACAAATACTTAATAAGCACAGACGTATTTGGATCGTCCGCAATCGTATCTGGATGTAGAAACGCCACTTCAGACAATTCTTTCTCCTGTATAATAATATTTTCTCCTTCAGGCTCCAAAAGGAAAATAATCATATTATCACTAATCTCATTACGAATAACACCCGATCGAACACCAATGATCCCCTTCACATGAGCGACAATGCCTGTCTCTTCTAATACTTCGCGTTTCACAGCTTCATCAACCGTCTCACCTTCATTTACAAAACCAGCCGGTAAAGACCATTTCCCTTTTAATCCACTGTATTTTTTCTTAACGAATAGCCACCTGCCATCTTTTGTAGCTACTAGGCCACTAACAGCTAGCCATACCTTCCCTCGTTTCTCCATGATGTAATAACCTCCTCTTTCAGAACGGACAGAATATTCTTTCTTTTTATATTATACTATATTTTTAATATGAAAAAAGCAGAAACAGCTCTTAGCCGTTTCTGCTTTTTCTACTATATATTAAAAGAACTTTAATTTACCTTTTTTAAGAACTAATAAAGGTCCACCTAATAAGAATAGGTAACGGTTATCGATTACTTTCTTCATGAAGGAAGCTTTCCAACCTGTTAACTTTTTACCCATAACAACGCCCATTGCATCGTCATGACCTAAAGAACATACAGATCCTTTATTATCAAATGCGAATTTTTTCATTTCACCTTTACCACGAACTAATACAGTTAAGTTGTGTGCAATATTGTAACCTTGTTGAATTGCGATTTGTGCTGTTGGTGGGTATGGACGGTTAATTTCTTCATTAATGATTAACGCTGCGTCACCAACCATAAATACATCTTCGTATCCTGGAGCATGCATGTACTCATCAACTTTTACACGTCCGCGCATTGCTTCAAATCCAGACTCTTCCACAATACCGTTACCACGAACACCTGCAGCCCAAACTACTGTTTCAGACTTAATTAATTCAGTGTCATCGCCATTCGCAACGATAATACCTTCTTCAGTTGCTTCTTTAATTGCTGTACCGATGCGGAATTCTACACCTTTTTTCTCAAGTTGTTTTACAGCGTATTCTACTAACGCTGGATCGAAACCTGGAAGTGCTGTTGGAGCAGCTTCTACACAGATGATACGTGCTTTTTCACGTGGTACATTGTACTCTTTGCAAAGTTCAGGAACACGGTTTGCAAGCTCACCTACGTACTCGATACCAGTAAATCCAGCACCACCAACAACGATTGTTACTAACTCATCGCGTTGTTCAGTTGCATATTTAGAGAAACTAGCTTCCATATGCTCACGAATTTCACGAGTTGCATTAATGTTAGCGATTGAGAATGCATGCTCTTTTAATCCTGTAATTCCGAATGTTTCTGATTCGAAACCAAGACCAATTACTAAGTAGTCATACTCTAACTCGCCGTCTTTTAAGATAATGCGTTTTTCAGCAGCTTTAATTTCTACTACTGTGTCTTGTACAAAGTTCACTTTATTTGTATCAATAACGTCTTGAATATCTAGACAGATTTTTTCATCTTGTAATGTACCAGCTGCGCTCTCGTGTAACCAAGTCGCTTGGTAGTGATAGCTGTTGTTGTTTACTAGCGTAATTTCAGCTTCATTTACAGATAATGCTTTTTGCAGGCGAACAGTCGTAATCATCCCGCCATAACCTGCACCTAAAACTACGATTTTTGGAGTCTTCACCAAATCACAACCCTTTTCTTTATATAATAGTAATGAGAAATAATACCAAGTACTAAAAACTCTATTTGTCAAGAATGTGGAATTTATCACATTCTATATCATAACAAAACGCAGTCAAAAAATCGTACGAATTTTGTCATAGAAATTTAACATAATACTTCCCTATATTAGTCGGTTTTATTCCAGAATTCAAGCGTCTGGAGAATTATCAATATTTTAAAATAACATAGCGTTTTCAAGGGTTTTTTAGACTTTTTTTCATGTATTTTCCTTTCTGTATATTTTATACAATAAAAAAGAACCTATGCGAAAACTTACACACAATTCAGTCGTTTTCAGAAGTATTATGAACTCAAATATGCTATCATTTATTTGAAAGTGTCATCATTTGCAGGATTTTCGTGTACATATGAACAATATATGAAATCAATATCAAAATTCCATCTATAGGGGGAATGAAAGTGGCAGAAAATCAAAAAGTTTACGACATAACAATTATTGGTGGTGGTCCAACAGGGCTGTTCACAGCATTTTATGGCGGTATGAGACAAGCAAGTGTAAAAATCATTGAAAGCTTACCTCAACTTGGAGGACAATTATCCGCACTCTACCCTGAAAAATACATTTATGATGTAGCTGGATTCCCAAAAGTGCGCGCACAAGAATTAGTTGATAACTTAAAAGAGCAAATGAAGAAATTTGACCCAACCGTTTGTTTAGAAGAAGCTGTCGATACGCTTGAGAAACAAGCTGACGGTATATTTAAACTTGTTACGAATAAGCAAACTCACTATTCTAAATCAGTTATTATTACTGCTGGCAATGGTGCTTTCCAACCACGCCGCTTAGAATTAGAAGGTACAGCAAAGTATGAAAAGAAAAACTTACATTATTTCGTTGATGATATGAATAAATTTGCCGGTAAGCGCGTCGTAGTATTTGGCGGCGGCGATTCAGCTGTTGATTGGACAATGATGTTAGAACCGATCGCTGAAAAAGTTACAATCGTTCATCGCCGCGATAAATTCCGTGCGCATGAACATAGCGTCGAAAACTTAATGAATTCTCGTGCAGAAGTAAGTACACCGTATGTTCCAGTTGAACTCATTGGTGATGACAAAATTGAACAAGTCGTTCTTCAGCACGTAAAAACGGAAGAAAAAGTTATCATCGATGTTGATGACGTAATTATAAACTATGGCTTCGTTTCTTCTCTTGGCCCAATTAAAAACTGGGGCTTAGATATACAAAAAAACAGCATCCTTGTAAATTCAAAAATGGAAACAAATATTCCTGGTATTTACGCTGCTGGTGACATTTGTACATATGAAGGAAAAGTAAAACTCATTGCTTGCGGCTTCGGTGAAGCACCAACAGCAGTAAACAATGCAAAAGCTTACTTCGATCCAAATGCAAAACTTCAACCAATGCATAGCTCAAGCATGTTTTAATATGTAAAAATAAAAGCTCCTTCCATACGTGGAAGGAGCTTTTATTTTATATACCACGAAAGCACACTGAATTCGATAAACTATCGAACTCAGTGTGCTTTTCGTCTGAAAAAATTATTGTTTTCTTCTTCTACCTAATACGAATAATACTCCGCCAACTAAGAATGAAATTCCAGCACCAACTGACATCATCCATGGAGACGCTGCCCCTGTTTTCGGTAATTCTCTTTCTGTTTTTACTTGCGGCTCTTTAATTAATTTTTCCAATCTTACTTCCGGTTTCACTTCTGGCTCCTTCGGTTCTTTCGGTTCTTTCGGTTCTTTCGGTTCTTTCGGTTCTTTCGGATCTTCTGGTTTCACTTCTGGCTCCTTCGGTTCTTTCGGATCTTCTGGTTTCACTTCTGGCTCCTTCGGTTCTTTCGGATCTTCCGGTTTCACTTCTGGCTCCTTCGGTTCTTTCGGATCTTCCGGTTTCACTTCTGGCTCCTTCGGTTCTTTCGGATCTTCCGGTTTCACTTCTGGCTCCTTCGGTTCTTTCGGTTCTTCCGGTTTCACTTCTGGCTCCTTCGGCTCTTTCGGATCTTCTGGTTTCACTTCTGGCTCCTTCGGCTCTTTCGGATCTTCTGGTTTCACTTCTGGCTCCTTCGGCTCTTTCGGATCTTCCGGTTTCACTTCTGGCTCCTTCGGTTCTTTCGGATCTTCTGGTATCTTAAAATCTTCTTTTGTTTTCGGTAAAATTGTAACTGTAGGCTCAAGTGGCGGATTTATTTTATCGTCCACTACTGCTTTATTTGTTATCCCTTTACTCGGCGCTTCTTTTACCTTCGCTTTAAAAATAATACTACGTTCTTTCGTATCTGTAATTTCTAGATACTTGGCGATTACTTTTCCAAACTCCATTTTTAACTCTATTGGATTTGGCTCAGCCCCTTCAAATCTAATACTACCTTGCACGTATTCTAAACCGGCTGGAATTTCATCTTCTATTGTAACTACATCTAGTTTTCCGTTTTCCACCGTATTTTTGAAGCTAATTCGGTATTCTACTTCTTCTCCTAGCTTTGGCTCTTTATTACTTACTGTCTTCGCTGCTGTTAACTTACCATCTTTATATTCTGGCTTTATTTTCGCTGTCGGTTCTATAACTGGATGTTTCGGATCATCCACTTCAATAATCGCTTTATTTGTTATTTCTCCTCCAACTTTTGCTGTTTCTTTTACCTTTACTTTAAAGATGACACTTCTTTCTTTCGTATCCGTAATTTCTGGATACTTCACTGTTACTTTTCCATTCTCTACTTTAAGTTCTGTAGGCACAAGCTTATCACCTACGGCCTCCAGACTATCTTTCACATACTCTAAACCAGACGGAATTTCATCTTCAATCTTTACATCAACTAACTTCCCGCCATCTACTGTGCCGTTAAAAGTAATTCGATATTCAATTTCTTCCCCTAGCTTTGGTTCATGATTACTTACTTCTTTCCTTGCCTCTAGTTTCCCATCTTTATATTGCGGTGTGATTGGTATAAGTGACTCAACTGGCGGAGTCGTCGGATTATTATCATCAACAATCGCCTTGTTTACAATCTCTTTTCCTACTTGTACCGTCTCTTGTACTCTCACTTTAAAGATGATACTTCTTTTTTTCGTATCCGTAATTTCTGGATACTTTGCTGTTACCTTGCCGTTTTCAAATTTCAATTCTACCGGACTTGGTTTAGAACCTTCTGCTTGTAAACTGTTCTCCACGTACTCTAATCCAGCTGGAATTTCATCTTCTACTGTAACCTCTACTAGTTTTCCGTTTTCTACCGTGTTTTTAAAACTAATTCGGTATTCTACTTCTTCTCCTAATTTCGGTTTTTTATTGTTTACAAATTTCTCTGCTTTAAGCTTACCGTCTTTATATTCTGGCGTAATTGTTACTTCTGAAGTTGTTGGATCTTTTGTATCATCAACAACTACTTTATTGACAATGCCTTCACCAACCTTAAATTCTTCTTTTACTTTCGCTTTAAAGACGATACTTCTTTCTTCTGTATCCATAATTTCTGGATATTTTGCGATTACTTTTCCATCTTTCACTTTCAGTTCTACCGGATCTGGCTTAGAACCTTCTGCTCGTAAACTATCTTTCACATACTCTAATCCATTTGGTAAATCATCTTTTATTGTCACCTCTGCTAGCTTTCCGTTTTCTACCGTATTTTTAAAGCTAATTCGGTATTCCACTTCTTCTCCTAACTTCGGTGTTTCATTATTTACCGTTTTCTTCGCTTCCACTTTTCCGTCTTTATGCTGTGGAGTAATTTCTGCCGTCGGTGTTTCTGGCTCATTTTTCGTATCATCAATAATTGCTTTATTGACGATTTTTTTACCGACTTTCACTTCATCTTTTACTTTCACTTTAAAAGTGATACTTCTTTCTTCTGTATCCGTAATCTCTGGATACTTCGCCATTACCTTACCATTTTCAAATTTCAATTCTACTGGATCCGGCTTAGAACCTTCTGCTTTCACACTGTTTTCTACGTACTCTAAACCTTCGGGTAAAGTATCTTCTATTTTCACCTCTGCTAGTTTTCCGTCTTCTACCGTGTTTTTAAAACTAATTCGGTATTCTACTTCTTCTCCTAACTTCGGCGTTTCATTATTTACCGTCTTCTTCGCTTTCACTTTTCCGTCTTTATGTTGCGGAATAATTTCTGCTGTCGGTGTTTCTGGCGGATGTTTCGTATCGCTCACAATCGCTTCATTAACAATTGAATCGCTCACTTCACCTTTTACTTTCACTTTAAAGGTAATACTTCTCTCTTTTGTATCTGTAATCTCAGGATACTTTGCCATTACCTTACCGTTTTCAAATTTCAATTCCACTGGATCTGGCTTAGAACCTTCTACTTTTACACTATCTTTCACATACTCTAATCCATTTGGTAAATCATCTTCTATCTTTACCTCTGTTAGCTTTCCATGTTCTACCGTATTTTTAAAGCTGATTCGGTATTCCACTTCTTCTCCTAACTTCGGCGTTTCATTATTTACCATCTTTTTCGCTTCAAGTTTTCCATCTTTATACTGAGGAATAATTTCCGCAGTCGGATTAACTGGCTTATTTTGCGAATCATCAATAGTTGCTTTATTAATGATTTTTTTACGGACTGTTACTCCTTCTTTTACTTTCACTTTAAAAACGATACTTCTTTCTTCTGTATCCATAATTTCTGGATATTTTGCCATTACCTTACCGTTTTCAAATTTCAGCTCTACTGAATCTGTTCCGACACCTTCTGCTTTCAAACTATTTTCTACATACTCTAAACCTTCTGGTAAAGTATCCTCTATTATCACGTCTGTTAGCTTTCCGTACTTAACCGTGTTTTTCATACTAATTCGGTATTCTACTTCTTCTCCTAACTTCGGTGTTTCATTATTTACGCTTTTCTTTGCTTTAATTTTTCCATCTTTGTGTAATGGTGTGATTTTTGCTTCTGGTTCTTTCGGATGTTTCATATCATCCACAATTGCCTTATTGATGATTTCCTTACCTACTTCCGCTTCTTCCTTCACCTTTACCTTAAAGACAATACTTCTTTCTTTCATATCCGTAATATTTTCGTATTCAGCAATGACTTTTCCATCTTTCACACTTAACTTTAATGGAGCTGGTTTATCACCTTCAGCCTTTTCACTGCCTTTTACATACTCTAAACCGTTAGGAATTGTATCCTCTATTATTACCTTTTCTAGTTTTCCGTTTTCTACCGTGTTCTTAAAGCTAATTCGGTATTCTACTTCTTCTCCTAGTTTTGGTGATGGATTATCTACTGTCTTCTTCGAATCAATTATTCCATCCTTATGTTGCGGAGTAATTCTTTCCTCCGGCTCAATCGGTGGATTTTTCGTATCATCAACAATTGCTTTATTGACAATCTCTTTATCTACTTTTGCTTCTTCCTTCACCTTTACTTTAAAGACGATACTTCTTTCTTTCATATCCATAATATCGATATACTTAGCTTTGACTATCCCATTTTCAACAGCTAATTCTACTGGTCCAGGTGCTTCTCCTTCGGCCTTGATGCTATTTTCTACATATTCAAGACCTTTTGGAATTGTATCTTCCACTCGCACCTCTTCAAGTTTTCCGTTCTCAACCGTATTATGAAAACTAATGCGGTACTCGATTTCTTCGCCTAACTTTGGCTTCTTATTATTAACTACCTTTGTAGCAGCAATTTCACCTTTTTTACTTTGCGGTGTAATAACAACCTTTGATTCAACAGGCTCATTTTTCGGATCTTTTGCAATTGCTTTATTTACGATTGCCTCCCCTACTTTTGCCGAATCTTTTACTTTCACTTTAAAAACAATACTTCTTTTTTCTGTATCCGTAATTTCTGGATACTTTGCCATTACTTTGCCGTCTTCCACTTTTAGTTCTACTGGCTCTGGTTTTATACCTTCAGCTTTCAAACTATCTTTCACGTATTCAACACCTTTAGGTAGTGTATCTTCTACTAGCACCTTTTCTAGTTTTCCGTTTTCTACCGTATTATAAAATGTAATTCGGTATTCCACTTCTTCTCCTAGTTTTGGTGTTTGATTCGTTACGCTTTTTTCAACATCCACTTTACCGTATTTATAATCCGGCGTAATCTTTTCTTCTGGATGCTCAGTTTGTCCATTCGGCTCACTCACAACCGCTTTATTAACAATTGTTTCTCCGGCTTTTGCCTCTTCTTTTACTTTCACTTTAAAGGCAATGCTTCGCTCTTTTGTATCCGTAATCTCTGGATATTTTGCGATTACCTTACCATTTTCTACTTTTAACTCTACTGGATTTGGTTCAGCACCTTCAGCTCTCTCACTGCCTTGAACAAATTCTAAGTTAGCTGGAATTTCATCTTCTATTGTAACTGCATCTAGCTTTCCGTTTTCCACCGTATTTTGGAAGCTAATTTGATATTCAAATTCTTCTCCTAGCTTCGGCTTCTTATTTGTTGCTTTTTTCTTTGCAGCAATTTTACCGGCCTTATGCTGTGGTGTAATCTTCTCTTCTAGATTCTTTGGTGGATTTGTTTTATCACTAACGGTTGCTTTATTAACAATTTCTTCACCAATTTTTGCAGTTTCTTTTACTTTTGTTTTAAAAACGATACTTCTTTCTTCCATATCCATAATTTCTGGATACTTTGCAATTACTTTTCCATTTTCAAACTTCAGCTCTACTGGCTCTGGTTTTGCACCTTCTGCTTTCAAACTATCTTTCACGTATTCAAGATTGCTTGGTAATTCATCTTCAATCGTCAATACATCTAGACGTCCATCTTTTGTCTTATTTTTAAATGTAATACGATACTCTACCTCATCACCTAACTTCGGTGTTTTATTAGAAGCTATTTTTCTCGCCTCTATTTCCCCTGGAACTTCTTTTGGGGTAGTAACCGTAACATTTGCATCGTCCTCAGTTTCATACTTTATCTCGGCACTATCTTGTCCCTTTACAACAACGACATTTTTTACTGTTGTATCTGATTGTACAGAATCTTTCACTTTTACTTTGAATGTAATAACGGTACTTTCACCCGGCTTTAAAACACCGCCGTCTTTAGCATTAGCACCTTCACCAACACGGAAATCAATTTGATTATTTACAAACTCCGCTTCATCATCGCTTGCATTATCTGTTTTATTTCCTTTATTACTTCCAGAAATATATTGTATAGATTCCGGAACATACTCTAAACGATCATCTAATTTATCAAAACCTTTTACATTAGATACAGGTGCTTGGTTATTTTTCGTATCATTTTTCACTTCAATTTGATACGTAAACTCTTCACCAGCTTTAATGTCCTTAATTTCTTTTCCGGCACTATCTAACGCCTTTTTATCAACTTGTAAGTTTGGAGCATTATGTTCTGTAACAAATGTAGCGTTATTTAATACGTAAATATCACCATAGCCACTATTTGCTCTAAAACGCATTTTTGCTTCTTTTAAATCATTTTTTACTTGATTCGGTCCTTCAAGATGATACGTATGAATGTCAGTACTGAATGAATTCGTCCAATCCGGATTATATCCTGGATATTTTTTCGTAACAAACTCGTTAGTACCGTCTACTTGTACTTCTGTCATAGACGAATCATTCGCATCATTATCTTTACCGTTAATATTTTTTATCTTTATATATCCAGCACCAAAATCATATTCTCCATAATCATATGCATATCCATCTTTCTCAGCTGGATCACCTTGCGATGAAAAATAACTAAATTTCGCCTTAAAAGTACCTTCTTTGGGTGTATTTATTTTATTAACACTAATATCTGTCCAGGCTGTACTTTTTTGAGAGACTAGCCCTTCCCAAATCTTCATGTCTTTTACTGTTTCTTTATAGTTTTCATAAACTAATATAAGATTCCAGTTACCCCAGTAATAGCCGCCACCTGTTACATCTTTAATTTGTGGCACATTTGCAACTGTCAAAGTTTGAGAAATCCCTTGCTGCGCAATTACATTTGTTACATCCGCATATGCAACATAACCAGCACCAGCACCCGAGTAATTAGAAATAAAAGGTAAGCTATCCGCTTTTCGTATGCTATCAGCAGTTACATCTGCATATTCTTTATTTCCCATTTTCATTTTGACTGGTTGCCTTACTTGATCCTCGGTAACCTTTCTATCAGCAATATTTCCTGGTAACCCCATTGCTGCTGTCCAGAATAAGTAAGCCTTTTTCACTTTACTTCCGGCAGGAATATTAGGAAATGCACCTGTTGACGAATTAAAAGTACTATCATCGTTATCAACGTCCACAGTCATTTTATTCGTTTTATAACCCATACTTTGTCTGCCATAATGATCGGTCGTCAAACCAAGTGTTACATTACCAGTCTGTACTAAATTACCAGCAGTAATTGTAGAATACAGTGGATCTCCAAATCCTTGCTTATCCCCTGTTTGCATTTGAACCTTCGAAGCATTCTCTGATGCAGCTTGTACTTTTGCATCGCTCTGATTTTCCGCTTCTTTTTCTAGTTTCTCAGCTTCGGTTACTGGTTGTTTTGGTGGTTCTGTTTTTGATGTAGGGTTATTTTTATCTTCTACAGATACTTTTAGCTTTTCATCAACTTTTTTAATTGTATTATTAGCTGATGGGCCAACTTCTTTCTTACTACTGTCAGCCTCCTCATCGGCATTAGCTGCTACCTTTTCTTCAGAAGGGATTCCCTCAACATCTACAGACATGTTCCCTATTTGTAGTTGATCCTTTTGCACACTAATTTTTTGCTTATACTCATTATTAAAATGTTGTGCACGACGAGCTTTTATTAACACAGTCATTTTTTCATGTGATTTTAAATCTTTAATTTTAAGATTAGAAGAAAGAACCTTTCCTCCCTTATCTTTTTCCTCTACATAGAAATCCGCTACCTTATTTTCAGGTAACTTCTCTCCGTTTACTTTCACAGATTGCGAAGGGAACGTAATTTCATTTTCATTATTTTGTTTAAGCACCAATTCTTGAATTGGTGTAGCTCCCGTATTTTCAATCGTATATTGAAATACGTGCTCCCTCTCTGCTACTTCTCCCTTATATATTTCAGCATTTACTTGCTCTGCCTTAATTTTCACATCATTTCCTTGTAGCTCATCCCAGCTTTTTTTATTTATCTCTGTAGCAAAAGCACTGGGTGAAGGCAATATGATGGATAGGAGAAGTGTGATCATCGTTACGACATTAAAACACTTCAATACTTGCTTCATATTTTCTACCTTTCTCCTTTCTATATACTTGCTATCCGTCTACTTAATTTCGTAGCCGTATACATAGCAATATATATCCACTCGCAACAATCCGACCTACGAAAATGTATCGTTGAAATCCCAATGTCAACAATATAAATCTCATAGAATATTACTATTTTAATTTATCAAAAATAGCATATATATATCGGACACTTATACAAACCTTCACCATTTTTTAACATAGTAAAAAATGCCCTATTTTATAGGTTTATATAACAGTTTAAGGATACATAAAAAGCTTAACATATCTCTTAATCTATTCATACATACAATAGAAATTTTACCATTTTTAGTCATTTCAGTTTGTTATTTATGATTAAAATTTTCAAAAAACAATAACCGTTACATGTAAAAATATGTTATATTATCAAGGAACGTACGTTCTTATTTTAAAGGAGGAATTTGTAATGATAAACGAACCCATTATCGTAAAAAAAGAAGCTTTCCAAGCAATCGGCGTTTCGATTACGACGACTAACGAAATAGAGGCATCTACTGAAGGGAAAATTCCCGAGCTCTGGAACCGATACTTTCAAGAACAAATGATGCATCACATCCCAAATCAAAAAACGAAAGAAACATTCGCATTCTACTCCAACTATGAATCAGATGAAACTGGTACATATACATTTACAATCGGTACGACCGTTTCTTCATTAGAAGACGTTCCTGAAAATATGACAACTTTAACAATACCTGCTGCTACATATGCGGTATTTACAACGAGAAAGGGACCAGTTGCTGAAGTCGTTTGCGAAGCTTGGGAATATATTTGGCAATGGTCGAAAGAAAATAAACGTGCCTTCACAACAGACTTCGAGCTTTACGACGAAAGAGCATTAGACCCAAATCATGCACAATTGGATATTTATATTGCGTTAGCCTAAAAAAAGATGCCCATTCGGCATCTTTTTTTGTCGTTAAATAGCTACTGGGCAAATTCATTATTATTGTCTACAATGAGAAAGTGCAGTATAGAAATATTAGAAACTGTATAAAGTGAAACTATAATCAGTGGGGGCATCTCCCATTAAGTATTAGCCCTCACCAATCGGGCGTTTACTTGTTTTTTAGTTTAAATTTGTCACATAGAAAGGAAGCAATATGGAGGAACTACAACAAAATAAAACTGCTTTAGAAGGAAGCGGAAAACCGTTATTAAAAAATACGAATTTCCTTTTTCTTTGGGCAGCTACTCTTTTTTCAAGCTTTGCTTTAGCCTTTTTTACTTTTTCACAAACGTGGTACATAGCAAAAACATTAAACCTTGAAGCTTCACTCGGTGTTGTTTTCGTAGCCCTTAGTGTTCCAAGGCTTATTTTTATGATTGTCGGCGGCGCTGTAGCTGATAAATTCCCGAAAAAAAATATTATGTTTTACTCCAATATCATTCGAGCGATTCTTGTCGCAACCATTCTCACATGGTTTATCGTTGGTGATGTAACGCTATATACATTTGCTTTATTCGCTTTATTCTTTGGACTTGCTGATGCTTTCTTCTGGTCAGCAGATGGATCTATCTTACCGGAATTGGTAGAAAAAAGCCGGTTAACACAAGCGAATTCACTTACACAAATGACGAACCAAGCATCGGTCATCTTAGGCCCTGTACTTGGCGGAATTCTCATTAAATTTACGAACTATGAGACAATCTTTTCCATTACGATTTTATTACTGATTGTCGCGGCCATACTCGTTCAAAAAATACAATTTACGATGCCAGAACAAAAAGATACAGATAAAGGTATGTTCACTTCCATTAAAGAAGGAATCTTATATGTAAAGGAATCGCCATTCCTTTCAACTTTCCTTATTTGTAGCGCCTTTTTAAACTTATTTTTAATCGGCCCGATGCAAGTTGGTTTCCCGCTTTTTGTTAAAAACGTGCTGCATGGTGATTCGCTCCAGTTTAGTTACTTAGAAGCATCTGTAGGCGGCGGAATGGCAATCGGTGCTGTCATTGTAGGTTTAAAAAATATTAATCGTAGACGCGGTCTATTTTGTATTATCATGATGCTATTGTCTGGTATATTCTTCTTAGCCATCAACTTTAGTACCGTACTTTGGCAAGCACTATTAGCTGGCATGTTTTACGGTATTACAATCGCAATGGCGATTGTACCGCTTATGGCAATGATTCAATCGACAGTCAAAGAAGAAATGATGGGACGCGTAATGAGTTTACTTATGCTATCATCAATGGGCTTTATCCCGCTCTCTTATGCATTCACATCCATTGCACTTGCAATAGGAATTCCAATCGTAACCGTTATGAAAAGTGGTGCAATAGCTGTTATCGTCTTCGTACTATTTGTAGCGATTCGTGTTCCAGTTGTAAGAAAGTTCGACTAGCTACTTGGAGTCATGTATTATACGCATGGCTCTTTTTTAAATGGATCAAATAACGCTATCCCCTTACTTCTTCTCACAGCTGCTCCCCATTCTAATCCAATCTCTAAAAATAAATCTCGCACTGTACTATATAAAAGTGCCTTCACATTTTTACGGATTTCCCCGTATTTATACGCCCTCACAACACTTTTCACGCGCCAAATGAAATTCCCATACACTTCTTCATCAGCTAATATTTGCTCCAGTAAAACACCTTGCTCTAGTAATCCACTCTTTTTATATGCAAGTTCCACCTTACTCCAAAATATATTAATCTTCTTCGGATTACTCGTCATCGGCAGAAGTGCGTATATAAAAGGCTTCGGTATATCATGACGGCAATACGTCTCATCAAGCTCGTACGTTATTTTTCTTTTCTCTTTTATTTGTGGAATGTTTTTAGAAAGAATTGTTTCCCTTTCGCTTTTTTGCTCCTTTCCGCTACAGCCAGCTGTATAATCCTCACTTTCACATGCGGACATTTTCATACGGTCATCCATGCGGTCAATTGCAGATATAAGAAATACATATAAGTTCGCACTATATCCGCCGCGCCTATGTCTTTCTTTTGTCGCAACACGCTTTATAATTCCTAGTTCCTCTAACTTTGCAATAGAGCGGCGTACTGTACGAATACTCTTTCCAACATTTGTAGCAATCGTCTCCATTAATGGACAAGCAACCCCCACTGTTTTCTGTTTCTCATTCACTGCATACTTTCCTAAAAAATGAATAATGGTAGCATCCGTTTTATTTAATTGAAATCGATAATGTTTCAAAACTTGTTTTTGATATGTATTAAACTCTTCTTTACTTCGAAATTCACTGTATGGTTTCATTAAATTATATAAGCTTCCCATTTATATCACCTCATTTATAAGTAAGAGGCAGGAAGAGAATTTGGCGTGGAATTTAATATTTTTTTAATGGAGATGAAAATATGATCGTAATTAGCGCTTGTTTAGGTGGTATAGCTTGTCGATATGACGGAAATGACAATCTCGTTTCAAAAATAGAGGAGCTACTACAAAAAGAAGATACAGTCCTCATTTGTCCTGAAGTATTAGGAGGACTGCCAACACCTCGTCCTTCTGCTGAAATTATTGGCGGGAATGGCGACGACGTTTTGGACGGAAAAGCGAAAGTGATGACCAAAGATGGTGAAGATGTCACAGAAGCTTTCGTAAATGGTGCTTATAAAGCATTAGAACAAATTAAAAATTTACACCCAGAATATATTATTTTAAAGGAACGTAGTCCATCTTGTGGCAGTTCTACGATTTACACTGGTGAATTTAATGGCAATAAGCAAACTGGTTACGGGGTAACTACTGCTTTATTTAAAAGACACGGATTTAAAGTCATTTCAGAAGAAGAATTTGAAAACAAAAAAAGGAATTGACCCTGTTCGTCAATTCCTTTTCTATCTGTCTTATTTCACGCCTAATTTTTCTTTCACTTTCGCTGGAAGCTCGTCTTTCTTTACTTCTTCCCAAGCTGATACACCTTTTTTATCTGAGTGATATACGCGTAGGAATGCTTCTTTATGAAGATTTTTTTGAGCTGTAAATTCTAATTCTTTCTCTTTACCGTCTTTATCAAAGCCAGTTAGCTTATACTCATAATCTTTAAATTTTTGACCATTATCAGCTTTACTATGAACTTCTTTTCCATCTACTGTAATTTGAACGTAGTACTCATCTTTACCCATACGGTTTAAATCACAACCAACTAACAAGCTTGCGAATACAACTAAAATACTAAATAGTGCAATGTATCTTTTCATTTCCTTCACCTCATATGTTTTTTCTTATATTCTTATCTTAAAGCCCAGAGCTTAAAGAAGAAATTCAAAAACATGACATGAACATTACACTTTTGTAAGATAATAATTATTTCTTCACTTTAGAAATTGTCATTCCATCACCAATTGGAACGAGTACAGATTCTAAATGCGGGTCGATTTCTATCATTTCATTAAACTTCTGTATAACGTTTTTGTTTCGCACGCTTCTCAGCTACACTACCGCCAATAACGTCTTTCACGCCAATTTCGCCACTTATCACGTAATTTCCTTATACCGTTTATTACGCCTTCTATTATACCCTCAATTATAATCTCTATTACAAGGTATCTTATTAAACTAATAATAGGTTTAATTACGTATTTCCTTATGAATTCAAGAATATCCTCCATCATATTTCCCTCCTTTTTTTCAAAAGGAAGCTGCTACTCCTCCGCGTCCTTTTACGTCCAATTACAATTGCTGCCCTACTGCGGCATATATCAACAAAACTAATACGTCAACAACATCCACAATAACGCTATTGAATTTGGAAGAAACTTCGGTAAATACTAATACTATAACATGGCTAAAAGAATTATTTTTTCATCTATATTTGGGGATGCTCCCAAAAACTTTATAAAATCAAAGACAACTTTACTACAACTCTTCCCGTAACTAATTTATTATCGTGGTAAACCGTCTTCCACTACATCCGTAACAGTTCCATTCGGTTCAAAGATTACACGTAATGATCCTTCTCCACCATAACCAGTATAGTCATATACTGAATAAGATTTATATTTCTCAATCACATGTGGCTGTCCAATTGCAGCTTTTACCTGATTCGCGGGCATACCTTTTTTGATTTTCAAATAGTGATTGTAACTTACTGCTGCCGAATTGTTATTTACATCTTTATACCACGGTACACGATCGTTTTTTTCTTCATATTCCTTTACAGGCTCTTCAATACGTTTCATAGATACCTCATTCTCATTCTCTTTATCTGTACCCTTTATAGCAGTACGTTCAATATTCACAACGTAACCATATGTATTTAATTCAACCATAATTTCATATGTACCATCCGTATCTTTTTCAGTATAAAATACGCGTTTTTCATTATTATTATAATGTTTTATATTCTCACCACCGTAGTCAATCGTATTAAGAATATCCGTATACGTCATACCTTCCTCAATCTTTTGAGATTCGTCATGAGAAATATAACGCTTCTTTGATGATGGAGCATCCTCATTTTTAATACTTTCACGTTTACTCGTGGTCATAGGTGTTTTCTTCTGATCTTTTAATACTTCTTCACCTTCGGCCTTCGCTGGTTGCTTTGCTCCTACTTTTGTTAATACGTCTGTATCGCTAGAACAAGCCCCCAAAATCGATACTGTAGTCAACGCCACCCCTACTATAAGTACTTTCTTAAATAACTTCATTCTAATCCCCCCGGTGTTTTTTAATATCTAGTAATCAACGTATTTTAATGAATACGGAACTATTCAGTTCTATACAATTTGCTATAGCCTTCTCCCTCATACACCTTTTTTATATAAAGTGAAACTTTAATCAGCCCTCACCAATCGGGCTTTTATGGGATAAATCTACCTATTAGTAATAACCGGTGAAACTACAGCTAGTCCGAACACGATCGCCAATCATCTTCGTTACAAATATTAACATTAAATACAACTAATAAATAGTATATTTCTTCTATTTTTTTACATTTCCGTTACGAAATCTTATCTTAAAACGAGCAATATGAAACTGGAATTCACAATATAAATCACATATCCTATATATAATAACATTTAAATTAAATTCCAAAGTAACTTTACATGCATTTTCTGTTTTAATGCCAAAAGAAAAGACCTTTCTAACGATTTTATTCCATCGCTAAAAAGGCCTTTTCTATTTCGTCTAAAAACTTAGCACTCTTCTGGTTTACCAGCATTCGTCGCTGTACGGAAAGATGATCCACATCCGCATGATGCGATTGCGTTTGGATTGTCGATTGTGAATCCACCGCCAAGCATAGATTGTTTATAGTCAATTTTTACTCCTTTAACAATTGGAGCACTTTCTTTATCGATAACAAATTCAACACCGAAAAACTCAAGAACTGTGTCGTCTTCTTTTGGTTCTACTTCAAATCCTAAGCCGTAAGAAAGACCGCTACATCCGCCGCCGTGTACAGCAAGGCGCACATACTTCTCTCCATCTTCAGCATCTTTTAACATATCTTTAATTTGAAAAGCTGCTTGTTCTGTTACTTCAATCATGAAATACACCTTCCTTTCTGTTCTTAGTCCATTATACATCTTTACGCTTCTATCTTGTACTCATACACTCCGCGGCAAATTACTTCCGCAGGTCCTTTCATCAACACGTTTCCTTCTTCAGTCCACGCAATCATTAAATCGCCACCAGCTAAATGAACAGTAATTTCCTTACCGCGTTCCATCTTTCCATTTAAAATAGCAGCTACAACTGCAGCGCACGCTCCTGTTCCGCAAGCTTGCGTTACACCAGATCCACGTTCCCAAACGCGGAAGTTCATCTCGTCATCATTCAAAATTTCGATAAACTCAACATTTACTCGCTCTGGAAACATTTCATGTGTCTCGAGGACTGGTCCAAGTGTTGTAAGAGGTGCTTTTTCTACATCATCAACCAAAATAACCGCATGCGGATTTCCCATTGAAACAGCTGTAAATGCATAACGATGATTATTATATAAGAAGTTTTCACGAATAAATGGCGTTTCACCTTCACCAAGCATCGGTATTTCTGCACGTGTTAGACGCGGTGTCCCCATATCAATTTTCGCTAATGTCACGACACCATCTTCTACTGTTACTTCAGCCGTTACAATACCAGCTAACGTTTCAATTGTGAAAACTGTTTCTTCTACTAGTTTATGCTCATACGCATATTTCGCTACGCAGCGCAAACCATTACCACAGCTCTTTCCTTCAGAACCATCATTATTAAACATGCGCATTTTCACCGGAGCTACGTCTGAAGGGCAAATTAAAATCATCCCGTCTGCTCCAATACCAGTATTAATATTTGAAACTTTTTCGGCCACAAGGGCTAAATCTTCTTCAGGAATTTGCTCTTCAAACATATTTACATATATATAACTATTGCCAAGACCATGCATTTTTGTAAAAGAAAATTGGCTCATTTATATTCACTCCAAAAATAATTTGTTATGTTAAGTATAAAATGCATGCTTTTAGAACACAATATGAATGTCCCCCGTTTCTCATATTTGACAACGTTTGGCGATGAGCCACTCTTACACAATTTGTGTAAGAAAAAAGCCCTTCTAAAAAGGGCCTTTTTTTATTTACCCCACTATTTTCAATTGGGGAAGGCTAATAATCAGCATTAGCCTTCCCCACAAAATAAAGTTTTATCTAATGGAAAAGGTGCTGCTAATTCGCAACACCTTAAAACATTGGATTTTCATCCAAATACTCATATACATTATTAACAAGCTCTTCTACTGTTGCACCTTGTACAACTTCACCATTTACAAGTGCAAACGGTCCTTCAAAACAAATACCACAATACCCTAGACAACCGTACTCCATTACATCTAAATTCGGATCTTTTTCTAATTTTTCTAGAGCTGCTTGTGAACCACTTGCAAGGTTACCTACACAAAATTCAATTAATGGTTTAATCAAAATTCTCCCCCCTGTACTACAAAACAAATTACCTTTTCACTTTATCTATAAGAAGAAAACTAAGCTGTTTCTTGTTGTTTTCGTTACACAGTCTAAACTATTTAGTTACTTCATTACTTCACTTCAAAGTAGATGACTTCTTCTATATAACATGCTACTTCCAATGAAATAGTAACTACAAAGGAAAAACAGTTTATTTTACTTTTCTTCTTATTGTACAACAGAGTATTCATTCATGCATTGTTATTTGTTCACAAATTCGATATAATTTGATTGAGTAAAGTCAAAATATTTTATTAATATAAAATTTTATGATTAGGGGATATTTCAACAGAAAAGGGGTAATCCATCATGAAACACCTCGTAATACTAGGTGGCGGCTACGGTGGAATGAGAATTCTGCAAAGGCTACTTCCAAGCAACCAACTTCCAGATGATGTACAAGTGACATTAATCGACAAAGTACCATATCATTGCTTCAAAACTGAATATTATGCATTAGTTGCGGGTACTATTTCAGAAACGCATATTCGTATACCGTTTCCTGAACACCCACGCCTCAATATTCAATACGGCACAATAACAAATATTGACCTCAAAGAAAAAGCTGTTCATCTCGATGGCGGCGAAGCAATCCAATATGATGATTTAATTATCGGACTTGGCTGTGAAGATAAATATCATAACGTTCCTGGGGCTAGGGAATATACACATAGTCTACAATCAATTGAACAAACACGTAAAACATATGAACAATTAAATAGTTTAGAACCAAATGCAACAGTAGCTGTTGTTGGTGCTGGCTTAAGTGGCGTTGAAGTAGCAAGTGAACTTCGTGAAAGCCGTTCTGATTTAAAAATCTATTTATTTGATCGAAAAGATAGAATTTTATTCCCGTATCCAGAGAAATTAAGTAGATACGTAGAAGAATGGTTCGTAAAACATAAAGTTAATATTATAAGAAACTCTAACATTACAAAAGTGGAACCAAATATTGTGTATAATCACGATGAACCACTTGAATGTGATGCAATTGTCTGGACAGCTGGTATTCAAGCAAATGAAGTTGTTCGAAACCTTCCAGTTGAACAAGATGGTAGCGGACGGGTTGTCTTAACGAAATATCACAATATTCCAAACAACGAGCATGTTTACGTTGTAGGAGATTGCGCAGCACTTCCACATGCACCATCTGCCCAACTTGCTGAAGGTCAAGGAGAACAAATTGTCCAAATATTATTGAAACGTTGGAATAATGAACCACTCCCTGATGAACTACCTGTTATTAAATTAAAAGGTGTTCTAGGATCTCTTGGTAAAAAACACGGATTTGGTTTACTCGCAAACCAACCGTTAATGGGACGTGTACCGAGATTATTAAAATCTGGTCTTCTTTGGATGTACAAATATCATAAGGGTTAATACTTTACAGGCTGTCTACTATGTAGGCAGCCTCTTTGCATCAGTTTTTAAAAATTATCAGACACATCTTTCTCAATATTTATAATGATTTATTTTTCATTTTTATATTAAAAACTACGGATAAACAGTGTATGCTATTTGTAAGTTGTTTTATTATTTCCTTGAAGACCGAATTCATTCGGTCTTATTTTTTATGTGATAAATACTTTTGTAGGAGGCATTACATTCCACTTATGAACTTATCGAAACTAAACAATCGAATAGAAGCGAAAAAGAAAGAGTTAATCTATCTCGTTGAACGATACGGATTCACTCATGATAAAGTGATTTCTTTCAGCCAAGAATTAGATCGTTTACTTAACTTATTAATAAAACTCAAGACGCAGAAAAAACGTTGCTCTTTATAACCGTTATCTTCTCTTTTTTGATACGATATAACTAGAATCAGAAAGGAGCGATTTATGTTTATATTAAAAAACGTTATATATAAAGATATACTACACATTCCTTATTTACAGATTCAAAAAGAAAAGATTACTTGCATTATCGGTGAAAGCGGAAGCGGAAAAAGCACGTTGCTTCGCATGTTAAACGATTTACAATCTCCAACATCCGGCACAATTGAATATAACGGAAAATTAATTTCTGATTATCATCCTATTCAATTACGTCGTGACGTAGTTATGCTTGGACAAACTCCACCTATTTTTGATGAAACCGTTAAAGACAACTTATTAATGGGACTTCGTCTTTCTGAAAAACCATTTCCAAATGATGATGCCCTGCGGAGTGCATTACAAACCGTTAGCTTAGACAAGCAATTAGAAGATAGCGCCTCCTCACTATCTGGCGGTGAAAAACAAAGACTTGCCTTTGCACGTATCGTACTTATGGATCCGCCTGTCTATTTATTAGATGAACCTACTTCAGCATTAGACAGTGATACAGAACGCCGCGTTATGAAACAATTTACTGAACTAGCACGAAAAAAGAAAAAAACAATTATCTTCATCACACACTCACAACAACTTCCAGAAGAAATTGCAGACCACATTATTGAGATTAGTAAAGCAAACGGTGCAACTAGAAAGGAAGTGCTCTCTGTTGAAGGGCGTTATTGAACTCCAAATTTGGCAACTTGCAGCTGCCTATATTTTCATTCTTATTTTAATTGGACTTGTAAAATTAAAAGGAATACCTCGCGAAAAACAAATCGCGCTCGCAACATTCCGTATGACGATTCAGCTCGTACTTGTTGCATATGTCCTTACATACGTATTTGAAAACAGTAATCCATTTTATACAATTGCTCTCATTACTTCTATTACTACCTTTGCAATTTTTAATATTTATAAACGAGTTAACATCCCAATGTCTAAAGAATTAAAACGAGTAGCCGCCCTTTCCATGGTCGCCGGATCAATTGGGCCACTTCTACTATTTATCTTTGTTATTATCGGACATGATCCGTGGTATGCTCCGCAATATATCGTCCCTATTACAGGAATGTTAGTTGGGAATGCCATGACTGGTGTTTCTCTCGGCGCAAATACGTTCTTAAACAATATGAAATCGCAAAGAGGTCAAATTGAAGGTGCACTTATGCTCGGCGCAACACCGAAAGAAGCAGCTGCTCCGCTCATTCGAGACGCTTTTGACTCTGCTATTTTACCAACAATTAATTCTATGGTCGGAATGGGAATTATAAGCTTACCAGGCATGATGACTGGTCAAATATTATCCGGTGTATCACCATTCACAGCCATTCAATATCAAATCGCCATCATACTCGGTATTTCTGGAAGTACTGCCTTTGCTGTCATTATCTTTTTACAGCTTGGATATAAAACGTTCTTTAATAAGCGATGTCAATTGAAAGAAATTGACTATGGTGCACGGTGAATCGTGCGTAGTTCACGATGAATGAAATTATATTAACGATTTTTTCAATATATCTATCATAACTTGCAATATATCAACGATTTTTCAAATATATCTATCATAACTCAGAATATATCAACGATTTTGTACGAAATATCGATTTACCGACAAAAAGTGACATAATAAAAAGAGGAGGCTATTCGCCTCCCCTTCTATTTACTTACGCCTTCTTAACGAACTGTGATTTTAACTTCATAGCTCCGAAGCCGTCGATTTTGCAATCGATATCGTGATCGCCATCAACTAGACGGATACTCTTTACTTTCGTACCGATCTTCACAACTGAAGAAGTTCCTTTTACTTTTAAATCTTTAATAACAGTAACTGCATCGCCGTCTTGAAGAACGTTTCCGTTCGCATCTTTTACAACTTTCGCACCATCATTATTTTCAGCTTCTGCTTCTTGGCCCCACTCATGAGCACATTCTGGACATACGAAAAGAACGCCATCCTCATACGTATATTCTGAATTACATTTTGGACAATTTGGTAAAGTAGCCATAAATTCATTTCCTCCGTTCATTATTTATACGTAAAAATCAAAATTGATGTTTACATCTCGATAAATAAAATTTGTATAGCATTTCTTTATAGTGCCATAGTCTCACGTTATTGACAAGCCTACCTCAAATTCTCATTTTTTATTGTATTTTACAAAATTTCAATTTGTATGCCGTTTTTCTATTTGCTCTTCTACTAATTTTAAAAATCTTCGTTGTGCATTTTTATTTTTTACAAGCAATCGAACTCTTAGCTTACTTTGTAAATATGAGCGAACTTTGTAGTTCGTAATAAATAACTTTCGATACTTTTCGTCTTCATATATCATTCGAAACCATTCATACTGCTGCAAGTAACGTATGTTAGCATCAATCTTTTTCGTGTGTAAACCCGTACTTAAACTAATCGATCCTATTAGAGCTTCTATTAATACTGAAATCATTTCTCTCCCCCTAATAAACAAAAGAAGAACCTTCACAAGATTCTTCTTTTCAAAATGAACGAGTTCCCTCTAGAAACCCCAATTATTTTCTTCAATGTAAATTTGATATTCTTCTACTTCTTCTTCACTTAACTTCTTATTATTTTCATATACCTCTTGCCACTCGAAATAATCTTCATCGAAATAAACAGCAAATTTAATTTTCACGTTTTTCTTCTCTGTATAATCATAACCAGTAAACTCTACTACGTCATAATCTTTTTCTTTCTTCACAAACTTCCAAGTTGGATTATCAGTCATAATCTCTAAAGTAACCCCTTCACCAGTTGAACGAACAACGTTTTTAATATTCGGCTCAGTTGGTAAAAGAGAAAGTCCGAGCATAGCTCCGCCAAACACAATCCCGACTATAACTTGTAAACCAATCATACCAGCTACACTAGCGCCGCCCTTTGATTGTAAGAAATACGCCTTCTCATGATCAGACGCATCTTCTCCCTTACGAAAAACACGAACACCATGCTTATAATATAAACGGTTTCCTTGCCATCCAGTAAATATCATCATTCCTAATTGAAGAGCTAAACTAAATGTTACATAAATCCCCTCTGGAATATCTATAAAAGGGGGTATAACTATACTAGGTATAGCCAATAACGCAAATATAATAAATAACTTATACATTTTGCGATAAGCTAACCAAAAAGTTGGGAAGAAAAAGGCTACCCAATTCCATGTATTCCCTTGCGCTGGATTTTCTACTTTCCCCCACTTAAAGTCATAATAAGCTGTATTCTTTTGAACAACTTTATGTAATTCTTGTGGAGAAATCGTTTCTTGTAAAACCGTGTCCTTCACGTACATCATCCTTTTCTTATTTCTATATACATTTATTGTATATGGACAAAATGAAGGAATCTAACAAAAAGGACACATATTTCATAAAAATGAACGGAAATCGAATATATTCCGACAATTATTCGTTTCTTATTTCATTTTACTTTAAAATATATTAAAATAATCGTGTATCATATCTTTAATACACTAAGTTAATTATTTTATATATTCACTAAAAAGGATGCATCAAAATCATTTTTAGTGAATATATACTACTATTTTAAAACAAACATCTCGACTTAAGAGCGCTCACAAATTAGCCTTCTACTATTTCAAACATATTTCCACTTACACAACTAATGAATAGTCCATTATTACCTTCCTCAATTGATACAATAAAATCTATTACAACAACATTTTTAGGGAGTTTAATTATATCTTTTACTTCACCACATTCAGCATCAAGTATTATCAATTCTAAATTTGAAGTTGCAATGTAAATTTCTCCATCTTTATATAACAGAACCTCTGTAATATCATGTAGAGTAGTATTGTTCCAAAGCACTTTACCTGTTTGAATATTAATACCACAAATTCTGCCTTCTCCTAAGGACAATACCATCATCTCTCCGATAAGAAATGGAGGCAATTCAATTTCAAAAGACATATTTACTTCATATAACTTTTGACCGCTCTTATGAATATGACGAAGAATAAGCCTCGCTCTAAAAAGGAGCAAGATTTTATTACAAATTTACACGCCACTTTAAAACCACTCGGCTTTAAGAAAAAAAGACATACAAAAAAGCCAGTTTGGGATGATTTTTATATAAATATAGGAGTTCACCCTATCGGTCTTCCGCAGCTTATTACGAACCAATTACAAATAAAAGAAAACATTTCAATATTCTATTGCATTCTACAAACAAGAATAGAGCCTATACATATCAAACAGAACCAACTATTGCATAATGTTTCACATGAAACTATCAACATTCCGAGTTACCTTTCTACTGTTTTCGACTGGTTTCAAACGTGGGCATCTTATGAAAATTTAGTGGAAATAAATATACATTCTATTACTCCGGTACTAGCTGTCGTTCCAATATTAGAAGAAAAAGCGTTTCTACTTCTTACCTGTTTTTCTTTCTACAAATTAAAACAGTACGAACAAGCTAATCGCTATTTACAGCAATATTTGCATTGTACTGTGCATCTGAATACCAAGGAAAAAGAGCCCATATTCTTTCACGAAGTTGATATGTATATGAAAAAACTAGTAGAAAGCACAATGTAATTTCACATTGTGCTTTCTACTAGTGCTTTATATTCTTCTTGTAACTTTTTAAATCAGAAATATTTTATCCTCCCCTACAACTCCCAAGTAATATTCATTTCTTCAAATGAATCCTTACTAACTTCCAATCCTTCGCTATCTTCCGTTCCAATCATTGCTACTTCTTCTTTAGACAACTTAATTTCCTCATTTGGACTTTGGATTTTTTTCTTATACACGAGTTGTAAAAGCTCTATTTGTTCCTCTGTCAGTTCATACTCTTCTTCTAGTCTTTCTATTGCTGATTCTGTATCAAGTAATGGAATTTCTAATAAGAATCCGCCGTGCTCTTCCATCTCTTCAAATGAATCAATTGAATACGCACCGCTATCCTCAATCCAAAATGCAGTTGTAATAAAAGGAACTGTTTCACCTTCTACTTCTTCTAATACATATTGAAGTGCTTCTTCTTTCGCAATATCTATTACTTCCCAAGGTGCCCCTTCAAAATAATTTTTCGCATCAATCCACTCATCAATTCTCTCACTATTCACATCTTGAAGACATACAATCGTATAATTCGGATGAAACGTAATTGTCCCTTGTCCGCCTTGGCTATCTTGCATACTATAGTTAAATCCATCCCATGAACTTTCATGTGAGAAATCTGGACAATGCGCTACATTAATTGCATGGGCAATCGACTTTAAAACGCATCCTTTCCATAATTGTTCTCTATCTATATGTAATTTATATTTACTCATCATCTTCCCTCATGCGCATATTTTTTTCTATTATCTTTCCTCTACACAATACTTGTAAATACTTTTCTATCTACTACAAAATAAAAAAGACAATACACCCCACTGTATTGTCCATTTTCTTCCCTACCATTTCTCTCTACACGTCTCAATTAAATGCAGTAAATACCTCTGCTCTTCTCCACCTTGAGAGCATTCTCTTTTCTTTTGGATTGTGCTGTATTCTCGCTACTTCTTTTAATAAAAGCTCCCATTCTTCCGCTGAACGTTCTGACAAGTATTGCAATCCTCTATCTTTTGAAACGATTGTTTTATGATCTAGTGTATATAAAATACGTCCCATCGCAACGACAGCTGATTCTACCCACTCTTCTATAAAAAATAAATATGGCTTCTTCGCCTTTTCACTCCAGTACTGTTCTACGTTGTATTTCATCGTATTTACTACATCATTCCATTGTATTTGCAGCGGAAGATATTCGTAATGCCTTGATTTTTCAACGTCCACCATGTGACCGCATTAATGTCCCAATGACCAACATTGGCTTTACCATCTGCTCAATACACGTACTCGTTCATTTCATCATTGTATTTCCCTAAGTCAGCAAGCGGAATATACATACCGTCCATTCTTTTACCTAGCGTATTGTCACTAAGTTTCTTATGTAGTTCCACAAGCTGCTGTTTTTCAGCTTCATTCACGGAATCATTTATCACTGTAACAAAATCAACATCGCTCGTTTCCTTATGAAATGCACCTAGTGCGATGGATCCGTAAATATATACCCCGACTATTTTTTCATCCCAAAAAATTTCTTTTAATTCTATTGTGTACCGCTCCATTAACTGTTGTACTTCCGTTGGTAACGCATGCTTCACTCCATTTTTCATATCTATCCCTCCAATAAAAAAGCCTTTGCAAATTCGCAAAGACTTCTTGTTTTATAAATATTTCTCGATTTCTTCATAAACATCCTTCAAACGAGGATTTCCTTCTCCAACAATTTCTCCATTTACAAGAACGACCGGATAAAATAAATCTTCTTCCACTACGCGCTCAGCGAATGCTTTTTTATCCGCATCTTCTTGTTCTTCTTGGAAATCAATATACTCGAAATTAAATTTATTTTCTTGTCCTTCATATTTACGACCAATTGCCGCTTGTAACCATTCAAACGTTTCTGTTGAAGATGGCATTCCGACGCAGCTCGCACAAATTACTTTCGTCCCATACACTTGAACATTAACCATTTCTTCTCCCCCACTTCTTGTCCCAACAGTATATTCAGATGTCTTATTACATAAGCACATCATTTTACAATCTTATCCCATACCCCTATACTGAAAAAACACGATACAATATTTCGACAATAAAACAAGAAGAGAAAAAATAGATTTTCCCCTCTATCTTGATTATAATAAAACTGATGAAAGGAGTCGATAAAAATGGAAAACCCACATATGCAAGAACAAGTATTAGAAGTATTAGATAAATTACGTCCATTCTTACTTCGCGATGGCGGAGACGTTGAATTAGTAGACATTGAAGAAGGTATCGTAAAATTACGCCTTATGGGTGCATGCGGAAGCTGTCCAAGTTCTACAATCACACTAAAAGCTGGTATCGAGCGCGCGTTACTTGAAGAAGTACCAGGCGTTATCGAAGTAGAACAAGTATTTTAATCTAAAAGCGGAAGCGGCTCGTTCAGAATCGCCTTCTAAAAGGAGACCAAATTTGGTCTCCTTTTTTTATTCAAATCACATTTATCCGTTAACATCCTAAAACAAAATTGGAAATCCTTCTCAAAAAATGAGATAATTAATACTATATAGTGAATCGTTCACACATATACAGTAAAAAAACATAGGGGGACGACAGATGCCAAAAATGGGGAACACTTTTGTAACAATCCAAGAACTAGAAAAGAAAAAAGAGTATTTATTAGGCCTTTCATCCGTTATACCAACATGGAATACAAGCTATCAATTTTTATTTAAAGAAATCCAGCAAGAATTATTGGGTAAAGTAAATGAAAAGCTCGAAAGGCATCAATTCGTTTTAAATATATGTACAGATCAACAGGTAGGGGCATAATGTATTACATAAAATTGTGGTATATAAAAAAGAGACCTCACTCGGTCTCTTTTTTATATTTTTAAGATAACCAATCTAATTTTCTAATCCCGAGCTTATCTACTGGTAAACGAAGTGAGCCATAAAAGTGCTTCATAAATTGCTCTGAGCGGTTTACATCGTGTAAAATGGCTTCTAAGCGATCTCTATATATGCTTTTTTGTTCTTCGTTTCCAGTTTGATAATATCGTTCGACCGTTTCAAAATAGTGAAGCGGGAACAGGAGCCTTGCAAATAATAAACGCCAACCAAATGAGGACAGCGAGTAATTACGTTCATAATCTGTAACAAATTGAACGATTGTTTGATCCCAGTCTTTCTTTTTTTCAATCATCATATAGCGAATCCATTCTGCTATATCTCGAGTTGGGTGATCATACACCCAATCAAAAGGAAGTTTGAGACGCTTCGTTTGATGCCATAATAAAGGTGTGAATCGTTCTTGGCAAATTGTCGCTGCATCCGTTAGTTGCGGCGTATCATCCATTTCTGTATCAACAACATATTGAATTGCATTTTCTGCAACTCCTAAGTAATACGGGAAGGATTCAATAAACAATTGATCGAATACGTCTGTAGGGTGGTTCATCACTTGTGATTGCCAAAACTTTTCTAACTGATCGAGTCTCTTTTCCCATAACGCTTTCCATTCACCAATGCGGCTTAATTGCTCGATTTCTTCTGGAAAGAATGCACCTCTTTTATGGAATATAGAAAGTTCACTTCCTAATGACGTAGCATGTCGTTCTAACGCTCGCATACCTTTTAATAAGCAGTAATTTTGTTCTTCTATCTCACTTACATAGTAGCCGTGTATAGTTGGAACGAAAGTCGCTACAGTTATATCCCCTTGCTGGTTCATATAGTCACTGAGCTTTTTCATCTCTACAAGTACTTCTTCCTCCATTTCTCCAATTGGAACAAGTACATAAATTTTGTTGCGAATCCAAAAGCTTTTATAGGGGCCAAGGGGGATTAATTCTTTAACATGCATGTGATAATGCTCATAAATATGCTGAATCATCGCAGTCGCCACCTATGGTTTTTCTTTATATATATGAGCTTGTGCTCGCCTTTCATTCCTATGCACATGATAAAGCAACGAAACGTATACAAATACTAAAAAGAAAAAAAGGTGATAAACATGAAAGAATCAAATCAACTACAAGAAAGAGCATTACAACTATTACAAGAACGTGGTGTAACAATTGACGATATTGCTGAACTTGTTCATTTTCTTCAAAAAAAATATCATCCAAATTTAGAGATGTCAGAATGCCGTTACAATGTAGAACGTGTACTATCAAAACGTGAAGTACAAAACGCACTGATTACTGGTATCGAGCTTGATGTCCTTGCTGAAAAGGGAATGCTAAGTGAACCGTTACAAGATATTGTAAAACGTGATGAAGGCCTATACGGAATTGATGAAGTTATCGCACTTTCTATCGTAAACGTGTACGGCTCTATCGGTTTCACGAACTTTGGATATATTGATAAATTAAAACCTGGTATTTTAGAATACTTAAATGATAAATCAACTGGAAAAGTACACACATTCCTTGACGATATCGTTGGCGGAATTGCTGCCGCAGCTTCAAGCCGTTTAGCGCACCGAGCTGAGCACTCAGAATAATAATGTTTTCTAGGCCGTCAGTTTCATGCTGACGGCCTTTCGTATTCCATAAGCATAAATTCTCTTCCGCGACTCAAAAAAATAGTCCCTTGTTTAAATCCGATATTTTTATATAACGTAATCGCTCTTGTATTAAATGTTGCTACGCTTAATCGAAACATTTTTGCATTAAACTCTTTCGTGGCAAACGCTATTCCAGCTTGGAAGAATTCTTTCCCTATTCCCTTCCCAGTTAACGCCGGCTTCATGCCAAGTCCGATATCAATCACATCTTCTCCACCATATAAATTAGCATCTCTTCCACCTGGCACTTGTGCATTTGCTCCAAAACAAAAATAACCGATGAGGTCTCCTTGATCGTCACAACAGCCATAATACGTTCCATCTAATAGCTCTTCTATTACTTCTTTCTCGCCTGAAAAACTATATAAACTATAAGGTTCCTCGTACGTCCACGTATTTATCTTCTTTGCTTCTTCTATCGTTAACTTATGTATATCCACTTTCTCTTTCCCCCTATTATATTTCTATTAACAATATTCGATATTCATCTTATAATTCATCTTTATCAATATATTTTTTAAATTTATCGCTTCATTTTTATGGAATATTTTTCTTATTATGTTACGATTAAACAGAATCATTACAAATAAGGTGGTGACAATTTGAATTACTTTTCTTATCTCTCCTCGGAAGAACGGCAAAATTTTTTCTATAAAGAACCTCTTAGTTTTTCAAAAAATATAGGGAAAGAACAACTAGCTTACGCACTAGGCGCCACACTATATACTCCTGGCACGAAAGAAACGATTGCGGAAGATATAATTAGAAAGAAACATGTGGATGCTACCTCAATTATTCTTTGTCTAGAGGACGCTATCAGCGATGAGGAAGTAAAACTTGCAGAGCAAAACATCGTCGTTCAAATACAGCAAATCGCTAACTTAGCCAGTGCCAACATACTAAATCAAGCAGACATCCCGCTTCTTTTTATTAGAGTTCGACAGCCAAGTCAACTGAAGACAATTGTTACTGAATTAGGTAGTGCTGTTCATTGTTTATGTGGTTTTGTCTTTCCAAAATTCACACCGATTAACGGAAAGACTTATATCGATCAGCTTGCATATATAAACGAGTTATACTCATTATCGCTATATGGCATGCCGATTTTAGAATCCCCCGAAATTATGTATAAGGAAACACGGGCAGAATCATTATTACAAATAAAGGATTTACTAGATTCTTATCACGATTACATCTTAAATGTACGTATTGGTGCTACTGATTTTTCAAGTCTATTTAGTATTCGGCGCAATAAATACACACCTATCTATCATATTACCGTTGTCCGTGATTGTATTTCAGACATTATTAACGTTTTCTCAAGGGCAACAAATGAATATATTATTTCAGGATGTGTATGGGAATATTTTTCTAATGATCATGAAGAAGGGCTTATTCAAGAGGTATCACTTGACCATGCAAATGGCTTAATCGGAAAGACAGTTATTCACCCATCTCATATTAAAGTTGTACAGGCAATGCACATTGTCACAATGGAAGATTATTTAGATGCGAGATCAATTTTACAAAATGCAGATACGTATAATGGAGTGCTAAAAAGCAGTTTTTCTAACAAAATGAATGAAGTAAAACCTCATTATGGCTGGGCTCGCAAAACCATTTTAAAATCTAATATTTACGGGGTGCTACATGAAAACAAACAATTCACCGATCTCCTTATTACAAACGCAAAGCAACACGTATAACGTTTTAAATAATATACAAGTCCATGTAGAAGTACGTGATAATCCATATAATTTAGCGCTAGACAATCTTTTTCAAATGGCTGCGAGAATAAATAAGAAACGTAGTTTTTTATTTGTGAGTACAATCCTTGGAAAGCATCTTCCTATTAAACCTGCAGTCTCTCTATCAAGTGGAGTTGCTCTCGCTGCAAGATATTTGGAAATACTACATAATATTTCTCATCCATTTCAAAAAGAAATTTTAAATCTCATTTCATTAGAAATTGATGAAATCCCAGAGGAAGTATTTCGTTATCAATATCCTCTGCAAGAAGAAGTTGTGTTCATCGGATTCGCTGAAACAGCGACAGCACTTGGTCATTCTATGTTTCAATGCTTTCAAAATGCAAAGTATGTGCATACAACTAGGGAATCGATACCCCACCTAGAATCTGTCATTACATTTGAGGAAGAACATTCTCATGCAACATCGCACCGTTGTTATGTAGATGAAAGCTTTTTTCAAAACAACAACCCGATTGTTCTCGTAGATGATGAGATGACAACAGGAAAAACAGCATTAAATATTATTAGATCTATTCAAAATAAATTCCCACGAGAAGAATATATAATTGCTTCTTTATTAGACTGGCGTTCTCATACTAATAGAAAACAATTTAAACAATTAGAAGAAGAACTTCAAATTAAGATTCATGTTATTTCTTTATTAGAAGGCAGTATTCATAAAACTGGTCAACCATTAAATATTGCAAAAACAGATATTCAAATTAAAGAAACAAAACCTGATTTCAAAAAGCATACCCTTACCTGTCCAAAATCACCCTATACATCAAATTATATAAAATATACTGGGCGATTTGGCATTTCAGCATATGAACAAAAGCACATTCATTCTTTCGCTCAAGAAGCAGGAAAAACTTTAAAAAGAGAAAGAATGGGAAAACGAACACTCTGTCTCGGAACGGGTGAATTTATGTATATCCCAATGAAAATTGCTGCTGAAATGGGTGAAAATATTTTATATCAATCTACAACAAGAAGCCCTATCCATCCTGTTTCAAATGATGTAAACTACGCCATTCATAATCATTTCTCATATCCAAGTCCTGAAAATTCTACTATTACAAATTACTTTTATAATATTTCACCTCATGATTACGATGAAGTATTTGTTTTTATTGAGCGTGATTTAGGAGAAGAAGCCCTGTTTCCTCTTCTACAGCAGTTACAAACAGTTATTCCTTTTATTCATATCGTCTCATTTTCAAATAGCATAGAAAAGGAAGGTTGATAATTATGGTAAAAGTAAATTCTCATATTAGTAGTTACAATCCAAATGATGCTATTTTTCTATTAAAAGATATTAGTGATTTAATGAAAGAAAGTTCCACGGAAACTAGAGAACAAGCAATTCAAGCTGGCACACATTATTCCGAAATGTTACCAATGGAATATAAACCATCTAAAGCGTATATGGATTTATTCTTTTCTTCCCTGCAACAATATAAACACAAACTAGCCATCGCTGTTGGAGTTGTCGCCGA
The DNA here is from genome assembly GCF_051916325.1 of Bacillus cereus group sp. MYBK227-1. Lineage (NCBI taxonomy): Bacteria > Bacillati > Bacillota > Bacilli > Caryophanales > Bacillaceae > Bacillus > Bacillus cereus group sp. MYBK227-1. Next base: position 130,896 of record NZ_JBQAGK010000010.1, on the reverse strand, counting down.
ACAGATTATACAAACTAAAGGAACTAACCTTGTCCTCGTTTCATTAGCTCGTGCTGGTACACCTATTGGCATTCTTATCAAACGCTACATACGCTATCAATACAACCTTGATGTACCTCACTATTGTATTTCTATTGTTCGCGGACGCGGTATTGATGAAAATGCACTCCATTATATTTTGGAACATCACCCTAAAGAAACAATTCAATTCATTGATGGGTGGACTGGAAAAGGTGCAATAAAAAAAGAATTAGAATATGCAGTACACACATTTAACGAACGAAATAATACACACATTTCTCATTGTATGGCTGTGCTTGCTGATCCCGGTTACTGTACTTCAATTTACGGTACACGTGAAGATTTTCTTATTCCTAGCGCTTGCTTAAATGCAACAGTCTCTGGACTAATTAGTCGCACTGTACTAAATGACACCTATATCGGTCCAAATGATTTTCATGGTGTTAAATATTATAAAGAGCTAGAACAAGAAGACTTATCAAATTTCTTCGTTGATGAGGTAACAGAGTTATTCCCTTCTGTTCATTCTCATATAGATAATCAATTACGTTATATTACTTCAACTTACACTGATCCCTCTTGGCAAGGATTAAAAGATATACAGTCTATCCAAAATCACTTTGAAATTGACGATATTAACTTAATTAAACCAGGAGTCGGTGAAACAACTCGTGTATTACTCCGGAGAATACCGTGGAAAATTTTAATACGTAAGCAAAACAATCCCGATTTAAAGCATATTTCACTTCTCGCTAAAGAAAAGAATGTTCCAATTGAAATCTATGAGAATATGGCTTATTCATGTTGCGGGCTCATTAAGCCTCTTAGGAAGGAAACAAGATGATTTTCGCCAGTGATCTTGATCAGACGCTTATTTATTCCCGGAAATCGTTTCGTGCCCCTATAGAAGATGAATCAATTCAACTCATTGAAACTATAGATGGGAAAGAAATTTCTTTCATATCACATAAAACCATTTCACTACTAAAAAAATTACAACTGCACTCACATTTCATCCCAGTTACAACAAGAACTATTAAGCAGTTTCAGCGTATTGCTTTATTCCAAAACGAAATCATTCCCGAATACGCCATTACAAGTAACGGCGGCAATATCCTTCATAACGGGAAACAAGATGGTACTTGGAACAGGAAAGTAAAAGAAAGACTATCGGTTGAATGTATAGAGAGAAACGACATACTAAAGGAATTTGGACAAATAGCTCATAAGGATTGGGTTATATCGCAAAAAACAGCTGATGATCTATTCCATTATTGCATTATTAAACGGGAGAACATTCCTTATGATGAATTATCATCCTTCACTTCCTGGTTAGACAAACAAGGCTGGAATCATTCACTTCAAGGTAGAAAGCTATACTTTGTACCAAAACCAATTAATAAATGGGACGCCGTGCAATATATAAAAGAAATTTTGCAAATAGATACGATTATTACAGCTGGGGATTCTTTACTTGATTTATGCATGCTTGAAAAGGCGAACCATGCCTTCGCACCACTTCATGGTGAGTTAGGGGCAATGCATGATAACTTACAACCCCATATTTTAAAAACAGACGCAATCGGCATATATGCCGCAGAAGAAATCGTAAATAAATCACTTCAAATTATTCACAGTTCATTACCTACCTCATGATCATCATATGCACAATTGCATACGCACCGCGGTTAAACAGATGGTACAATTTATTTGAATCGCTGTTGCTACACTTCTTGATTAGAGAAAAGGCGTTAAAACGGAAATTAGCGTCTTATCAACCTCAAGCAATTGGCACATTTTGTCATCTTAAAAGACACTCGAACGAGTGTCTTTTTTTCTATATCCAACAAGGACTTACTCATTTCAAAGTATAAATACATAAAATAATGTAAATCATGACACGCATGAATCACTTTCTAAAAGTTATAAAGTAGATTCAAAATAAAAAAGCACTCTTAACTAGAGTGCTTTTTACTTTCAAACAAGGAGGCTACATATATGGATAGTACTCTCGTATTTAACTTTGGCATTGGTATTGTTATCATTTTATTCGTCTTCTTTGTACTTTGTATGAGCGGGGTATAAAAAGGCGATTTTCGAGCGTCTTTTTATACATACATATGTATTACTTGACTTCTATAAAAGTAGTAACCATAATAGTTACAGAAATACAAATAGCTATTCACATATCCACAAATAGGAGGAAGAAAAATGAAACATGTAATCGTTTATGCACACCCGAATACAGAAAGCTTCAACCATGCGATTTTAGAAACGGTAAAAAGTGAATTAGAAGGAAAAGGTCACGAAGTACGCGTTCGCGATCTATACGAATTAAACTTTAATCCAGTATTAGGCGCTTCCGATTTCATCTCATTTTCTCAAGGAAATACACCAGAAGATATTAAAGAAGAACAAGAGCATATCTCTTGGGCTGATAGCATTACATTCATTTATCCAGTGTGGTGGGCGGGACTTCCTGCTATTTTAAAAGGATACGTTGACCGTGTATTTAGCCACGGATTCGCTTATGCTTACGGTGAAAACGGTATTGAAAAGTTATTAAGCGGTAAAAAAGGATTGTTATTATCTACAATGGGAAATACGAAAGAAGCATACACAGCAGGTGGCATGTTTGATGCAATGAAGAAAACAGCGGATGTTGGTATTTTTGAATTTACAGGCATTGAAACAATTGAGCATACATTCTATACAAGTGTTCCTTCTGTGGATGACAGTGTGCGTAAGCAATATCTTGAAGAAGTGAAAGACGTTGTGAATCGTGCATTCTAACAAAATTATATCGGCGATTTTTCAAATATATCGACTTACCGATAAAAATCAACACTAGTCACAACTGAATGTTAGCCCACACCAATCGGGCTGCCAGCAAATATCAGAAAAAAAGCTGTTCCAAAGTTTGGAACAGCTTTCTTCATTACATCTTCTCAATCCACTCCGTCAAGTTATGCACAACTTGCGTCGGTTGTACTTCGTATTCTGTTAACTTCTCCACAGTTGTGACTCCAGTGTGGACAAGAAGCGTATGCATACCAGCATTTATTCCTGCTAAAATGTCTGTATCGTAGTTATCCCCAACCATTAATGCTTCATTCTTTTCTATGCCAAGCACTTTCAAAGCTTGTTCCATAATGATTGATTCTGGTTTTCCGATAAAGATTGGATCCACACCTGTTGATACTGCTACAACTGATGTTAATGAACCATTACCTGGTAATAATCCTCGCTCAGTTGGGATGGCAATATCCCCATTTGTAGAAATAAACGTCGCGCCATTACGCACAGCAAGACACGCTTTTGCTAATTTTTCATATGTGATGTCACGATCTAAACCCACAACAACGAAATCAGGATTTTCATCCACAAGTTCAAATCCTTTTTCCACAAGTGCATCGTGTAAGCCTTCTTCACCAATCATATATACAGTTGCGTCTTGTTTACGTTCATAAATGAAGTTCGCAGTCGCCATACTCGTTGTGAATACTTGCTCTGCTTTCGCTGGAATATCGAAACGAACAAGCTTTTCTGCTACCTGTTCCGGTTTGCGAGTTGAGTTATTCGTAACGAATAAATATGGAATGCCGCGCTCTCCTAATGCTTTTACGAAGTCGCTTGCTTCTTCAATTTGTTCTTCTCCGCGATACATCGTACCGTCTAAGTCAATTAAGTAACCTTTATACATCGATTATGTCTCTCCTTCTATGCTAACGTTCTCACCTTATCATACCACTCTTATATTACCCGCTTTTCCAAAAGAAAAAAACGCTTTACCTTAAAGCGCCCCATAACGTTCATTTTTTCTCTTTTATTTGGTAAGAACAACTACAATCGCCCTCGCACATATTTGCTAGCGTTTTCACTTCTGCGTTCGTAAATAAACGCTTATACATTTCTTTTTCATCTTCACACACTTGCGGGAATCTCTCGGCAATTTCCTTTAACGGACAGTTTTGTTTTTCAATTACGAAAGATTTCTCTCCATCTCTCTTTATTTGAACCATATAACCATTTTTCTCTTGCATAGCTGCTATCTCTTGCACTTTATATGCTAAATTCTTTTGATTACTCACTCTCTTTTGTAACTGTTCTTCCATTCGCTTCGTTCTCTCTTTTAAAACGTAACGAAGTATTTTTTCATCGCCCATTCGAGCTAAATCTTCTAGCATATCAATCGCAAATTGCTTATACTCTTTCGGGAATGTATCTTCTCCCTTTTCGCTTAATCCATACAAATAAGTTGGTCTTCCGACATGTTGCCTTACCATCTTAGAATAAATGAGTCCGTCTTTCTCAAGATTACTTAAATGTCTTCGAATCGCCATTTCTGTAATCTCTAAAACGTCAGCTAGTTCCGCTACCGTGTGCTCTCCCTTTACTTTCAACAATTGTACAATCTCGTCTTTCGTAGTACGTGCTTCCCCCATACTTCACCCTTCTCCCTTTTCTTTCTCACATACAATATAAGATCCCCAAAAGGCATTCTCTGGGGATCTTATAAGCATAATTATTCTGGTACAAATGCAGATACAGGTCCTAATTCCTTTTCTAAATAACTGCGAATATTTGCTGGGTATTTCTCTACCACTGCAATATGTTTTTGAATCGTCTTATATAATTCATCATGATTCATTTGAATATAATCTTGCGTAAGCATTTTTCGAAGAAGGATAATTTCTTTCATCCCTTGTCCATCTTCTTCACTTATCACTCGCTCGTCCATTAAAATATCAATAATATCTTCATAGCTTCCTGGATCACGCATAATAAATCCATCAATCATCGCATTTCCTACATCTAATACACAATCAATAATAAGATGGGCTATGCGCTCTAATGCGTAAAATTCAAACTCGGTTTCATATATCTTTTTCTCTTGAAATGTACTTGTTGCTCGTTCTAAACATACTAGCATTTGTTCTATTTTCTTTCTGTCTACAAAATACATGAATGTCACCTACCTGGAAATTAAAGCATTTACATTTTAATTGTAACGCTTTCTTCTGAAAAAATCGACAATTTTTCGAATTCACCTTTTCTCCGTTATTTGTTATAGTTATATTTGTATGATTTTTGAAATTGGAGGAATGGAATCTTGGAACGTGAACTCGCACTAGAAATTGTCCGTGTAACAGAAGCAGCTGCCTTAGCATCCGCACAGTGGATGGGCCGCGGAAAGAAAAATGAAGCAGATGATGCAGCAACTACAGCAATGCGTGATATGTTCGATTCAGTAAACATGGCAGGTACAGTTGTAATTGGTGAAGGAGAACTTGATGAAGCACCGATGTTGTATATTGGTGAAGAACTAGGAACAGGTAACGGTCCAGAAGTAGACATCGCCGTTGATCCATTAGAAGGTACAAACATCGTTGCAAAAGGTCTTGCAAATGCAATGGCAGTTATTGCAATCGCAGACAAAGGGAACCTTCTTCATGCTCCTGATATGTACATGGAAAAGATCGCGGTTGGTCCAAAAGCAGCTGGTAAAATTAGCTTAGATGATCCAATTGAAAAAACAATTGAAATTGTAGCAGAAGCTAACAATAAAAAGATTCGCGATCTAACAGTTATCGTTCAAGAACGTGAACGTCATCAAGATATTATTGACCGTGTTCGTGCAAAAGGTGCACGCGTAAAATTATTTGGTGACGGTGATGTTGGTGCGTCAATCGCAACAGCACTACCTGGAACGGGTATCGACTTATTCGTAGGTATTGGCGGAGCTCCAGAAGGTGTTATTTCTGCAGCAGCATTAAAGTGCCTTGAAGGTGAAATGCAAGCTCGCTTAGTTCCAATGAACGAAGAAGAAGAAGCTCGTTGTCGTGAAATGGGATTAGAAGATCCTCGTCAACTTCTTATGTTAGATGACTTAGTATCTGGGGATGATGCAATCTTCTCAGCAACTGGTGTATCTGCTGGTGAGTTATTAGACGGTGTTAAATTCCTTGGCGGAGATTTAGCTGAAACATACTCTATCGTAATGCGTTACAAAACAAGAACAGTACGATTCATTAAAACGCATCACCATTTAGATCATAAACCACACTTAAACTTAGATATTTAATAAAGGAGCCATGTGTATGGAAGAACGTTTCTTTCTGTACGACGATACTGTCGCTACAAAAACTCGTTTCGTTAGCTTTATGGGAGAAAATGAGCGTCACGATTTAGCGCTATTATACTCCGATCGTCATTACGGTAAAACAATTGTCCTTGATATGCAACGCAATAAATTTGCAATCATCGGTGCTGACGATTTAAACGAACCAGGCTACTTAGAGCATGCATTTTCTATGACTGAAGAAATTGCAGAAGAACTACGCTCATTTTTATTTGAACTTATATAATTTATCGTATGCACCAGCTATTTTAGCTGGTGTTTTTTCATCACGAGTATTTAGAATTTTCAATCTTTTGTGTTATAATTAAGAATAAATCTATTTGGATAGAAAGGACGTTATCTACGTATGCCAACAATTACTTTGTAATGGACCAGCAATTGGATAGCATTACTCTCAAAAAAGCACCGTGCTTTTTCAAGGGAGTAGTCTGCCCATTCCCATTACAAAGGAGCGTATTGCATCTGTAGTATGATGTTTACGGAGGTTCCTCTTTGGGGACCTCCTTTTATTCTTGTCTTTTTCTCATGCCTTCATACTACAAGACATCCAAATAGCTGTATTACGTTCCTTTACCACTACTATAAGAGGTGAAGGAAAATGCAGAAAGTACAACTTTCTTGGAGTTTATATGAAAACGAGCAAAACACAATCGAAAAATATTGTAAAAATTGCAGACGTACTACCCTATTTACCGACACAAATATTCGTAGGCATAACGCCAACGGAAAAAACATATACCGCTTTGCCATTTATAAATGTCCGAAAGACCATACGTGGAATCAAAAACTTCGTATTTATAAAGCATTTACTGATCACGTTGAAACAGTCGATATGACGCAGCAGGATCAGCCAGAAACAACTACTACCATTTCCATTACGCAACATCAAGAAAGCGGCATAACCGAAATCACGATCGTATTAGATATTGTTTTCGGTTCCCACCGCATCGATAAAGCCTTATCCACATATATTTCCGACTGGAGCCGTACACGCATTGTGGATAAAATTAAAAATGGGGATATTCAATTAAACGGACAACAAATGAAGCCAAATACAATACTTTCTGAAGGCGATCATATCTCGATTTGTTTGTAAGCAAAAATATGCAAAAAATCCTCTTACAATTGTAAGAGGATTTTTTTATTTCTTCACTTTTCGTAATACAAAATGTGCGCAACCGAAGTTACAGTACTCGTATAAATACTCCGTTAACGTACTAATTTTCGTATCATATGTCGCACGTTGGTTACTATCATCAAAGAATCCGCGCAATCTAAGTTGCTCATATCCCCAGTCCCCAACGATGTAATCATATTTATTTAAAATTTCTGCATAGCGCTCTTTAAATGCTTCTTCACTAAAACCGTCACGAAAGTTTTTAATTACTTCGTACTGAACATTATTAATGCTCACCGTAGCATGAATCTCTTGCTTTTGCTCCATCATTAACTTCCTCTCTAAGCATTCTTCTTTTTATCGTATCACAAAGCATAACAACCAACAATTTCAAATACAAAAAATTGCAAATTAGTACATGCTATGGAGAAGGAGGTGATACATCGTGAAAAAACAAATTTTACTTTCCCTTCTCACTCTTTCCTTATTTGCAGGCTGCCAATCAGCGAACAAAGCTGAAATGGAACGTGAAGAAGGAAGCCGTGTTCTTGTTTCCAATAAAAACGACATGTATCATACGGAAAATACAAATACAAGACTCACAAGAGTCGGTTATTCTTCTAAACAAAAGCATGAAGTATCTAACAAACAAGTAGGGGCCATTAATCGCGAGAAGGTCGCTGAAATGATTACAAGCATGACAGTCAAACTTCCTGACGTTACAAACGCTGCTACACTCGTTACTGATGATGAAGTGTTCGTTGTATACCGTGCAAACACAACGGATCCAAAACTCGTAGCGGATCAAGTATATAGAGCTGCTTTGTCCATCGTTCCTCGCTATTATAAAGCATATGTATCAACAGACCAAAAGTTGATTTCTCAAATTCAAGGGCTTCAATCTGGCGCATTAAATGATACAGAATATACACAAAGCCTCGATATGTTAAAACGAGAAATGAGTAAAAATCCTCATTTGAACAATACGGGAGATCAGACTTTGAATGATATGATTAAAAAGTAAAACAGGTGGAGAAAATCTCCACCTGTTTTACTTTTTATTTTTTATTACGATCCGCATAAACCTCCATCGCATCACACATAAACTGCGCTAATCCCTCACCAAACTTATCGATATTTTTCGTAAAGCGCTCATCAGCGACGTACATTTGACCGAGTCCTTTAAAAGCATCTAACGAATATTCACCGAAGTTTTGCAAATAATCGTACCATACTTTAATAGCTGCCTGCGCCTCTTTAGAATCTGGTGCATCGTGTCTAAGCGTTGCTAAATTTCTATAAATAGCATTAAACTCCTCTTGGTTCTCTTTTGACATACCTTTTGCATATTCGTTCGCTTTATCTACAGCTGCGTCTCCCCATTTTTCACGTGCTTCTTCTTCATATGGGTTATGGCTGAAATCGAATCCTTCAAATTTCTCTTTATTCGTCATTTCAATCTCTCCTTTTGTATGCTGAATTGTTTTATCAATCGTCGCAATCACCTTATCTAATCTGGCACGCTTTTCAAGAAGCATCTTCTTATGAAGCTGTAGTGCCTCTTCGCGATCAAATGATGGACTCATGATAATCTCTTTAATTTTCTTCAAAGGGAAGCCAAGCTCTTTAAAAAACAAAATTTGCTGCAATGTCTCTAAATTTTCATTGGAATACAGACGATATCCAGACTCTGTCGTCTCGTCTGGGGTTAACAACCCAATTTCATCGTAATGATGCAGTGTGCGCACACTAATTCCAACTAAATCAGCTACTTCTTTTACTCTCATTGTCATTTGTATCTCCCCCTTAGTACATACGATAAAGTATGACGCAACGTTAGAGTCAATAAGTAAATTCATTTTCTTTCTAAAAGTTTCATCTCTCCCCTATTTCATGCATAATAGATATGTACATATATTAGAAAGCGGTGAAAGTATGGTTTCAAATACTGTAATTGCCAGCATCATTTTTCAACTCATTGTCTCGATTCTGGTCCCAATTATCGTACTCGTTTATTTCCGTAAAAAATATAATATGAATTGGAAAGTGGTCGGCATTGGTGTTCTTATCTTTATCGGATTCACCCAAATTCTTGAAACACCATTCCACCTATTTATGCGCGGTAATCCAACAATCGCTCCATTTTTAGAAAATCCGTTTGTCTTCGCAATTTATGGCGGATTGACTGCTGGTATTTTTGAAGAATTAGGACGCTTCGTTGCCTTCTTCTTCTTACTAAAAAAATATCTAGAATATAAAGATGGCTTCGCTTATGGAATTGGTCACGGCGGAATTGAATCTATTTTAATTGGCGGTTTTTCTGCATTACAAGCATTAATCTTTGCTAATTCTATTAACGATGGTAGCTTCGCTCGACTGATTGAACAAAAACCCGAGCTTAGCATTTTACAGGACATGTTAATTCAGCAACCTGCCTACTTATACTTCCTTGGTAGCTTAGAAAGAATTATGGCACTCGTGCTTCAAATCGCCTTTACAATGCTTGTTTTATACGCAGTCAAACAGAAGAAATATATCTTCCTAGTATACGCTATACTATTCCACGCATTTGTAGACTTTTTCGCGGCACTTTACCAAACAAAAACAATCAACATCTTCGTTGCCGAAGGAATTACACTTCTGTGTACAATTGGCGCTGTCGTTCTTATTCGCAAAATGAAAGAGAAATTAATGAGTGTACCGGAGTAAAAAATAAACCACCAAAATTGGTGGTTTATTTTTTATATGGATGATAACTTTTGCCCTCTTGCAGCTCCCTCTTTGTTTCTGCATCTATAACGATATATTTATGAAACTCTCCTACTTCATTTTGAATAAAAGAAGCGAAAAAGTATACTTGGCGATCAGAGTGAACAAAAAAATCTTGAAGTACCACTCTACCTCGACAACCGACAGCTGTTTTTTGTAGGAAAGAAAATTCTTCATCAGGCACTTCTTTAAATAAGATTTTTTTCCGAACACTATATGCTGCATTTTTGTATTCTTTATAGATCTTCTTATCTAACTGTTTATAAAAAACATCCTCACTCACAAATGACTTATTTCGATTGCTTGGATAATTTAGTTTTTGATTCGACTCTGCATAAGTTGTGGACAAATGTATAAAAAAACAAAGACTAAATACAATACATATCATTTTATTCATGATTGCACCTCAAATGTTCATTATCCACATTACTTTTCCACATATTTAAATCAATATGCTGTTTCCAATAAAAAGGAATTATTTCTACATTTGTCGAAGTATATAGCGTCAACTTGAAAGATGGGGATGAATTATGAAGAAAATTATTGTAATACGACATTGTTCAGCAATTGGGCAAAAACGTGATGATGAATTAACGACCGATGGAAAAGACCAAGCAAACACCCTTGCTACATTCCTCTTAGAAAATCATCTACAAATCGATCATATTATTTCAAGCCCATTTGTCCGAGCTATCGATTCCATTCGGCCCTATGCGCTCCAAGCTAACTTATCTATCCAAGAAGATGAACGATTAACTGAACGCATATTGAGCAACATTCCAATGGATGATTGGATGCAAAAACTAGAATCTACTTTTACAAATATAGATATTGCCTTTTCAGGCGGAGAGTCAACAAAACAAGCAACAGACCGGGCCCTATCGCTTATTCAAGACGTTTTACAATTAAACCATACGACAACACTACTTGTTACACATGGCAATTTACTTACGCTCATTTTAAAGCATTTTGATCATACGATTGGCTTTAATGAATGGAGAACTCTAACGAATCCTGATATTTACGAAATTACAATCGACGAACAATGTATCATAAAACGCTTATGGGAAGCATCGTCCAAGTAATATCCCTTTCCAAAACATTCAGTTGACGCCACGAGAAGAGACTGTTCTAACAATAGAAAGGGGTATCATTTCATATGTACGAAGACGTACTTGCTTTACTACATAAAACAAATGTTTCTTATGAAAAATTCGAACACGAACCAGTACTCGATTATGAGACCGATCGGATCGTACGCGAGAGACTTGGCTTACAAGGCACTCCAAGTAAAAGCTTATTTTTAAAATCAAAGTCTGGAGATTATTACGTATTTTTTACGTTAGAGGGCACAAGGCTCAACCGGGGAGAGATGAAAGAACTATCAGGAGAACGCTTATCTCTCTGTTCTCCTGATGAACTGCGAGACAAAACTGGTTGTACGCCGGGATGTGTGGCTCCTTTCGGATATTCACACGATGTAACAATTATTGTGGATAACGCTATTTATACGTACGATAAAATTTTAATTACACCTGGTGTTCCTCAATTTACAATTGAATTATCCACAGAAGAATTAAAAAAGATTTTATTAACATGTCCAAATACCGTTTTAGAGTACAAACAAAAAGAGAGCTAATCATTAGCTCTCTTTTTTTCATTATTTAGCTTCTGCTGTTTTTTCTTTTGCAGAACGTACTTGCTCGTCCGCATGGTAAGAAGAACGCACAAGTGGGCCAGCTTCACAGTGGCTAAATCCTTTGCTAAGTGCAATTTCTTTAAGCTCTGCAAATTCTGCTGGTGGGTAATATTTAAGAACTGGTAAATGCTTCTTAGATGGTTGTAGGTATTGCCCAAGAGTTAAAATATCCACATTGTTTGCACGTAAGTCATCCATTGCTTCAATTAAATCTTCTCTCGTTTCACCTAAGCCCACCATAATGCTCGATTTAGTTGGAATATCAGGCTGCATTTCTTTCGCTCGACGTAAAAACTCTAATGAACGTTCATATTTTGCTCTAGCGCGAACTCGGTCAGATAATCGACGTACTGTTTCAATGTTATGGTTTAAAATATCTGGTTTTGCATCCATTAACATTTTTAAGTTTTCTTCTACTCCACCCATATCAGATGGTAATACTTCGATAGACGTGAATGGGTTTTTACGACGTACTGCGCGTACTGTTTCAGCAAAAACAGCTGCTCCCCCGTCCTTTAAATCATCACGTGCAACCGCTGTTATAACAACGTGCTTTAAGCCCATTTGTACTACTGAATCTGCTACGCGTTCTGGTTCTTGTAAATCAAGCTCAGTTGGTAAGCCTGTTTTAACCGCACAAAAACGACAAGCACGTGTACAAACCGCACCTAAAATCATAAATGTTGCTGTTTTTCTTACAGCCCAGCATTCATGAATATTCGGACATTTTGCCTCTTCACAAACGGTATGAAGATTCTTAGAACGCATCATTTTCTTTAAGCCTGTATAGTTTTCATTCGTGTTTAACTTAATTTTCAACCATTCGGGCTTGCGCTTATATTCTGTTTGTTTTGTCATGGTTATCAACTCCGCACAATATGAAATAGTTTACCGTGTTCGCTTCTTTCAATGTAACATATCTATTCTAACGTATGAAAGCGATTTGCTCAAATGAAGATTCTAAGATTTTTTCCAATCGTTCCCTATAATGAAATACTCCGTATATCCCACACTAAAAAGAGTGATGTTGTGAAAGGAGTCTATTTCATGCTTCGAAAAATTTCTCTTTTGCTTTCTATTTGTTTTCTTCTCCACCAAAACATCGCTTACGGTGAAGATAATCAGCAAAGCATATACGAAAAGCGCATGGCACTATATAAAGAAACCGAGCAGTCTTCAGGCATTCCATGGTATTACTTAGCTGCAATGGATCAATATGAAAGAAATATACGGAGCGTAAGAAAAGATATTCCGAAAAAACCAGATGCCATCATTTCCCTTTATTTCAAACCAGAAATATGGGCTGGACCTATTAATAGTAACGATACTCTCCCCCATACAATTTCTCTATTTGGCGGAATAGGTTTAGATGGTGACAAAGATGGATTTGCAAATGCAAATAGCGACCGTGATCTTCTGCATACCGCAGCGACTATTTTAAGGAAACAAGGAACGTCAGAAGACCGTATTAAAATTATGCTCTGGGAATATTATAGACGTGCAAAAACAGTTGATTTAATTAGCGAATATGCCCAAATTTATAAACATTATGGCCGTATTAATTTAGAGGGAAATGCTTTTCCTCTTCCGATCCGTAGTGACCATAGCTACCGTAGTACTTTCGGCGCTGGAAGAAGTTTTGGCGGCAGAAGGATTCATGAAGGAACAGATATTTTCGCCGGATATGGCGTGCCAGTAAGATCGACTTGCTATGGCATTATTGAAACGAAAGGTTGGAACCGCCTTGGTGGATGGCGCATTGGTATTCGCGACCTTCATAACAATTACCATTATTACGCTCATTTAGGCGGGTTCTCAAAAGAAATACAGCTTGGACAAATTGTTGAGCCAGGGAAAGTAATCGGATTTGTTGGTAGCACTGGTTATGGACCTCCTGGTACAGCCGGAAAATTTCCGCCCCACTTACATTTTGGCATATATAAAGACAATGGCTATACAGAATGGGCCTTCGATCCATACATGCATTTAAGCCTTTGGGAACGCAAAGAACGAGCAAATACAAAACGATAACCGTAGCTGCATTGCTACGGTTATTTTTTATCCATTAAAAGCCTGGCTGATCCGGGTTTCACTTTATTTACAACTAACTATCTGTTTTCTTTTTATCAGGTACAGCAACACTTCCACTTCCATAATACGTAGGCACTTCCCCTTGAACGATACGCGTCGCAATCGGAACATTTTGTTTCACCGTTATCTCTTTCGTATGAAATGGAATAATTACTTGCAATGTTACTTCCATTTCCATAACAATTTGAATCGCTGTAGTATTAATCCCATGCGGCTCAATTTTTTGTTTAATATCTGTATTCACATGCCCAATTGGCGTGAAATGAATCGGAATATCTGGTCCTATATTACCAAGAAGCGCATTATCAGTTACACGCCCAAAAGGAACTGCCATAGTCGCCCCGTTTTTTTCAGAAATACCTAGCTCCTTCAACTTCCCTTGTTCTACTTGCTGCAAATATTTTTCTATGTACGTGGTCGTTGACGTTACGATTTCATTTACTTGCTTTGTATTTAAATTAATTGTAGATACTTTTCCGTTTTTATCATTCTGTACTTTCATTAATGAATCTACATCGAATCCTTCATTAATTCGATCCTTTACTGCCTTCGTCATAATTGCCGTCGCCATTTTATGCGTCTCTACTTCCCCATATTTAATTAAGGTCGGCTGAATATTATTATTCACAATCCACAATCCTTGCGTAAGTAATATAACAAAAAGAATAAACGACATAAGCAGTATATACCGAAAGGCAATAGGTCCCCTTCGAAACCGCGAGTTTTTCGAGCGAAATATACTCATAAAAAAACCTCCTTCTTATATCATTTCTATGCAAGAAGGAGGGACGATATATGCTTATCTCATTTTTAATAATGCTTCTTTTCCAATCGTTCCTGCTGGAATGCCTAATGCTTCAGCTCCAGTCGTTACCGATTCTAGCGGCGCTTCAAGAAGTTGTTCAATCGTTCTTACACCAACCGCACGGCCAGCAATAATTCCTCGATCACCTAACTTCTCATTTAAAAGACCTACATCTAATGCACCACACATAATATATCCTTTATCGCTCATTACAGCTAGCAAATTTGTCTTTGGAAGTTTCACGCTAACCGCAATAAACGTATAATTATCAATTATAATTGGCTCCACATTAACCATAGTTCACACTCCTCTCTTTCTTATCTGTATGACAAGAGAAAAATGAGTGTTACAAGTTAACTAGCCTATAGTTTAACGGAAGAAGTATAAGTTATTAACATATCTGTTAACACATCTCTAAGTAGTTCTGGCATATAATATTGTTTGTCAGAAAGTGTGGATAGCTCTGGGTATAAGTAGCCAAATGTAAACATATCAATTGTTCCTACTGTATATATACGATCTAATTCCAGCGATTCCCCGTTAATTAATACATCTTCGAGTAAAATTTTATTTCCAGGAATCGTATCTGGAATTACTTCTACACCCGCGTAAATCATTTTCCCCATCACTTTCCCACGAAATCCGAATCCTTTCACCTCAAGATTCTCCATATTCGGCTTACGTGCTTTCAAAATAACTTCTCTTAATATCTTTCCTGGAACTTTCAAAGCACACGGATTAATTGGATGTGGACAAATTCTGTGAATATCTCCGCGCGTTACGACACCCTCTTCTAACCCTTCAAGAAGTACACCAGCATTCACCATGCCAATTTCTGCACCGCACCATGTTTTCAGCGCACTTGCTAACATATGAGAAAACGGCGTCTCATGAAACCAATCAACCTGTAATGACTCTTTTAAATGAACGACAGGCTCTGCCATTATATGCTTACTTTCTTCCTGCAGTATTTCAATTGTGGATAACGGCTCGCTATAAGCACCTAACCGTTCCGTCTTAATCGCTCTACCGTCCTTTTTCAACAGCTTCTTCGTCTCTTTATCCACAGTAAGCTGCACGTGCCCAACGTAACGTCCCCACTTTTCACAGCAACAAAGTAAAGTATTATTCATTAGAACACCACGCTCAAATAAATGATGCGTATGTGCCCCTAAAATAACATCTATATCATAATGCTCTGCCATATACTCATCCATACTTTTTCCAAGGTGAGAAAGGACAACTGTTATATGAGCCTCATCTCTCACTTCTTCTAAAATAGACTCTAAATGGATAAGCGGATCTTCAATATGCCAATCGAGCATTTGATAAAAATCTGGATACGCAACAGTCAACCCGATAAAAGCAATCGTAATCCCATCTGTCGTTGTATGTAATTTATAAGGCTTTGCCCATGATGGACGTACACCTTCTTTTTCAAATAAATTTGCGACAAGTACTTCAAATCCAGCATCATCATAGAGCCGATTTAAATGCTCTTTCGCTAACGTAATGCCTTCATTATTTCCGATCGTTATATAATCATATAACGCCTCATTTAAAAGCTTCGTATTCCCAATCCCATTTGTCGCTTCCGAAATACTATGAAAACGATCCACATGATCGCCGATATCAATCGTCAAAACCGTCTCTCCCGCTTCCTGTCTTCGCTTTTTCTCCCCTAGAACAAACCGAGAAATTTGCGGCCAATTTTCAAAATGACTATGTATATCGTTTGTATGATAAAGGTGGATGATTGTTTCTTTATTTGTATTCAGAGAAAAAACCTCCTCTCAGTTCCTTACTGCCATTTACGCTATGCGCACACAATAATCCTGTAAATACTTTTCGTCTTTTCTTGCTATTTTACATTGTACTCGCATTGTGAGAAAAAGCAAAAGATTGTCCTTTTTATATGAGAAACTTTTGCTAATGCAGGAAATAATTCCAGATAGTGGAGGGAGGGGTGGATTTGTCAAAAAGTTTAATAGAGAATTTAGTGGGTGGTTGTTCAAG
This sequence comes from Bacillus cereus group sp. MYBK227-1, assembly GCF_051916325.1. Lineage (NCBI taxonomy): Bacteria > Bacillati > Bacillota > Bacilli > Caryophanales > Bacillaceae > Bacillus > Bacillus cereus group sp. MYBK227-1. Next base: position 114,236 of record NZ_JBQAGK010000010.1, on the reverse strand, counting down.
TGGATTTGTCAGTATCTTTGTCTTAAACCTAGTCGTTCTCTGTTCTTATAAAATATTTGGGGTATGTGAGGATTTTCTTTTGTCTTATCTTGTCGACAAATCGATATTCCTTGTCGTAACGTTGATATATTGAAATAATCGTTGATATATTCCCGTTTATGATCGATATATTTGAAAAATCGTTGATATATTTAGCTGAACACCCACCCGGGTATCCTCTCCCAAGCCAAGTCAAATCCGCAAAACAAAAAAGCGCCCTGCACAGCAGGACGCTTTCTTCATACATATATTATCCAGTTCCAGCGGCTAGAATGTTCGGTGGCTTCACTTCTTCCTATGAGGCAAAAAGCGCCTCTACGTCAGAAGCTCCATCCCCCTCACATTCTGAACGAGCCGCTTCCACTTTAAATATGTCCAACTTCGCCTCCTAGACCCTCATGTCTAAGAACCTTCCGCACGAGAAGATAAAAAGCATCTTCTGTGCGAAAGAACCTTAGCCAACGGGTCTGAACAGTCGGCTCCGCATTTCTATTTAACCGATAGAACCTTCCATCTCAAACTTGATTAGGCGGTTCATTTCAACTGCATATTCCATTGGAAGTTCGCGAGTGAATGGCTCGATGAAGCCCATTACGATCATTTCTGTAGCTTCTTGCTCAGAAATACCGCGGCTCATTAGGTAGAATAATTGTTCTTCTGATACTTTCGATACTTTCGCTTCGTGCTCAAGTGAAACGTAATCGTTTTTGATTTCGTTGTAAGGAATTGTATCAGATGTAGATTGGTTATCCATGATTAACGTGTCACACTCGATGTTAGAGCGAGAGTTTTTCGCTTTTGGTCCGAAGTGTACGATACCACGGTAAGTTACTTTACCACCATGCTTCGCAATCGATTTAGAAACGATTGTTGAAGACGTGTTTGGTGCTAAGTGAATCATTTTCGCACCAGCATCTTGGTGTTGGCCTTTACCAGCAATCGCGATAGATAATGTTAAACCACGAGCGCCTTCGCCTTTTAAGATAACTGCTGGGTATTTCATCGTTAATTTAGATCCGATGTTACCGTCAATCCATTCCATCGTTGCGTTTTCTTCACAAACCGCACGTTTTGTAACTAGGTTGTATACGTTGTTCGCCCAGTTTTGGATTGTTGTATAACGGCAATATGCATCTTTCTTAATGATGATTTCTACTACCGCACTGTGAAGTGAGTTAGTCGTGTAAACAGGTGCTGTACAACCTTCTACGTAGTGTACGTGTGCGCCTTCGTCTACGATGATAAGCGTACGCTCGAATTGTCCCATATTTTCAGAGTTAATACGGAAATACGCTTGAAGTGGTGTATCAACTTTAACACCTTTTGGAACGTAGATGAATGATCCACCAGACCAAACTGCAGAGTTTAATGCAGAGAATTTGTTGTCTGTTGGTGGGATTACTTTTCCGAAATGCTCACGGAAAATATCTTCGTTCTCTTTTAATGCGCTATCTGTATCTTTGAAGACGATTCCTAGAGCTTCTAGGTCTTCTTTCATGTTGTGGTATACAACTTCAGATTCGTACTGTGCAGATACACCAGCTAAATATTTTTGCTCAGCTTCTGGAATACCTAATTTATCAAATGTTGCTTTAATTTCATCAGGTACTTCATCCCAAGACTTCTCAGATTTCTCAGATGGTTTTACGTAGTACGTAATTTCATCGAAATCTAAGTCGTTTAAGTCGCCGCCCCATTGTGGCATTGGCATTTCGTAGAACTTATCCAGTGATTTTAAACGGAAGTCTAACATCCACTGTGGTTCTTCTTTCATACGTGAAATTTCTTCAACGATCTCTTTTGTTAAACCGCGTCCAGCACGGAAAATCGAAACGTCTTTGTCTTTGAAACCATATTTATAATCGCCGATATCTGGCAGTTGCTTCGCCATGTTGGTGTGTCCCTCCTTAGATAACCTCGTTTTTAGGAACCTTTAACATTACTTATCTTCGTTTAAGCCCTTTTCTAACGCTTTCCACGCTAATGTTGCACATTTAATACGTGCAGGGAACTTGCATACGCCTTGTAATGCTTCAATATCTCCTAAATCGATGCTGTCATCGTACTCTTTTCCTAGCATCATGTCAGAGAAAATTTTCGAAAGCTGAAGTGCTTCTTCAATTTTCTTACCTTTTACTGCTTGTGTCATCATTGAAGCTGAAGACATTGAGATTGAACATCCTTCACCTTCAAACTTCGCCTCTTGCACAATACCTTCTTCTACTTTCATCGTAAGTTGAATACGATCGCCGCAAGTTGGATTGTTCAAGTTAACGGTAACACTATCTTCTAACACGCCATGGTTACGAGGATTTTTGTAATGATCCATAATAACTTGACGATATAACGTATCTAAATTATTAAATGACATTTGTGAAATACTCCTTTGTCTTGATTAGCGATTCAACAAATGTATCAATTTCTTCTTTTGTATTATATAAATAGAAGCTCGCACGTGCTGTTGAAGAAGCTTTTAGCCACTTCATAAGCGGTTGTGCACAGTGATGTCCTGCGCGAACTGCAATGCCTTCTACATCTAATACAGTCGCTACATCGTGAGGATGTACGTCTTCAATATTAAATGTAACAAGACCAGCGCGATGCTTTGGACCATAAATTGTAACGCCATCTACTTCTGATAGTCTTTCTAAAGCGTATTGCGCTAATTCATGCTCATGCTTTTCAATATTATCAAGACCGATTTCTTCTAGGAAATCAATTGCTGCACCAAGTCCGATTGCATTACCGATAATCGGTGTACCTGCTTCAAACTTCCACGGAAGCTCTTTCCACGTAGATTCTTGTAAATCTACGAAATCAATCATTTCACCGCCAAATTCAATTGGCTCCATATTGTTCAGCAATTCTTTTTTACCATATAATACGCCGATACCTGTAGGTCCGCACATCTTATGAGCAGATAATGCATAGAAATCGCAGTTTAAATCTTGTACATCCACTTTCATGTGAGGTGTACTTTGTGCACCATCAACGACCATAATTGCGCCATTTTCGTGTGCGATTGCTCCGATTTCTTTTACAGGGTTAATCGTTCCAAGTACGTTTGATACTTGCATAATAGAAACGATTTTTGTATTCGGTGTAACTGTTTGACGAACATCTTCTAAAGAAATTGTACCGTCTGGTTGAAGCGGAAGATATTTTAAAGTTGCACCAGTTTTCTTCGCAACTTGTTGCCACGGAATGATATTACTATGGTGCTCCATGTAAGAAATAACGATTTCATCGCCCTCTTTTACATTTTCAAGACCATAGCTAGCTGCTACTGTATTTAATGCAGTTGTCGTTCCGCGTGTGAAAATAATCTCTTCCATTGATTTCGCGTTAATAAACTTGCGAACTTTCTCACGTGCACCTTCATACGCGTCGGTAGCTTTCGTACCGAGCGTATGAACACCGCGATGCACGTTAGAATTATATTCTTTATAGTAACGTTCTAACGTTTCAATGACTTGAATTGGTTTTTGAGAAGTTGCTGCACTATCGAAATAAACAAGTTGTTTGCCGTTCACTTTTTGATCAAGAATTGGAAACTGTTTGCGTATTTCATGAATATTCATTAGCGAACTTTCCTTTCAATTACCTCAACAAGCTGTGCCTTTACTCCTTCAATTGGAAGCTCATTAACTACAGGTGCTAAGAATCCATGGATGACTAAACGTTCTGCTTCGCGTTTTGGAATACCACGGCTCATCAAGTAGTATAGTTGGACTGGATCTACGCGACCTACTGAAGCTGCGTGACCTGCCATTACATCATCTTCGTCGATTAAAAGAATTGGGTTTGCATCACCGCGAGCTTTTTCATCTAACATAAGAACGCGAGAAGATTGTTGTGCATTTGATTTAGATGCACCGTGTTCAATCTTACCAATTCCGTTAAAGATAGATGTTGCACTATCTTTTTGTACACCGTGTTTTAAAATCCAACCTTCAGAGTTTTTACCGAAGTGAACAACTTTAGTTGTAAAGTTTTGTGTTTGGTTACCACGGCCAATTGTTACTGTTTTCGTATCAGCATATGAACCGTCGCCCATTAAGTTCGTAACATTCTCTGAAATTGTGTTTCCGTCATTCATAAGGCCTAGAGCCCAATCAATACGGCCGTCGCGTCCTACAACGCCGCGGCGGTTAACGTAAGTTGTTACGTCTTTTGCTAATAGATCAACCGCACCGAATTTCACTTGTGCGCCTTGTTCCACGATTACTTCTGCTACGATATTTGCAATACCTTTAGCATTTTCATTTGCAACGTAGTTTTCTACATAAGTTGCAGTACTGTTCGCATCAGCTACGAATAGTACGTGATTATATACGTTAGCTTCTTCGCCATCTACTAAGAATACAGCTTGAAGTGGAGTTTCAAGAACAACGTTTTTCGGAACATATACGAATGCACCGCCGTTGATTAATGCAGCATGAAGTGCAGTTAGACGATGCTCGTCTACTTTCACGCCGTCTTTCATTAAGTACTTTTGTACTAGTTCAGCATGCTCAGTTGCTGCTGTTACGATGTCTGTAAAAATAACACCTTTTTCTTTTGCTTCGTCTGCTAAAGAAACGAATGCAGTTGTACCAGTACGTTGCACTAATACGCTGTTATTTTCATCGATTAAGTTTTTCACTGCCTCTGGAAGTTCAGTTAAAGAACTTACAGGCTCTTGCTTAGCAGCGTCGCCTTTTCCGATAAAGTCCCATTTGTCAATTTTCGTTTTATCAGGCGTTGGCATTGGAAGTTCAGTTGCTTGTGCAAGAGCTTGTAAGCGGAACTCAGTCAACCAAGCTGCTTCGTTTACTTCGCTTGCGCGTTGACGGATTGTTTCTTGATCGAAAGGTAATGTACCGATTGTCATGTTTATGCTCCTCTCTTACGCTTCTTGCTCTGTTGTTTCGTCTTCAATACCTAATTCTTTTTTAATCCAGTCGTAACCTTCAGCTTCTAGACGTTGTGCAAGCTCAGGGCCACCAGATTTAACGATACGACCGTTCATCATAACGTGAACGAAGTCTGGAGTGATGTAGTTTAATAAACGTTGGTAATGCGTAATCATTAGGCAACCGAACTCTTCGCCGCGCATTTCGTTAATACCTTTAGATACAACTTTTAATGCATCGATATCAAGACCTGAGTCAATTTCATCTAAGATTGCGATTTTTGGCTCAATCATCATTAATTGAAGAATTTCGTTACGTTTTTTCTCTCCACCAGAGAAACCTTCGTTTAAGTAACGTTGTGCCATTTCTGGATCCATTTCTAGGAATTCCATGTTTTTATCTAATGTACGGATAAATTTCATAAGAGAAATTTCATCGCCTTCTTCACGACGTGCATTAATTGCAGAACGTAAGAAGTCAGCGTTTGTTACTCCGCTAATTTCACTTGGATATTGCATTGCTAGGAATAGACCCGCTTGTGCGCGCTCGTCTACTTCCATTTCTAATACATCTTCACCGTCGATGATGATGCTACCTTCTGTTACTTCATACTTTGGGTGACCCATAATTGCAGAAGATAAAGTTGATTTACCTGTTCCGTTAGGTCCCATAATTGCGTGGATTTCTCCACCTTTTACTTCAAGGTTTACACCCTTTAAAATTTCTTTGCCATCAATTGATACGTGTAAGTCTTTAACCGTTAATGTAGAACCAGCCATCTCAATACCTCCATTAATCCTATATATACATTTTAAAAATTCCTAAAACGTTCATATTCTCATTTTATTCTCATTCTAATTTTATATCAAATAAAATGATATCGCAAACGCCGAAAAAAAGTAACCGTTTTTTCACAAATGTATATAAGTATTTCCTTCACATCTTTCTATGATACACCTTTCTTCTTATTTATATAAAGAAAAAAGGACTGGTAATTTTCCAGCCCTTTCCTTATATTTATTCACTTACCGGAAGTACAGCACCTTTATATTCTTTATTAATAAAATCTTGAATTTCTTTTGAATGTAGCACTTCTACTAGCTCTTTAATTTCTTTTTTCTTCTCATCACCTTTACGAACTGCAATGATGTTTGCATACGGAGAGTCTGATCCTTCAATCGCAATTGCATCCTTTGTTGGATTTAATTTTGCATCAATTGCATAGTTTGAATTAATAAATAAAGCATCTCCCTCATTATTTTCATACAATTTCGGTGAAAGTCCAGGTTCAACATCTGTTTTAAATTTTAAGTTTTTCGGGTTTTCTACAACATCTTTTACTGTTGCTTTAACAACATCTACTCCGTCTTTTAATTTAATAACGCCACCTTTTTGTAACAATGCTAACATACGGCCTCGCTCCGCTACGTTATTACTCATAATCACTGTTCCGCCATCTGGTAGGTCTTTTAAGCTTTTATATTTCTTAGAATAAATGCCCATAGGTTCTAAATGGATTTTTCCTGCGTTTACAATTTTATATCCCTTTTCTTGAATTTCTTTATCTAAGTAAGGAATGTGCTGGAAGTAGTTCGCATCAATTTCTTTATCCGCTAAAGCCTTATTCGGCAACACATAATCTTGGAATTTTTTAATTTCTAATTTAATACCCTTTTTCTCTAAAATCGGCTGTGCCTTTTCTAAAATAACAGCGTGTGGCACGTTAGAAGCTCCCACAACAAGCTTATTCTCCTCTTTTCCTCCGCAAGCAGCTAATGTAAATACAGACAACGCTGTAACAACTGACAGTAGAACCTTTTTCATATGATTTCCCCTTCTCCCCAATGGTTATGTAGTTATAAAAAGAGCCGGCATACACCAGCCCTTTTCAGCAATTATTCTTTTACAGGAACAACTGCCCCTTTATATTCTTTATTAATGAAGTCTTCAATTTCTTTAGAATGCAATACTTCTACAAGAGCTTTAATCTCTTTCTTATCTTTATCGCCTTTACGAACAGCTACTATGTTTGCGTATGGTGAATCATTTCCTTCAATTGCAATTGCATCTTTTTCCGGATTTAACTTTGCATCAATTGCATAGTTAGAGTTAATTAAAACAGCGTCGCCTTCTTTATTGTTATACACTTGTGGCAATAAACCAGGCTCGATATCCGTTTTGAATTTTAGATTTTTCGGATTATCTGCAATATCTTTTGGAGTTGCTTTAACTGGATCTATTCCGTCTTTAATTTTTAAAATACCTTCTTTTTGTAAAATTGCTAAACCACGTCCATGGTCAGCAACTGAATTACTCATAATAATTGTCGCTCCGTCCGGAAGCTCTTTTAAGCTCTTATACTTTTGAGAGTACACACCAATTGGTTCTAAATGAATTTTTCCTGCTACTTCAAAGTCATATTTTTTATCTTTAATTTCTTTTTCTAAATACGGAATGTGCTGGAAGTAGTTTGCATCTAAATCCTTATCCGCTAACGATTTATTTGGTAATACGTAGTCTTGGAATTTTTTAATTTCTAACTCAATTCCTTTTTTCTCAAGTAACGGTTTTGCCTTTTCTAAAATAACAGCGTGCGGTACGTTAGAAGCACCCACAACAAGTTTCTTTTCATCTTTATCTTTCCCGCCACAAGCAGCTAATCCAAAAATTGAAGTTGAAATAAGTGCCGTAAGTAACAATTTTTTCATTTGAAACATCCTCCCGTTTTTCATTATCGTTTATCTATTCGAGTCGTTAAACTATCACCAATCCACTGAATTAAAAATACAACTAGTAATACACAAATTGTCGCAACGATTGTTACATCGTTATTCCCTCTTTGGAATCCTTCTAAGTAAGCAAGTGTTCCAAGGCCACCAGCACCAACAACTCCTGCCATTGCTGTATAGCCTACTAAAGCAATTGTCGTAACCGTAATACCAGATACTAATGCTGGTAACGATTCTGGAATTAACACTTTCAAAATAATTGTGCTTGTTTTTGCTCCCATTGCTTTTGAAGCTTCAATTACACCTTTATCAATTTCGCGAAGTGCGATTTCAACCATTCTCGCGTAGAATGGTGCTGCTCCAATAATTAAAGCCGGCAAAGCTGCACTTGCTCCAAGAATTGTTCCAAGAAGAATCTTTGTGAATGGGATTAATAAAATAATTAAAATGATGAATGGTATAGAACGGAATATATTTACGAATGCTCCAATCACCGTATTAATTGATTTGTTTTCCCATAAATTATCTTTTGCTGTCATGAAGAGTAACAATCCTAAAATGAGTCCTAAAACAAATGTCGCAAGAGCTGCGATTGCCGTCATATATAACGTTTCACCAGTTGCTTCTAACATTTGATTCCAATCAACATTTGCAAGTAACTTATCCATGTGCAATCACCTCCAGCTCTACTTGATCTTGATGAATTCCTTCTATTGCTTGCTGGATCGCTGTTTCCTCACCATTTAAATGAACAACTAAACTACCGTAAGAACCGTTATTCGTTTGTGCGATATTTCCTTGCAAAATGCTAACTTCTATGTCACTGCGTTGCATCAATCGTTGAAGCACTGGTCTTTCTACAGCCTCACCGATAAACTGCAAACGAATTACTTTTCCATCTGGATATTTTTCAATTAAACTTTCAATCGTTTCATTTGTATCTTCAGAATCCGTTAACTGCTGTACAAATCGTTTCGTAATATCTTGCTTCGGATTACGGAATACATCAAGTACTGGACCTGTTTCTACAATCTTTCCTTTCTCCATTACCGCAACACGATTACAAATCTTTCGAATTACGTGCATCTCATGTGTAATGAGTACAATTGTTAAACCAAGGCGCTTATTAATGTCTAATAGTAAATCCAAAATTTGATCTGTCGTTTCCGGATCAAGAGCTGACGTTGCTTCGTCACATAAAAGCACTTGTGGATTATTAGCTAATGCTCTTGCAATCCCGACGCGTTGCTTTTGTCCCCCGCTCAGCTGAGATGGGTACGCGTCTCCTCTTCCTTCTAATCCAACAAGATGAATTAATTCATCAACACGTTTTCTTCTCTTCGCTTTATCAACACCTGCAATTTCAAGTGGAAACTCTATATTTTCACGTACTGTTCGTGACCAAAGTAAGTTGAAGTGCTGAAAAATCATTCCGATTTCTTGCCTTGCCTTACGAAGTTCGCTTCCTGTAATTGCTGAAATGACACGATTTGCAATTGTAATTTGGCCAGAAGTTGGTTTCTCCAACTGATTGAACAATCTAATTAAAGAACTTTTTCCAGCGCCACTATATCCGATAACACCAAATATTTCACCTTTATCTATTTTTAAATTGGCATTATCTACAGCAGTGACATCACCGCTTTTTGCTTTATATATTTTCTTTACATTCTCTAATAGAATCATGGTGTATCACCCCTTTTTTAAATAAAAAGCGCAAGCGGCTCGTTTAGAACAAGAGGGCGTTTGAATCCCTGACGTAGAGGCGCTTTTTGCCTCATAGGAAGGGATGAAACGACCGACTGTTCTAGCCGCTGGAGCTAGATTTCATAAAGATTTTAGGTCGACTCCGCAATTTTTTATTTTTAATGCGTGTAGTCCACTGTTATCATTACTTTTATTATTTGAATGTCCTCCACATTCAAACAATAAAAAAACCTTTCTGCTTTAGAGAAGCAGAAAGGTTTTTATGCGTATATAACAACATTATCCCTCTCTCTCATCTCTCAAAGCATTTGCTTTGCAGGAATTGGCACCATTTCAACATAAGTTGACGGTTGCCGGGCTTCACAGGGCACAGTCCCTCCACCTCTCTTGATAAGAGAAATCAGATTCAATTTTCGTCTGATTTGAAATTTATGAAATTGTCTATATTTTATGACTTGAATTGTATCAATATACACTCACCATGTCAACAGAAATTTTCGCAAAAAATGAAACTTCAGAATTTTAAGCACCTACTGACATCGGTTTACATATATGAAACATCGATTCCACTAATAACATCGTTCGGTACGTTCCCGAATATTTTACACGTCCATCATTCATTAGCATTTGCAATCGTACATTTCCATTCACCAATTGTTCTATATCCTTTTCATCTAAGCAAATGATTTGTTCCGTTCCTCTTTCCTCATGTACCAACTCTATATAATCTCTTGAAATTTGTAACGAACAACTTTCATCTCCAAAGCGAAAATTAACAGTTTTTTCTTCTTGTCTTAAAAGCGGTTCTAAATGATATTGACCATTAGCGTAATTTACAAATGATTGAAGCAAAGAATATAATCTCACCCTAAATCACATCCTTCATATCACTTTCTATTACATACCATTCCCTCTCACTAAAGAGCAATCCTGTTATTTTCGCTCGACAAATACTGTATCCATCCTGCATCTCGACATATTTCCCAAGAAATATGTCGAGGCGGCAAAATTTTTGCCGCCTACTTTAATTCCGTATATAAATATTCAACCGAATGAAATGCGTATATCTTCTTCATCAGTGTCCCATTTTCAAAAACAAGTAAACAAGGTACACTTTCAATCCCATACTCTTTTGCTAAATGCGGAGCATAATTTAAATCTAACATCCCAATTTTCAAATCTTCAATTGTCATCTCAACCACCGTTAACATCTTTTTTGCTAATTGGCATGTTCCACACATTGGAGTATATACATATAATACTGTTTTTTCTTCGTTCTCTATTAGGGCTGTAGCTTCGGCTCCTGTCCAATCAATCACTTCTATCATTCCTTACCGTAAATATTCTGTATAAACGTCAATGTCGGCTCCCCATAATACATTTGCTAAGTGTGTAGATGGCGCAGTTGCCACTTCTCGGTACGAGCGATCAATATAGATATGCTCGGCTTGCGGGAATTCTTTTCGAAATTGTTTTCTTAACTTTTCTCCAGCATCATCAGCATCCACTAGCACATACACTTCCTTATCAAAAAACTGATCAACGAGCTCATCCATTTTCGACAAACCAATTGTACCATTTGTACAAACAATTTCCACCGGTTCACGAATAATAGATTCAATCTTTCTTCTATCTGATGTACCTTCTACAATAATGACTTTTTCTACATAAATCATATGTCATCACCCGATCACCATATACTATATAACCTTGAACTTAGTATATAGTATATTCGTTATTTTCATGTTGTTTCCTGTTTATTTTTGCAAAAGAAAAGCGCAAGCGGCTCGTTTAGATTGTGAGGGGGGATGGAGCTTCTGACGTAAAGGCGCTTTTGGCCTTGCAGGAAGAAGCGAAGCCACCGAACAATCTAGCCGCTGGAGCTAGACAATGAAAAGCGCAAGCGGCTCGTTTAGATTGTGAAGACTTATGAAACCTTACCAAAAAACAGTTTTTCTCATAATAGCTTATTTATTTACATATAACTTGAATTTCATTATTTCACAAAAAATAAAAAAGGACAGCACAAAGGCTGTCCTTTAGTCGACTATAATTAGTCTTGGTTTGTCATTTCTGCATATTTTTCTGCAGTTAATAACTTCTCAACTTGGCTTGCATCAGAAAGTTCAACTTTAACCATCCATGCACCCTCGTATGGAGATTCGTTAACAAGTTCTGGTTGGTCACTTAATTCTTCGTTTACTGCTACAACTTTACCGCTTACAGGTGCGTATAACTCAGAAACTGTTTTAACAGATTCTACGCTTCCGAATGGCTCGTTAGCTTCGATTGTTGCACCTACTTCAGGAAGTTCAACGAATACGATATCGCCTAGCTCACCTTGTGCAAAGTGAGTGATACCGATAACAACTTCATTACCTTCAGTTTTTACCCATTCGTGTTCTTCAGAGTAACGTAAATTATTTGGAATGCTCATGACTGTACCTCCAGTGAATGTATTAATTATGTAAAAATACCTTATTGGTACTTTTTCCACACACTTTCAAACTGCTCTTCGTTAAAACCAAGTGTTACATTCGTTCCATCTGTTACAATTGGACGTTTAATCAACATGCCATCAGATGCTAAAAGCTCATACATTTCGTCTTCGCTTGCATCTTTCAACTTATCTTTTAGACCAAGTTCACGGTAACGCATTCCACTTGTATTAAAGAATTTTTTTAATGGTAATTCACTTTTTTCATGTAAATTACGTAAATCTTCTTTTGATGGTGGATTTTCAACAATATGAATCATCTCATATGCTACATCGTTTGCCTCAAACCATTTCTTTGCCTTTTGACATGTGCCACACTTTGGATATGAATAAAATGTTACTGTCATAAATTCACCTACTTTTTTACTAACCTTTACCTTTATCATATAGAAAACGTTTTATTATTTCAAACCATTATTCGCTAAACTTTTACTTATTTCGTGATAATTTTTAATAATCCTGCGAATTTTTCTTATTTTTCCGCCATTTGTTAAGAAAAAAATAAATATATAAATTTTTTAGATTCTGCACCAAACATATATCTTAAACAAGCGTTTGATTAATTCTCCATTTTCTTTCTTAACCTTTGAACTACAGGAGTTTCTTTCTACCGAACATACAGCTTAAACAAACGTTTGATTAATTCTCTATTTTTCTTTGTTAACCCTTGAGTTACATCGGTTTCTTCCTACCGAACATACAGCTTAAACAAACGTTTGATAAAAAAATAAGAAGCCTCTTTTGCAGGCTCCTTCATTATCTATTTAAATAATCTGCAATTGTTTGAAATACGACGATATACATATTATGAATACTTTCTTCTGTATTTCCACCATTCGATAAACCAACTGCCCATTGTTGTCCTTCACCACTTCCGATATTCGCAAACCCTTGCGTATACATAGCATTTACATCTTTTCGGGCACTGTTATACTCTATCCCTTTTGTAATAAAAATCGAATATGATTTATCTTGTAAACCGATAAAAAACACTGGTTTCTTTAGTGATGAAAATACATTTTTATATTGCTCTGTTGAGGCTTCTTGAAAGTGATCTTTCATTATTAGAAAACCATCTACTTCCTTAGATTTCTTTTCCAGTTCCTCTAACTTCATTTCCTCAAACTTTATATTCCTAAACGTATCTTTCGGTTTTTCTCCAACAACTCCAATTACGAGTGCTCTTCCGTTATATTCTAATTTCTCTCCTTCTTTATCCTTTGCACACCCAGCACCGACTAGGCATATCAATATAAAAAATAAGAAATACGATAAACGCTTCATTTAGCACCCTCCCCTTCTTTTTAGTCAAGTGACAAAAACGTAAGGTTAATTCAAGAAAATGTAAGTAAAATCGATAGCCCAATTCACGTTTCTATATTATAATCAATTGAATTTACTTACATTACTAAACATAGGAGATCAACATGAAGAAATTTAAACTTTCATCTTTTCTTCCGTTAAGTTATATACTTCTACTCGTGCTCGTAAGTCCCCTTTACGACGTATTAAATAAATCGACTGTTCACGCAGTAGACGTTACAACTGTAGTAGATGATTGGATTCCATTTGTAAAAGCATTTATTATTCCTTATTTACTTTGGTTTCCATACTTATACGGCGCACTTATTTATTACTGTTTTGCTGACCGAAAGCAATATTATGTTACTTTAAGTAGTGTTATTTTTGGAAAGCTTGCTTGTTTTTCTATTTATTATTTTTGGCAAACAACTGTACCACGTCCGACTGTCGTTGGAACAGATGTATTTTCTGAACTAGTTCGCTATATTTATAGTATCGACCAGCCAGTAAACTGTTTCCCTAGCATTCACGTTCTTACTACATTTGTAATTATGTTAGCTGCCTTTAAGCGTAGAGAACAGCATGTTTTTGAATATTACATCCTTACTTTCTTCGGTACACTTATTATTTTATCAACGCTATTTACGAAGCAGCATGCCTTTGTAGATGCCGTTTCTGGAATGACGCTTGCAAGCATACTTTACTTCGGCGTTCAGCTCTTATTGGCCAAAGAACCAATAAGAGTTCCAGTAAAACAAAATCATAGAATGTAGCATGACAAAAAAGCAGACTGTGGCTTCAGTCTGCTTTTATCTATTATTAAGGAGATTTTCAATTTAAGATTGCGGTACAGTCATATCACCAGAATGAATACGACCTGCTTTTTTAAGAGCAATGTAAAGTATATAAGAAACAGCTACTGGAATGACGATATAAGTAATTACCATCGCCGGGAGAACTTCCCATCCTTGGCTGGAAATTAAATTAATTGGTGCGATAAGAGAACTTAATCCAAGACCTGCAATTTCCTTTCCTGCTTCCAGTTGGAAAATTAATGCTGATACTGGACCGACTATAGCACTGGCGACGACAGTTGGGACGAGAATCATTGGATTTTTAGTGATATTTGGTAACTGTACTTTCGGAGTACAAAGTGCTTGAGCTAATATGCCACCTAAATTGTTTTCTTTTGCTGAGATGACAGAGAATCCGATAAACTGAGCAACGCATCCAGCAAGAGCAGCACCACCTGCAACACCGTCTAAGCTAAGTGCAATTGCTAACGCAGCTGATGAAGCTGGAGAGATAAGTAATAGTCCCCAAACTACTGCAATGACGATAGAAGCGATGAATGGGCTACCAGCTGAGCTATCTTTAATAAACGCTCCAACTGCATTTAAAACAGGAGTAATATTATGAGATAACCAAATGCCTACTAAACCAGAACCTAATATGGCCGCAAATGGAACGAGCATCATATCTAACGCAGTTTTTCCGCTTAAACGTTTACCAATATATACAGCTAAAGTTGCTGTTAATAATGCACCGATTGGCTCACCTGTTTTAATAATTAGACCAGCTTCAGTAATCGAAATGGATCCGGCACCAATCGCTCCGGCTACCATCGCCGAGAAGATTACAAGACCGTTTGCACCGAGCATAAAAGCAATTCCAGCACCAATTGCCGGTGCCATTAGTGATTTTGCAACAACTCCGATTGTAATAAGTAATGGTATATCAACAATTCTTCCTATATTTTCGATCAGTAAACCAATTCCGAGGGATACGAAAATACCTTGTGCGATTCCAGCAGATGCTTTAAATACACGAGACATTATATATTCCTTCATTTGTTTCACCTTCTCCTATAAGTTAGTAACCAATTGTTTTCATATAATCACGTAAAATATCGTTTGATTTTGCGAATCGAGATTCTTCATCCTCTGTTAAATTGAGTTCTACAACTTCTCTTATACCGTCTCTAGTAATAATAGCTGGTACCCCTGTACAAATATCATATTCACCGTACTCACCATCTAAAATGGCTGATACAGCAATGACACGGTGATCATCATTAAAGATTGAACTCGCAATATATGCTAGAGAATTTCCAATCCCGTAATAAGTAGTTCCTTTACGTTTATAAATTTCCCAGCCAGCTTTTGCAGTCTTCTCAACAATTTCATCTAAATCTATTTCACCAAATCGCTCTTTTTGTTCTTCTAAAATTTGCAGAATTGGCTTTCCACCAACAGTTACATGAGACCAAGCAACCATTTGAGAATCACCATGTTCTCCTAATGAATACCCATGAATACTACGAGGATCTACATGTAGCATTTCAGATAAAATTGTTCTTAAGCGAGAAGAATCTAGTGATGTACCAGTACCGATTACGCGATTTCTAGGTAATCCAGATAATTTCCACACTTCATATGTAATAATATCAACTGGGTTCGATGCAAGTAAGAAAATACCATCAAATCCACTTGCCATTACACCACCAACAACACTTTCCATAATCTTCGCACTCGCTCCTAAAGTATCTAAGCGACTTTGCCCTGGTTTTGGTGCTGGCCCTGCTGTAATAATGACAATGTCCATATCTTTGCAGTCTTCATAGCTTCCTGCATATACTTTTGTTCTTGTATTTGTAAAGTTAATGCAATGTGATAAATCCATTGCTTCCCCAACTGCACGTTCATGATTTATATCAATTAATAATAGCTCTTCGCAAATCCCTTGATTTACAATGGAATACGCACAACTTGATCCAACTAATCCAGTACCGATAATTGCAATTTTTCTTGTATGTCTTTTCATAGCAATCTCTCCTAATTGATCATATAATCTATTTCTTTTGTTCTTTACATTCTTAATTATAGAGGTTCCCACGATAGAAACCATGGATACTTTGTGAAATGTTGAACAAAGTTTTTGTCCTTTTTGTGAATTGTCATATTCCATTTTCGTCATATTTGTTACAACTGGAAAAATATTTATTATGTATTTATTGACATATACAAAAAGAAAACGAGCGAATAAATTCGCTCGTCTTCTTTTTCCTGTTATTCCGCACTTAATTGACTTTTTAATTGCTGTACAATCATTGGATTAGCAGGTGCTGCCGGTTTGTAATAACTCTTTTGCTTTGCATACTCATACATATTACGTTGGCGCGCCTCGTCTTGATTACGAATTTGAATTAACGTTTGATGTAACTGTTCATTATCAGACTGAGCAATATAATTTGCATAGCTTGTTAAACTTGCATTTAATCCTGCTAAATAATCATTTACCATATCTTTTTCATTCATTTTCCGCTTCCTCCTATCCTAGGAAAGTCATTAATTGCTGTTTCGTATTTCGTGCATCTTGCGCATCTTTTTGTAGCATTTGTTTCAGTTGTGGATCTGTACACGTCTGTGCATACTGCTCCAACTTGTTAATAATTGTTGCGTGTCCACCAATTAAATGACGTAAGTTTTCTACTTCAAGCTCTGTTAAGTTTTGCATATAACATACCCGCCTTTCTTTGTTCATTCATCATTAGTATTTGGTTCTTTTTGGATTGTATTCATCAACTTTTCCCACATATAAAAAAATAAAAGATGAATAGCTAAGCCATTCATCTTTTATACTGGTTATGTATTTATTTTTATAGAGATACAATCATACTCATACTCACAAGTAAGTTCCATATAATGTGTAAAATAATACTAGGTATAATAGATTGCGTCTTTTTGTATAACATAGCAAATACAATCCCCATAATCATTGCCGTAACCGGAAAACCACCATGAAGAATCCCAAAGATGAAGGAAGAAATAATGATACCAACTAGAAAACTATATTTCTTTTCAAAAAATCGATACAAAATACCTCTATATAAAATTTCTTCTTTAATTGGTGTAATTATAGCAACACTTAACACATATATAATACTTTGTAGACTATTTTGAAGTCCTAAGCTCCCTAATTGATCTCGCTGCTGCCCTGCACTTTCAAAGCTAAACAACTCTAACATTACATACTGAGTTAATGCAATGATGATAAAACCTATTAATAAATACAAGTAGGTTTTCCCATTTTTTAAAACAGATACATCCCATATGTTCTTAATAAAATGAAGCACTGGTTTATAAGCAAATAAAACAATAGTAACAACAGCTGTATCAAATAGAAGTAAATAATATCCCTCTAAATTAGCACGTAATACCTCTTCTTCAAAAATTCCAAGGGCTAAAGCAAGGAATAATCCCCCTAAGAGTGAGAACCCTAGAATGCTTGCAATCGTTACAACTAGATTTTTATATGTTATGTTATCTACTTCTCTTTCTGCATTATACGCGTCTAATACTGTTTTTCTCATACTATTCCTCCATTTGTTTTCATTACCTTAACAAAAATTATTTAATACAAATATATAGATAATATAACAATTTTTTTCAAAAAGAATAATATGCAATTTTACATATCATGAAAACTTTATATTTTATAGTTTTAGGAATAGGATTACTATGCAATAATTATTATATGAAATTTCAAAAATACTTCCTATCCACCATAATCCTCTCATCATATAAAACTTATTAGTTAAAGGAGCAATAAACATGAAAACACATGACTTCCTTACAGAAATCCAGAAGGGCTCTGAGCCTAATCCATATCAAGATCCTATTGCATTTATTTTCGTTTGCCTTTCCGTAGCCATATACACATTTTTCAAACCTGCTAAATAATATCCTGTAATGAGAAAAAGCCTACCGCTTTTTTCGAATCATATGCACTAAAAAACCTTAGAATCACTTCTAAGGTTTTTGTTTGCCTCGCTTCTTATTCACGTAACCCTTTAATAAACGTTTCCAACAATACATGTAAACTTATATCTAAATCTAACGGCAAACCAAATCCGCCTTGCTGTTCAATCGAAGCAAATCCATGACAAATACTTCTGAATCCGCGTGTCGCATGAAGTGCATTCTCTCCTTCTAAGCCATACTGTTGTAAAACCTGAAGACAAAGCTTTACAATTCCGTCACCTGCTTTTCTTACTTCTTCATCTCGTAAAAAAGTTGCTTCATATAGTCCAGGATGTTTTCGGACAAATGCTACATACGCTTCTCCTAAAGCATGAATTGCTTCATCCATCCGTTTATCCTCGGCAGCTTCTTCCAGTCTGTTATGCAGCTTTTTGATTCCGTAAATGCCAAGATTTTTCCGTACATCTTGTAACCCTTTTACATGATTATATAGTGAGGGCGAACGTACCCCTAACGTTTGCGCTAATGAAGCTAACGTTACTTCTTGTACTCCATTTGCATCTGCAATTTCTGCTGCTGTTTCTACAATTTTTTGTAATGTAAGTCCGATTCTCGGTGACATCAATTAACCCTCTTTTCTACTTTCTATATTCCGCTTCGCTTCTTTAATAGCAAGCTCTATGAAAGCCACTGGATCGTTTATCATTTTTCCATGTCCTGCCGCAAGCAAGGAAGGCTCATATTCTCTTAACTTCTCTGCACTTTGTAATGATATTTCTTTGCTCCACGTTGCCATCGCCGGAAACGGAAACCAAAATTTCATTTGTCCTGAAACAGCCATACCTCCTCTTGTTTGGAATGCATCTCCGACAATAAGAGCTTTATTTCTTACATCAAGAAACGACATGGAGCCTGGCGTATGTCCCGGTGTCATAATCGCAAGAAGCGATCCAACTCGGTCGCCATCTTCTAATAAAATATCAGGTACCGTTTTTAATTTTTCAGGTA
The DNA here is from genome assembly GCF_051916325.1 of Bacillus cereus group sp. MYBK227-1. Lineage (NCBI taxonomy): Bacteria > Bacillati > Bacillota > Bacilli > Caryophanales > Bacillaceae > Bacillus > Bacillus cereus group sp. MYBK227-1. The sequence continues at coordinate 95,296 of NZ_JBQAGK010000010.1, read as the reverse complement.
CACCGCCTTTTATCGGTATATTCGGTTCATCCTTTTGTAACGTCATATCTCCTTCTAACAGCTTTGCGTCCCGCTTAGAAATATAGACTGGAACATGAGGAAGTACTTCCTTTAATGCATCTAATGCACCGATGTGATCATCATGCGCATGTGTTAATACAATCTTAGTAATTGGTTTTCCTATTTTCTCAGCCACCTGTAAAATACCTTTTGCGCTATATGGCAAAGCCGCGTCAATTAAAGTTAAACCATCATCTTCCTCTACAAAGTAACAATTTACAGGAAACGCTCTTGGCAAAAATGACAATTGATATACCGTTTTTTCATGTATCATCCTCATAGTCCCATCTCCCTTTTCACGAAAGCTAATACCATTAGTTTTATTATACTAATGGTATTAGCTTTATTATACTAATGGTATTAGTTTTATGTCACTAAAAAAATTTTTTTTCAAAAAAAGAACAGTAGCCGTATAAACGACTACTGTTCTTTAAAGATATTAAACTGTGTAACGCTCATCTTCTAAAATTTTCGCAGCGATTTCACGTTTCTTCGGAATTACGTTAAGTGGTGTGTGGCGAGTTAATTTACGTAATGATGATAACATCATGCGCAGCATGTCGCCGTTTTCAACTGCGATAAGTGTTTCTTTCGCATCTGCTTCGATTTCGTTAAATGCTTCTTGGCAGAATACTTCAGTGTATAACACTTTTTGTTTATTCTTTTCAAGACCAGTTGTTTTGATCGCTTTTTCTGTACGAAGAACAGCTGATTCCATTGCGTATAGATTGCTTACGATGTCAGCGATATTCACAAGAATTTCTTGCTCTTTATCTAATGCTTTACCGTATTTTTGAGCCGCTAATCCAGCTACCATTAAGCCGATTTTCTTCGCATTAGTTACTAAATACTTTTGAAGTGCTAATGGCTCATCGCCTACTTCTTCTGGCATCATCATCATTAACTCTTCTTGTAATTTTTGTGCTTTTTGAAGAAGTGGTAATTCACCTTTCATCGCTTTACGTAAGAACGTACCTGGTACGATTAGGCGGTTAATTTCGTTCGTTCCTTCGAAAATACGGTTAATACGAGAATCACGGTACATTCTTTCAATCTCGTACTCTGCCATAAATCCGTAACCACCGTGAATTTGAACACCTTCATCTACTGTATAGTCTAATACTTCAGAACCGAATACTTTGTTTAAAGAGCACTCGATTGCATATTCAGCGATAGAAGCTGCTACTGCTTTACCGTCTTTTACTTCTTCTTCAGATAATGTGCTCATGCGGCTTTCGAATAAACCTACTGTACGATATACAGAGCTTTCAGCTGCATATGTTTTTGCTGCCATATTCGCAAGTTTCTCTTGAATTAATGGGAAGCGAGCGATTGGTTGTTTGAACTGTTGACGTTGGTTTGCATATTGTGCTGAAATTTCTACTGCACGTTTCGCAGATCCAACTGTACCAACACCTAATTTATAACGACCGATATTTAAAATGTTGAATGCGATAATATGACCTTTACCGATTTCACCAAGTAAGTTTTCTTTCGGTACTAACGCATCTTCTAAAATTAACGTACGAGTTGAAGAACATTTAATACCCATTTTCTTTTCTTCTGGGCTTGTAGATACGCCAGCGTAGTCTTTCTCTACGATAAATGCTGAGAAGTGCTCTCCATCGATTTTTGCATATACAACGAATACGTCAGCGAATGCAGAGTTTGTAATCCACTGTTTTTCACCATTTAATACGTAATGTGTACCTTCTGCATTTAAACGTGCAGTTGTTTTTGCACCTAATGCGTCAGATCCTGAACCTGGCTCTGTTAATGCGTATGCAGCTAATTTTTCACCAGTTGCAAGTAATGGTAAATACTTTTTCTTTTGCTCTTCGTTACCGAATAATACGATTGGTAAAGATCCGATACCTACGTGAGCACCGTGAGTAATTGCAAAGCCACCAGCGCGAGAGAATTTCTCTGCGATTAACGCTGAGCTTACTTTATCAAGACCAATTCCGCCGTACTCTTCTGGTACGTCAGCGCCTAATAAACCAAGTTCCCCAGCTTCTTTTAAAAGACGAACTGAACGATCAAATTCATGTTGCTCTAAATATTCAAGCTCTGGAAGAACTTCATTTACGATAAATTCCTCTGTCGTTTTTGCAATCATTTTATGCTCAGATGAAAAATCTTCTGGCGTAAACACTTGATCAATCGTAATCTCATCTACTAAAAAGCTACCGCCTTTAACCGCATTTCCTACTGTTTTTTCCATGAAAATTTCCTCCTTCATATTTTCATGAGCCGCTTCTCTCTTTTTGAAAGAAGCTGGCTCTCCCTTTTTTTATAAACCTTTGTTGCTTCCATTCTTTGCATTGGCAGCGTCTCGTTCTGAGCGAACCGCTTCCACTTTTTTTATAATCCAGTTCCAGTGGCTAAAACAGTCGGTCGTTTCCCCCCTTCCTTTGAGGCAAAAAGCGCCTCTTCGTCAGGGCTTCCAACGCCCTCCTGTTCTAAACGAGCCACCTGCACTTTTTTATAATCCAGTTCCAGCGGCTAGAATGTTCGGTGGCTTCGCTTCTTCCTGCGAGGCAGAGAACGCCTCTACGTCTGAAGCTCCATCCCCCTCACATTCTGAACGAGCCGCTTCCACTTTTTATAGTAATTCAAATACTCCCGCTGCTCCCATTCCGCCGCCGATACACATTGTTACGATACCGAATTGTTCGTTGCGGCGTTTCATTTCGTGAATAAGAGATAGTGTTAGTTTTGCCCCTGTACAGCCAAGTGGATGTCCAAGTGCGATTGCACCACCGTTTACGTTTACTTTTTCTTCATCTAAACCAAGTTCACGAATAACTTGAATTGATTGAGAAGCGAATGCTTCATTTAGTTCAAATAAGCCAATATCAGATAGCTCTAAGCCAGCTAGTTTTAGCGCTTTTGGAATTGCAGCGATTGGGCCGATTCCCATTACTTCTGGTGGTACGCCAGCTACTGCAAATGAACGGAATTTCGCAAGTGGCTTCATGCCATCGCTCACTGCTTTTTCGCGATCCATTAATAGTACAGATGCTGCACCGTCACTCATTTGTGAAGAGTTACCAGCTGTTACAGAACCGCGAACGTTAAATGCTGGACGTAATTTCCCTAAAATGTCTAGCGTCGTCTCTGCTCTTACACCTTCGTCTTGTGCGAAAGTGATTGTTTCTTCTTGCAGTTTATTGTTTGATCCAACCGAGCGTAACGTCACATCTACAGGTACTGTTTCATCAGCAAAGTTTCCTGCAGCTAATGCTTTTGCAGCACGTTGATGACTTCTTACTGCAAATGCATCTTGCTCTTCACGAGAAATTCCATATTTCACAGCAACTTGCTCTGCTGTATGTCCCATACCCATATAATATTCTGGAGCCGCTTCTACAAGGCGACTATTCGGACGAACAACGTGTCCCATCATTGGAACTAAACTCATTGATTCTGCTCCGCCTGATAATACAGCTTCAGAGTGACCAAGCATAATACGCTCTGCTCCGTAAGCGATACTTTGTAAACCTGAAGAACAGTAACGGTTAATCGTAATAGCTGGAACATCGTAAGAAAGTCCTGCTAATCCGCCGATATTACGAGCCATATTTAAACCTTGCTCTGCTTCTGGCATCGCACAACCGAAAATTAAATCATCGATTGGTCCTTCATAATTCGCACGCTTTAACGTTTCCTTTACTACTAACGCCCCTAGATCGTCAGGACGAACTGTTTTTAATGAACCCCTCTTTGCCTTTCCAATTGGTGTTCTTGCTCCCGCAACAATGACAGCTTCTCTCATGAACGATATCTCCCCTCGTTATTAGTTACGTAATGGCTTTCCTTTTACAAGCATGTGCTGCATTCTTGCTTGTGATTTCATCTCACTTACTAAGCTAATAAATGCTTCACGTTCTACATCTAATAAATATTGCTCATCAACTTCTGTTCCGTACGGTACTTTTCCGCCCGCAATGACATATGCAAGTTTCTTCGCAATGTGAAGGTCATACTCTGAAATGTAACCAGATAAATGCATTGCTTCTGCACCAAGTGCAAGAGTTGCATATCCTGTTTCCCCAACAACTGGTATCTTTTTGCGGATTGGCGCTTTGTAACCAGCTTCATATAAAGCAAGTGCTTTCTGTTTCGCATCGTATAGTAAGTGATCACCATTCACACTAATACCATCTTTATCACCTAAGAAGTTATGAGAAACTGCTTCTTGTCCTGAAGTTGAAACTTTCGCCATTGCGACTGTTTCGAACACTTTATTTGCAACTTTTTGCAGATCAAACTCTACACCGTTTGCCATTTTGTTTAAGTGTTTAATGTATAGCTCTTTATTACCGCCTCCGCCAGGGATTAAGCCAACACCAACTTCTACTAAGCCCATATACGTTTCACTAGAAGCTTGAATGCTCGCTGCTGGTAAGCAAACTTCTGTACCTCCGCCAAGCGTCATACCATATGGTGCTGCTACAACTGGCTTAGAAGAGTACTTAATTTTCGTCATTGCATCTTGGAAGTTTTTCACAACTAACTCAATTTCAAAGTAGTTGTCGTCTTGTGCTTCCATTAAGATCATTGCTAGGTTCGCACCAACGCAGAAGTTCTTCGATTGGTTACCGATAACAAGACCTTTATAATTCTTTTCTACTTCATCAACAGCGTAGTTAATCATTTGCGTAATATCCATACCGATTGCATTGCTCTTCGAATGGAACTCTAAGCAAAGGATGCCGTCGCCTAAATCAATTAAGCTCGCTCCGCTATTTTTCTTTAATACACCATTTTTCGCTTTTAATTGCTTAAGAGAAATTGCTTTTTTATTACGCTCGATTAGCTTATATTCGCCATTATCGTAATAGTAGCTATCGCCGTTATCATGTTTATAGAAAGTAGTGAAACCTTTCTCTAACATTTCTTTCACCCAAGTAGGAACAACTACGCCTTTTTCTTCCATCTTTTGAACAGATTTTTCAACGCCGATTGCATCCCACACTTCAAATGGCCCTTGCTCCCAGCCGAAGCCCCACTTCATCGCTTGATCAATTGCAACGATATCGTCAGCAATTTCTTTATGAAGTTTTGCAGAGTATAAAAGAGTTGGTGTAATGATGTTCCATAATAACTCTCCTGCACGGTCTTTTGCGTATACAAGCGCTTTCAATTTATTCGCTAATCCTTTTTCTTGTTTACTTAACTCTACGGATGCAGCTTTTAATTTTTTACGCGCTTCGTATTCCATCGTTTCAGGATTTAATTCTAAAATTTCTTTTCCTTGTTTTAAGAAGAAGCCTTGACCCGTTTTACTTCCAAGCCATTTTTTCTCAAGCATGTCATGCATGAAAGCTGGTACTTTAAATACATCACGCTCTTCTTCTTGCACATTTTCATATACGTTATTTGCAACGTGTACGAATGTATCTAAACCGACAACATCTAATGTGCGGAACGTTGCGCTCTTCGGACGACCAATAAGTGGGCCTGTTACAGAATCAACTTCCCCAATGCTATAGCCGCGTTTTACCATCTCTTGAAGAGTAACAAGTAAACCGTACGTACCGATGCGGTTTCCAATAAAGTTTGGTGTATCTTTTGCGATAACAACGCCTTTTCCAAGAACGTCTTCGCCAAATAGTTTCATGAAGCTTAATACTTGTGGATCTGTTTCTTTCGTCGGTATTACCTCTAGAAGTTTTAAATATCGTGGTGGGTTAAAAAAGTGTGTGCCTAAGAAGTGTTTCTGGAAGTCGTCTGAACGACCTTCTGCCATTTTTTCAACTGAAATACCTGACGTATTCGAGCTTACGATAGAACCCGGTTTACGAACCGCATCTACTTTTTCAAATAGTTTCTTTTTAATATCTAAGTTTTCAACTACTACTTCAATAATCCAATCTACATCAGCTAGACGCTCAAGGTCATCTTCTAAATTACCTGCTTCAATCAGTGCTAAATTTCCTTTCACTGTCAGAGGAGCTGGTTTTTGCTTTAATAGTTTTTGCACAGCCATATTACTAAAACGATTTCTCACACTTTTATGTTCTAATGTAAGTCCCTTCGCTTCTTCTTCTTTCGTAAGCGCAGGTGGTACAATATCAAGCAATAATGTCGGAATACCAATATTAGCTAAGTGTGCCGCAATTCCCGAACCCATTACGCCTGAACCTAGAACAGCAGCCTTTTTAATTTGGAACATCCAATTCTCCCCCTATTCTTGAATGAATGCTCATTCAATTTTTCGACATAAGTCGCAATCAATGAGTGAGCCTCTACTAATAAATATATGATACTGTTTAAATTTTCGCAATATATTTATTGATAAAATTTTCTGAAATAAATATTTTTCTTTTATTTGGCTATGCTATACATGTGTATTTTCTTTGTTTAAATGCACTTTTCCTTTTTATAATCTGACGAAACTGGAGGAATATATATGGCAAAACTTAAGAAGAACCCTTCAAAGGCTGGAATTAGTGCAGCTAGTGTAACTGGAAACGCAGGTCCGCATAACCACGGTGTTGAAAAAGGACGCCAAGGTAATAACCAACAATATAAAAAGCATAATATGGGCGAAAAATAACGCTATATTTTTGGGCAGAGAACGTGGCATAATGATTAATGGCTGCTTTTTCTGCCCAATTTATTTGTAACAAATGAGGGAATTATAATGAAACGAACAATAGTTATGATTGTAATGATTGCCACACTATTTACAGGGATGATTTTCTTCTCTTATGCACAAAGGCAACAAGCTGTAAGAGCTGATCAACCTAACATTACTGGGCAATATGGAGTTACAATCGATGCAGACACAGGTGAAGTTTTGTATGGAAAACGCGAAGACGAACGCTCTTATCCGGCTAGTATAGCCAAAATGATGACAACCCTTCTTTTACTAGAGAATGTAAAAGAAGATGAAGAAATTACAGTTACAGAAAACGCAATTAAAACAGAAAGTCAAAGTAAGAAAATTAAACTTCGTGCTGGGGAAAAGTTAAAACGTGATGAGGCATTAAAACTGATGCTTATCATTAGTGCAGATCCAATAGCTGAATCCATCGCAGAACATATTGCAGGATCAAAAAATGAATTTGTGAAAATGATGAATACTAGAGCGAAGGAACTCGGTACAAAGCATGCGACTTTCAAGAACGCAAGTGGTGCTGATGCACTTGGAAATAAAGTATCGCCATATGACATTGCTATTATTACGAAAGAAGCATTAAAGTATCCAGTTGTTTTAGAATATATGAATTCAACACGTACAACTCTACATACTTCAGAACGCTCTCCAAACATCGCAAACTACGGACGAGAAGAACTATATGACGATCCATATGCGATTGGAAGTAAAAGCGGTCTATCAGCACTCGGAAAATATACAGTCGTAACAGTGGATGAAAAAGACGGTAAACGCGTCATTAACGTCGTATTATCTTCTACTCGCGCGCAACTATATCCTGATACGAAGAAAATGGCACATTATGCATTTCAGCAATTAAAATAACCAAGGAGTATTTTCTCCTTGGTTATTTTTTAACCATACCTTTTAATACGAACGCAACGTTTGCTGGACGCTCTGCTAGACGGCGCATGAAATATCCATACCAATCGTTTCCATAAGGTACGTAAACACGCATTTTGTAACCTTCTTTTACTAGCTCAAGTTGACGCTCATTACGAATACCATATAACATTTGGAATTCAAATTGATCCCTTGGAATATTATGTTCTTCAGCAAGTTTTTTTGTATATTCAATAATTGCTTCGTCATGTGAAGCAATTGCAGTATAATTTCCATTTAATAAGTGCATTTTAATAATCTTTTTATAATTGTCATCTACATCTTTCTTGTCCGGGAACGCCACTTCTTCAGGTTCTTTATAAGCTCCTTTTACAAGACGTAAATTAGGTTTATAAGCATTTAAATCCTCAATATCTTTTTCTGTACGATATAGGTAAGCTTGAATAACAGTACCAATATTATCGTACTCAGATTTTAATTGTTTAAAGATATCAATTGTTTTACCGCAGCGTGTATAATCTTCCATATCAATTGTAACGAACACACCATTTTCTTTTGCAGCTTCTAAAATACGGCGCATATTGTTCATTACGATTTCATCAGAGATATCTAATCCCATAGAAGTCATCTTTAAAGAAAGCTGCGAATCAAGACCTTCTCTTCCAATTGCACGGATCGCTTCAATCGATTGGTTAGCCATTTCATTTGCTTCCGCTTCATTATCAACGAATTCACCTAAATAATCGATTGTTACACAAAGACCTTGCTTATTTAATTGTTGAATGGCAGCTGTCGCTAATTCAATCGTCTCCCCTGCGACGAAGCGACCTGCACCAAAGCGTAAACCGTACTTTTTAGCCAGTTTTGTTAGCGCTTTATTTTTAGATAAGAAAAGAAACGAATTTCGCATTAATTGTTCCATGTAATTCACCCCTATGACTGTAATTTATCTGTTTTTTACCCCTCTTCAAAATTATATCATTGTTTAAAATTATTGGATACAAATAATTATTTAGATAATTTATAAAATACTATAAAAACATTTAAAAACCTATATTTCTGCTTATAAATATACCTGAAATATTTTTCGACATTTAGAAAAATGGAGTTTAATAGGTATAAAATAGGCATGTCGAAAATATTCGACATGCCTATAAAATCCTTTATATTCCATGTAAATTATATAAGGATATTAATACAGAAAACTTGCGATTATATTTACCTCAAGTTTTTTTATTGCTCATTTCGCTTCTCTTCATTCAGCCTTTTAATATCTGTAATTAACTGTACCATCTCTTCTTTCGCATCTGGATAAGTTTCATTCCAATGCTTTACTAAAGCTGGCATCGTCTTAGCTATGTAAGAATACAGTGCCCACTTCTGTACCTGTTCTTTTCTCTCTTCATTGCTCTCTCCAAGTAACAGCTCAGTATATTTCTCCAGTAAACCATCAAACTGCTCGTTAAACTTTTCACTCATTTTATTTACCTCCTATATGAAAAAAGCAGCGAAGATCGCTGCTTTTTCTTATAATTTTGATCGAACAGAGTTTAATTTTTTCTCCATTGTGCTTACTTTATCACGACGATCATCAATACGAATAGTTGTTGCAACACGCTGTGCACCTTTCGTATATGGAACTTCATGCATTTGTTGTATTACTTCTAGAATGACAGGAAGATCTCCTTCAATAATTGTATTCATCGGTGTTAATTGATACTTCACGCGATCCGCATTTTTCTCTAGCACCTTTTGTACTTCTGCTACATATTCACTAACACTTGGATTACCTGTTCCTACTGGAATAATCGATACATCAACAATTGCCATAGTAGTCTTCCTCCTATAATCGTTTCTTATATATCCATTGTCTATTTTACCGAAATCCTCATCATTTTACTAATATGTTACTCTTCCACTTTAAACTGCTCGACTAATCTTTCTAAATCTCTCATATGTTCTGTCAAACTTTCCATCGTGTGAGCTACCTTTTCTAAATGATTCACCTGTGATTCCGTTGCAGCATGTACCTCTTCAGAAACAGCTGCACTTTCTTGACTCGTACCAGCAATTGTATGCATTACCGCTGTAATTTCCCCTTGCTCATAACCTATGTTATGTACCTCTTCTACAATTTTTTCAACTGAAGTACTAATCGTATTTACAACTGACATAATTGTACGGAACTCCATTTCCGCCTCTGACGTCACTTTATTTTGCACATCTGCAATGTCTTTCAATTTACTTACAACTTCTACAACCCTTTTTACTTCTAATTGTACATCACCAATCATCATTGTGATTTCTCCGGTTGCCTCTTTTGATTGTTCCGCTAATTTCCGAACCTCTTCAGCAACAACCGCAAATCCCTTACCTTGCTCACCTGCACGGGCAGCTTCAATCGATGCATTTAAAGCAAGTAAATTTGTTTGATCCGAAATGCCTTTTATAAGCTCAACAACATTTTGAATCGATCCAACTCTTTGTTCTAACTTATCCGATGCTTCTTCTGTATGAACAACAATCGAAGATGATTGTCCCCTCGTACGGATTAAATTCCTCATTGTATTTAATCCTTGCTTAGATGCCTCTTCCGCTTTGCCAGCCACTCCTTTTATTTCACCAACGGAGCTATTCATTTGTTCTACTGACTCCGCCATATTCTCGAGCTGAGCTGAAACTTCATCCACACTATTCGCAAGAGTAGAAGCTCCTCCGCTCACATCATCCATCGCTCCTGAAACTTCTCTACTAGCCGCTACCGTTTCATTCGTTAAATAATGTAAACTATTCGTTGATTGTTGCACCGTTGATACGCTGTTTTTAATTTTACTTACCATTTCATTCATTTGTTCAACCATATCATTAAAGTGCTTAGTCAACTCTCCAACTTCATCTTTACTTGTCACTTTCATTCGCAGCGTTAAATCGCCTTCTGCTACTTTTTGCACGTGATTCTTTAATAGTTGCAGTGGTCTTGCTAATCTTCTTGAGAACAAGTAGGAAGCTACGATTCCAACTAATAAACTAATACACGCCATTATAATAACTGTATTTCTCGTACTATTTAATAGCCCATCGATCGTTTCTTTCGGATAAAAGATTCCTATCGTCCATTTCATCGTATCAAATGATTGACTGTAAACAACTACATCTTCACCTTTTATTGTAGTGACCGCATATTTTGTTACCTCTTTATTTAAGCTCTTTATAAGTGGTTCTTTAGAAACATCTTTTCCTATCTTTTCTGGATAAACAAGAGCCATATTTTTATCATTTATAATAAACATTTCTCCGTCATTATTGTATTGAATATTGTGAAGCAACTTCTGAATCGTCCCAAGCGATACATCCATCGCAACAACGCCTAATACAGACCCATCTTGAGCTGTAATTGCTTTAGAAACACCTACACTTAACTTTCCTGTTGCAATTTCATAAGAAGGTTGTCCCCAATGGACCTTTTTTACATCAGCCTCTGAATCTTTATACCATGGTCTTGTCGTTGGATCATATCCTTCTGGCACTTGCCCACCTTCAGCAAGATTGGCACTTAATGTTTTTTTATCTTTCGTACCAATATATAAATCTAAAATACCAGGATGATTCTTTTTATACTCCGCAAACTCTTTCGTTAAAAACGCTTCCTCTTCTGGAGTAACCCCACTTTGAAGTATATTACGAATCATCTCACTGTTCGCGTAATACCCCATATCTTCATCCGTTCTTTGAACAAATGTCGTAAGTTGCTCTGTCACAAGATCCATCGCATTTTGAGAATACTCGTCTAAGGAACGCACTTCCTTTTCTTTCTGTAATTGATACACAGCTGTACCCAATATTACGAACATCATAGAAATAAGAACTGAAAACACTACCGCAATTTTTAAACGTAAACTTCTTAACATCTTCCCCCCAGCATCCCCTTTGCATTAAATTAAAAAACTTATTAATCATTATATTAAGTATAATAGATAAAATTAAAAAATTGAAATTAATTCTCACCTTAATACAATTAGAAAACGGACTACCACTTGTGCAAAAACAAATAGTTCATTATCCTTAAAATATAATCTCATTCGTTCGGAGGGAACTATGTTACAAAAATTCGGTTTCTCACAATATGAAAGCCAAGCTTATGAAGTTGTCGTATCAAGCAATGAACCATTAGATGCTACAACAATTGTGAAGCATTCAGGTGTTCCAAAAGCAAAAATATATGAAGTACTAGCACGCCTAATCGATAAAGGAATGGTAATGGATTCTGTTTCAGAAAAGAAAAAATTGTATACAGCATTACCACTAAAACTAGCAATTGAAAAATTAACGACAGAGTTCCAATCAAATATTAAAGAACTGGAAACAAATATATCAAAAAAATCATTTACAGATGACCGTGTGTGGAGCTTAAAAATGCAATCTTCTATTCGAGTTCAAAGTAAAGAACTCATTGAAAGTGCACAAGAATCAATCCGTATTTCAGCTTGGAATGATACTCTTTTAGAATATCTCCCTTTACTAGAACAAAAAGCAAAACAAGGTGTTCAAATTGAATCCCTTATTGTTGGAGAAGTAGAAACAGACTTAGAAAACATGCATTTTCTAATCCCAGCTGAAGAACCTAATGCATTAGAGCGCTACTTGCTACTTATCGTTGACGATCGTGAAATTTTATTTGCTGGCGTAGAACAAGAGTCATGGCAAGCGATGAAAACAATGTCACAACCTTTCGTAAAGTTCTTTACAGAATTTTTCTATCACGACGTTGCACTTGCAAAGATCACCCAGAAGCACCACGATCTCTTTATGGAAGATGATGAAATTAAGAGTTTGTTGATGAAGTTGAGATACTAATTAAATAATAAAAAGGAGTCTAATTTTTCACTTAGACTCCTTTTCGTTTTGTTCCTTTATCTCTATCAACAGCTCAATGATTTTTTCATTTTGCTCTACTTGCTTCTCTGAATTTTGATAGATGCAACGAATCCAGCCTAATACAAAAACAGCTACAACTATCGGTAATAGTGTAAGTATTATACCGAATATCGAGAAATTAAACACCATTTTCCCATCACCTCGCTATATACCAATTCTCCATATTCTTACTAAAACCTGCAATTTTTTACAAATAAAAAAAGAACCTATCAAACGATAGATTCTTCTTTTACGAACTGAGTAGAGCGTCCTCTCGTAATCGAGAAAATCGCGCAAAGCAGTGCTAATATAATAAAGCCACCGCCTACCCAAGCATTATACATAACAGATGATTTTTCAATAACAACTCCGCCTACTGTTGAACCGAGTGCAATTCCTAAATGAAGCGCAGAGTTATTTAAACCTTGCTGAATACCAGCTGATTCCGGTGCAATTTCAATTAAATAATTTTGCTGTGCTGGTGAAATCGCCCAGCTCAGCATACTCCAAAGTCCCATCATAATGATGAAGAGCGGGAATGAGAATGTCATTAATGGCAGTATGAAGATTGCACATGCAAATACGATAATAATCGAGATAATACTTTTCTTCGATCCCCATTTATCAGCAAGCCATCCACCGAACCCGCCGCCAATTACTGCTGCGATTCCGAAAATAAAGTAAAACACACTTATCCAGTTTGCTTCAACATGCATGACATCTTTTAAAAACGGTGTTAAATATGCATACAATGTTAAATGCCCCGTTAAAAACAAAAATGATGTTAACTGTGCACTTACAATTTTTTTATCTTTTAAAGTAGCAAGTTGTTCTTTTATTGATAATACCGATGTCGGTGGTACTTTCGTTAAGAACAATGAAATACAAGCTATTGCCATAACTGTTAATACAGAAATTAATACAAATGGTGCACGCCATCCGTATGCATTTCCGAGTACAAGACCAAGCGGTACTCCAAGTACAAGTGATCCACTAATTCCCATAAAAATGATTCCAATTGCACGCGCACGAAAATGCGGTTCTACTACACTAGAAGCAAGTGTTACCGATAGCGCAATAATTAATGAACCACTTGCCGCACAAATAACCCTTGAGAACATTAGCATTCCGTAATTTACACTAAATGCCGAAATAATATTTCCGATTAAGAAAATCGATAATGCTCCAACATACAATGTTTTTCTTTCAAACTTCCCTGTCACAGCTAATAAAACTGGACCTGACAAAGCAAATACTACCGAAAATATTGTTATAAGCTGACCAGCTGCGCTAATAGATACTCCTAAATCATTGGCAACTAAATCGAGCGTTCCTCCTATAATTAACTCAACCGTTCCGACTACGAAAGCCGCGATAGCTAAAATATAAACACGAAAATTCAAGTCTTTCCCCACGCTTTCTGTTTTGGTTACTACGATTATAGTAACCAAAATAGAAAATGGACGCAAGTATAATTTTTTTACAGTAAAAAAGGTAGGCGTATTATACGCCTACCCTTCCATCATTCTGTTTCTTTCTTCTTATTTAAATACCAATACACCGGAAGTCCCGTAAAGACAATTCCAATGGATAAGAAACAACTTACCGGATCATTGATAATTGCACTACCAATTACAAAGAGCGAACCTAAAATCGCTACGATTGGTACGATTGGGAATAACGGCACACTATATGCACGCTCTTTATTCTTATTACGTTTTCTTAAAATGAAGACACCAATAAACGTCATTACATAGAAAATATAAATAATGAATACGGAAATCTCAGATAGCTTATTCGGATCACTAATAATCATTAAAATAATTCCTAAAATGATTTCAACAGTAATCGCATTTGCTGGTGTTTTAAATCTCGGACTTTCCTTTGCAATAAACTTAGAAAATGGAAGTTGTCCACGCTCTGCCATAGACATTGGGATACGTGGGAACGTTAAAATCTTTCCATTTAAACAACCGAAAATAGAAACGATAATACCGATACTAATAATTTTCCCACCATATTCTCCAAGTAACATGCCTGCAGCTGTCGCTGTTGCATTTTCTCCAAGGTCTACAATTTTCGCTGCTGGTAATACATTTAATAACGCCAAGTTAATTAATACGTAAGCAGCCGTTACGATTAAAATCCCTACTGTCATTGCTTTCGGTAATAACTTTGTTGGATTCTTCATTTCTCCACCAATCGAAGCAAGTAAAATCCAGCCGTCATAAGCAAATAACGTTGCTAAAATTGCCATACCGATACTTTGATTTTCCGATATCGGCACAACTACGTTAAAGATATCGCTATTCCCTTTCCAGAAACCTAGCACAACAATTAACACAATCGGAATCATCTTCCCAATTGTCGTGATTGTTTGAACGATACCTCCGTATTTTGTTCCCATACTATTTACAACGCCAAGGAACACAACCGTTCCAATTGCGATTGGTAAATTCCACACTTTATCTAAATAGAAAAAATTTATCATTAAAGAACTAAAGTATAAACCTAATGTTCCGATAATAGCAGGTCCATAAACAATTGTTTGCATCCAACCTGATAAATATCCCCAAAAACTTCCGTAAATCTCCTCTAAATACGTATACAACCCACCATTTTTCGGGATTTGCGCTCCAATTTCAGCTACTGTTAAACCACTTGCTAGCGTCAACAGACCACCAATTACCCAAGCAAGAATGGCCATATTAGAACTCCCCGAGTAATCTAATACGCTCCCTGGTTTCATAAACACACCAGATCCAATAATCGTTCCTACTACGATAGAAAGTGCTACTGTTAAACCAATTTTGTTCTTCTCATCATGATGCATGCTGCGTATCCTCCTTCCAATCCTAGTGTGATGCAAAAATGAAATAAAAAAACACTCCTCCCTAAAAAAGGGACGAGTGTTGTATTCGTGGTTCCACCCTTGTTTCAATTCGTAAAGTAACACACTTCACCAATTTCTCAAGTCTAAATAACGGTTTTTGCCGGCAAGCAATTACTAGATGCTCGTTCACTGCTGCAGTTCAGAGGTGGTAATCCATTTTTCCGTATTAGGAAGCTCACAGCCAAAGGCTTCCCTCTCTGAAAATCGTAAAAAATTGATCGTGTCCTCATCATCACTTCTTGATGTCGAATTTTGTAGTTATTGTTCATTATATTGAATTGTTAGAAAAAATCAATATATTTTTTATATAACATAGGAAATATTTCTCTTCTTATATTATAACAGAAGATACAAAACTTCCCTATTTCCCTAAAAATGGTATAATCCGTTTAGGAGGTGCACCAATAATGATTGCTGTCTTTTGTATCATTGCTACGTTTCTCTCTATTCTATTCGCTATCATGCATCGGCACAAGTATCCTGGTTATAGCATTTTAGCGGTAGCTATTATACCAGCTGTTTCCTTCTACGTATTGGGTAAATATCAATATACGGAAGTGTTTATCGGTTTTGCAATCTTCTACTGCATCTTCGGATACATACTAACAATGAAAAGAATTTTATTGAATCATTAAAAGGGACCGATTTCTGCTGACAGAAATCGGTCCTCGCACGTACCTTCCGGTTGCCCACACGAAAGATACATAAATCAATTATTTATCTTCTTTTTTCATAAAAAACTTATGGTGCGGTAAATCAACATTCAATGCCTCTAATTGTTTCTTTTCGTTGTCTAAAATCGCTTTTGCTTTTGTTTTTGTTGCTTCATCTAATCCAGCAAAGATGTCTTCATGCTTCTCTTTCTCTGGAAGTTTCACACCTAATTTTGTTAATTCTTCTTTTGCTTGCTCATGCGTTAATTTTCCGGATTTCTTTTGCTCTAAAATTGACTTCGCTTTCTCTTTTGTCTGTTCATCTAAGTTAGCAAACATGTCTCCATGTTTACCTTTCTCCGGCATTTTCACGCCTAGCTTTGTTAATTCCTCTTTTGCTTGCTCATGCGTTAATTTTCCAGATTTCTCTTGCTCTAAAATGGACTTCGCTTTTTCTTTCGCCTGTTCATCTAATCCCGCAAACATTTCTTTGTGCTTACCCTTTTCCGGGAACTTCACGCCTAATTTTGTTAATTCTTCTTTTGCCTGTTCTCGTGTTAATTTACCAGACTTCTCTTGCTCTAAAATGGACTTCACTTTTTCTTTCGCCTGTTCATCTAATCCTGCAAACATGTCTTTACGCTTCTCTTTCTCTGGAAGCTTTACACCTAATTCCTCTAACTGTTTCTTTGTATCGTCCATAATTGTTTTTACTTTTTGTTTTGTAGCGTCATCCAAATCCTTTTTCGCCGTTTTTGCAGGCTGATCCACTGCTGGAGTATTCGTTGCCGCGAATGCCGGAATGCCGACTCCTCCAATGATTCCGAATGATAAAGCACCTGCAATCGCTAAATAACCAACTGTTTTCTTCTTCATAGGAAATTTCCTCCTTCATATTTCTAATGCATGTACACTTTCGTATACAATGCCTATAGTAATGTCGGTTTCTTAACATTTCCTTAACGATTTAACAAAAAAACACCGCTCGTAATGAGCGGTGTTTCTCTATGCTTTTTGTAATTGTAACTCTTCACGTTCCATTATTTTTCTTAATACAATTGTTTGTGTCATTGTAAATAAGTTACCTGTTATCCAGTACAACACAAGTCCTGATGGCGCCGCAAACCCCATAAATAGAATCATTGCCGGCATCATAATTTGCTGCATCTTTAGCATCTGTACTTGTTCTCCAGGTGTAATATTCGATTGGAAAACTTTCATC
Organism: Bacillus cereus group sp. MYBK227-1; assembly: GCF_051916325.1. Taxonomy (NCBI): domain Bacteria; kingdom Bacillati; phylum Bacillota; class Bacilli; order Caryophanales; family Bacillaceae; genus Bacillus; species Bacillus cereus group sp. MYBK227-1. Next base: position 78,044 of record NZ_JBQAGK010000010.1, on the reverse strand, counting down.
TGAATAAATGTCGTTAACGCTGCAATAATCGGTAATATATGATATGGATCTGCATGTCCTAGGTTCACCCATAAAAACGAAGATGTGCGAATCTCTTCAGTTCTGCTAATCGCATAATACAAAGCAGAGAAAATCGGCATTTGTATAAAAATTGGCCAGCAACCAGCAAGTGGATTCCAACCGCCTGATTTCATTAGTTCTGACATTTCTTTTTGATACTGCTTTTGTTTTTCAAGGTCTTTGCTTACATCACCGTACTTTTTCTTTAGCTTCTGCAATTCAGGTTGCATTTTCTTCATTTTCGCTTGGCTGCGATATTGCGAAACAGCTAATGGAATCATTGCTGAACGAATAACGAGCGTCATAATAATGATAGCAATCCCAAAGCTAGCTCCAGGTATATGATGAGCAACAAATTGAATCATAAACGAGATTGGATATACAAAATAATGATCCCAAATTCCCGTACTATGTGCATCAATTGGGGCTGCATTACTGCAACCAGATAAAACAAAAACAAATAATAATGATAAACTAACGAGCACAGCTCGGTATGATTTTAACATGTTCATTCCTCCAATGTTTCGTAATTATTTAGCGAAACATTGGCGTATACGGACCGACCTCGTCATTCTCTTCACTTGATTCTTGTCTGCGTACAGAACGAATCATTCCATATTTATAAAAAATAGAAAATAGCGGTACATTTCCCGCACTATCTTCACATGTATCAACTAACGCAAAAGCTCTTTGTCTACCGCTTGATGCTTGTTGACGCACAAAGCGAGAAACATTAGCAAGGAAGAAAACTTCTAATAAACAAAGTGCCGTCGTTACAAACGATATATATAGAATTGCATCCTGCAATAAAAATTCCATCGCTTCACATCCTTAATAAGGTCATTTTAGCACATCGGGCAAATATTCTCTATTTCCTTTTATTTTCAAAAAAAGTATTTTGCATATTTTCTCAAGAAAACAATAATTAAGAAACGTTGTATTCGCTTTCTTTAGCATATTCACACACATCAATGAATAGGCTTGATTTATTAGAAATTTATAAAATTTTTGCATTATAATAAAACTATTGCCAGTTTTTGAAAAAACCTTTATTCTCTTCTTGTAATCAAAAATGAATATGGAGATGAAACATACTATGGGTCAACTAGGAGACGCCGATTACGTTCCCGACACCGCCTTTTTATCCTTCCCAGCAGCTAAAACATTTCACTTAGAATTTATGATACAGTTGGTTGTTATTTTTATAGCTTCTATTTTGTATGCAATTTCTATGAATATGTTTTTTATCCCGCATAATATGATTAGCGGTGGATTCGCTGGTGTAGGGATGATTATCGGTTATTTAATGCACTACAATATCGGTGCACTTATCTTTTTACTAAACATTCCTCTTCTTATTTTAAGTCACTTTTACTTAGGCAAGAAGACAACCTTTTTAACAGCTTACTTTGTAGCTGTGTCATCGTTAGCGATGAACATTATCCCGGTACACCAAGTTTCAGACGATATTTTACTTTCTTCTGTATTCGGTGGTGTCATCTGCGGAGCAGCTTCAGGAATTATATTCCGATTTGCTTCTTCAACAGGTGGTTTTGATGTTGTTGGATTGATTGTAGCGAAATATCGAGATGTTTCAATTGGAGCAATCATATTTGTATTCAACTTAATCTTACTTGTAGCAGCAGGTTTTATTTTCGGATGGGATATTACACTTTATACGTTAATTAGTCGATTTGTAGTCAGCAAAGTTATCGATGCTGTGCATACGAAACATATTAAATTAACGATAATGACTATTACAGAAAAAGGCGAGGAAATAAAAAGCGCACTACTACATCACGGCATACGCGGGGTGACAATGGTAGACGCTGTCGGCGGCTATACAAACCATAAGAAAAAAATGATTTACACTGTCGTGACTCGCTATGAGTTAGGCGAAATGAAACGTATTATCCGTCAAGTGGATAACAAAGCATTTATGAACATTACTGAAACAGTTGAAATTGTCGGCCGTTTCAAACGCATATAAAAAGGTTAATAAATTAAAGGGCATAACATATTAGTCATATATAATATGTTATGCCCTTTGTTATTCAACTAACGTACCTTTTAGCAGAATAAAATCACTAAGTTTATTACTACAAATCGGAGGATAGCATTCCATATACAATACTATCTGTCCATTCATCTTTATTCCAAAAATCTTGTATGAAATGGGCTTCCTTTCTCATACCTATTCGTTCACACAATTTTTGTGAAGCCGTATTACGTGCATCAAGATTAGCCTGTATACGATGTACATTGAATTCATTAAATAATTTCAATACCAAACTACTTACTGCTTCTGTCGCCAAACCTCTCCCAGCTACTTCATTTGAAAAACTATAACCAATCTCAACAGTGTCTTTCATATTTGTGTACCATACGGATAAATCACCAACTACTTTAGTTTTGTATATAACTGCCAAACTTAATATTGTTTCTTTAGTCAGTACATGATTTGCTATCTTCTTATTAAATCTTTTCTGCATGTCTTCATGAGTCCACTTATTATGTAATAGGAACTTACATGTATCATCACTATTATAAATAGCAAATACATCCTGTAAATCAGTACTCTTAAAAGGTCTAATTATTAATCTTTCTGTTGTGAACTCCAAGTTAGCTCTCCTCCCTTACATTCATGCTATAAAACATTTTTTATAGTATTTAAGCCTCATTCTTAGATCTCACCTTGATTACATATTTCATCATAATAAATTAAAATCCTTCTTCCACTAAACTGCACCGTTAATGGTATTTCCTTGCGCTTTTTATTTTTTACACTTATTACAAAATCAGATAATTCTATTATTATGTCCCTAAATGTGTTATAATGAAAGCAGACTCACAAAAAAAGAGTATATAGACTTGGAAGTTTCTCTTATTTTACAAGCAAAAAGAAACGAGCAGTCGGGTATATTTCAGACACCATACACGTAACGGTTTAAACAACCGATCATCTTAGTTACTCTTCAATGATCTTTTTATAAAAAGATACGTACAATTAAAACTCACTTCAATATACTATACCTACCTTTTTGACTTCCAAATCATCTTATTACATAAGGAGATGAACATATGAATCAATATATACGATATACAATAGCTGTCCTGTTTGCTATTATCGGCGGAACAATCTGCTTCTGGACAAACACTCAGCTTGGAGAGAATATCATCTTTAATGGAATCGAAACACTTGTAAGCGCTTCAATTTTAGGCGGATACATTTACTTCCTCTTCAATCCAGAAGAAAACGCTCAAAAAACAATGTTATTAACAATGATCGGAATCGTTGGTGGATGTATTTCCTACTCAATGACAAACTATACATTACCACTTCAATTAAGCTCAGCTTTCTTCCACGGTCTATGGACTTGGTTCATTGCATTCTGCTTAGCAGACGTATTCAACCTATTACAAGACAATGAAGAAGATAGCGGTCGCCAAATTGAAAGTAACTCTTAAGCTGGAAGATACTCTTCCAGCTTTTTTATGTTGGTTTGCATACCCCGCATCACGATAAAAAGAAGTTGCCCTCACGGCAACTTCTTTTCCATATACCCCACTTCGTATTCACTAAAATATATCAACGATTTTTCAAATATATCGATCGTTTCTCCACTTATATCAACGATTTTTTCATTATATCGACGCTTCGACACAAGATATCGATTTACCGACAACCTTCGACACTCAAAACGCACAACATACCCTATCCACCAAGCAATTTACTGCCGAACTCTACGATTAAAAAGATAATTAATAAGATCGCGAGTATCTTTAATGCTACATATGCCACTTTAAAAACAGCATAAATGAGCAAGACGATTAAAATAATCGTTAAAATTTCCATCTAGAATTCCTCCAAGCTTTGCTCTTCTTATCTCATTTTACTCGTCCTAGGCTGTTTATGGAACGGCATAAGATGACATATAAAAAAGAGGATACCTCACCCATCGTAAGATACCCTCTCTTTCAGCTGCTCAAACCATTCTCTTTCTACTTGTAAATATCCCATCTCACTCTTCTCGGCGCTCTTTAATTCTTGATCGGCTTTCTTCATATAAGTACGGGACGCTTCCATATTACCTTCTACATATCTAATAATTCCTTGTGTACGGTAATATCCACTTAGGTCCATTTTTGTAATAGCCTTTGCATGTTCCTTTGCTTCTTGCAAAGAAAGACTATCCATCTGATAAAGGGCTTTATATAAAAGGTACCAACTATGAAAACTACTAACGAAAAACTTATTTTCTTTCGTTACAGGTAGTTGAACAATTCGTTCTATATACGGTATCGCTCTTTCCATTCCCTCTTGATCTGCACGAGCAAAAAAGACGAGCATAAGTCTACTCATTATCTCTCTTATCCCTTTATTCTCTTTTATTTTCTCCTCACTCAATTCTACTAACCTTTCATCCCAATCTTTCGGTCTTTTATAACTAAATAACTCACTCGATATTTGAATCTCATATAAGTGATTTCTAGCTCTTTCATCATCTTTAATTAAAATAAGAAATTGCATCGCATCACTCATAAGCATTCCTTTTATCGGCACAATTGTAACCGCAAAGATTGCAAAATGGAAAAAGGAAAAATATAAAAGATATTGATAATAACTCACCATATATATGTAACCGGAAGTAATACCAAATAGTAAACTCGTAATCGGTCCACCTAAAGTGAGCCACGCCCACTTTTTCGAAAGATTCGGTGTCTCTATAGAAGGTGGTACTAGTGTTGCAACGCCTCCAAAGTACGCCCACAATTTATTTTCTCGAATGCGTAATTTTCCCTTTTCTTTTTGAATAGTAATGGGTCCTACTGTCATAAATTTAAATGTCAAACCACCTATTACACCAAATACTACATGTCCTAGCTCATGAATGGCTAACACTAACAATGAAATTCCAACTATTGCCCATAGGTTCAAAATTACTTCTAATTTCCCAGTTCGGATTACTCCGTATAAAATGGACAGAATTAACGCCACTGTCATTGAGCCAGCTGGCCTTCTTAAAATATCCACCTTTTTCTCCCCTTAATAAATCATTTTCCTCTGCATTTCGTACATGAACTTCCCAAGATGCAATATCCAAATAAATGAGATTAAGCCAATTAATACAAAATCGATATTACTAGCAGCTGTATATATAACGGCAGCCCACCATACATATGCCAATATTGTATTCGTAAATTCATACGCTTTATATCCAGCCTCATGCACAATGTGCTTTAATCCTTCATCTGCGTTTTTCGTCCACATTTTCATAGATTCCATATACGTTACACCTTGTTCAGGATATAGCTTATTATAACGATTTTTTGTTATAAGTCCGATAATTACTACAATAGTTAAACAAACAATAGAAGCTACTAAATTCCACACCGCAAATGAAACATTTGTATCCTGCAACAGTGCACGTCTACATGTAATAACTGCATATACAAACCATGCCTGCGTAACTATATCGCCTACACGTAAATATATACTTATAATGCCTAATTTTCTGCCTTGTACGCTCTCTTCTTCATCGCGTGCCTCTGCTAACATACGTGTATTCTTCCAAGTATAGTACATCATTAAGATTCCAAAAATAGTACATATACCTATAAATGTATTGGATGATAATTTTCTCGGTTCATCCGAGAGTAAATTTAAAGCTATATAAGACGTTAAAAATCCTCCTATCATACTTAATGCTATTTTCCCCACAGAATCAAATTGTTTTTTTCGTTTACTCTTCATCGTCCTCTTCCCCCTCTACTAACGTAAATATTTCCTCCACCGGTACATTGAAAATTTGTGCGATTTTTAACGACAATACGATAGATGGTGCATAATCCCCGCGCTCAATTAAACTAATCGTTTGCCGTGATGATCCAATCGCTTTCCCTAAATCCCCTTGTGATAAACGATGCTTTGCTCGCAATTCCCTCACTCGATTTTGAAGCTTCATGTCTTCCCTCTTTTTCATTTATTTAATTAAAATTGTAAATAATATCCTTATCTTTGTCAATTATAATTGTCATTACGACTATAATAATTGACAAGATACTTATTTCTTATCCTGTATCAAATTCCTATAAAGAATGTAAAATGTGCATTAAACATAGTCTTAAAAATAAAAAAGTCAGTGCTTTTGCACTGACTTCCTAAATTCTGACATAGAATGGATTTCATATTAACTTGCGTTTTGTAGTAATACCCGTTTTAACTGCTTACGGAAACGAATACCTAACGTAATCGCTACAATCACAATAACTCCAAAAATGATTTTACCGATATGACCTTCTAGCACTCCAAAGATATCATGTAAGTTTCCACCTAACCAGTAACCACCGATTAAGAAGAATGATACCCAAAATAGAGCGCCTGAATAAATTGTAATGGCAAAACGACGGAATGGTAAATTAATAATTCCTGCAAAGTATCCTGTGAAATGACGTACACCAGGAATAAAGAAACCAATAAAAATCAGGAAGTACCCATACTTATCAAACCACATTCTCGTTAAGTCGATTTTTCTTTGCGTTAAAAATACGTATTTCCCATACTTTTGAATGAAAGGCATACCTAATTTATTTCCTAAAAAGTATTGAATCGTCATTCCTACACTTGTCCCAATAAAAGATAGAATAATTAAAATCGGTAAACTTAAATCACCCTTATGTGCTAAAAATCCCGCATATGCTAATGTTGGCTCTCCCGGAAACGGAAGTGCAATATATTCTAACAGCAAGCCGACAAGTACAACATAGTACCCGTATTGCTGAAATAATTCATGAATCCATTCCATGTCATCTCTCCTTTCAATCACGTACAACTTCTTACTATTATTGTATAAAAAAATTGTCGAAATAACTATCACAATAGCTTACATTTTTATTACATTTTTGTAAGGGTCACACTAATGATTTTCGTTCTTTATTAAATAGTAAAAATCATTTTTCAAGTCGAAATAGCGAAAAGGCGCATTAATAACATGCAAATTTTATCCATTTTTTAGCACTAAAAAACCTCTCTTATTTTGTTCTCAATAAAAAACCATCACAAACTCATGCTAACTTCATATTAGCTTCATATACGTATTGTAAGATTATATCGGAATTTGTTGAAAAATTTAACCAATATATGACTAAGCATTAATTTGAATAAATATAAGTCGTTTTTCGAAATTGAAAAAAGGGTGAATACGAAATGGAAGCATATAAAATGCACGATTTTATTAATACAAATGTTGAATCTCATCAAAATGAAACCGTTTTTAATTTACAAATATGTGAAACAAGTGAATTTGACGTAAGTTTAACAAAATCTACAACACTATCTTTTATCGTTTCAAAAAAGAATATTAAAATTGTCACGAAAAAATGGATTAATTCAAATCAAGAAAGCATGATTGGCAAAAGCTACATCATTCCAACAAAAGCTTTTCATTATTTCTTACCAATCATCTCTGAAAATGAAGATGAGCTAAATATTCAAGTTCAAAGTTTTGGACTACGTGGTGAGCTTTTATTAAATGAAAGATTACTTATTGATAACAACAACAAACACAACAGCAAAATCACTACATTCTTTGAAACATTAGATGAAAATGTAAATAAAGCATTACGAGGATTACAACTTCATTGTATGTAAGACTCTTACGATAGTAAAAGGAGAATAACAATGAAAAAATTATTATTAAGCGCACTATTATCATTAGGATTTTTAACTCTTCCATTCGCTAGCGCAGAGGCAGCTACAACGAAAGATCAATTAATCGTAGACACTCAGTTAAATAAAATGGATTATTATCAGGATGGAAAATTTATAAAAAGTTTTACTGTCGCTACTGGAAAAGCTGCAACACCTACACCTAAAGGCACTTTTCAAATCGTAAATAAAATTAAAAATCGCCCTTATTATACAGGCAAAATTAAAGGCGGCGATCCACGTAATCCACTTGGTGACCGTTGGCTCGGATTAAATATGGCAGGAACTTACGGAACAACTTATGCGATTCACGGAACTAACAATAATCAAGCAATCGGCAAATGGACAACACTTGGTTGTATTCGTATGTATAACAATGATATACACTGGTTATTTGAGCGCGTTCAGCAGCAAGCTACTGTCACTGTAAAATAGCCTAAAAACAAGATTTATGTGTAGCCAAGAATTTTATGTCTTGGCTTATTTTATTTATTCATTTACAGTAGCAAAACAACTGTATTTACATATATAATAGGAATAGATTTGATTAGCTAACATTTAAACATTGATAAACGTAGATATTAAAATTATACAGTTATAATGTTTTATAAATTTTATAATACATACTATAATAGAACTACTGTAATTCTGAACCATTCAGTAACACTAAACTATTCCCCTTGCTACCTTCATGATTATTTTATAGCGGGGGCTTATTATATGTATAAACAATCTGAGTCACTCGAAAAATGATGAATTCGAATATTGCAGTAAAAAGCGTTATTTAGGAGGTGTTACTATGACGCATATACTGGTGATTGAAGACAACCCAGATATACAAGAACTTATTCGTGAATTTCTAATGGCACAAAACTTTACAGTTGATGTAGTTGGTGCTGGAACAGAAGGTATTCTTCTTTTCCAAAAAAATTCATACGATCTTGTCCTCCTCGATGTAATGTTACCAGATATAGATGGCTATAGTATTTGTAAAATTATGCGAGGACAATCTGATGTACCAATCATTATGTTAACAGGCTTACATAATGAAGAAAGTGAAATTAAAGGATTTGAATTAGGTATTGATGACTATATTACGAAACCATTCCATTACACTGTATTTATTAAGCGTGTAGAGGCTGTATTAAGAAGGGCAGCAACGAAGGAAGCAGAAGCTGCAACTATACTACAATTCCATGAGTTGATGTTAAACTCTACAGCATATGCAGCTTATGTTCATGGTAATCAAATTGAATTGACAACAAAAGAATTTGAAATTATTTATACTTTACTGCAAAATCGAGGAAAAGTATTATCAAGAAGTGATTTGTTGAATAAGGTATGGGGCTATGAACATTATGGTGATGTAAGAGTTATAGATACACATATTAAAAACTTAAGAAAAAAATTAGGAATTCCTTATATTAAAACGGTGAAAGGCATTGGCTACAAAATCGAATCGTAGCAAAGACAACATCACCAAAAATATTTTCATCAAAACCTTATTATTTTGTATTCTTTTATCACTTTGCCTTTATCAAATTATTTACTTTCTAGCTTCAAACTACGATAAAGAACGTTTTGCGAAAGAAAATGGAACGCCGACTACAGAACAGGCCGATTCAGATAAGCAAAACGACGGAAGTAAAACGAAGCAAAATAAAGCTGTGTCAGAGGGGAGCATTTCTAATTTCCAATCTTCTATTATAGATTATAAATCTCTTTCTACAGCTATCAATCACCTTTTGCAGCCTAGCCAAACTGTAAAGGCAAAAGAACATACACAAAATCTTTCGGGGAAAAATAGCACTTCTAATCCGCCTACAGAAGCAGAAAAGAAAGCCGCTAATAATGATGCCTTACATACACAAAATGCAGCAAGTAAAACAAATGATACAAATGATAATCCAAAGTTAGCAGATGCGTTGCAGCAATTAGCTCCACATATTGGCGCGACAATGCTTGCATTATCACTACTCGGATCTTTAATTTATACAAAACTAATTGCCAAACCTTTTCAATATATGAGCGATGCTTTAAAAGATATTATGAATCTTGATTTCTCAGATAAAAAGCTACTTAACAAAAATAAAGATCAAACAGATTTTAATTTGCAAGTAGCTGCTTCACAAGTACCAAATATTGTGAAGAATTTACATGCAAGCAATCAAGATTTAAGAAATGAGCTCAAGAAGGAACAACAATTAGAACAATCTCGTAAAGAATTTATGTCTATGGTATCCCATGAATTAAAAACACCAATCGCAGCCGTTATGGGACAACTAGATGGCATGATTCACGGAATTGGAGCTTATAAAGATAGAGATAAGTATTTGAAACGTTCCTACGAGATGATGCAAGACATTAACATATTAACGGAAAAAATGTCGGAATTATCCAAAATACAAAACCCTCAATTTAAACCTAATTTAGAAGTCATTTCTTTATCTAATATTATTGAGGATGTTATGAAGAAAGTAGATTACTTTGTATCTGTAAAACAATTAAATGTACAATCTAATATTAAACACGACGTACAAATTTTAGCTGATCCTAAATTTATTCAAACTGCTATTTTTAACATTATTTCAAATGCAATTCATTATACAATTGACCATCAGCACGTATATATAAAGCTTTATGAAAAACCAAATGGTTACGCATTAGAAGTATTAAATACAGGTTCACAAATTGATGAAGATAAACTTGCTCATTTATTTGAGCCTTTCTATCGCGCAAACCCTGATAAACACGGTTTAGTACAAGGTAGTGGTCTTGGATTATATATCGTGAAACAAATATTAGATAAACATCAGTTTCCTTATGGGATACAAAACACGCCTCAAGGTGTAAAATGTTCTATTGTATTCCCAAAAGCAATGTAAAAACCTACTACAATTTCATACCCCAAATTCATACTTCGTATGAGTGGCGGAATTTTGTAGAGTATATGACTCTGTTTCGTTCGCCCGTTATCCTTATTTGGATAGCGGGCGTTTTTTATTACTTAAAAGGAGGATTTTTTATGGAAAAGTTTAAATATTCATTGCTCGTTTTATTCGGTGCTTGCAGCTATGGCATACTTTCAACTATTTTCAAACTCGGATTCATAAATGGATTTTCAGCACATCAACTATTAGGGGGACAATATGTCTTCGGATGGATTGGACTATTTCTACTCGTTCTTTTCTTTTCACGTCATAAAGTAACAAAAAAACAATTCTTTTCCTTACTAACCGTCGGAACAACAATGAGTATGACCGGGATTTTCTACGCTATTTCTGTAGAAGAACTACCCGCATCTATCGCTGTCGTCCTACTCTTTCAGTTCACTTGGATTGGTGTCATTATCGAAGCAATTGCAAATCGAACATTTCCAAGCCGCGATAAGATTATATCTATCCTTATTTTATTTGCTGGTACATTGTTTGCAGGTGGTGTATTTGAAGGCCTCGGACAAAGTTTTTCTACGAAAGGGATTATCTTTGGACTATTAGCTGCTGTCTCTTTTTCATTCTATGTTTTTGCAAGCGGGCGCGTCGCTACGGATGTTCCGCCTTATACGAAAAGCTTCCTTATGACAACAAGCGCTACTCTTATCGTATGCCTATTCTTTCCGCCAACCTTTTTAACAGACGGTGCTTTGCAAGCCGGTCTATGGAAATATGCTTTCTTCCTCGGATTATTCGGCGTTGTTGTACCTGTCATTTGTTTTTCAATCGGTGTACCAAAGGTTGGAACAGGGCTTGGTACAATATTAGGTGCAGCTGAATTACCAACTGCTATTATTGCTTCTATTACACTTGTACATGAAGTCGTAACGTTCATGCAGTGGATTGGAATTATTTTCATATTAGTTGGGATCTTCACTCCTCAGCTGCTTACGGCTAGGAAAGAAAGGAAACAAAATCGCGTGCATAGCGCTTGAAAAAATACAGAATTTATATAAAAGATATAACTGCAATTAAAATAAGTAAATTTATCTGGAGATATAAATGACTATTTTAAGCATCGTATTTTTTGCTATTATGTGTATCTTCTTCCTAATAAGATATATGAAAGAAAAGAAATTTTACGATTTACTTCTCATTCCCGTTTGTATATATGCAGGAGCAGTGAAAACTCCTTTCGTAGAGTACTTAAACTTTAATACTACATTTAAAATAACGTATGATATTGCAGCTATTATTCTTGTAATCCTTGCTGTACTTTTCTTTTTGAAAGATAAGAAAGAGAATCATACTGCATAACAAAAGACCTTTCATTTACTTGAAAGGTCTTTTTCTCTATCTCATTTTATCGCTCCATACAGCTTCTCTATCTCATGCTCAATTTGTTTTACATCGATTCGCTCAAATAATGGCTGTACGCTATCAATTCTACTTGGCAACGTATTTTGCGGTTCCCAATTTCGTTTCACAATCGACAATGTGTTTCGAACTCTTTCACTTGAAAATGGTAAAAACGGTTCAAGGAGATTTGCAAAATTAGCGATAAGATACACACAGTTATAAATCGTTTCTTCACATGAAACTGGATCATCTTCTCTCTGTTTCCAAGGCTGCTTTTCATCAAAGTATTTATTTGCAAAACGTACTGCATCAAATATTGTTTCTAGCGCCACCTTAAATTTAGTTTGCTCAATCGCCTCTCCTACACGCTTATATAATCCTTCTACTTTATCTTTCAGCTCTACCTCAATACTTCCCTTCGGCACGATACCACCATAATATTTTTCGATAAACTTTAATGTCCGGTTCACAAAGTTCCCGTATGCACCTAATAATTCACTATTATGACTGTAAATAAATTCCCGCCATGAAAAATCAGTATCGCGATTTTCTGGTGCGTTGACGGTTAAAAAGTAACGAATAGAATCTGGATCATAGCGTTCTAATATGTCAGGCACCCATACTGCCCAGTTTTTACTTGTAGATAATTTTCTTTTTTCAACTGTTAAATATTCATTCGAAACGATATGACGCGGGATTGCTTCCTCCCCTATTCCAAGTAATACCGCTGGCCAAATGACGGAATGAAACGGAATATTATCCTTTCCGTGCACATAATATGTTTTCGCTTCGCTATCCCAAAACTCTTGATCATCTTTCCCTGTTTCTTCAGCCCAATGTTTACTCGCTGAATAATAGCCTGTCACTGCTTCAATCCATACGTAAATTTTCTTATCTTCATACCCTTCTACTGGAATTGGTACCCCAATTGGTAAATCACGTGATACGGCCCTATCTAGTAATCCTTCCTTTACATATCTCTCTGTTAGTTGAATCGCATTGTCGCGCCATGTCCCTGTTTGCTTGGCAATTTCTACAGCCCTTTTAATTTGCTCCTGAAATGTATGCAATGCGAAATAGAAATGCTCTGTTTCCTGTACAGATGGTGTACTACCACATAACTTACATTTCTTTTCTAACAAATCAAGAGGATCTAAAATAGCAGAACACGCATCGCATTGATCACCTCTTGCTGCTTCATGGCAATGTGGACATATTCCTTCTACATAACGATCCGGTAAAAACTGCGTACACGTTTCACAATATGCTTGTTCCACTATTTTTTTATAAATATGTCCTTCTTCTAATAAACGTAAAAAAACATTTTGAACCGTTTCATGATGGTGCTCACTATCTGTACGTGTATAGCAATCATAAGTAAAACCAAGGCTACGAAAACATCGCTGGAACTCTTCATGATACTGATCAGCAATTTCCTTCGCTGTCACACCTTCTTGTTTTGCTCTAATTGCAATCGGTGTTCCATTACAATCACTTCCCGAAACATACAACACATTCTCACCTTTTGACCGGTAATAACGTGCTAAAATATCTCCAGGTAATAAACTCGCAATATGGCCAAGATGTAATGAACCATTCGCATATGGCCAAGCGCCCCCAATAAAAATACTCATCTTACATTCCTCCTTTAAAATATAAAAAGCCCCACCCCTATCTTAAAAAAGATAAGGGCGGGGCTGTATAAACAGTCGCGGTACCACCTTATTTCGCCAATTACTCACATAATTAGCCTTAACAAGTACGGAGCTCTATGCTCTTATACTGTGGTTTTGATAACGAGTACCAACTCTCGTCGCCGCCTACTATTATCATTTGATAAGTTCAGGACGAAGCTCAAAGGCCATTGTTCAAATGAATATTCTTGCTTCTTCTCAGCTACCGAAGCTCTCTGGAAAGAATGTGTTCATCCTACTTTTCCTTTTCAACGCTTTTACGTATAACAAGTATTGTACGACTTAATCACAGAAAAATCAAACTTTTATCCAGAACGAAAAGGAAATCCCATCCTCCCGCCGAATACCTATACGTTCACAAAAGGAGTGATAACATTGAACCAAAAACAACTAAGCACTATAAATGAAAAAAGCTGGAATACAGCTGCTTATGAAGCTTGGACGAATCGCCATGGGGCGCCAGAGGATTATGCAAAAAAAATTATGGAAGATCCCACACGCGAAGTAGCACATTATTTACCTTACATACAATCTCCAAAAGGAAAACGTATTATTAACTTACTCGGCTCAAAAGGAAATAAAGCTGTCGCACTTGCCCTTTTAGGCTCTGACGTAACAGTTGTTGATATTTCAGCAAGTAATGCAAAATATGCAAATGAACTTGCGGACGCAGCAGGTGTCTCTATCCAGTATGTCGTTTCTGATGTATTAAATGTGCAGCTCTCCGAATCATTTGATATCGTATTGCTGGAACTTGGTGTACTCCATTACTTTCTAGATTTAAAACCACTCTTTCAAAAAATTGCTACTTTACTTAAGCGAGATGGAATGCTTATACTTCGTGACTATCATCCTGTTTACACAAAATTATTAGGAGTCGACCACCCATCATTTAAGGCCAATGGAAATTATTTCGATGAAGAATTAATTGAAGATGATGTTGCTTATAGCATCCTTCTTACAGAAGCACAGAAAGAATCGCTACCTAAAACAACCATCCGTCGCTGGACGCTAGGAGAAATCATTACAACACTTGCGGAAGAACGTTTTAAAATCGAAAAACTAGTTGAAGAACATGGATCTCATCAAAGATGGGTCTTTCCTTCTACTGCACCAGAAGGAATCGAAGAACGTATCCCTGGTCTATATACAATAATTGCGACAGCATGCAAAAAAGGATCCCTTCACGGATAGGATCCTTTTTGCATGCTCACGCATATAAGTTGAGGTTGGAGATTACCATAATTCTGTAGAATAGGACACAAGATATTTCAACATTTCGTCTCTGACTTACGTCGTCAAAAAGGGGTATGACCAACATAACGAAGAGTAATGTTTTTAGTTGATACTGATAATCGTTATCAACTAATTAGAAGTATACATGATGTCATTTCAAATTTCAATAGCATTTCTAATATTTATTTATGAATTTTATGATATGCAAATGTATACATTTTAAGAACTTTTTCTAATACTAATCTGACTCCTTCCATTATCTGCTATAATTTTCATTGAACAGATTAATAACTTCATAATAATGTTTTTATTAATTTTGTTTTAAATATCTATAAATCATAATAAACAGTTTAAATAAGGGTAGGGGTAACGATGAAATATGTTAGTATTCGAAAAAAACTACTGTTCACACTCTTAAGCATTTCTTCTTTATTTAGTATTGCTCTTATTGTTATTCTTTCATTCGCCATGAATCAAGCAAGTGAAATCGAAACGTTAAAAAATGATGTATCAAAAAGAGCGACGATTTTAAAAGAACGTGGCGATTGGTTCCAAGCACAAGTTGCTGGTTTACAAGAATATTTGCTATCACATGATCAAAAAGGATTAGATAAGTTCAATCGAGAAGGGAAAAAATTAGCTGATACTAGAGAGAAAGTAACAAGTGACAAGAAGCTCCCAGAAGGAATGAAAGAAGCTATTTTAATGGGTGGAAAATGGCGTAGCGTCATAGATAATGAGGTACTACCTCTTGCGCGTGAAGGAAAATGGGACGAAGCATCTAAAATTGCTTTATCACAAACAGATTATGTAAATGATCTTTTAGGTCGTTTTAATAAATATACAAATGAAGAGAATGAGAAACGTGACGCATTAATTGCTGATGTCGAGTCTTCTTCATCACTTATTCAATATATTATTTTCTTCTCACTTATTACATGTACATTAACGTCTATCTTATTAGCATGGTGGTTCTCTGGTAAACTCGTTAAACCAATTCGACAAATTGATGAGAAGTTAAAAGAATTAGCTTCTCAAGACGGAGATTTAACGGCTAGATTACACGTAACAAGTAAAGATGAAATTGGTGACATTGCAAATTCCTTTAATCAAATGCTCACTAACTTACAGCATATAATAAAACAAGTTCAACAAACATCAACAAGTGTAAAAGAAGCTTCCGAAAATGTATTTATCGAAACAACCGCTTCTATGGAAAATACCGCAAGAACCCAAGAAACTATGAATGCTCTTGAACACAATATTCGTTCACAAGTTTCTAGCATTGAAGAAAGTTCAACCGCAATGGATGACATGGCAACGAGTGTTCAGCGTATCGCTGAGTCCGCCTCTTCTGTTACTAGTTTAGCTGTCACAACTTCAGAAAAAGCAGATGATGGGAATAAAGTCATTGAGAAATCTATTACACAAATGCATACAATTAACGAAGCTGTTAACGCTACATCACAAGTAGTTGAGCGACTCATTACACATACAAACCATATTGATACTGCACTTCAATCTATTTCAAATATCGCCGACCAAACAAATTTGCTCGCTTTAAATGCTTCTATTGAAGCAGCTCGTGCTGGTGAACACGGCAAAGGATTCGCTGTTGTTGCCGATGAAGTTCGAAAACTTGCTGAACAATCTCAACTAGCCGCAACTGACATTAACCATTTACTTCATCAAATTCAAGCTGATACAAAAATAGCAAATGATATGATGACACAAGGTCAAGCAGAAGCTTCTGAAGGAATTACGGTTATTCGTACCGCCGGATCTTCATTCTCAGAAATTGTTAACCACATTAACAAAGTCTCTACACAAATGCAAGAAATGTCTGCAACTGCTGAAGAGATGGCTGCAAGCTCTGAAGAAATGAACGCAGCTTTAAATAATATCGCTTCTATTTCAAACGAAGTTGCTGCAGAAACATCACAAACAGCGCATTCGGCTGGTGATCAAGTAAACAAAATGAGTATCGTGGCTAACAAATCATCTGAAATGAAAACAATCGTACAAGAACTTGAAGTTCTCGTCTCTCATTTCAAAACAAACGCTTAAAGTGAAAATGACACGAGCTCAAAGTTATAGGAATGAAAGTTTTACAGTCTCTCTTTTTTCACTTTAAAATATCTCTTTCTATCTCTCATTCCGTCTGCTATAATTCCTAAAGGAAATAAGAAAGCTTTATTCCAACTGGAGTAAAGCTTTCTTTCAATTTTTTACATTTATTAATTCTAATACTAAGATTTCACAAAGGAGGCTTTTAATTATATGAATTTTGTAAGTATCAGAAAAAAACTTATGTTCATGATGGGAACGATTTGCGCTTTATTTGGTGTCGCCTTAGCATTTATTTTATTTTTTGCTATCGACCAATCTCGTAAAGCTGAAACATTACAAAAAGAAATTTCTCCACTGGCAACAGAATTGAAAGAGCGTGGAGACGCTTATCAAGTACAGCTCTCTGCTTTAAGAGGTTATTTACTACAACATGATCAAGTCGAATTAGACAAGTTTAATGAGATGAGTAAACGTCTTGAGGATTCAAAAGATAAACTTCTTTCTAATCCAAATCTTTCTTCGTCCGTAAAAAGCACAATGGAATTAGGGTCTACTTGGAGAAAGTTCATTGAAGAAAAAGTATTCACTCTTGCAAAAGAACAAAAATGGGAAGAAGCTTTACAAGTAGCTTCTTCAGAAAACGGAACGGTCTATAAAGTAATTGGTGACTTCACAAATTACAGTAATGAACAAGCTAAATTACGTGAACAATCTATTGAAAAAATTGATCAATCTGCACTCTTAATCGAATATGTTATTTTCTTATCACTTGTTGTATGTATTATCGTTGCAATTATTCTTGCATGGTGGTTCTCTGGTAAACTGGTGAAACCAATTCAACAAATTGACACGAAACTAAAAGAATTGGCCTCTCAAGAAGGTGACTTAACGGCACGTCTACAAGTAAATAGCAACGATGAAATAGGTGCTATCGCAACATCATTTAATAAAATGTTAGAAAACCTACAACATATTATTAATCGTGTTCAAAAAACATCAGTGGAAGTACAAACCGCTTCTGAAAATATGCTAGAAAAAACGAATACATCACGTGAGGCGACATTAAGAGTCCAAAGCTCGATGTCCAACTTAAATGCAAGTATTCAATCACAAACTTCTAGTATGGAAGAAAGTTCAACTGCAATGGATGATATGGCAGTAAGTGTTCAGCGCATTGCTGAATCTGCTTCATCTGTAGCGGAACTTGCTGTTGCCACATCTGAACATGCTAGCGATGGCAGTACCGTTATCCAAAAATCTGTTTCACAAATGACAACAATACACGAAGCTGTAAATGCTACGTCAGAAGTGGTTGAACGTCTAATCACTCATACGAAATATATTGATACTGCTGTACAATCTATTTCTAATATTGCTGAGCAAACAAACTTACTTGCTTTAAATGCTTCTATTGAGGCAGCTCGTGCTGGTGAGCAAGGAAAAGGATTTGCTGTCGTAGCTGACGAAGTTCGAAAACTTGCTGAACAATCTAAAACAGCTGCAACAGACATTAATCAATTACTACATCAAATTCAAAATGATACAGAAACTGCTAGCTCTATGATGTCTCAAGGCCGTTCTGAAGCATTTGAAGGTATCAATGTTATTCGTGAAGCTGGTACTTCTTTCACAACAATTGTAGAACAAGTAAATAAAGTATCTACTCAAATGCAAGATATATCAGCAACTGCTGAAGAAATGGCTGCAAGTGCTGAAGAAATGAACGCTTCACTTAATAACATCGCTTCTATCTCTACTGAAGTATCGAGCGAAACTGCCGCAACGGCACAATCTGCTGAACAGAAAGTTATTGTTATGAATGAAATGGCAGTAACTGCTGGAAAAATGAAACAAATAGTTGAAGAGTTAGATCAACTCGTATCTCATTTTAAAACAGAATAGATGTTCAAAAAATATCCCTTCTTTGAAAGAGGGATATTTTTTTGAGCTCATTTCCTGCACATTATGCTCATTTCCGTTATAATGAGAATCGATATCATTAAAGTGTAGGAGGGGCTGCTTATGTCACAAGAAGCATTTGAAAATAAATTACTTGCCAATTTAGAGGCTGTTATTGACCCTGAACTAGGTGTTGATATCGTTAATCTTGGATTAGTTTATGATGTTACAGCAGATGAAAATAATAATGCTGTCATTACGATGACTATGACTTCTATCGGTTGTCCAATGGCTGGGCAAATCGTATCAGACGTTAAAAAAGTATTATCAACGAACGTACCTGAAGTTAATGAAATAGAAGTAAATGTCGTTTGGAATCCACCGTGGTCGAAAGAACGTATGTCACGTATGGCGAAAATCGCATTAGGCATTCGCGACTAAATAAAGTGGAAATTTCATCATTTGCGGATAGCGGGATAAAGAAAAGACCTGACTAGGATGTCAGGTCTTTTCTCTTATTATTTTACACCTACTGCATCATAAGCTTTCGTTACAGCTTGTACAGCTTTAGAGTTTTTACCATATAAATCTTCAGCTGACTGAAGAGCAGCTTGACGCATCATTTTGAAGTCAGAATTTGCAGTTAAATATTTCGTAAGAGCACGGTAGTAAATTTTTTCTGTCGCTTCACGGCCCACACCAGTTACTTTCACGCCGTAATGATCTCCGCCTTCAGATACTAAATATGCAGCTTTATTGTTAATACTGCTGTTAATATGAACACCGCCATTATCAGCTGTTCCAGTATAACGTTTACTATAGTGATCTGGGTAACCTTCACTTGGTTTTAATGGATTTGGAATAGACGCTGGGTCTTTAAGAGAGCGAAGTGCATCACCAGGTTTATCAGGTGTATAAATATCAGCACCTAAATCCCAGCTCTTCTTCTCAACCATAACACCCATAATATCAGATAACGATTCATTTAACGCCCCTGACTCATTTTTGTAAACAAGGTTTGCTGTATGTTCAGTTACAGCATGCGTTAATTCGTGACCGATAACATCAAGTCCAGCAGATAATGGAATGAACGTTTTTCCATCGCCATCACCGTACATCATTTGCACACCATTCCAAGCTGCGTTATTCCAGCTCTCCCCTACGTGAACAGTTGAAATAAGTTTCGCACCTTTATCATCGAAAGAGTTACGATTAAATGTCTTTTTGTAGTAATCATATACTTTTCCTGCATTTACATGCGCATCAACTGCAGCTTTATCTTCGAAGAACTTAGATTTACTTTCAACTTCTTCTCCTGTATATCCAAGCCATTGTGAGAATAAATTAAACCAGTTCTCGTCCATATTTTCTGCATCAAATGTATGAACACCTTGTCCTCGTTTACCATCAAACAAGTTGAATTGTCCTGTTTTCGTATCTTGAGCAATTTCAAATGATTGTCTAGCACCTAATACTCCGTAACCAAATCCAGTAATGTTATCTACAGCGTTATATTTCTCAATAACATTTCCATTCGTTGCATCAACAAAATAATGCCAATACCCTGGAGCTGGTTTTGAAATCGATGCCTTAACTAAGTATGCAAGGTAGTAATTACCGTCTTTTTCATATACAAATAAATCTTTTTTCACACCATCATAACTCTTTACTTTACCAATTTCTTTCTCAATATCTGCCTTTGCAATTGTTTCTGCTTGTTCCGCAGTAATGCTTGCAGCTGCAGGAATATTTTTATCATCTAAATTCGGAATAACTTGTCCGAAGAATGCTTTTACATTATTCTCTTTATCAAGTGTAACAGTTTGATCAGAACCGTACACAGGAATGTTATTATGTTTCTCAACTAGCTTCACGTGTGTCGTATCAGATTCAGCGTCTTTTTCTTCCCCAACGATATTAAAATGCTTTTCAATATTTCCTGCTAATTTAAACATATCTTTCTTACTCTCTAAGTATTGAAAGACTGTCTCTTTTTTATCTAGTCCTTCCGGTGCTTTCCATTCTTCACCTATGTATGCAGGTGTTTTAAATTCTTGATGATATTGAATTTTTTGTTCTTCCGCTTTCGTTGTCGTTGCCCCAAACGCTCCAAATCCCCCGGCGATAACAGTTAACGCTAATGCTGATGAAATGACTTGCTTTTTCACTATAACATTCCCCATTCCCATAAAGATTTTTGACACTTTTATACAATTCTTATTTTCCCAGCCGATACCTCTACCAAAAATTTGAGAAACATTTTTCAGACAATTCCAATCAAAAAAAGAGGACATCTATCGGATGTCCTCTTTTCTATAAACCTTTTATTGTTTTTTCAATTCAATTGCTAAATAGTGTGATTGCTCTTTCGCTTGAATGTGAATATCTTCTTCTACAGATTCTGCTGCATCCCGCATAACAAACGTTTCACCATTTATTACACTGCTTCCTTCAATTTGTACAAGGTACAATTGACGGCCTTCTTTCACTGGAAAATGAATTTCTTTTCCAGCCTCTAATGATAAAGAATATAAATTCGCATCTTGGTGAATTTGAATTGGTGCATTTCCTTCTACTGAAGATACCATATGGAACCATTCATCTTCACGCTTGCTCCAATCAAATTTAAACTCACCATAGTTTGGTTTATGATCTGCGCGGTCTGGTAAAATCCAAATTTGTAATAAACGCAGCGTTTCATCGCCTAAATTATGCTCGCTATGAAATACACCCGTGCCAGCACTCATATATTGAACATGTCCACGCTCAATTGTTCCGCGATTTCCCATGCTGTCTTCATGTGTTAAAGCACCATCTACAACGTAAGAAATAATCTCCATATCACGGTGCGGATGCATATCAAAACCAGTTTGCGCCGCTACTAGATCATCATTAATAACACGTAACGCTCCGAAGTTCATGTTATTTGGATTGTAGTAATTGGCAAAAGAAAAATGAAAATGTGTATTTAACCAACCATGATTTGCTCTGCCCATATTTTTATGATCAACTTTTCTAAACATATCCTTCACCTCATACTATCTCGAATTCGAGATTTATTTTAAAATTTTTTCTTACTGTAACTTTTTTAATAGTGTTAATAACTGCTTTTGTTCCTCTATATTTAAATTATGAAACTTCTCTGCTTGGAACGTTTCTTGAGGTGGGACGATTTCCTCATATAAAGCTCTTCCCTTTTCTGTTAAAGAAATATATTTCGTAGTACCCTCTTGTTCACGCAAAATCCACTCAAGCTGCTCCATTTTATTTAAAAGCTGCGTTACATTTCCTTTCGTAACAAATAGCTTATTTCCAAGTTCTTGCTGCGTTAAACGATTATGTCCTCCAACTTGAGCTAACACATCAAACTGGGCGGCAGATATATTCCATTTTTTCAAATGCTGATTCGTCTCACGAATACTCTTATTATAAAAGCGTGACAAACGAAACCATAATAGTAGCCCTAGTCTATCTTCTGTTTTCATTTCATCACCTCGCTCGTTTCATATCATTAGTTTAGAACTAAACTTATTAAAAGTCAAATACTTATTTTTTATAAGCACAAAAAGCACAGCGCTATTTCTCCACTATGCTTTACATTAACTTTCTACTCTTATATTCATCCAATTTCCTCTCCGCGAACTTCCTCGCATCTTTTTCAATCCACCGCTCTTCGTACCGTTCACTTCCCACATACAATATATCTCTCTTATGCTGCATCGCATGGCGGAATTCATGCAGTAGCGTTTTGAGAACTTGATCATACTCTTCCCACATACAAACGAAAATTAATTGCTTTTCTTTATGATAAAAACCACCTACTGGGAATAGGAACTCTTCTTCCTCTTCCCCTAATGATAGAAGCACATCATTTGCATCACACGTATCACAAAAAATAACGGGCGTTTTACATACTCCAATAAGAGAAAACAAATCCTCTCTCAACTTTTTGACATCCCAAGGAAGCTCCGAATCCAACACATACCAATTCTCTACCTGTTGATATACATTTTGAAACTGGAGTTCCATTTCTCTTTATTCCCCTTTCCAAGCACCCTTTTTCTATATGTATGCCACAATATGGTAAATATTAAACGTATTCTTTCATCCTTGAAAAAATGCCAATAAAAAAGGAATCTACGTCGACATAGATTCCTTTTCTGTAATCACTTTTTTTTCATCATTTTTTTTAATACAAAATAACCAATTGCACAAACAATAGCAGCAAGTGCAAAGTATTTCACATATGGCCCCGCAACTTTATTAATACTTTCCCACTCTGTTCCTAATTTAAAACCTAAATATACAAACACAATTGACCACGGAATAACAGCTAATGTAGTTAGCGTAATAAACTTAGCATGTGACATTTTCGCAATACCCGCTGGTATCGAAATAGCATGCCGCACAACCGGAATAAAACGTGCGGTAAAGATAACGCCAGTTCCATAACGATTAAACCAATCTTCAGCATAATCAATATGTTTCTTCTGAATTAAAATATATTTTCCATATCGCTCAAGAACAGGTCTTCCTCCATATCGACCAATCCAATAAATGAATAGTTGTGCAATTACACCACCAATTGTACCGAACGCGACAGCGCCCCAAAATGTAATGCTTCCTGTTGATACTAAATAACCTGCATAAGACAATACGATTTCACTTGGAATAACCTCTAGCATTAATCCAAGCATAATTCCCCAATAACCAAGTCCTTCTAAAAAAACTAAAACCGAATGGATCAACTCTCCTAACATCATGTACCTCTCTTTACTGTTTTCATTACAAAAATGAAAGTACAAGCAGAAAATATCTTGTACTTTTATTTTTTAAAATTTAGTTTAGTTAGTCTTCGTATCCCACTTAAAGATTTTATTTAAGAATTTATATACATTCTTCGACTCTTTTGTCAAAAGTGGGCCTAAAATGGATAGTATAAGCACGTATAGTGCTGAGAATGGTTTCAGTACTGACATTAAACCACCGGCGATACCGATATTAGCCATAATGATGGAGAACTCTCCTCTTGAAACGATTGTTAATCCGATATTTGTTGATGCTTTATGAGATAATCCAGCTTGTCTTCCTGCAATCATTCCTGCTACAAAGTTACCGATTATCGTAAGAAAGACAGCACCTAACGTTAACCATATCGCTCCGCCTAATGAGAACGGATCAATACTTAACCCGAAGCTGAAGAAGAAAATAGCTCCGAAAAAGTCTCTAAATGGAACAACAAGATGTTCAATTCGGTCACTATGCTCTGTCTCAGAGAAAACTAATCCTAGAAGAAGTGCTCCAATTGCTTCTGCAACGTGAATTGTTTCTGAAAAACCAGCAATGAAGAATAATGAAGCAAATACTACAATAATAAAGATTTCATCTGAGCTAATATTGAGCAATTTATTTAATAACGGCGTAGCCTTTCTAGCTACTATAAAGAATAGAAGCATATATCCTAAAGCAATTCCAATTGAAGTAAGGGCACCTAAGAAGGAAGCGTGATCCCCTAGTACTAAACCAGAAACAACTGATAGGTATACAGCAAGGAATATATCTTCAAACATAATAATTCCTAAAATTAATTCGGTTTCATTATTACCAGTTCTTCTTAAGTCCACTAACACTTTAGCAACGATAGCGCTAGAAGAAATCGTAATAATACCCGCAATAATTAAGATTTCTAGTAATGGGAATCCCATTATAAATCCGTATAACAAACCAAGTGAAAAGTTAATTAAAATATAAATCGTTCCGCCAATCGCAATAGAGCGTCCAGATTTAATTAGTTTTTTCATTGAAAATTCTAATCCTAGATAGAATAGAAGGAATAGAACCCCAATCCGTCCAAGGAAGGAAATTACACTTGCACTTTCAATAAATTTGAGATCGATAACACCTATTGTCGGTGCATGCGGTCCTACTAACATTCCAAGAACGATTAGAAAAGGAATTACTGAGAATTTAAATTTTCCAGCAATTACTGCTGCAATTGCCACTAAAACTAAAGCTGTACCAACTTCAAAAATTAACGTATCCATCTAATCAGTCCCCCCTATTTGAAAGTAATTCATTAATGATTTTTTTAATTTCTTCTCTCTCACCTGAAACTACAAGCATATCTCCTTCTTCAATTACTGTTTCTGGTCCTGGATTAAATAGCTTCTTCATGTTCTTCTTCATAACCGCGATTATTGTTACGCTATATGTTTTTCTTATTTCAAGATCGCCAATTGTTTTTCCGATTGCTGGAGCTGTATTCTCCACTTTGAACCACTCAATCGCTAAACCTTCAAAAACCATCTCAACATTTTCTAACGCCCTAGGCTTATATACCATTCCACCTAATATTGCAGCGATTTGTCTCGCCTCTGAGTCACGTAGTGAAATACTTGAGATGCTTTCTTCATGATCTGAATCAAAATGATACATTTCTCTACGACCATCATCATGAATGACAATTACCATCTTTTCGTTACCTTTCGTAACGATTTGAAACTTATAACCAATACCTGGAAGTTCACTTTCTCTAATATTCATTTTTAGCTCCTCCATAACTTGTTTATTTTAATTTTCTGTTTTTCTGTCTTTTATTCATCCAATCAACTTTAGAAATTCTAACCACTCAGGATATTTGTGATTTGGAAATCTTTTATTGTAATAATAAGTGGACCCTAAAAAGATACTTAAAGATGTAATGATAAAAAATATATTACTTCTCATTTTCAAACTCTCAAGACTTACTTTCCATAAAGAATCTTCTTTCAAATTATCCCCACCTTCTCGCTTTAAATTTAGTTTTTTAAAATGTAAATAATTCTAAAAATATTACGATGTAACATAATCATAACACAAAAATGATTTAAGTAACGTAATTTTTTAGAAAAATTGATTCTCGTATATTTTTTGCATATAATTTTCTTATTACGAAAAAAAGGAAGTGTATTATATGGTTGATATCTTTAGCAGATTCCTTGAGGTAACGAATAATATTTTATGGTCATATATTCTTATTGCAATGCTAATCGGCTTCGGTCTTTACTTCTCTTTTAAATTAAAATTTGTCCAAATTACTCATTTCAGTGAGATGGTCAGCTTAATTAGTAAAGGGTTTAATCGAAAAGAAAAAAAGAAAGATAGCATCTCACCATTCCAAGCATTTTGCTTAAGTGCAGCAGCACGTATCGGTATCGGAAACTTAGCTGGTGTAGCATTAGCAATTTCAATGGGTGGACCTGGCGCAATATTTTGGATGTGGTTTATCGCAATTATCGGAGCAGCTACTAGTTTTGTAGAATGTACACTTGCGCAAATTTATAAAGTAAAAGATGGAAGTAGGTTCCGTGGTGGACCAGCATATTACATGGAAAAAGGGTTAAACAAACGCTGGATGGGCGTCTGGTTTTCACTTCTTATTACAGTTGCGTACGGATTAATTTTCAATTCAGTGCAAGCAAATACAGTAACAATAGCGTTTGAAAATGCTTTTGGACTAGAGCGAACAATCGTAGGAGCTCTATTAGCCTTATTAGTTGCAGTTATTATTTTTGGTGGCATTAAGAGCATTTCACGTATTACAGAAATGATTGTTCCGCCAATGGCAATCGTTTATATCGGCGTGGCTATTTTTGTCGTTATTAACAACTTCAGTATGTTACCAAGCATTTTCATGGAAATCTTTAACGGTGCATTCGGTTTAGACCAAGCCATCGCTGGTGGTATTGGAGCAGCAATCAAGTTCGGAATTCAGCGCGGTTTATTCGCTACGGAAGCAGGAATGGGTAGCTCTCCTAATGCAGCCGCAACATCTGATGTATCTCACCCTGTAAAACAAGGGCTTGTTCAAGCATTAGGCGTTTTCGTAGATACATTCTTAGTATGTACATCAACAGCATTTATCGTATTATGTTCTGGACTTTACAAAGGATCAAATTTAGAAGGTATCGAATTAACACAAAACGCATTAAGTTCACAAATTGGACCGTGGGCAAGCACTTTCTTAGCGATTATTATTTTCCTATTCGCTTTCAGTTCACTTCTAGGAAACTACTATTATGGTGAAACAAATATCGCATTCATTAAAGAAAGTAAAACATGGTTAATGATTTATCGTGTTGCAGTTGTCGGAATGGTATTCTTCGGATCAATCGCTGCTCTTAAAACAGTTTGGAGTTTAGCTGATTTATTCATGGGACTAATGGTATTCACAAACTTAATTGCCATCTCATTCCTTAGCAAATTTGCTTACGCTGCATTAGTAGACTATTTGAAGCAAAAGAAACAAGGAAAAGATCCTGTCTTCGTTGCAAACTCTATCCCTGGCTTAAAAAATACAGAGTGCTGGGATGGGCAGGATGTAGAAGAAAAACAAAAGGCCGTTTAACAAATAAAAGCGGAAGTGGCTCGTTCAGAACAGGAGGGTGTTGGAACTCCTGATTACGAGGCGCTTTTTGCCTCGAATGAAGGAGTGAAACAACCGACTGTTCTAGCCGCTGGAGCTGGATATCATTTAAAGCGGAAGTGGCTCATTCAGAACCGCAGGACACTTCAAGCTCTCGACCTTGAAGCGCTTTTTGCTTCGAGCGAGAGAGCGAAATGACCGGAGATTCTAGCCGCTGGAGCTGGATATTAATTAAAAGCGGAGGTGACTTGCTCAGAACAGGAGGGCATTGGAGCTCCTGACGAAGAGGCGTTCTTTGCCTCACAGGAAGGCGCGAAATGACTGACTGGTCTAGTCACCGGAGCTGGATATCACTAAAAGCACAAGCGGCTCGTTTAGAACAAGAGCCATATCTCAAACAAAGGCCCTATTACTTCACCGTAATAGGGCCTTTTATTTACAACAGTTCATAATTTGTTCAAATTAATTCCAGCAAAAGGGTTGATTTATAGAGATTACTAGATTATAATGATTATAAATTAGTAATTGATATCACATAACAACTCAAAAGGAGATTGATCATAATGAACAAACAAGTAATCGAAGTATTAAACAAACAAGTAGCAGACTGGAGCGTTTTATTCACAAAACTTCACAACTTCCATTGGTACGTAAAAGGACCTCAATTCTTCACATTACACGAGAAATTCGAAGAACTTTACACAGAATCAGCTACTCACATCGATGAAATTGCAGAACGTATTTTAGCAATTGGCGGCAAACCAGTAGCAACAATGAAAGAATACTTAGAACTATCTTCTATTCAAGAAGCAGCATACGGAGAAACTGCAGAAGGGATGGTCGAAGCAATCATGAAAGACTACGAAATGATGCTAGTCGAACTGAAAAAAGGCATGGAAATCGCTCAAGACTCTGACGATGAAATGACATCTGACCTACTACTAGGCATCTACACAGAACTAGAAAAACACGCTTGGATGCTACGTGCGTTCTTGAATCAATAATAATTAAAAGCGGAAGCGGCTCGTTCAGAGTCGCTTTTTTATGTAATGGTCGCACTTAACGGTACACGAAATTATATCAACGATTTTTCAAATATATCGATCATAACTCGCAATATATCAACGATTTGACAAAGGATATCAATTTGCCGACAAATCACGACAATATCAGCGCCCCTCTCCCCTACTTTTATCAATATATTACAATCTCATCTATGTTAAAATATAGGAAACACCCTTTAGCTTTTCCAAATTCATCATTTACTACTTAAATGACGGGAGTGGTTCAGTTGAAAGACTACTTAATTAGAGCATTTTTTGCGTTAATAACAGTTGGGATTCTCTTACTTATAGCTAATATTTTCAATATACGTGTCGAGGTTAAGGACTATGCTTTCCTCGTTGTCGTAGCAATTGGTGGCGGCTGGGGTGGCTGGTACCTGTATAAAAAACAAAGCAATCAAAATGATAAAGGCATTCCAAAGTAATATGGAATGCCTCTTTTATTGCCTTCTGTAATAAATAATGAAATTCAGACCACTAATACAACCAATCGCAATAAACATACAAAACGATTGTGGATCTCCACCTAGATTATACTCATCAACGATAAATCCGGACATAAACAACGTTATCGCTGAAACACCGATACACAATACCGAGATAAACCAAAGCGAAAATTCATTAATCAACTCTTTCTTCTGTCTCAAAACAATTAGCATAACAAGAATAGACGCTGCTAAAATACTTTTAAAAACCGGACGTAAATATACGAACTCCTCCATCTATTTCTCCTTTCCCAAAACATTACATCTAAACATTAACATATTTAACTAAATTAAAAACACATGCCATCTTAAATTAAAACGACATGTGTTTCCGTGTTTCCGTATTTGCTATGATAGTTGCTTCCACTTCGTTCCCAAAACAGGACGCTCATAATTTTGGATTGCATGAATTAGTTTATCTGCTGTCTTAGCTGAAACGATCAATTCTTTATTTGATGAATTCATAAATCCTTCTTCTGCTGCACGTTCAACCATTTGCAAAATTGGTCCGTAAAAACCTTTTATGTTTAATAAACCAACCGGCTTATTATGTATACCAATTTGTGACCAACATACAACTTCAAATAGTTCTTCAAACGTTCCGTATCCGCCTGGAAGCGCGATAAAAGCATTCGCAAGCTCTGCCATTTTCGCTTTACGTTCATGCATCGTCTCTACTTCAATTAATTCTGTTAATCCTGTATGCACAATTTCTCCTCGAAATAGACCGCGCGGCATAACACCTGTTACACGTCCACCTAAACGAAGAACTTCGTTTGCTACTTCTCCCATTAATCCAACGCATGAACCACCGTATACAAGCTCATACTCGTTCTCAACAAACATTTTACCTAACTGAATTGCCTGCTCTTTGAATTCTGGTCTCTCCCCTAAATTAGAACCTGCAAACACACAAATCTTTCTCATTCCTACACCCCGAAACTATATATTGTTATGATACAATTGACATTGTACAACATATTGAGGAGATGAGGAAGAAATGGATATCGTTGCATTTCAAAGATGGGTTGAGGAATTTTACGAAAAACGAAGCTGGTCACAGTATAATGCCTTTATTCGCTTAAATTTCTTAACCGAGGAAGTTGGGGAAGTTTCACGAGTCGTTCGTGCTATTGAAATTGGCCGCGATCGCCCTGATGAAGATGCGAAAACAGAAGAAGAGCTAAAACAAGAACTAAAAGAAGAACTTGGCGATGTACTATCTAACCTTATTATTCTTTCGCAAAAATATGATTTAGACTTACAAGACATTATGGACGCACACGTCGCAAAGCTTTCAAAAAGGTTCGAAGTATCTAAATGAGAATATTATCAATTATGGTATAATATTCTTGTCACAATACTAAGGGGGATTTTATGTTATCAAAAAAATTGCACGACGCATTAAATGAACAAATGAACTTTGAATTTTACTCTGCCCATGCTTATATGGCAATGGCTGCTTACTGTACAGCTGAGAGCTATGATGGATTCGCTAACTTTTTCCTTGTACAAGCTGAAGAAGAACGTTTCCACGCAATGAAGCTTTACAACTATATTAATGACCGCGGAGAGCGCGCTATTATTACTGGATTTGATAATCCGAATAACGAATACGAATCTGTATTAAACGCTTTTGAAGTCGCACTTGAGCACGAGCGTGAAGTAACGAAACGTATTTACAACTTATCTGATATCGCTTGGGACGAGCGTGAACATGCAACAATTACATTCTTAAAATGGTTCGTTGACGAACAAGTTGAAGAAGAAGCTTCATTCGATAGCATCATTCAAAAATTAAAACGTATTACAAGCGATTCAAACGCACTGTTTATGCTAGATGCTGAATTAGAGAAACGTACATTTACGCCTCCAGCTGAGTAATATTTCAATCACCTTAATACATGTATTAAGGTGATTTTTTTGTTTGCTCTCTATCTTAAAATCTCCTTAAATTTCCTCATATTTGACATAGTGCCAGATATAAAATGGTATTATTTTCAATATAAAAACGAATATACGAGGAGAGGAAAAATGAATCAACGTGTAGAAGCTGTTGATGCAATTCGTGGTTTCGCTTTGTTTGGCATTTTACTAGTCAATATGACATTAATTCAATTTGGGTTCTTCACCAGTGAAAAACCAACTTATCTATTTGGCGATCTTGATAAAGGTGCTAATTGGTTTATTCAATTTTTCGGCACACATAACTTTATATCCCTATTTTCTTTTCTATTTGGGCTTAGCATTATTTTGTTACAAAAAAGTATTATCGCAAAAGGAAAAAAATTCTTCCCCACATACATAAGACGTATTATCATTCTTTTACTACTCGGCTACATTCACGGCACTTTTGTTTGGGAGGGAGATATTTTATTTGCATACGGAATAATCGGGATTTTTTTAATGATATTCATCAATCGAAAACCGAAAACTTTGCTTATTTGGGCGATTATTCTACTCGCACTTATTACACTTATGTCTTATCAAACTGATCCATCTACAAATATAAATGATTTCGCACCTTATACTGAAAAAGAACATAAAGTCCATCAAACTGGAAGCTATATGGATCACGTCAACTTTAGATTGACTGAAAATCCTTTTGATTACATGGGAATTGACGGTGCATTCGGATTATTTTTCATATCAGTTTTCGCAATAATTTTTATGTCTCCACTGTTCCTACTCGGAATGTATGTAGGGAAAAAAGGCTGGCTATTTGAGGTCAGTAAACATATACCTGCTGTCAAAAAAATATGGTTTGCCACCGGTCTCTTCTCTTTTACAATTAAAATCTTAGCTATGTTCATAAAACACCCGGTTTTAATTATGTTACAAGATGGTCTTACACCAGTAACTATGACCTTCTTTTACGGAAGCACAATCATTTTATTATTCCATTACAAAAAAGCAACCCGTCTACTAACATACATGGCGAGCATGGGGAAAATGTCCGTTAGTAATTACTTAGCGCAATCTATTATCGCAACAACCATTTTTTACGCATATGGATTTGGCTTATACGGGAAAATCGGCTATTTCTTCGGTATTCTTTTAACCATCGGAATTTATACAATTCAATTATTCGTTAGCACCTATTGGCTCCAGAAATACCGAATGGGGCCAGTGGAATATGTGTGGAGACTGGGAACTTATTTAGAGAAACCACGTTTTAAAAGAGACTTGGATAAAGCAAGTTAAACAAAAAAAGCAATGAGCCTACGCTCATTGCTTTTCTTAATTTATTAAAGCATAACCCCAACGATAATCGCTGATAATATACTTACTAATGTTGCACCGTATACAAGTTTTAAACCGAATGATGATACAACGTTTGCTTGTTTGCCATCGATACTCTTCGTTGCACCTGCGATAATTCCGATAGATGAGAAGTTCGCAAATGATACAAGGAAGATAGATAAAATACCTACTGTACGAGCTGATAAATCACCAGCTACTTTACCAAGATCAAGCATTGCAACGAATTCATTCGTTACTAATTTTGTTGCCATAATTTGTCCTGCTTGTAACATCTCTGATGTTGGAATACCCATTACGAATGCTAATGGTGAGAAGATATATCCTAAAATGCTTTGGAATGTGATTCCGAAAATTGAATCGAATACACCATTAATTGCTGTAATTAATGCCACGAAACCGATTAACATCGCCGCTACTGTTACAGCGATTGAGAAACCAAGCATAATATATTCGCCTAACATTTCAAAGAATGTTTGTTTCTTGTCTTCTTGTAATTCTAAAATATCGTCTTCTTCTTTTACTTCATATGGATTAATGATATGAACGATAATGAATCCACTGAATAAGTTTAATACAAGTGCTGTTACTACATATTTTGGATCAATCATTTTCATATAAGAACCGACAATTGACATCGATACTGTAGACATTGAAGATGCACAAAGTGTGTATAAACGATTTTTCGGTAATTTGCTTAGTTGATCTTTTACTGTAATGAATACTTCCCCTTGACCAACGATTGCAGCTGCTACCGCATTATATGATTCTAGTTTTCCTAAACCGTTAACTTTACTTAATAGGAAACCGACTGCACGAATGATAATCGGTAAAACTTTAATATGTTGCAGAATCCCGATTAATACTGCTAAGAAAATAATCGGTAATAATACTGTTAAGAAGAATGGTGCTTGTCCATCGTTTGCTAGACCACCAAATACGAAATTAACCCCAGCTTCCGCAAATTTTAAAATAGCGCCAAATCCATCTGCGATCCCTTTTACTAATACAAATCCGACCTTTGTATTTAGTAAGAAATACGCAAGTACCAATTGAATGACAAGCATAAGTGCAATTGGTTTATATTTAATTTTCTTACGATCTGAACTAATAAGGAAACCTAGTACAAACACTACAAGTAAACCGACTAGAAACATTACGAACTTCATATGTGAATCCTCCACTTCTCCCACGAGTTATTGGTCGTATAACGTATAACGAATGACGTCTGACCATTGTTGTTAAAAAAATTTAAAACCCCTAAAACTATTCAACTGTCATCTAAAATCAGTAAGCGTTTACATAAATTGCAATTTATAAAAGGTAGCTTCTTCTCTCCTACCATACTTGAAAGTCTGAAATTGATACCACCTACAAATCAAATTGTAAGCGTTATCTAGACGAAATGCAATATAAATTTTAAAAGATTTTTATATGTTAATATATTCCTAATTAATTGGTTTTTTCATGTAAATTTACCATAAAAAAATAGCCCTAGCTATGAGCTAGAGCCATCCTTTTTTTATAACATAACACCAACGATAATCGCTGATAGAATACTTACTAATGTCGCACCGTACACAAGGCGTAGACCAAATGATGATACAACATTTGATTGATTTTCATCGATACCTTTCGTTGCACCTGCAATAATTCCGATAGATGAGAAGTTCGCAAATGATACAAGGAATACAGAGAGAATACCAACCGTACGAGCCGATAAATCACCAGCTACTTTACCAAGATCAAGCATCGCAACAAACTCGTTTGATACTAATTTTGTTGCCATAATTTGTCCCGCTGTTACCATTTCTGCTTGCGGGATGCCCATTACGAATGCTAATGGTGAGAAAATATATCCTAAAATAGCTTGGAATGTAATACCGAACATTGTATCAAACAAGCTATTGATTGCTGTAATTAATGCTACGAAACCGAGTAACATAGCTGCTACTGTAATCGCAATCGTGAAACCAAGCATAATGTACTCGCTCAGCATTTCAAAGAATGATTGTTTTTTCTTATTTTCTAATTTCAGTGTATCTTCTTCTTCTGTAATATCGTACGGGTTAATAATATGAATGATAATGAAACCACTAAATAAATTTAATACAAGTGCTGTTACTACATATTTCGGTTCGATCATTTTCATATAAGAACCAACGATTGACATCGACACTGTCGACATAGAAGATGCACATAATGTATATAAACGATGTTTTGGGATTTTACTTAATTGATCTTTTACTGTAATAAATACTTCTGCTTGTCCAACAATGGCAGCTGCTACTGCGTTATATGATTCTAGTTTTCCTAGACCATTTACTTTACTTAACAACGTACCAATAGCACGAATAAATATCGGTAAAATTTTAAAGTGTTGCAGAATTCCGATTAAAACCGCAAAGAATACGATTGGTAATAACGCTGTTAAGAAGAATGAAACCTCTCCTTTATTAACAAGACCACCAAATACGAAAACGATTCCAGCTTCCGCATATCCAAGAAGTGCGCCAAATCCATCTGAAATTCCTTTTACTAAAATATAACCAACTTGCGTATTTAATAAGAAATAAGATAATGCTAGCTGAATAATAAGCATAATTGCGATTGGTTTATACTTAATCTTCTTTCGATCGGCACTTATAAGAAAACCGAGTACAAATACAACGAGTAATCCTACAAGGAACATAACAAACTTCATTAATAAAATCCTCCATTTAACTCTTCATTAACGTTGAACGTCTGACCATTCAAAACAAGAAATAATCCGAACTTTCCATTTCTCCTCCAAAATCTTCAATTGGATAGGAAAGATCATAAAACCTCTTATTTCAAAGGCATTTTCCATTCTAACATAAATCACAACTCATATCCGCACTTTTCTTTAAAAAATTACATTTTATTATAAAACGTCTATGAATGTTCGTCTTTTACTATCTGCAAATAGTTGAATAAAACAAAAAAAGAGCATCAAGTTTCACTTGATGCCCTTTTCATTATACCGCTTTTTCTTTATCAGCTACCGCTGACTCATCCCAACACTCTGTATTGTTCAAACCTGGAATAGACTCCGCATAAAAGACTGGATCTTTCCCTTGTTTCTTTTGCTTAATATAATCTGATAACGCTGCGAAAGCATACTTAGAAAGGAATACAATTGCTACTAAGTTAATAACAGCCATAATTCCCATAAATAAATCTGCTAAATCCCAAACGATTTGAATTGTCGCTACAGATCCTAGCATAACCATACCAAGTACAGCAATGCGGTACGCTGTTAATAACACTTTACTTCCATTTAAGAATTCAATATTTGTTTCACCATAGTAGTA
This sequence comes from Bacillus cereus group sp. MYBK227-1, assembly GCF_051916325.1. NCBI lineage: Bacteria > Bacillati > Bacillota > Bacilli > Caryophanales > Bacillaceae > Bacillus > Bacillus cereus group sp. MYBK227-1. The sequence continues at coordinate 42,536 of NZ_JBQAGK010000010.1, read as the reverse complement.
GTTACCTACTAATGAACTGAACGCAAACAAGAAGATTGCCACTGCTACAAATATAGAAGCCCATGGACCGATATGTTGACTTAACGCCTGCTGCGTTAATTGAATTCCGTTTAAATCAGCTGCATTATGCACATCTGATAAAAGAATAATAAATGCTGTACAACTACAAATTAATAATGTATCAGTAAATACCCCTAAAGTTTGAATGAAACCTTGTTTAACTGGGTGCGTTACGTTTGCAGTCGCTGCTGCGTTCGGCGCACTACCCATACCTGCTTCATTTGAGAATAACCCACGTTTTACCCCTAATAAAATCGCAGCTCCTAATCCTCCGCCTACTACTTCTTTAATTCCGAAAGCATGTAAGAAAATTTCTTTAAATACATATGGAATTGCCGTAATGTTTGTTACAACAACGAATAATGCCACTGCTACATAAATAATTGCCATTACTGGAACAATCATTTCAACCGCGCGAGCAATTCGTTTTACTCCACCGAAAATAATAACTGCAAGTAAAACAGCCATAACAAGACCTACTAATCTACTATCTGTTTTGAACGCCCCATCAAAGGCAGCCGCTACAGTATTAGACTGTACAGCGTTAAAAATCAATCCGAAACTTACTGTTATTAGAACAGAGAACACAACACCTAACCAGCGTTTCTTTAAACCCTTTTCCATATAATACGCTGGGCCCCCACGGAATGCATTCCCATCTTTTACTTTATAAATTTGCGCTAATGTGCTCTCTACAAATGCAGAAGCACCCCCAATTACCGCGATTAACCACATCCAAAATACTGCTCCTGGACCACCTGCTGAGATCGCAATAGCTACACCAGCTAAGTTACCAGTACCTACACGAGAAGCTGTACTCATACAAAACGCTTGGAATGATGATACGCCGCTCTTCTCTTTTTGCGCTTTCCTCGTTTTCGAGCTTGCTCCATCCCCAAGCAAACGAATCATTTCACCGAAGTAACGAACTTGGACAAATTTCACACGAAATGAAAAATAGAGCCCTAACCCAATTAACATCGCAATAATGATATATGACCAAAGGATATTATTTATATCCCCAATTACCTTAGCTAAAAAATCCATAATTGCATTGCCCCCTCTTCCTAACAATAAGAAAATTATATTCTAAAAACTTTTAGTAATCAAGAACTTTATGTTAGGTTTTATAACATGAGTACGTTAACTCTTTTAACATACGTGTTTTTTTACATGAAAATATAGCCATTACATGCATTTATCCAATACTTAATAACTTATCCTATTCGACCAGCCATACTTTTAAAACAGTACGTTCCCCACAAATAACGAGAGAAACAAACAAAAAAGTTATATTAATAATTACCCCTCACCCTTTTCACCATTTACTACAACAAAAAAGGCGAGCATCGAATTCACCTCGATGCTCGCCTTTTCAATTACACTGCTTTTTCTTTATCTGTTACCACTGGCTTATCCCAGCACTCTGTATTCGTTAAACCAGGAATAGAATCTGCACTGAAGACTGGATCTTTCCCTTGTTTCTTTTGCCTTACATAGTCTGTTAATGCCGCGTACGCAAATCGGCCAAGAAGTGTAATCGCAATTAAGTTCGTGATTACCATTAGACCCATAAATAAGTCTGCCATATTCCATACAACTTGAAGCGTCGCAACAGAACCGAATAATACCATTCCAACTACCGCAATACGGTAAATTGTTAACCACGTTTTGCTTTGCTTAATAAATTCAATATTTGTTTCACCATAATAGTAGTTTCCTAAAAGAGAACTAAATGCAAATAAGAAAATAATAATCGCTAAGAAGCTACTTGCCCATGGGCCGATTTGTGAGCTTAATGCATTTTGTGTTAATTCAATACCTTCTAAATTCGTTGCTTTATATGCACCAGAACATAGTACGATAAATGCTGTTGATGTACATACTAAGAATGTATCTACTAAAACGCCGATCGTTTGAATAAAACCTTGTTTTGCTGGATGCGTTACATCAGCTGTTGCTGCCGCGTTCGGCGCACTACCCATACCTGCTTCGTTCGCAAATAATCCGCGCTGAATACCATATTTCATCGCAGCACCGATACCGCCACCTACAGCTGAATCTAAACCGAATGCACCTTTAAAGATTTCCGTAAACACATCTGGTATTAAATAGAAGTTTTTAATGACAACAAAAATAGCTACCGCAATATAAACAAGCGCCATTGGCGGAACAATCATTTCCGACATACGTGCAATACTTTTTACACCACCAAAAATAATAACCGCAACTAATGCAGCTAATACAATACCAACAATATAACGCTCTAAACCAAATGCATTTTCAAACGCTAATGTTACTGTATTCGCTTGTACTGAGTTAAAAATTAAACCGTAACTAACTGTAATAAGGATAGAAAACCAAATTCCCATCCAACGTTTATTTAAACCTTTTTCCATATAATAAGCAGGACCACCACGGAAGCCACTGCCATCTTTTACTTTATAAATTTGGGCAAGCGTACTTTCTACGAAACTTGAAGAAGCCCCGATAATCGCAATAACCCACATCCAAAATACAGCTCCAGGTCCTCCCATAGATATAGCTAATGCTACACCAGCTAAGTTACCGATACCAATACGAGCTGCTGAACTCATACAAAACGCTTGGAAAGAAGATACACTACCTTTTTTACGCGTCTTTCCAGTTAATCCATCACTCATTAGTCGAACCATTTCCCCTAAATGAGTAATTTGTACGAATTTCAATTTAATAGAAAAATAAAGACCTAAACCAATTAACATTGCAATAAGAATATATGACCAAAGAATTGTATTTGTTGATGAAATAAATTGCTCTAAAATATTCATACAATTAACCCCTCCTTTTCTCCATAAAACGAATTATATTTAAAAAACATTCAAAAATCAACATTTTTCGACAATTTGCAATTTCCAAATATTAGCCAGGTTCACAGTAACAATATCTTTATGACTGACTACCCTCCCTCTAACTGTGCATACTAAAACAAAAAATAAATTCACAAACAACCCTATTGACAAAAATACCAACCTGTAACTATAATGATTACAACAGGTTGTAACAAACCTAATTACAACGAATTCATTTACTTTCAGATATACACTTTAACAAAACACTTTGGAGGGATTTATTATGAAAATCGGAATTATCGGAGCAACTGGTAAAGCAGGAAGTCGTATTTTAAAAGAAGCATTAGATCGCGGACATGAAGTAACTGCAATCGTAAGAAACGCTGCAAAAATTACAGAAGAAAACGTAAAAGTTTTAGAAAAAGACGTATTTTCTCTTACATCTAACGACTTGCAAGCATTCGATGTAGTTGTAAATGCATTCGGTGCTCCAGCAGGACAAGAACACCTTCACGTAGATGCAGGAAACGTACTAATTGAAGCGATGAAAGGTGCACCTAACACAAAATTACTTGTAGTTGGTGGCGCTGGAAGCTTATTTGTAGACGAAGAGAAAACAACACGTGTATTTGAGACACCAGGTTTCCCGAAAGAATATCTTGCAACAGCTCAAAACCAAGGTAAAAACTTAGAAATCTTACAACAAACAAATGACATTACTTGGACATTCATCAGCCCTTCTGCACTATTCGCATTAGGAAAACGTACTGGTTCTTATAAAGCTGGTAAAGACAACCTTCTTGTGAACGCAAAAGGTGATAGCTACGTAAGTTACGAAGACTTCGCAGTTGCAGCACTTGATGAAATTGAAAACCCAAAACATGTAAACGAACGCTTCACAGTAGTTTCTGAAGCTGAATAATAAAAAAAGCTCGTAAAACATTATGTTTTACGAGCTTTTTCTTATTATTGCACTTGCTCTAATCCATTTTGAGTAATCTTAAAGGATATTTCTTGCCCCTTCATCGCATCCTCTTTTTTAACTAACTCATTCTTTTTGTACCAATTCAAACGACTCGGTTCCGCATGGTATACTTTCAGCACATCTCCATACTCAAATGCCGTTCCATTTACTTGCCCAGCAAAATTCTTTGAAGTCTCTTGTCCTTCTGCCGTTACATGCTTTTTCTTATTTCCATTTTGATCATAAATCGTAAGGCCTATATACTGCTCATTTACAAAGCGATAATGAATCTCCTCATTTGTAAATGTTGCATGTAATTTCTTTTCAGCGTGGTTTAACGTAACAATTGAACGTGTAACATCGGACACACCTTGATAGACTAGACTATCCCCATATGTCACTTCTACAGGAACTTCCGTCACCTTCTTATTTCCAAATCGATCTTTCGTTTCTACTTTCACTTTTTGCTGACCAATTTTTGTCGTATCTATTTCCCCTACAAAACCTACTACTTCTCCACCCTGTACTTCAACAAAGTTCTTCGCGTCTAGCGTTTCTCTATTTGTTCCGATTACTACTTGCTGCGGATTTGCTTTTACTGTTTGCTCACCGTCTAATCTTTCAAATCCATTTTCAGTTATTTTGAAGACTAATTCCTTTATCTCTTTACTTTTTCCTTCGCCCACATATACATCTTTTTGATACCAATGTAAACGAGAAGATTCCGCATGATATACTTTCACTACATCTCCATACTCAAATGCAATTCCATTTACTTCCTTAGCAAATTCTTGCGTATTCTCTAAACCTTTTACTGCTATATTTTTCTTCACTCTTCCTTCTTTATCGTACAATGTGAATTCAAAATACTTTTCATCTTTAAAGTAATCATGAATTAGATTCTTTGTATCTGTCGCACTCAGTTTTTTCGTATCATGATGCAAAGTTACAATTGATTTCAAGTCACCATCTCTATAGCTCAGCCCATATACAAGTAGGCTATCTCCATATGTTACTGTTAGAGGAACTTCTGTCACTTTCTTATTTCCAAATCGATCTTTCGTTTCTACTTTTACTTTTTGTTCACCGATTTTTGTTGTATTTGGTTTTTCTACAAATCCAACTACTTCTCCATCTTTTACTTCAACAAAGTTTTTTGCATTTATTTTCTCTACATCTGTTCCGATTACTACCTTCTGTGGTACTGCCTTTACCTCTTGTAAAGTTTCCATTCTTTCAAAGCCTTTTTCAGTTACCTTGAAGAATAATTCTTTTTCTACTTTCGCCTTACCTTGGCCAGCAAGGCTATTATTTTGATACCATTTCAAGCGGTCCGGTTCTGCATGGAATACTTTTACTACATCACCATATTCAAACTGCATTCCACTCACTTGCTCCGCAAATTTCTTTGAAGTTTCTTGTCCTTCCGCTGTTACACGCTTTTTTGTGTTCCCATTTTGATCATATAGCGTAATCCCCATATACTCTTCATTTACATAACGATAATGAACAGGATTACCTGTAAACGTTGCGTGCAGTTCCTTTTTATCATGTTGCAATGTTACAACCGAACGTATTGCATTATCATTAGCATGAAATACTAAACTATCTCCATAAATTACTTCAAGCGGCACTTCTGTTATCTTCTTATTTCCAAAAGCATCCTTCGTCTCTATTTTTACTTTTTGTTCTCCAATTTTTGATGTATTTGGTTTTTCTACAAAACCAACCACTTCTCCATCTTTTACTTGTACGAATTCTTTCGGATCTAGTTTGTCTACATCCATTCCGACTACTACTTTTTGCAGTTTCGCCGTCACTTCTTGTAAACTATCTTTTAATTCGAACCCTTGCTCAGTTATTTGGAATAATTTCTCTTTTTTATTTTTAACTTTTCCTTGATCTACAAGTTCGTTATTTTTAAACCACTTCAAACGGCTTGGTTCTGCGTGGAATACTTTTATTACATCACCATATTCAAAATCCAATTCATTTAGTTCCATCGCAAATCTTTTTCCCGTTTCTTGTCCTTCTGCTGATACACGTTTCTTTTCAATCCCATTTCGATCATATAGCGTTAAGCCCATATATTCTTCTTTTTCAAAACGGTAATGTATTTCATTATTAGTAAAGTTTACATTTAATTTCTTCTTATTGTGGTGAAGTGTCACTGTCGACATTACATCATCTGAAAGTCCTTGAAAAACTATACTGTCATCATAAAATCCGTTAACTTGGACAGGAATTGAATTTTTATTTCCTTTCTCATCCCCAATTTCTACTAACACTTCCTGTTTCCCATTCTCTAATTTAGGCCATACAATCTTTCCTGTTACTTTTACATTCTCACCTAAATTTCGAACAAGCTTACTTGCTTCATTCTCGTCAGAATCTGTACCAACTAAAAGATTTTGTACTTCATTAGCAGGTTCACCATACGGAACCTTATACAGTTCAACTTGCTTCTCACGAATATCATTACTATCTGTAGCTTTCCAGATTTCCTTTTCTAATTTAGGTAACTTTGATTTTTCTATTTTCTCTCTAATATCATCATTTGGTGTTAATCCCCACTCCTCAAAGAAAGGAATTAAATTTTGCCCTGCCACTTTTGATGTCATATAAATAAATAGCTGCTTTTTCTCTTCATCAGAATGAGGCATTTCACTCTGAGGTAACAAACGATAAGCTTGATGTAACCTAGGATAAAAATGTTCTCCATACACTACATTTAATTGCCAAAACATTGTAAGAGGATTAATGTCATCAATGAATCTTTCTGCTTTAGGCTTCTCTAAATACTCAAATGAGTTTTTATAGTGCTCATCCATTTCTAATTGATTCCCTAACGCCTTTTGAACAGCTAATGAGTAAATATTTACTGTTACTTCCCTTACTTTAGACCACTTCCACGGTTCTTGCTGATGTAAATGACCAACTTCATGCCACGGTCCCCATCCATCCTTCTCAAGTACCTCTATATCTAAAACTCTATTCATTGCAGTTGGAATATATCCTGTATGATAATGTTTCGCAAACATAAAGTCCCCTTTAGCAGGCTTCCGTTTTTCAACAAACTGAACATAATGAGTTGGAGATTTTGCAACCCCAACACTGTCCTCAGATAATCCTGCCACTGCGTTTTCTAAACGGATAATCTTATCATGCAATTTCATTAAATCTGTTGGATCCGTATTCTTCATATATTTCTGCACAGAATCGTAAGTAGTAGTAATTAAGCTTCTCTCACCTTTTAATTCAACTGCATAAGGATCCTTATATTTTTTTAACATTTCATCCCAATCTTTTTTCGTATGCTTACCTAAAATAAATAAAGGAAAGTGACTACCACCATTTGTAACGGAAGCTGTTACCTCTCCTTCGTTATTCATATTATAAAAATATAAAATACCGCCTCTTGAAGATGAAATAACATTTTTTCCTGGTTTTAAATCAAACTCCTCTGGGTCCTTTTCATCATAAGATCTCGTTCCAATAAAAGCTTGGATAGACTGCGTTCCTTTTATGTCAATTGTAATCTCTTCATTTGGCTCTGCATAAATTCCAGTCGATTCATTAGCGGAAAGTTTCCAAGTAACTCTTAAACGATTATTTTCTTCTTCTACGCTACCTTTCCCAGGCAACTGAAATACTCTCTGCTCAAATTTATTCTCTTCCAACTGCCCGCCCTTATTCTCTTCCAAAGGCGCCGCATATCCTTTTGATGCTTCGAAAGCTACTGGTGATAATAATGTAGATATACATATACCTGCTACTAATACCCTACTCTTTTTCTTCTTTGACATAATCTGTGTCCCCTGTCCTTTTTTTAGACAAACCATCCTATATATTCGTTTAATGAAAAATCCTATTATCTTTATAAAAACATTTAACGAATAGACTAACACCTCGCGCACCTGTATCTATTACTACCGCATTTCCCTCCATGTATTCGCTTTCTTACATTGTACAATTTTTATGTAATATCCCCTCCTCACTTCTCTCTATTTGTGATGAGTTCTCTTGCTACATAAAAAAGAGAATAGTAAAAGATATCTTTCAGTATTGTCATCTATACATCTAAAAATGTGAACAACAATATATTTTTACATTTTCTTCATATATGACCATCTATAGGTAGTTTTTCCAACTGAATTGTACACGCTTTACACTTTGTTTGATAGTCTCTCTAATTAGAATAATGTTACAATTTAGTGAATAAAATCCATTTATTGTAACGTTTAGATTTCTCCATATTTTATTATTTTTAAATACTTCTTCAAACGTTAAAATAGTGTTTCACTCGATTAATTATTATCTTGACATATCTTTAAAGAATTCATATGAAAAAGCATTGGCATATACCAATGCTTTTTCATTATCTCTTTTGATTCGGTTTATGCGGTTCATTTGGAGTATATGGCTTATTTGGTTTATTTGGAGCCTCAGCCTTTTTCCAACTTACCGCTAACTCTGGACTTGTTTTTTCTTCACTACGCTCAAGTAATACTACTGCATTTTGAATAGTCGGTGTACCTTTATGCGCAATCCCTTGTAATTTCGTTAAATTTCCTGATACTTTAAAGCTAAATCCACCAGCTGGTGTTTGTTTCGGAATTAAAATGCGGAACTTTTCTCCTACATTAAATTCTGTTTTTGTTTCGCCTTTTTCATTTGCAAATTTCACGCCTGCTGGTGCACCTGTTGCTTGCACTTTATACGTTCCGCTTTTTGCATTTGTTTCTACTGTATATAAGCCTGTTTCAAAGAAATCATTTTTTAAGACTGCTTCTTGTTCTTCTGTAGGAGTTACACTCATCGTAATTTCTTGTAGCTCTTCGCTAGCGTTTGCTTTTGCAACGATATCTTTTGTTACTTTCTCTACATTTTTATTTCGGAAATCTAAATCATTAACATCAATTTGTTTTAACGCATTCCATACTGCAAGCTGCGTTGCGTAATGCGCCTCTCTCCAATCAGATACTCCTAATTCTTGTGGGCTCTTTTGTGGATATCCATTCAACAGTACACGGTACACATTAATATCCACTTTACCCATTTCTGGTAAATCTTGACCACTCGGAGATTTTAAATCTACATTTAAGCAAAATGCAATTTTTCCATCTGCCGTTTTAATAAGTTCTGTTCGAATTGGTTTCTTCTTTGACTTACTATAACTCCAATTCATTTCATACTTTGTATGATCCATAACTTCTGCGAATGCTTTTTGAAGTGGGAATAATACAAATAAGACACTTAAAAACATAGCTAAAAGTTTGAACGATTGCTTTATATTCATGTTTACAGCCCCTTAATAACAAACTTAATACTAAGTAGTATTTATTTAGAAACTATTTTTATGCAAAAAAAAGAGTGCTTTTAAGCACTCTTTTTTCTTACCTTAATCTTAGAAATCGAAGTTATCAGGATCTGGACCAACGCGATGATTTTGATTTAACGCATCGATTTTTTCCATATCTTCTTTCGTTAATTCAAAGTTAAATACATCTGCGTTTGCAATAATGCGGTGTTCTTTCGTTGATTTTGGAATTGTGATTACTCCATTTTGAAGATCCCAACGTAAAATAACTTGCGCTGTTGTTTTACCGTGTTTCTCAGCAATCTCTTGTAATGTTTCGTTATCTAATAATTGACCTTGCATTAGTGGTGACCATGCTTCCATTTGAATACCTTGTTCTTTACAGAAAGCTTGTAGTTCTTTTTGTGTTAAACGAGGGTGGTATTCTACTTGGTTAATCATTGGTTTAATTTCTGCATCTTTCATTACATCTTGTAAGTGATGGATTTGGAAGTTACTTACACCAATTGCACGTACGCGCTTTTCTTTATAAAGTGTTTCTAGCGCTCTCCATGTATCTTTATATTTTCCTTCTGAAGGCCAGTGAACAAGATATAAATCTAAATAATCTAGTCCTAATTTTTTTAGACTCTCTTCGTATGCAGCGATTGTTGTTTCATACCCTTGATCTGCGTTCCATACTTTTGAAGTAATAAATAATTCTTCTCTTGCAATACCAGTCGCTTCAATACCTGCACGAATTCCTTCACCTACAGCTTTTTCATTTCCGTAAATTGCAGCTGTATCGATGCTGCGGTATCCTGCTTTAATTGCTGATTTTACAGCTTCTACAAGTTCTGGTCCTTCTTCTACTTTAAATACACCTAAACCGAACCAAGGCATTTCTACACCGTTATTTAATACTGCTTTACTTTGTAAGTTTTTCATTTTATTTTCTCTCCTTTTATTTTACTTGATCTCTTTTTTCTAATGTCATGCTCCACGCTGTTAAAATAACAGCGGCTACTACCATAAGGCCACCTACCCAAGCAGTATGGATTAATCCTAATGAATTCGTTACAAGGCCACCTATATAAGAACCTAAAGCGATCCCTCCGTTAAATGCGGCAATATTAATTGCTGAAGCAACATCAACCGCACTTGGAACAAAGCGCTCTGCCAATATAACTACATATACTTGTAGCCCCGGAACATTCATAAATGCGAATAGTCCCATGAAAATAATTGTGATTAATCCAGCTACTTTAAATGGCGCTGTAAATGTTAAAACAAATAATATAATCGCTTGAATCAAGAACATGTAAAATAGCGCTCGAATCGGATTATGATTCGATAATTTTCCGCCGACCATATTCCCTATCGCAATTGCGATTCCATACACTAATAAAATGATAGTAACAGTACTTGCTTCAAATCCTGTTACTTCTTGTAATAACGGAGATAAATACGTAAATGTTACGAATGTACCGCCGTATCCAAGTGCAGTAATAATGAAAACAAGTAATAGTCTTCCATTTTTAATTAATTTAAATTGATCACGAAACGATACAGGTACACCATTTTTTAAATTAGATGGGACGAGTATACTATTTGCGATGAAAGCAATAATTCCAATTACAACAATCGCCATAAATGACGCTCTCCAGCCAAATTGTTGACCGATAAATGTTCCAATTGGCACACCAGTAATAGTCGCAACTGTTAATCCAGTAAACATAATCGCAATTGCGCTAGCACGTTTATTCTCTGGTACGATTGCAGCTGCAATTGTAGATCCAATTGACATAAACACACCATGTGCAAACGCAGATACAATTCTTGCGATAATTAATACAGTGAAGCTTGTTGCTACCGCCGCAATGCCATTACCAATAATGAAAATAACCATAATCCACATTAATAATGTCTTTCGCGACATACTAGCCGTTAACGCTGTTAAAACAGGAGCTCCTACTGCCGCTCCTAACGCATATAAGGAAACCGTTAAACCGGCTGTTGTAACCGAAACATTTAAATCTTTTGAAATAGATGGTAGTAAACCGACACTAATAAACTCGGTCGTACCAATCCCAAACGCACTAATTGCTAGCGCTAATAAAGCAAACATACTTCTTCGGCTCGTCTGAGCTTCCGAAGATGGTACTGTATATGAACTCAATTGAATTCCTCCTTATTACAAGAAATCCAATCATAATAGTATGATAAAAAGGCCCTTTTATCTTCTAAAAAATATATTTCATACTTACAAATGCTATTATGAATGGTTTCATTCCTTTTTTGAAGAACGCACTTTAAAGTACGATAGGCACTAAAAAGTAACATAGTCACTTTTTGGTACCGTACTACTCATTTGCCTCTTACATGTGCTATTATGAAACATATTTAACATAATAAAAAGTACGTACTTTAAAGTGCTATAGGTACTAAAAAGTAACATTTGTATTATTAAACTTACTTTACTCAAAAAGGGAGGGTTTCATATGAAGAAATACAATATTCCTGTAGAGGCGACTTTAGAAGTTATCGGCGGCAAATGGAAAGTTGTTATCCTTTGTCACTTAACGAAAGGTACAAAGAGAACGAGTGAACTAAAACGTTCCATGCCTGGTATTACACAAAAAATGTTAACACAGCAATTACGTGAATTAGAAGACGACGGGGTCATTCAAAGAAAAGTATACAACCAAGTCCCACCGAAAGTAGAATATTCTCTTACCGACTACGGTTGGTCTTTAGAATCCATTCTTGACTCTCTTTGTTCTTGGGGCGAATGCCATCTTGAAAAAGAAGGTAACACATCGATGCTAATTGCAGAAGGTGAATAATAGGAAAAAACGAACATGAATTTGTTCGTTTTTTCCTTTTTTTCTATATATATATGTACATTTCTAACTGAAACAAAATATTTTATACGCTTTCATACCTTGTCAGCACTACGTTATACACTCAATATCAAATAATTAGGAATCATTTTTATGTTAACATAGGTGTATATAGTATATAATATAGGATATATATTATATACACTTTCCGGTAACGGAGCTTTTCCATTATGCGGACAAGCCATGTATCGGACAGTTCATAAATAATAAGTAAGACGTTATGGTTTTAGATTTATGTCAGCTTACTTGCTGTCATAAATTTAAAGGCATTTTATTGTGTTTTGTGAAACTTTGTATAAAGTTTCGTAACCGTTTACTATCTTACTTATCAAAAATAAGAGTATTGCTATCGTAAAGGAGAATTGGAGATGCCAGAAACTATGACTCAAACAAAGCCAGAACAAGAAACTGTACAAATTTCTGCTAGCCAAGGACAACTTGATGTACTTGATCAGTTGTTAAAACCTGAGGTACAAGAATCATTAACAACACTAGTAGAACAGCTTCCAAAATTAACTGAGCTTGTTAACATTTTAACTAAGTCTTATGACTTCGCTCAAACTGTTGCTACTGATGAAGTATTAAAAAGCGACACTGTTGGTGCAATCACAGAGCTTGTAGAACCTGTAAAAGATACAGTGAAAAGCATGGCTGCTACTGCAATCGAAGCGAAAGATCGTGCTGACGAAAGCAACGAAGTTATCGGCCTGTTCGGTCTATTAAAATTATTAAAAGATCCACAAGCACAAAAAATGTTCCGCTTTGTGAACGCATATCTTCAAATTAGTGCAGAACGTAACAATAAATAAGTTAACTTATAACAACAATTAGTAAAGACGGGGGATATCATACTATGTCAAAACAAATTGTCATCTTAGGCGCTGGTTATGGCGGTCTTCTTGCCGCTTTAAACGTACGTAAATATTACAGTAAATCAGAAGCACAAGTTACAGTGATTAACCAATACCCAACGCACCAAATCATCACTGAACTACACCGCCTTGCAGCTGGTAACGTGTCTGAGCAAGCAGTTGCAATGCCACTTACAAAGCTTTTCAAAGGTAAAGATATCGATCTTAAAATCGCAACAGTTGAGTCATTCTCAGTTGATAGCAAAGAAATCAAACTAGCTGGCGGCACTACTTTATCTTACGATGCACTTGTAGTTGCTTTAGGAAGTAAAACTGCTTACTTCGGTATTCCAGGACTAGAAGAAAACAGCATGGTATTAAAATCTGCTGCTGATGCAAATAAAATCTACAAACACGTTGAAGACCGTATTCGTGAATACGCGAAAACGAAAAACGAAGCTGATGCTACAATCGTAATAGGTGGTGGCGGATTAACTGGCGTTGAGCTAGTTGGTGAGCTTGCTGACATTATGCCTAAACTTGCAAAAAGCCACGGCGTAAATCCAAAAGAAGTGAAACTTCTTCTTGTTGAAGCAGGTCCAAAAATCCTTCCAGTATTACCAGACCACTTAATCGAACGTGCAACTACTAGCCTAGAAGCGCGCGGCGTTACATTCTTAACTGGTCTTCCTGTAACAAACGTTGCTGGCAACGAAATCGACTTAAAAGACGGTCAAAAACTTGTTGCTAACACATTCGTTTGGACGGGCGGCGTACAAGGTAACCCATTAATCGGTGAATCAGGTCTTGAAGTTAACCGTGGACGTGCAACAGTTGATGCATACCTACAATCTACTTCTCACAAAGACGTATTCGTTGCTGGAGACAGCGCTGTTGTCTTCGCTCCAGACGGACGTCCATACCCACCAACTGCACAAATCGCTTGGCAAATGGGTGAGTTAATTGGATACAACTTATACGCAGCACTAGAAGGCAAAGCATTCGAAGAGTTCGCACCTGTAAACTCTGGAACACTTGCTAGTCTAGGACGTAAAGATGCGGTTGCTACAATTGGAGCAAGCAATACTCCACTTAAAGGCTTACCAGCATCATTAATGAAAGAAGCAAGTAACGTTCGTTACTTATCACACATTAAAGGTCTATTCAGCTTAGCTTACTAATCTGAATATAAGCCCGAATCATGCCCTGCATGGTTCGGGCTATTTTTATCCGTAATTTTCTCTAACTTATTTATTCGGCAGAAGAATCGTATAACCCTTTTAATTATCTAAATTTACTGATTATTTTATGTCCAAATTGTGTATACGAAAAGATGGAAGTATTCTTCCTACTCCCATCCTTTCACACAAACTATTCGCCTAACTTCACAAGGCTGTAATTCTTCTTCCCTTTACGGATAATAATAAATCGTCCATCAAATGAATTTTCTACAGTAACATCCGTACCCACATCTGTTACTTTCTCACCATTCATAGAAATCGCTCCGTTATTAATATCTTCACGCGCTTGTCGTCTAGATGGTTCAATTCCTAAATCAACTAGCCACTCTACGATGTTTTTCGTCTCTTTTGAAGACTGGAATGTTGGCATCTCTTTAAAACCTTGTTCAATTTCATCAGCTGTTAACGATTTAATATCTCCGCTAAATAACGCTGCTGTAATTTTCACAGCTTGCAGGAATGCTTCTTCTCCATGAACGAATTTCGTCATTTCTTCTGCTAGTACTTTTTGTGCTTCACGTTTATGAGGCTCTGTTTCCACCTTAACCGCTAATTCATCAATGCGTTCTTTCGTTAAGAATGTAAAGTATTTCAAGTATTTAACGACATCACGATCATCCGTATTCACCCAGAACTGATAAAATTCAAACGGTGTCGTTTTTTCAGGATCAAGCCAAACAGCGCCGCCTGCTGATTTACCAAACTTCGTACCGTCCGATTTTAATAATAACGGAATCGTTAATCCGAATACTTTCGCCTCATGACCTTCTAACTTACGAATTAAATCTAAACCACTCGTAATATTTCCCCATTGGTCACTACCACCAATTTGCAGTTGAACATCCTCTTTCGTGTATAAATGATGGAAGTCCATCGCTTGCAAAATTTGGTACGTGAATTCCGTGAAAGAAATACCTGTATCCAAACGGCTTGCTACAATATCCTTCGCTAACATGCTATTGATGCTAAAGTTTTTCCCGTAATCACGTAAAAACTCAATAATATTTATTTCATGTGTCCAATCATAGTTATTTACCATCTTCACTTCGCTATTTCCACCAAAATCAAATAGCTTTTTCATTTGTGCTGTTAACGCATCTACATTATGCTGAACCACTTCTAACGTTTGAAGTTGACGCTCTGATTGCCGTCCACTCGGATCACCAATTGTTCCTGTTGCTCCGCCAATTAAAATAACAGGATGATGACCAGCTAACTGGAATCTTTTCATCATCATAAACGGAATCAAATGTCCGATATGCATACTATCACCAGTCGGATCAACTCCGCAGTATAGCGAAACCTTTTTCTCTTCTACTAGCTTACGTAAACCTTCTTCGTCAGTCTGCTGATTAACGGCGCCGCGCCATTCTAATTCATCAATAATATTCATCTTTTGTCATCCCCTTTATTTTTTAAAAACAAAAAAGCCCCTATGTCTACGATAGACATAGGGACGATTATTCACCGTGTTACCACCCAGTTTGTATAAATAGCATAGCTACTCATACCACTCTTAGCAATAATATCGATTGCTAGTCCGCTTAGCATTACCTAAGATACTCCAGAGTGTAATTCACAAGTTTGTTTGTGCTAGGTTCCAGCAACCCCTAGCTCTCTCGTTAACAGTGACAAACTGCTACTGGGCTCTTTCAACGTATGTTATTTGTTAAATTATTAGCCATTATATTGAATTGAAAACAAATTGTCAACAATACCCAAATATTATTTTAAAATAATTCATATCTTCATACGTATTTCTTTATTCCTTATCTTCTCCAATAATCCTTACTTCTCGCTCCAACTTCACGCCAAATTTCTCTTCAACTGTCTTTTGTACGAAGTGAATTAAATCGATGTAATCTTGTGCTGTTCCGTTATCAACATTCACCATAAACCCAGCGTGTTTTAAAGAAACTTCTACTCCACCAATTCGCTTACCTTGTAGTCCTGAGTCTTGAATTAACTTACCAGCAAAGTTATTTGGTGGGCGCTTAAATACGCTACCACATGAAGGATATTCTAGAGGCTGTTTTGACTCACGTTTAAACGTTAAATCATCCATTTTTGCTTTAATTTCTTCATGTACACC
This sequence comes from Bacillus cereus group sp. MYBK227-1, assembly GCF_051916325.1. Classification (NCBI taxonomy): domain Bacteria; kingdom Bacillati; phylum Bacillota; class Bacilli; order Caryophanales; family Bacillaceae; genus Bacillus; species Bacillus cereus group sp. MYBK227-1. The sequence goes on along the minus strand of NZ_JBQAGK010000010.1, from coordinate 26,295 downwards.
TTCTTCAAGTTCAAATCTCGCTTCAAGAATAATGTAATGGTTGTTCGCAAATACACTCTTACGATATCCAAATTCAAATGCTTCTTTCGTCAAAGTACGTAGCTCTCCATCACCTGTCATTACGACAGCTTCTGTTAATACAAACGAAATTTCACCGCCGTATGCACCAGCATTCATATATAATGCTCCGCCAACTGAACCTGGAATACCACAAGCAAACTCAAGACCCGTTAAGTTATGGTCTAAGGCAATACGTGATACGTCAATAATTGCTGCGCCACACTGTGCTACAATCGTCGTTCCTGTTACAGTAACACCTGTAATATGAATTAAACTTACTGTAATCCCTCGAATTCCACCATCTTTAATAATGACATTCGATCCATTTCCTAAAAACGTAACTGGAATATTATATTCGTTCGCATATTTAATAACTTCTTGAATTTCATCATAATTTGTAGGCGCAACAAAAACATCTGCTTTTCCGCCAACTTTAATATGCGTATGATTCTTTAACATTTCATCTTGTTTAACATGTCCTTCAGGCAATACCGTACTTAAATATTTATAAACCTCTTGCATATTCATTTTACGATTCCTCTATTTCTATATTCATTTTATCCCGTTATACGGGCCCATAATATCCCCACGTACATGAAAGAACCTAAAGTGGTGGATACAGTGTACCCAAAATCAATTCGAGACACCTATAAACCTCTTAAATTATAAGAGGTGCCACTCATATTAAAATATATATTGCATAATAAAGCAACCCAAATGGACTACTAAACTTGACATGTCATCAGAAAGACAACAATTTGTAAAATATGTGACTTTTTCAAAACACTATCCCTCAGTATCTTACTATACCACACAAAAAGAAAGTGGTATTTTTTTGTACTTTTTACTTTATTTACATCAATAAAAAAAGAGCACATCCGACAGAATGTGCTCTTTCTATACTCTTTATATTACTTTTCGTTCTCTTCTTTTTCTTTATCAAACCATAACAGCTCATCGTTATCAACTTCACCATTATAATTGATTAAAATTTCTTCTCCTGCTTTTATATCCTTATAAGCATAGAAGTTAAACGTATGGTTCTCGAAGACAATATCATACGTTGCATTCGGTGTATATGAATGATTAAATAACATACCGTATCCTAAAAGGATTGCCGTATGATTGATTCCATACTCAAATGCGTAGTCAGCAAGTAATGTTTTCTCAATATGTTCATGCTGTTCATTCGGATAAGAGATAACTGGTGCTGCGTGTATCAACTCACCTTTTTTAATATCACGAGTTGCAAATACACCTCTATTAAATTCTCCATCACTAAGTTCAGAAGTCTTAACTTCGATCATATGCGTCACCTATTTAATTCTTTCTTTGAAGTATTTTAATTCCGCTATTAGCTGAATTTTATCTCCTTAAGCTTGGCAGAAAACGCGCAGAAAAGCAATTAAATTCCTATCAAGTATTCGTTTCAATGAAAAAAGAGCACATCATTCGTGCTCTTTCCAAGCAATATTACTTTTCTAAAATATCTTCTAACAACTTCACTTGCTCGCTAACAGTTTGTAACGTCTTCACTGACGTATCATTTCGATGTTTTTCTTCTTCCACACTCGCTAGCACTTCTTCTGTAGCTGTAGAAGTTTGCTGAATTACGTTAGAAGCATGCGTAACATCCTTTACGATATTCGTCGTTTTAACTTGGAAACTTTCTTGATGAACAACAACCTCTCGCATTACTTCATTAATCGCATCAATAAACTTCCCTAAATCAGTTACATTTGTTAAAACGCTTGCTAACATCTCGTTACATTCTTCTTGTACTCTTTCTGACTTTTCTACTTGCACTTCTACCTTACTTGCTTGATTACTAAACTCCTTCAAAATCCCTTGAATTCTTCCCGCAGAACGATTTGATTCTTCAGCAAGCTTTAACACTTCACTCGCTACAATAGCAAAACCTTTTCCATGCTCGCCTGCCCTCGCAGCTTCAATATTTGCATTTAAAGCTAGCAAACTCGTCTGACTTGAAATATTCGTTATTACATCTACAATTTCATTAATTTGTTTCGATTGCATCATTAAATCTCTAAATATAATTCCAGACTGTGAAACAACATCATTTAAACTTCTCATGTTAGTTTCAAAATTTCTTAGAGTATGTACACTACCTTTTGAAATTTCTAAGCTTTCATCCACACGAGCCGATGCAGTTCTTACTTGAGAGATGATTTGTTCAATATTTCCCTCCATATCATTCAATACTTCTACCGAACGATACATCATCTCTGATTGTGATTGCGTACCAACTGCCACCTCTTCAAAGGCAAAATTAATTTCACTCATCGATTCCATCGACGTGTTCATATTTTGTCTTAAATGATTGAAATTACTATCTAGTTTCACAACTGTTTCTTCAATAAGTCTTTGCGTCTCTTCTAACTCCTGAGCTTTTCTCATTACTTCTTGCTTCTCATCACTTAAACGAAGGAGCAAATTAGAACCGATTTTCGTGACGCCCCACATAGCGATTGTTACAATCGCTAACAAACTTGCGAAATTAGCAGCTTCAGACGAGGCTGTATAAGCAAAAAATTGCTCCGGCCAATAGCTACAAAGGATAAATGTGATCACAACAGCTACCCCGCCAAGAATTAAAATGAGACGCTCACTTAAGTAAATAAGTGAAACAGCTAATGTAAAATAGACCATTTGAAATACAGCCGGGCTTTCATTAAAAGCTTGTACCATAATGTAAGACATTGTAAGCAACATAAATGTCATGATATATTTATACGCTGATTCCATACTTTTTATAAAAGTAAACAGCGTTCCAAATGCAACGACAGAAATACCACAAATCCAAAACGCTATTGCTCTCTCTGTAAAAATATATCCATAATACCCAATTGCGATTATCCCAAGAAAGAAACTACAAATCGTTATAAACAGTAATAAATGATTTTTCTGTGATTCTTTCTCAAGGTTAGAAAAACAAGTCCTCTTTAACCACTCCATATGAAGCCCCACCTTCTACTTATACATATCAATTACTTCAGTTTAAATACCGCACTTACTGGGTTATGATCGCTATTTTCAAACTTTAAATCTTTCCCTTGTACATTTACAATCTCTACATTCGGTGAAACGATAAAGCCATCAATAATAGTGACGAAATTTTCACCTTCTACATATTTCTTTACATCATCTCTCACAGTCATAACAGACGGATCTACAGCCCACTTAAAGCCACCGTCCGTAAAGTCCTTCGGTAACTCTACTAACCACTCAGGGCGCTCTTTCACGAACTTCGGATCACTTAATTGAGCGTTTGAAACTAATTGATTCCAATCTCCGCCCATTATTACGTAATCACCATTTTCATAATGCTTGTTCATATATTCTTTTAAGTACTCTACTTGCTGTTTTCTAATTTTCCCGCCTTCATCATAAGCAGACAAATGTAAATTTACGAGTCTAACATGTTTCCCATTATTAACAGGAATTTTATATTCCACAATTGCTCGATCTAAATCAAACAAACGCTTTGGCCAAGGCTCCATTCCAGGAAGCTGGAACCTCTTCGCTTCTTGAACAGTGTATTTAGAAAACGTACTTAATCCAGCCTCCGCATATCCCATTGGATTTATTATTGGCACTGGAACCCATTTCGTATCGTAGTTCTTGCCAAATGACGAAACATAATCAGGTAATCCTTTTTTCAAAAATTCATGTTCATTTACATCAAATGAACGAAGTGACTTTATATCAACTTCTTGTAATAGTGCAAAATCACTATTCTCATTTTGTAAAAACGAAAGCATATTCTTTAAATTAGTTTCCGTTTGCTCTTTACTACTTGAACCAGATCCCTTTCCACCATCCATAAAGAAATCTTGATCCTTATCTAACCCAGCATATCCAATATTAAATGTTGTAACTTTAAACTCATTTCCAGTCGCTAATACGCGCTCCTTATTATTCTCCACCTTCAAGCTTATAACATCAGCAGGCTGTTCTTTAGTAAGTGTCATATACGCTAGAAATCCTCCTACAATGCCCGCTACTACTAAAACACATGTAAATACGATTTTTAAAAATTTCTTCAAATAAATGACTCCTTTTCACGCGAATTTATTTTTCTTTATTTTCAGTCAAATAAAACAAAACGACACACATAAGAAACATTTTATCATAATTAAAACCGTATATCACTATATTTAGTTGATAAGTAATCGATCCCATTTTAATTACTTGAAAAACCTTCAGACATCAAAAAAAGAAACGTTACACCCACCTCCTCACTGGAATTTAAACGGTATATTTAGTACACTATATGTAATGATCCTAGGCGATGGAGTTCGCCATAAACGCTGCTTAGCTAATGACTCCTACCAGTATACATACTGGTAGGAGTCTATTTTTTTGAGCAATCTATTTAAAGAGGTGAGAAAATTGATTTATATTATCGTCGGCATTGCCGGTATATTAGGAGCTCTTTCTCGTTATTATTTAGGTCTTAATATCACCACATTTTGGCATCATTCATTTCCATTAGCAACATTACTCATTAACTTAATCGGTTGCTTCTTCTTAGCGTGGCTAACTACTTATATCGCCCGGCTAAACATCTTACCTTCAGAGGTCATCACAGGCATCGGAACTGGATTCATCGGTTCCTTTACGACTTTTTCAACATTTAGTGTAGAAACTGTGCAATTGATCAATCATTCTGAGTGGAGCATAGCCTTCTTATATGTATCATGTAGCATACTTGGTGGCCTCATTATGTCTGGCCTTGGCTATACACTTGGAGATTTCTTAATTAAGAAATCTCTTACGGAAGGTGATTACTCATGATAGAAGCCTTATTAGTCGCAACAGGAGGATTTTTCGGTGCGATTACACGATTTGCAATTAGCAATTGGTTTAAGAAAAGAAATAAAACACAATTTCCACTTGCTACATTCCTTATTAATATAACAGGGGCGTTTTTACTTGGATATATAATCGGCAACGGAGTTACTACAGGCTGGCAACTATTATTAGGTACTGGATTTATGGGTGCATTCACTACATTTTCTACGTTTAAACTAGAAGCCGTTCAACTTCTCAATCGAAAAAATATTAGCACTTTCCTTTTATACTTAAGCGCTACGTACATAATTGGTATCCTCTTCGCATTCCTTGGAATGAAGCTAGGCGGAATATGAAAAAAAGCGACTCTATTGAGTCGCTTTCTTTCATAAGAAATATGTCCCGCCATATGGAATAGAAAATAAACCAGCTGGATGTACATCGTAATGTACAATTTGCATCGGAAGCTGTGAATACGGCATATACTGACTTTGCATCATTTGTGCAAAATATGCTTGTTGTTGCATTTGAATAGCTTGATTCATAGCATGAATTGTTCCCTGTGCCCCAGCCAGCGTAATAGCTGCTCCTACTTGTCTTCCATTATAAAAATGATGGTTCATCATGATTCATCTCACTTATTCTTTTTCTTCCATATGGTATGTTTCTATTTCATAGTGAGTATTTTGTCCCTATTGGTAACCCCTATTTATTGCCCTTTTTCAGCTTTGAAGTAATAAATCCAAATAATAATACGCCAATACCACTAAGGAACAATACATAACTTATCGGTACTAGGAAAAAGAAAGGTTCTTCAAGGAATCCATCCGCTCCTACTTTACTGTTTGAAGCATGTATCGTTAAAGAAATAATCGCTAAAATCATGAAAGAAATAGCTACTGCGTATTTATTTTTCATTTCACATTCTCCTCTACTCATGTAATTCCCCTTAGATTCTTAACATCATATTATCCAAAAAACCATTAACAGTCAATAATTATTTATCGTTTAACAATAAATAATTATTGACTAGAATAATAACAAAAAGGTTTACGAAGCATATTAAATCACTTCGCAAACCCTCTGTATTATAAATATTTACACTTCAAACCTCTTGCTTAATACAATATACATTGCGCAAAATAGCACGAATATCCCAGCATAAATTAACAAAATCTCTACACTAAACATATCCGACAATGGCCCAAATATTATCATTCCTAGAGGAAGCGCGCATGAATTCGCAATTTGTACAAGACTGAACATCCGTCCGTGCATTGATGGTTCTACTTTTTCCTGCAATAACACAGTAACTGGTGTATTGAAGCACGGCATCGTTATACCAATAAAAAAATTAAATACTAAATACATAATAAATATCGGTGCTATTCCGAGTCCAATCATAAGCAGTCCATATAATGCACAAGCTAGCGCTGTTGTATGCATACGATTACGAAAACCACCCCACGTGGCAATCAATACGCCACCAGCTGCCGCACCAGCACTAAAGGTCATCTCACTAGCAGTAAGTCTCCACATTTCGGCCCCGAAAGAACGAGTTACCATTAAAGGTGTTAAAAAAGCAGCTGGACTTATTAAAATCATGATGATAATCAATAAAACGATTAGCCTTTTAATAAATACATTTTCTTTTAAATAAGAGAATCCTTCTTTAATTCCTTGTAGATTAGATTTTTGCTTATTCTCTGCATTCACATGTCCCTCTACTTGAATGATAAGCATAATACTAATTCCAATCATAGCCGTAATAACATCAATAAAAAATGTTGTTTCAATGCTGGCAATAGAAAGAATCGCCGCACTTGCTGCTGGAGAAAGAAACATAATTAAAGATGTAATACTGCTATTTATTCCATTTACTTTCATAAGATACTCTTTCGGAACGATTTGCGGAATTAATGCATTCACAGCTGGCGTTTGTACTCCTGTTCCAGCTGAACGAATGAGTAACACAATAAAAAGTAACCAAATACTTTTATATCCTGTTAAAAATAAAATCGCTAAAACTAACGTCGCAATCGCTATAATTCCATCCGATAACATAATCATCTTTTTACGGTCATAACGATCAATCCAAACACCTGCAAACAAAGATATCGCAATTTGTGGTAGAAAACCGCAAACAGTTGAAATAGTCAACATCACTCCTGATGATGTTGTAAGGGTGATATACCATATAATCGCGTATTGCACGAGAGAGGAACCGAACAACGAAATAGTTTGAGCGGTCAAAAATAATATAATTTTCGTTTTCCAATTGTTTTCACTCATATGTTTCACCCCCCTTAACTAATCCCGTCTCTATATGAAAGATACTATCTGCCCAATCAAGATAAAAACTCGCTTCGTGAGATACGAGTATAATGCTGCCCTTAAACTTAATTAACGCCTTTTGCAAAGCTTCCTTCGCTTCTGCATCTAAATGATTTGTCGGCTCATCTAAAATTAATAAGTTACAAGGTGATAATAATAATCCGCACAGTTTCACCTTCGATTGTTCACCACCACTTAACGTACGAATTTCTTGCGAAACGTGCGTATCCTTCACTCCACACGCAGCTAAATGATGGCGTATTTCCTTCATATTCAGTTTAGGAAACTGTTCTGAAATAATTTGAAGCGGCGTTAAAGAATCATTGCTCCAATTTAAATCTTGCTCATAATATCCAATCTTTATTTGCTCTGAAAAGTGAAACTCTCCAGAAATACTATCAATATTTCCAACGATTGTTTTTAATAAAGTAGATTTTCCTACTCCATTGAAACCTGTAATAACAAGTTTTTGCCTACCCATTACTGAAAAATTCAACTTTGGTAAGAGAGCGAAGTCGTAACCAACTTCAAGGTTATTTACTTCAAGAACTGTCTGAACTGAAATGGGAAGTTCCTGAAAATGAATAGACGGTTTATGAGTAAAACTTGGTGGCGCAATTCTTTCCATACGCTGTAATTGTTTTCTACGACCTTGCGCTATTTTTGAATTCACCCCAGCAATATTTCTACGAATATACTCTTCCGTTTTTTCAATTTTCTTTTGCTGTGCATAATATTGGCGAATATAATCTTTTCGCAAATGCTCCTTTTGTCTTACAAAATCTGAGTATTTGCCGTAATACTTCTTAACTGTTCCGAACTCTACATCACATATGCAAGAAGTTACCTTTTCCAGAAAATCAAAATCATGTGATACGACAATAAACGCTCCTTCAAAATTCATTAAATAATTAGCAAGCCACTCCACATGCTCCTTATCGAGAAAATTCGTCGGTTCATCTAGCAATAAAATATTAGGCTCTTCTAATAAGAGCTTCGCTAAAATTACCTTTGCACGCTGCCCTCCGCTTAATTCACCAATCACACGATTCATCCCAATCACATCAATACCTAAACCGGCTGCCACCTTATTCGTAATACTATCTACTGAATAAAAATCATGAGCCTCGAGCAGTCCTTGAATTTCTGCCGCTTTCAATAGTTGATTTTCATCTCCAGTCATCGCACTTTCTTCATATAACTTGTTCATTCTCTTTTCCATTTCATACAAATCATAAAAGGCTCTCTTTAAATATTGTGAAATGGTGTAACCCTCATCAATTTCTGCGTATTGATCAAGATGTCCAATTTGAATATTAGGTTGCCACTTTATGTCTCCCTTATCAGGAATAATTTCCCCCACCAATATTTTCATTAATGTGCTTTTTCCTGCACCATTCTGTCCAACAATTCCCATATGCTCCCCTTTATGCAAATCAAAAGAAGCATTTTCGTATAATACTTTATCTATAAAACTATGTGATAAACTTTCCACTTTAAGTAAACTCATTTTTATTCCTCTTTTCCTGAAATTAAAAAAAGCAGAGAGATAGCGTCATTCGACACTAGCCCTCTGCTTCGTGGTTTTTCCTATACTACTCCAATTTATAGTAAAGACTCATCGGAATAATATACACAAAGGGCCATAGACAAAGCATTGTCTATGGCCCCTTAATCTATTTTATACACCAGCTGAAAAACCATAACGAAATAAGCATAGATAAACTATACTTTTTTAGAAAAGTTATTCAGCCGATGAATATAGGGGATTTATGCCCCTTGATTAAGCTCCGTACAACGCTTCACCGTATACATTTGTGCGGAGCAAAGTTTTCTAATGAGTTTTACAAATTTTATATAAAGCATATTATGCACCTTCCTTAATACTTAAAAAGGATTTTAGCATACGGTTTTACGAAGCGTCAACATTACTTCCGAATCTTTCAACTACTTGTTTTCAAAATATTGCTTCTGAAACATACACATTCTTATCGCATTATGATAGTTACCATCAACGAAAAACTCATCGATAAGCTCACCTTCTACCATAAACCCAACTTTTTTATAAACATGTACTGCCTTTTCATTTTCCTTATCCACAACTAAATAAATCTTATGCATATTTAGTACGGAAAAAGCGTAATCCATCGCTAAACGCGTCGCATCCACTGCATAACCATATCCTTGATAATTCGGATCAATAATGATTTGGAATTCTGTTCTACGGTGAATATAATCGATTTCTACTAACTCAACTAATCCAACCATTTCATTGTCTTTCTCAACGATAAATCGGCGTTCGCTTTGATCATGTATATGTTTATCATATAAGTCTTGCAGCTCCACAAATGCCTCATACGGCTCTTCAAACCAATACGACATAATATGCGCATTATTATTCAGTTCGTGTACAAACTTTAAATCTTCTCGTTCTAATGGACGTAACTTCAATTCCTGACTCATTTCTATAACCTCCAAGTAAAAGAAACCTCTTCACTTAATTTCTCAATTTTTTTCAATTTCAAACGCCCTATTTACATTGTAAACTTTCAAGCAACTTGAAGGTCAAGATATAAAAAAGTAGTGCAAACTTATGTCTGCACTACTACTCTTTTCTCAAATCTCTCATATTTGATATGTATAAAGCAATGACTAAAACAAGAATTGCTCCTGCGTATAATAACGTCTCCATCGGTTCCTCATGAGACACAATAATCAATCGAATTAAGGCCGTAATTCCGATATAAATAAAATAACGTAACGGGAAATGATAGTTCGATTTAAAATACTTAATAATTAATGCAATGAACTCGAAGTATAAGAAATAGACGATGATACTTTCAACCAATTTATAAGACGTATACTCTTTTGCCGAAAAAATATACTGCACAAACGTAATTGTCTCATTCACTAAGAAAATCGATAACACAATGGATAATATAATTAAAGCTATATTTAATATCCATTGCAAAACACTAGCTATAACATGATCGATATTAAATGACTTCATTTTCTCTTTAGACTCCCCTTCGTATAAGTACTTATTTATTATAGCAAAATTACGATTGGAAAGAAGTTAAATCATATATTCGTCCTTTGTTGTTGCCAGTGTAGGGGAGATTTAGTGTGTGGAGAATTCTGTTTACAACCATACCCGACGAAACATGGAGAAACTCTTTCAAATTACCGTTCGTACATGTCGTACTAATGAGCAATGCATAATCTCGTATAGCATCCTCATGTGCCACTTTTGAAAAATCTTTACAACTTGTACAACGCCAGCCCTTCTTCACTTTAACCATTGGAATAACTAAGCATTTCTCACATTGTACTCCATTTAACAACTCCTCTTTTTCTATTTTATATTGCTCAAGTATATTTTGTTGAAGTGGAGAATGCTCCGTTATTATTTGATGAATGAGCCTATCTACATTATCTATAACTTTTCTCTTATATTTACTTTCAAACCACTTTATTTTATGAGGTAAATTTGCACTATGAATAATTGTATGAAGAAGATTGTCATCTGAAGATTTTATAATGGTACGAGGCGAGCTAATAACAACGAGGGACTCGATTGGAAGACTAGAGGAAAATCCATGTAAGCTTAACCATTTCTTTAATTGTATTTCTTGCCTTTTTATTTGTAAAACCTGATCTGGAAATCCCTCTGAATTTCCTTCTGTTATTCGGATAAGTTGATTAAACTTTGCATCAAACATTAATGTACCTGCTATATTTTTTATCTCAAGAAAAAGAAGAAACTTTGTGGAAATGATAATAGTATCAATTTGAAAGTATTGATCATGATTAGATAAGCGAACATCATGTAAAACACTATACTCTTTCTCAGAAATAAAACTAAGTGGATAATCAATTGCTTGCTCCCCTTTATACCCCGCCATGTGTTTTGCCAAGTTTTCTCCAATTAAATTTCGTTTTGGATGATGTACAGGTAACCTTCTAAGCAGTGCTTCTAACTGTCTTATATAAATCGGCATTTTTCTTTCTTTCACAATCACCTCAAACACCCCTTTACAAATATATCAACGATTTTTCCAATATATCGATTGGTCGACAATATCTGACACTACCTCACTCCAATCACTCACAGCATATCCTAGAAAAACACCTTCAGCAAAAACTTAAAATCGTATTTCCTCATAAAAAAACCATAACCCGCTCCTCCAGCAAAGTTATGGTTTTTAACCCTGCAATGCCACTCTATCTATAACTTTGCCGTGAAGTCCACAAAATCCATTTGTACTTATAGCAACTTTCACTTTTTTCACACTGAAACTATATACCCCCAAATCGTTTCACAACGTTATTACTTCCGCATAGCTACAATTATCAATTACATTATTATTAGCGGCTTTCCTTCTTCTTTACAATGTATTTTTTGGATTACTCGTAGGCACTACAGCAAGCTAGCGATTTTTTATAAATATGAACATTTTTTAGGAATTAGTTTATCTTTTTTTAATGTTTTATTTAGAGGCAGTTTATAGTCGGGGATTAACATAAGAAACGTAGCAACTAAGTTCATATATGACGCACTGCTACTATAATCGCTAACCGTACTACTTGAAATCATAAAATAAGGAGACGATAAAACATGAACAAAAAAGCAAAAGCACTATCATCCGTACTGCTCGGATTCACATTAGCATTAACAGGGTGTGCTGGTACTAAAGCTGAAGAAAATCATGGGAAACAAAAACAAGAACAAGTTGCTAAAGAAACAAAAAAGGAAAATAAATTAACTAAAGGGCAAAAAATGGCTAATATTCTTAGCGAGACAAATTGGCAAGGTACACGAGTGTATGACAAAGATAAGAATGACTTAACAAAAGAGAATGCAAACTTCATTGGTCTTGCAAAATATGATGCGAAATCCGGCAGATATGAATTTTTTGATGCTAAAACAGGTGCAAGTCGTGGCGATAAAGGCACTTTCTTTGTCACAAATGATGGGAAGAAGAGAATATTGATTTCAGAATCAATGAAGTATCAAGCTGTCGTTGACATGACAAAACTAAATAAAAATGTATTTACTTATAAACGAATGGGGAAAGACGCTAACGGTAAAGATGTAGAAGTTTTCGTTGAACATGTTCCATATAAAGAAAAAGAACTTTCTTTCACTGATCCGGACAAGCAGCTGAACACGACTACAGGAGATATTATTAAAAACGTTGATGGAGATAAAATTTTAGGCGGTACCCTTTGGCACGGAACAAAGGTATTAGACGAAGCTGGTAACGATGTAACACAGTTTAATTCGAATTTTATAAGTTTAGCAAAATTTGATGACAAATCTAATAAATATGAGTTTTTCAATAGTGAAACAGGTCAAAGCCGCGGTGATTATGGCTACTTCGATGTTGTACACGAAAATAAAATAAGAGCCCATGTTTCAATTGGAAATAACAAATACGGTGCTGCTCTTGAACTTACTGAACTAAATAAGAATAAATTTACGTATAAAAGAACTGGTAAAGACCAAGCTGGTAAGGATATAACTATATTCGTTGAACATGAACCTTATAAAGGTGATATGAAACCACAATTTAGTTTTTAAATACGTTTGATTAAAGATCCTGTACTGAGTTGCAGGATCTTTCTTATTAAGCAAGAGAACGAAAAGACGAAAAACATGTAGCTTTTCGTCTTCACAATATTCCCACCTTATAGTTGATGATTTACAAACCCTAAAAACATACCGATACAAAATAAAATAAATCCAATTAGAATTAAGGGAAGAGTGAAGCCACCCCAAGCTGGTTTATTAGCAAACGCCCTTATTTTAAAATTAATCCTTGCTAAAGACATGATAACGATACCCGCTATTGATAAAATTGTAGTTACATAAGTCATCTATAATAATACTCCTCTTCTATATTGATTTTATATCTCTGCAAACCATCTACATAAGTGTTACAGTCCACTATTCATACATGTCATCCCAATTGTAGCAATCCAGCTTTGTGCCACATCATTTGTAAAATTCATTCTTCATTCCTAAAAAAAGACAGAACCAGACGGTTCGGTCTTTTTTGTTTTATAATAACCTCTTTTATTTTTGCTACAATACCTTTTTCTTATAAATCTTACGCTAACACAGCTTTTGATTAACTTATCCTGAAATATTATGAATTTGCGTTCAACTTATCTAAAATACCTTTATCTATTTTTGCTTGATTCACTTTAGCTATTTTAGAAACAATCCCACGGCGATCTTCCCAATCAATCAAATAATATTGATTTTTTTCCAATTCATTTTGCAAGGAAATTTTCAGTTCTCTTTCTTCCCCTTTTTTATCGTACACCTTCTCATCGTAAACATGATACGTAAGAACTTCTCCATTACTCAATTTTTCGTTTTCTACTTTAGAATCAGTCGTTACTTTTACATAATATTGTTTAGTCAAATAGTATCCATTCCCTGACTTCATATAGTAGAAAGCACCTCCTACTATAGCTAATAATACAAAAATTCTCATGATCCATTTCATATGGTAATACCTAACCTTTCTATTCTACTTGTAAAATTTATACCCGTTAAAATATAAATCTTCCTTACCTTAAGTATGCTTTAACCATAAAGATGGTACAATCCAGTTTCCTTACACCCACATTACATTTTTGTAATCCTATCATTTTACAAAAGTTTCTTAAGTTGGCCCAAAACAAAGGAACATAAAGTTTTATTCCTCCAATTGCCACACTTTTAGCAACACTTGTCCAAGTAATAGGAATTTCATTTCAATCCATTTTACGTGAAGAAGTAAATCAACGCCGATTAACTATATTAGGAATTACATTATTAATCAGCCCTCATCAATCGGGCTGCCCGGCAAATAGAGGAATAAAATTTATGACTAAGTAAAAAAGCGCCCTACTTATAGGGCGCTTTTTTTATACTTAATGACTAATACTAGCTGTTGGATATAATGTTGTTCCTCCAATTGAAACTTTTATTTCATTTGTTAATGGAACGTTTTGTTCATTAATAATTGTTCTCCACCATTCCCATGCAAGACCTGTACATTCTCTTGCTACAATTTTTATATTTTTTGAGTTCGGTGGAAGAGGGATAACTGTAGAGTAATGAGCCGTTTTGTCTTTTCCGCTACCATCCCATGTTTTATGTGTTAGTACTTCGTTACCCTTTTGGTCAAATGTGAATTCATCCCAAGATACATCAAATTGAGCAACGTAAGCACCATAATGATCAAGTGTCATTTTAGCACTTGAATATTCTGTAGTTGTCGTCTCAATATAATCTGTATTGTTATGAACAGCAGCAGTTGCATTATCTTTTAAGAAAGTACTTGTATATGAAATTGGGTATGCTGGATTTTTAAGACTTAATTCAGCATTATCTTTAATAATATTTCGGATTTCATTGAAATCTTTAGTAACAACCTTGTTATGCTCTTTCGCATCTCCGCCTAATACTACAGCAGTAAAGGTACTTTCTTCAAAAATATCTTTATACTGTCCACTTGTTTCAACGCTGTTATCCTTAAGTAAGGCTTTAAAAGCAGCTTGTACATCTTTGCTCTTAGATGTTGTTTCTAATTTTACATAAATCGTTCTACCATAAGCTACATTTGAAACCATAACAGGTGGAGCCGAATTACTTACGCCTTTTCGAGTTAACTCATCAAAAGTAACGCTATTATCAAAAAGGTCGGATGGATTGTTAGGTAGTTCAGCACTTACCGTATAAAATATTTGCTTATACGCCGCTACCATCACTTTTTTCTCTCCATTTGCAACCGCATTAAAATCAATGTTTAGACTGTTATCAAGATATTTAGCGTTAACATTAAGAGCGCTTGCGATTTGCGATTTACTATAAACCATGGATTCCGTATACTGCATTCTTGCAGGCAACGTATGTGTTGTAGAATACTTTTCATTCCAAGTAGATACTAAATCGTCTACTGCTCCAGCTACATTACCATATGTCGGATTTTGGACAGTGATTGTATTTTCTTTTCTCATGCCCGGTAAGTCTATACTAATATTCAAAGGCTTTCTCTTAGCCACTAATAAACTCGGTTGATTGTCTGCAAAAGCTTTATTTGCAAGTTGTACAGCTCCTGGATACGTGCGATTCACTACAGAATCAATAATTGAAATATCGACTGGTGACGTTGTAAGTGATTTTTTTTCGCGTTCTACTACTACAAATTTACCATTTGAATTGATACTTTCTTTCGGAACAAAACTCTCTACTTTATCACCATTTACAGCTAAAACCTCTTGATTATTATATTTAAGATTTGCTATACCAGTATCAATGCCACTAGCATTTTTGGTTACATCAGTTGCATTACTTGCTTGTGTTTCTGCGAAGGAAATAGATGAATAATTAATAGTGCATAGACTAACTAATAAACATGCAAGGAACTTTCTTCTTTTAGTGTTTTTCTTAATATTCAGAAAAATCACCCCGTTCTTTTTTTAGTAAAATATGATAATGATTGATAAATGATTGCTAACTAATAAATTTACATAAATGCTTTTAAAAGTTCTTGAATTAACGGGATTACGCCACCTACAAATTTTAAAACTGCCATTGCGATTTCCATATTATTTCCTCCTTTTTATTGCTACGAAAATATGATTTATCTTTATGCCCTCATTATAGTGACCCCTTACACTTTTATCAATACACTCTGATATGCAATATTACATATAAAAAAAACAAGCTGAATTCTTTTAAAAAATTATACAGAGATATTTTTTCCACTTGGTACATACTTGAAAAGGTGAAGCATTCTTTTGCATTTTATGAGTAATCACATAAAAAAAGCTGCTGCCTATAAAATACAGACAGCAACTTCAACTAGAGTGTCTTGCATAATCTACGCAAGACATTTTATAACTAATAAACTGCTATTGGCCCATAAGGACCATTAATAATTTCTATTTTTGTTTCAAAAATATCTGTCAAAAGTGTTGAGTCCATAACCTCTTCTACTGTTCCAAAAGCAGCAATTTGTCCATCTTTCATAGCACAAATTTTATCCGAGTATTTAGCTGCAAAATTTATGTCATGCATAACCGTCAAAATTGTTCTTCCAAATTCATTAGCTGCACGTCTTAAATGCTCCATCATTTGAACAGAACGAGCAACATCAAGGTTGTTCAAAGGTTCGTCCAAAAGTACATATTCCGTCTCTTGGCACAGTACCATCGCTACATATGCCCTTTGTCTTTGACCACCAGAAAGCTCATCTAAATATCTATTCTCTAAACTAGTTAAATCTAAGAAATCGATATATTTAGAAATGATAACCTCATCTTCTTTAGTCAACCTTCCCTTTGAATAAGGAAAGCGCCCAAATCCAACTAATTGTCTAACTGTAAGCCTAGTTACAAAATGATTTTCTTGTCGCAATATAGTCAAAACTTTTGCTAAGTCTTTTGATTTGGATTCAGAAACATCCATATTTGCTACCTGAATTTGGCCTTCATCCATATCTAAAAGTCTGCCAATCATCAAAAGTGTCGTTGACTTTCCAGCACCATTTGGTCCAATTAAAGAAGTAAAGCCTGCTTTTGGTATTTCAATATCCAAAGGTCCTATTTTTACCTTATCAGTATAGAACTTTTTAACATTATCAATTTTTATCATAAAGCCCTCTTCCTTAAAACTATAGTTAAGAATATGATTCCACCAAATAATTCAATAATAACTGAAACTACACCTTGAGCATGGAATACATGATACATTAAAAAGTATGCGCTCGTCATTATTAAAAATCCTATAGCAAAAGCCATCGGAAAAATATATCTATGATCATAAGTTGACGCTGCCTGATAACTCAAAGTTGCCACTAAAAAGCCGTAGAAAGTAAGTGGCCCAATTAGAGCTGTTGAAATGGACATTAAAATAGCTACTAATACAAGCGTATAAATTACACTAGGTTGGTATTTAACTCCAAAAGAAGTAGCAACATCTTTTCCTAGTGATAAAACATTCAAATTCTTAGAATGAGCAAAAATTAATACCGCTACAATTATGATCATAGGAATTACAATAGGAAAATATGCAGGATCTGCATGATTAACAGAACCAAATAGTCTTGCTTGTAAAATATCAAATTCTGAAGGCGCAAGTAGTTTTCTCATGAAAGTTGACACAGAATTTAGCCCGGTACCAATAATAATTCCAACTAAAAGCATAAGTTGTAAATTCCCGTATTTACCGGAAAGTAACCATCCATAAAGTATCAAACTCATGAAGACCATAACAACAACTTGGAATAAAAATGATCCAATTCCATTAAAATTTATTAACGCACTAGCACCAAAGAAGAATACTGTACTCGTTTGAATTGCTGAATAAAGTGATTCGAAACCTAAAAGCGATGGAGTAATAATTTTATTATTCGTAATAGATTGGAAAGCAACTGTCGACAAGCTATGGCAAACCGCAGCAATAATCATTGCAACAATAGCTACTATCCTTCTCTTAACGACTGGGATAAAAGAAGGTGAATCTATCGGAACTGGATTGTTATAAACTAAAAGTCCATATGAAGAAAGAAGACCTAAAGCAATCAATGTTATCAGTAAAATCCAATAACGTCTTGCTTCCTTCTTAGACCGAAAAGCGCTAGCTGATCTACTTTCATTATGAAGGCTAGAATCGATTTCGACATTTTCTTTTTTTCTATATTCTAATGTGATCATCGTAGCCTCCTTGGTTTTCTTTGTCTCAATAAAATAGTAATAAACACGACTGCTCCCACTGTTGCAAGTATTAAAGAAACAGGTAATTCAAAAGGCTGTATAATTGTTCGAGAAATGATGTCACAGGCAGTTATTGATCCCATTCCGATCACACAAACCCAAGGTAAATTACTCCTAAGATCATCACCTCTAAACATTGAAACGATATTTGGCACAATTAATCCTAAGAAAGGTAAGTGTCCAATAACAGCTGCAACAATTCCAACTGCAACAGAGATAAGAGCAGTCCCAAAAAGAACAATTCTATTGTAATTAACTCCAAGACTTGTTGCGACATCTTCTCCTAGTCCAGCTAAAGTCAATCTATTAGCATACATAAAAATAAGAAAAGTAATGATAACAATCAGCCATAAATATTCATATCTTCCCACCTGAATGTTAGCAAATGAACCTACAAACCACGTTTCAATACTTTGCGTCTTTTGAAAAAGGAGTCCTAAAAAAGTAGACACTGCAGAAATTACTGCTCCAAGCATCAATCCAATAATCGGAACAATTAAAGACGAACGAAGCTTAACTCTTCTTAAAAATAGAAAGAAAATCATAGTTCCTATAAAAGAAAAAATGATTGCACCAGTCATTCTTTGAACTAAAGTCGGGGCAGGAAATAATAAATACACAAAAAGCAGGCCTAAGCCTGACCATTCAATAGTCCCCGTTGTAGTAGGTTCAACAAAGCGATTCTGTGTAATGAGTTGCATGACGAGCCCTGCCATCGCCATCGCAGCTCCAGTAAGCATTAATGCAGCTGTTCTCGGAACACGAGTTATGAAAAACATCTCTGTCCCGTCCTCTTGTCCACGTATATCATAAACTCCAGTAAACAGTGATATAATCCCTAAAATTATAACAACTATAACTGCTATTATAAAAGGTTTTGTCCATATTTTATTTTGATTATAAAACTGGGGTTGAGAAATATTCTCAACCCTAGAAATCATATTTTTTGACACTGTTTCGTACCCCTTTACACTACTTAGCTAAAGTTTTTGCCATATTTCCAAATAACTCTATATAAGTTTGAATTGATTCATTTGTGTAAGTATCTTCTGGTGCATAAATAACTTGTTTTTTAGAAACAGCAGTTGTGTTTTGAAGAGCAGGTGATTTAGAAATAACATCCTTAGCAGGTGTTGACTTAGCTGCATCAGATGTTGCAGCATCACGATCTAATACGAAAATCCAATCAGGATTTGTTTGTGCAATAGCTTCAACAGAAACGTCATCACCTTTATGACCTGCAGTAGAATTTGAAACTTCTAACGCTGGAGTCCAACCGAAAATTTCATACATTGGTCCCCAAACACGACCAGAATGTGGAGCAGCAAAACCAATATTACCACCAGTAACGATAACACTCATAACTTTATCTTTTCCGTTATAAGCAGATTTTGCTTTTTCAATAGATTTATCAAAATCAGCTACTAATTGTTTAGCTTCTTTATCTTTATTAAAGATTTTTCCTAAAGTAATTGTAGAATCTTTAAGTCCTTTTACTAAGTTTTCGCCAGGCTTAGTAGCTTTCTCAGAAACATCAAAATTAAGATCAATAACTGCTGCATTTGGTACTAATTTTTTGATTTCTTCGTAATGGTCAGCAAATCTTTGACCAACGATTACAAGGTCAGGGTTTGCCGCTGCAATAATTTCAAGATTTGGTTCACGGTGATTCCCAATATTTTGAACTTTTTCATCCTTTTTATATGCTGAATCAGCAGGCATGATATCCTTTGGAGCAGCCGCTAATTTAATTCCCCAATCAGATAAAGTTTCAAACGTTCTGTTATCCAAAGCAACTACATTCTTTGGGTTTACAGGGACTTTAACAGTTCCATGAGCATCAGTGATTTCAACCGTTTTTGACTTATCACTACCATTATCTTTATTATTAGCCTTCGAAGTTTCTTTACTTGAATCTGAGCAAGCCACTAACATTAAAGTAAAAATTGCTAGAATACTCACTAATTTTAAAAGCATAGATTTTTTCATATGTATACTCCTTATAGTGTAATTTATTTCGAAAATGATGACATCCATAGATTGAATTAGAAGGTAACTTTTATTCAATTGAATCGCTATTGATAATCATTTTCATTTGAACATCCTGTTAATTAGTATAGTCATTAATCCTGTGAAAATCTTGTGAATGGTGCGAATTCATAAAATCAGGCATAGAAAGTAATATGTGCAGTCGGGCGTATTGATTAGCCATAATTTCCTCTACAAAACACGCCCATTAATAGCTAACATTTTTATAATCCATTTTTTTACATCTTTTAATACTTCTAAGAAACTATTTGATTATTAGGTTTAATAGAAAAAAGAGTAAAACTGAATGAAACAGTTTTACTCTTTTTTCTATTACCTTATTTTATCATTCAATCATTGAATAGCCTCTACCATGTATCGTTTGAATATATCTGTCTTTCTTCTCGCACTTTAACTTTTTTCTTACATACCCAATATATAAGTCTACTACATTTGGATTTACTACTACATTATATCCCCATACTTGATTCAAAAGCATTTCACGGCTCAATATTGTGTTTTTATTCTTGATTAAAAATACAAGTAAATCGTACTCCCGCTTAGTAAGCGAGAGGTTTTCGCCACCTTTTTTCACAATATTGCTAGATGCATCAACAAAGAGATCTTTAAACTGAAAAAAGTTTATCTCCTTTTGCTGGTTACAATCACTTCTCCTTAAAATCGCTTGAACCCTTGCTACTAATTCTTCTTTCGCAAATGGTTTTCTTATATAATCATCTGCTCCTGCTTGTAACCCTGCTACGCAATCCTTACTAGAAATATTGTCGGTCACAATAATAATCGGTGTCGTTTTAACAAGTCGTATTTGTCTACAAATTTCTGGTCCCGGTATACTTAATGAATCCCAATCCAATATGATAATATCCCAATCTTGTTCATATATTATATTTAAACCTTCGTTTTCATTGTGAAGTTTTAAAATGAAATAGCCTTCTTGCGTTAGACCGCTTACGATTTTCTTTGCTGAAGACCGTTCATTTTTAATCACCAACACCTGCTTCACCGATGGTTCACCTCTACTTCAATATAACTTATTTAGATAAAAAATTATCCCGAAAAAACAATTTAAGATTTATAAATTTAAAACCCCTAAATAATCCATTAAAACAGCTTATTAGGAGAACTCTATATAATCTTACAATAGGTATGGATAAAAAGACAAAATATATAAACATTTGAATAAAGTGTAATAAAAATAAATAATCACCAATCGCTCGTTTACGAGTATCTATAGTATCTACTTGCTTATCATCAATACCCATTTCTTCATTTTCTATTTCAGGGGTAACGCTCCATCAACTTAAACATTTTATAAAATTACAAAACAAAAAGAACCATAACCTCACCAAACCGGAAAATTATGTTTCATATCATACAATGTCACTTTACCTATAAGTTGGCCAGAAAACACTTATTTTTGTAGATGGTTATCTAATTATTCAACAGAATTGGAAGCATAAATTGGCCGTAAATTAATTATTAACCCATAAGCTGACAGCAAAATTCACAAAACAGCAAATTAAAGTTTCAGCTTGATGGGCATGGAAGGACAACAAATCAAGCTTTAAAAATAAGTTTATAATACTAAAGCTGCTTTATGAAATTAAGCTCATACAAACTTATATTGATGGCTAGGTGTTATTGCCCCATATCTAATAAGTTGATAACTTCTGTGACGATATACGACCATTCTTCCACATTGGGATCGATCACTTTAGAGTGCTCTGCGGATGGTATTTCCACCATTTTCACTTGATCCCCAGAAGCATCTGCTACACGCTTGTAGTTATAACTAATTCCGATTGGCACATTAATATCGAGTGATCCGTGAATAAGAACTTGTGGAACCTGAAGGGGCAATAATTGAATTGGAGAAGCCTCCTCATAACGCTCTGGAACCTCTTTCGGTGTCCCGCCTAACAAATCAGTTACAGGATGGTTATTTTCTTTACCGAATTCTGATAGACGTAAATGATGGACATCATCCATTAGTGCAAGATCATTAACTCCTGCTAAGCTTATTGCTCCCTTAAGAGAAAGCGGTTGATCAGTAATTCTTAAAACACTATTTTCCGGTAGTTTCTTACGACCCGCTAACCATAAAGCCAAATGACCTCCTGCAGAATGCCCAATAGCAATAACCCGGCCTAAATCAAGATGATTTTCTTCCGCTATTTGTTGTAAATAGTCGGTCGCATTTGCAGCATCAATTAAAGTGCCTGGCCATCCTCCGCCTTCATCGCCAACACGACGAAATTCAATGTTCCAAGTCGCTATACCCCTTGACGCCAAATCTTTTGCTACAGGTTCCATCATATCTAAGCCCCAAATATTTTTCCAAAATCCACCGTGCAGAACAATTGCAACTGGATAAGGCCCCTTTCCTTCTGGGAGACGCAGATCCCCAAACTGCAACTGATTTTTTCCATAAGCGAATCGTTTATTTCGTATACTCATAAGAGCACCTCCGTGTTTTTCTTTATAATTTTTCATCTAGAACCTAAACGTAGTTAGGTTATTCTACAAAGTTAGCTTAATTTTCTGCTTCAACTTGTCTACTGTGCAAAAAAATGTTTTTCTTTTTTACCAGATAACATTCCTGTTGCAATGAGTAATGCAATAATAACAGGTTTTTTCTTTGTTTCATGATTTATTTTCATTCGCTCCAAAGTTATACAAATTAATAAACAGTAAAAGCCCAATTCAAACAGTGATGTTCAAATTGAGCTTTTTAAAATGCCTGCGACATTCGTCGGGGTGTCCATTCATTATGACTAGCGTTTATTTTTATCTGTACCTTTTGTCTTTATTTAAACCCGTATTTAAACCATTATTTAAAGCGTGGGAAGAGTTTAAGAGCATTATTTCTTGAAATGTCTTCGATAGTTTTATCATCGAAGTTTGGATAATTAGAAATTCTTTCAATCATTTCTTTTGTCCAGTCTTCAGGAGCATAGTGTGCATCACTACCAAATAAAATGTGTGATGAATCAGTTGTATCTTTTAAAGCTTCAAAAGTTGCTGGTTGAGTAGAAATTGCTGTTTCAAAATAGAAATTGCTGATATATTCTTCAGGGTCTTTTGTTAGTGTTGTCCATCTTTCAGATACTAATGGATCATTCATCCAAACTTTAGCTGAACGGTAAGATTGTCCGATTCTCCATTTTAAATATGGAAGTGTACCACCTGCATGAGCAAGGATAAATTTAATATTTGGACAACGTTCGATTGTACCACTTAACACAAGGTTAGCAGCCGCACGAGTTGTATTGAATGTAAACTCTGCCATGAAGTCCGCTGTTAAGAATCTTGCGCGTGGGCTTGCTTCAACTGGTGCACTAGGGTGAATAAATACTACTGCATTACGTTTGTTTAATTCATCCATTAATTCGTCAAAGATTGGGTCACCTAGAAAATGACCATTATAGTTAGATAATAAACCAACGCCGTCTAGTTTAAGTTCATCTAAGGCATATTTTAACTCTTCAATTGATTCTTCAACGTGTGGAAGTGGTAAAAATGCGAAGCCTCCAAAACGTTTTGGATATTTAGCAATCATTTCTGCTTGGAATTCATTAATACTGCGAGCAAGTTTTTTTGCTAAATCAGGATTTGCAACAGGAATTAGACCAGGTTCGGAAATAGAACCGATACCAACTTCAATTCCTAAACGGTCCATCATTGCAATGCTATCTTCAGGAGTCCATTTTTTGATAGGCATGCCTCCTGATTTTGCAACTCCAAAATATTCAAGAGTTGAACTGTATTCCTCTGGAATAATGTGATGGTGAACATCAATAAGACGTGATGCTTTCATAATAAATCGTTCCCTTCATGTTGTATTTTATACAATATGTTCATTAGTTTACTTATTGTCAATTAATGAACGCTTTGTATATAATAATTTTATCAAGTTATGGATTTTGGTCAATGTGCAAAAAACTCTATAATGTCTTATAAAAGACAATTCGATACATATTGTCCAAAAGATTTGAAATTATAGACAAGGAGAAGGAACTATGTCTAAAAATAAAAAAATTGATCCTCGTGTAAAGAGAACTACTAGGTATTTAAGGGATGCTCTTATTGAGCTTCTGGAAGAAAGAGATTTGAATACGATTTCTGTTCAAAATATTACAGATAAAGCGGAGCTTACTCGTGGCACGTTTTATTTACATTACCAAGATAAGCAGGATTTTCTTTTGAAAAGTATGGATGAGACGTTAGAAGAATTAATAGAACGAGTAAAACCTAAAGAAATAAATGGAACAATCCAAGAAGTTAATGAACATAATCCACCACTTTCTTTTTTAAGGCTTTTTGAATATATAGCCGAAAATCATGATTTTTTTAAAGTGATGTTAGGGGATAGAGGGTTACCAGAATTCCGACGTCGTATGTTACAAATTGTTCAAGAAAAAGTATATGGTGATTTATTATCTTCTATTGTAGAATCTGATGAAGAATTAGGTATTCCAAAGGAGATTTTTACTAGCTATATTACTTCAGCACATATAGGTGTCATTAGTACTTGGCTAGAAAATGGTATGAAATATAGTCCTGCTTTTATGGCCGCTTTGTTAACTAAACTAACCTTACAAGGACCAATGCGGGTTATAGGATTAGAGAATAAAATCAGGCTTCCAAAATAAATTTTTCATACTTAGGGGTAGCACCACATCGCTATCAAGTTAACAAAATAAAATACCCCAAAAAATGAAAAAATACGCTATTCTTTCTGTAGAATCACAGGAAAGGATGGCGTTTTTTGTATGTCATTTGGTTGGCGGGACCCTTATATGAACTAAAGAGCTGACTTATTAACCCATTTTTTTATATTGGAAGCATAAGTTGGCCGTAAACTAAAAGAAGCATAAGTTGGCCAAAACGGCCGCCTTATGCTTCTTGTTATATATAAAATAAAAAAACCACCAAATATGTATTGGTGGAGACGGTGGGAGTCGAACCCACGTCCAAAAATATCGGCACTTAAGCTTCTACGAGTGTAGTCGATATATTAGCATTTCGCGAACTCTTCGGCCTATCGACAGGCTTCCAAGTTGCTAGTCTGGTTGTTCTCTTCCTTTGTCCTCAGACGGCGAACTCCGGCGTAGTCCACTTAGTTTGAGTCCCTTACCCTACCACATGGACGATGGAGGGAGGAACCTTTAGTGCAATTAAGCAGCTAAAGAAAGATTGTTTTGTTTGCCAATTATAGGCTTTGACGTTTTAACGAGGCCGATCCCCTCGACTCGCAACCTAAGCTCGAACTATCCCTGTCGAATCCGTAACGTCCCCATGATAAAAATGGAGCATACGAAGAAAATATCGTGATAGCTACTAAGAGCTGTTTTTCAATGTGCAACAACCTTACATAAATTATTATAACATACGCGCTCCATTTTACAAATGTAAATATCTGTATTACATCTTTTGGCGATCACGGAACGCGCGTGCAATTTCACGTTTAGCTTCTTTCTCTTTTAAATCGTGACGTTTATCATATTGCTTCTTACCTTTTGCTAAACCAAGTGCCATCTTTGCAAATCCATTTTTCAAATAAATTCTAAGTGGAACTAATGCGTAACCTGTTTCTTTCGCAGCGCCCGCTAGTTTATCAATTTCTTTTTTATGCAGAAGTAATTTTCTCGTACGAAGTGGATCATGGTTGAAACGATTCCCTTGTTCGTACGTATTAATGTGCATATTATGAACCCATACTTCACCATTATGTACACGTGCAAACGCATCTTTCAAGTTTACGCGTCCAGCGCGAATCGACTTAATTTCCGTTCCTTGAAGGACAAGCCCTGCTTCGTATGTTTCTTCGATGAAATAATCATGAAATGCTTTTTTATTCTGTGCAATAACCTTACCTGTACCCTTTGGCATATAACGTCCCTCCTCTATTTTTACTATTGTAACAAATGTTAATAAAAAGCGAAAGTGGCTCGCTCAGAATGTGAGGTGGATGGAGCTTCTGACCTTGAGGCGCTTTTTGCCTCTCGGGAAGAAGCGAAGCCGCCGAACATTCTAGCCACTGTAGCTAGATTCCATCAAAAAGCGAAAGTGGCTCGCTCAGAATGTGAGATGGATGGAGCTTCTGACCTTGAGGCGCTCTTTGCCTCTGGGGAAGAAGCGAAGCCGCCGAACATTCTAGCCACTGTAGCTAGATTCCATCAAAAAGCGAAAGTGGCTCGTTCAGAATGTGAGGTGGATGGAGCTTCTGACCTTGAGGCGCTCTTTGCCTCTGGGGAAGAA
>NZ_JBQAGK010000009.1:0-203123 GCF_051916325.1 Bacillus cereus group sp. MYBK227-1 | reverse complement strand
CAGCGTTCATCCTGAGCCAGGATCAAACTCTCCAATAAAGTTAGTTTGTCTAGCATCTAAAATAAAAATTGACGTTTCACGTTGTTTGTTTCGTTCAGTTTTCAAAGAACTTGTCCGCCGCTTCAGAAGCGACTTCATCATATTAACATCTTAATTTTTCGATGTCAACTAAGTTTTAAAATTTCTTTTTTGTCGTTTTCTGCGTTTCCGCATCAGCGACGTTTATTAATATACCATCACAACTTTTAAATAACAAGTGTTTTTTTATAAAAATATAAAAAAAAATTATCTACCCTACTTTCTTCTATAGAAGTAACTATTATCCTTACTACTGAAAATAGTTATTCTAATTGTATGCTAATACACTCCGTTCAACCAAATTGTATTTCACAATACCTTCCCAAATTTTCATTCTCTTCTATATTAAAGCTTATAATCATTATCCTTCTATAAAATAACTATACAAATTAGCCTTAAGAAAAAATCCCGTCTACATTAAACAGCCACTCGCGCGCATTACCCCCTTCCTTCTCATTCAAAAATTTACCCCCTACAAATTAACAACATTCCAATCCTAATACAAACTTAAGGATATTGTTAGAATTTTTTTACATTTAATTAATGAAAAATATCCATTTTTTGTTATATAGTAAGAAAGGACGCACTCAACTATAAATAAACCAATGGAGGAATTATTTTATGGATAGGTTAACAAAGTTTTCATTAAAAAACCGAGCTGCCATTATCATCATGATTTTTCTCATTTCCATACTCGGTGTTTATTCCGGCTCTAAATTACCTATGGAATTTTTACCGAGTATCGACAATCCAGCAATTACCGTCACAACCTTATCTCAAGGACTCGACGCTGAAACGATGACAAAGGATGTAACTGATCCTCTCGAAAAACAATTTCGCAATTTAGAACACGTCGACACCATTACTTCTTCTACATACGAGGGATTATCACGTATCGACATTGCGTATACATCAAAAGCAAACATGAAAGATGCAGCACGCGAAGTCGAAAAAGCCGTCAATACAATTAAATTACCTAAAGATGTAACCAAGCCCGTAGTTAGTCAATTAAACACTTCTATGATTCCACTCGCTCAAATTACTATCCAGAAACAAAACGGTTTTTCAAAAGCAGATGAAAAACAAATTGAAAAAGAAATCGTACCACAACTCGAAAACATTGATGGTGTTGCCAACGTTATGTTTTTCGGAAAATCCACCTCTGAATTATCTATCGTACTTGATCCGAACCAATTAAAAAACAAAAACGTAACATCACAGCAGGTACTAACTGTTTTACAAGGAAAAGAAACTTCTACTCCAGCTGGGGCAATTACTGTTAATCAGGAAGAATACAACCTCCGCGTCATTGGGGACATAAAAAATGTAAATGACATTAAAAACATCACTGTGGCACCCCAAGTGAAATTGCAAGACATTGCTCAAATTGAAATCAAACAACACTACGATACAATCTCACATATAAACGGAGAAGAAGGCACAGGATTAATCATCATGAAAGAACCGAGTAAAAATGCAGTTGCCATTGGAAAAGAGATTGATAAAAAAGTTAAAGAGATAGATAAGGAATATAAAGATCAATTTTCCATTAAACTTTTGGCTTCAACCCATGAACAAGTTGAAAATGCTGTTACTAGCATGGGAAAAGAAGTAATACTTGGAGCAATCGCTGCAACTCTAATTATCTTAATCTTTTTACGTAACTTCCGAACAACACTCATCGCTGTTGTCAGTATTCCATTATCCATTTTATTAACACTCTTTTTACTACATCAATCTAACATTACGCTTAACATTTTAACCCTCGGTGGTTTAGCTGTTGCGGTTGGACGTCTCGTCGATGATAGTATCGTTGTCATCGAGAATATTTTCCGCCGTTTACAAAAAGATTCTTTCTCTAAAGATATCATTCTCGATGCAACGAAAGAAGTCGCAGTCGCAATTACTTCTTCTACTTTAACAACGGTCGCTGTTTTTTTACCTATCGGCCTCGTATCAGGAGCAATCGGAAAATTAATGTTACCTATGGTATTAGCAGTTGTATATTCTATATTATCATCCTTAATCGTTGCACTAACAGTTGTTCCACTTATGGCTTTTTTACTACTCAAAAAAACAAAGCATCGAAAGCCAAGTTCTTCATCACGATATGTCGCTACATTAAAGTGGGCTCTTTCTCATAAATTCATTATTCTACTTACTGCATTTTTATTATTTGTAGGATCAATTGCAGCTTATATATTACTACCGAAAGCAAACATAAAATCTGAAGACGACACAATGTTATCTATTAACATGACATTTCCAGCCCATTATAATGCTGAATCTCAAAAACAAAAAGCATTTGATTTTGAAAAGAAATTACTTTCTAATTCAGATATAACAGACGTTATTTTACGAATGGGATCTAGCGCAGAAGATGCACAATGGGGGCAAACAACTAAAAATAACCTCGCTAGTATATTCGTAGTCTTTAAAAAAGGTTCTGATATTGATCAATATATTAAAGAGTTAAAAAAGGAACATAAAACTTTTGAGCCTGCTGAACTTGATTATATAAAAACAAGTTATTCAAGCTCTGGCGGCGGCAATAACTTACAATTTAACGTAACAGCTACTAACGAAGCGGATTTAAAAGAAGCGGCTACTATCGTTGAAACAAAACTAAAAAGCATGGATGATCTTTCTAAAGTAAAAACAAATTTAGAAGACTCTAAGAAAGAATGGCAAATTCATATTGATCAAACAAAGGCTGAACAACTAGGTTTAACACCAGAAATAGCTGCGCAACAAGTAGCATTCCTTATGAAGAAATCACCTATTGGCGAAATTACAATTAATAATGAAAAAGCTACTATTATGATAGAACACAAAAAAGAAAACATTAATAAACAAGAAGATATTTTAAATACAAACATACTATCACCTATTAATGGACCAATACCTTTAAAAGACATTGCAACTATTTCAGAAAAACAAACACAAACAGAAATTTTCCATAAAGACGGAAAAGAAACAATCCAAATTACAGCCGAAGCTTCAAATGAAGATTTGAGTAAAGTAAACACAGCAGTAAATAAAGCGATGACTGACTTAGATTTACCTGGTGGTGCAAAAGTAAATATCGCAGGAGCTACTGAATCTATGCAAGAGAATTTTACAGATTTATTCAAAATTATGGGGATTGCAATCGGGATTGTATATTTAATTATGGTTATCACCTTCGGGCAAGCACGTGCTCCTTTTGCAATCCTATTCTCCTTACCATTAGCTGCTGTCGGTGGTATTTTAGGATTAATCATTTCACGAACACCTGTTGATGTAAATTCCTTGATCGGCGCATTAATGTTAATCGGGATTGTTGTTACAAACGCTATTGTATTAATAGAAAGAGTCCAACAAAATCGGGAACATGGAATGGAAACTAGAGAAGCCTTACTTGAAGCAGGTTCTACTAGACTACGCCCAATTATTATGACAGCTATTACAACAATCGTTGCTATGCTCCCACTCCTATTTGGCCAATCCCAAGCAGGAAGTATGGTATCAAAAAGTTTAGCCGTCGTTGTCATCGGCGGTTTGGCAGTCTCAACTGCTCTTACATTAGTAGTCGTTCCAGTTATGTATGAACTATTAGATAAAATCGGGAGAAAAAGACGCTCCCGTAGGAAAATAAGCACTTCTACAGAAACACCTGATATTTAAAAACAAAAGGCGTTATCTTCACAAATGAAGATAACGCCTTTTCTCTATTTAGTCATATAATCCATCATTTTTTCCACATATTGCTCTATAGGTTTACTAGAATCCACAATAAGGTATTCATTATTTGAAGGTCTTTTACTACCATTTAACCACTTTTTAAAACCTACTTCCGACTCCACCTTTTCAATTTGACTGATCATACGCTTACGTGTTTGCAGTCTCCTATTAATCTCTTCCATATCATTAAGATAACACTCAATATATTTATATTTCACACCATGTTTATTTGATAGTTCAATCCCTTTTTCAACCATTCCCTCATATAAACACGGACTATCCAATATAACACTATGCCCTTGTTCTAAATAAGAATCAATCAATACCCATTCGGCATCATACGCAAGCCCACCAACAATCGTTGATTCAATTCCTTTTACTTTTAATGATTTTAACAACGCGGATTTCAAAACATCATGATCTATAATTACAGCACCTGTTAATTTCGCTATATACTTAGAAACTGTCGATTTTCCTGACCCAGGAAAACCTGACATTTGCAGAAAAAACAAATTAAAGCTCCTCTCTAAATTACATCTGTTCTTCTTTATAATTAATCACAAATTCAACAATCATTACATCCATTCCTTCTATATTAAAATACAAAAGAACCCCCTACCTATAAATAGAGAGTTCTTCTTTATAATTTATGCCGCTTTTACCTTTTTCGTTGTTTTACTTTTTCTTTTCGTTCCTGTAAAGCGCTTGTGTAATATAGATGCTATCAAGCGTGAAATAACATTGAATAGTAATACCATAATAATTAATACAGCTGCAGATTTTGTCGCAATCAACTTCGCATCTGGAATAACTCCTTCAGAATTTAATTTCCAAATGTGAACCGCTAATGTTTCAGCTGGTCTAAACGGATTTAAAGGATGCGCAGGACTTGAGAAATCCGCTGCTGAATTTAAAATCGGGGATGTTAAACCCGCTGTGTAAATTAATGCTGCCGCTTCCCCAAATATACGACCCGCCGCTAAAATAATCCCTGTAATAATTTGTGGTAATGACGATGGGATAATAATACGAGCGATTGTTTGCCACTTCGTTGCACCTAATCCAAGACTTGCCTCTTTTACATTCTGAGGAACTTCTGAAATCGCATTTTCACAAACACGCGTTAAACCTGGTAAATTTAAAATAGTTAAAGCAAGAGCACCACCCATTACTGTGTATCCCCAACCTGTCATTGTAACGAACACTAACAAACCAAATAAACCAACAACAATAGAAGGTAAAGACGCCATCGTCTCTATACATAGACGAACAAAATTTAAAAAACGTCCTTGTTTTGCGTACTCCGCTAAATATATTCCAGCACCTAATCCAAGAGGAATAGATATAATAAGCGTTATAACAAGCATGTAGAAGGAATTGAATAACTGCGGACCAATCCCACCACCAGCTCTTGTATTGCTTGGTTCTCCAAACAAGAAATTAGGATCCCAAAATCCCCATCCCTTTTGTAAAATCTCAAATACTAAGAACACTAGCAAAGCTACAACTAAAGCCGCAACCGCATAAAAGATACCCGTCCAAACTTTATTTACCGTTCTTGCATTCATTATTATCGCTCACCTCTTTGCCCAATCGCTCGAATTACTAAAATAAACAGGAATGAAATAACAAGTAAAATCATCGCTAAAGTCCATAGCGCATTGTTCCAAGCAGTTCCGTTCAATGTATTCGTCATGTCCATTGTTAAAATACCAGTTAACGTCGCTGTCGGACTATATATTCCTTCTGGTAATTTAATCGTATTCCCGATTACCATTTGAACCGCTAACGCTTCACCGAAAGCACGCGCTAAGCCTAAAACAACACCTGTTAAAATCCCTTTTTTCGCAGCAGGAACAATCACTCGGCTAATCGCTTGCCATTTCGTTGATCCTAGACCATAAGAAGCTTCTAAATAATCAAATGGAACAGAACGTATTGCATCAGAAGCGATACTAGCAATAGTAGGTAAAATCATAATACTTAATACAACAATACCTGCAATTAAACTAAAGCCTACTCCCCCAAACGAATCACGTAATAGTGGTACTAAAATCGTAACACCTAATAATCCGTATACAACCGAAGGAATACCAACTAACAATTCTAGAACAGGCTTCAATACTTTATTTCCAAACTTTGGCGAAATTAAATTCATGAATATAGCAAGAGCTATAGCAATTGGTGCACTAATAATAACCGCACCTAACGAAACCACCGTTGAACCTACAATGAAAATTAAAGCCCCGAAGGATCCTTGCTCAGCATTTGGATTCCATTTTGTCGATGTTAACATCTCAGTAAATGAGATACCACTTTGTGTAAAAGATTGAATACCTTTCCCACAAATAAACGCAATAATAGCTAATGTAATTAAAACAATAAAAATACCACAAAACGTAACAAGTGATCTTCCTATATATTCACTTTTCACGTAATTAATTTGTTTTTTCCCCTTCATCACAGGACAGACCCCACTTCACAGATTGAAATGAACAGGACTGGCCTTGCAGCCAGCCCCATAAAATTTTATTACTTATTTAATTTAGACATTGGAATGTAGCCCATATCTTCTACTTGTTTTTCAAAATCTTTACCTTTTACATAATCGATGTAAGCTTTCGTCGCTTCCTTCGCTTCACCTTTTGTTACCATATATTCGTAAGACCAGAATGGATATTTACCAGACGCGATGTTTTCAACTTTCGGTTCAGCACCACCAATTTTGACTGTTTGTAGTGCGCCTTTTTTCTCGCCCACCATGTAAGACATTGCTAAATAGCTCACCGAACCAGGAGTAGAGTTAATCGCTTGCTCTACTGCACCGTTAGAATCTTGTGTTGTACCAGTTCCATCATTAATTTTCGCGTCTTTCATAATCGTTTTTTCAAATGTAGCACGTGTACCAGATGAAGCTGGACGATTAATTACATTGATTTTTTCATCTTTTCCGCCTACTTCTTTCCAGTTTGTTACTTTTCCAGTGAAGATATCTTGTACTTGTTGCATTGTTAAGTTATCAACTTTTACATCTTTATTTACGACAAGAGCGAATGCAATACCCGCTACCTTGTTATCTACTAATTCTTTCGCCTTTTCAGCATCTTTTATTTTATCTCCGGACGGAACATCTGAATTACCAATTTGTACTGCACCAGATGCTACTTGGTTAATCCCAGTTCCACTACCGCCACCTTGAACTTGAATAGAAACTTTTGAATTTTTCTCCATGAATTTCTTTCCAGCTTCCTCCGCAAGAGGTAGAAGAGCTGTAGAACCAGCCGCTGCAATCGTACCTGATAATTCTTGTTTTGTATTATCGCTTCCTTTAGCAGTGTCTTTACTAGTTGTATCTTCTGCTTTCCCACAACCAACTAATGCTCCTGCTACCACTAAAGCTGCTAAAGAAAATTTAATACCTTTTTTCATAACCATGTCTTGTACCCCCATTTGGATTATCACTTTTCGAATTCATTTTCTTTCGAACACAAATTCATTGTAGGACAACAATATTATGTGAGTGTTAAGCAATTTTTAATTTTAAGTAAATGACGATAATAATCCTTAAAAGCTAGAAATCCCAACATTTATAGTTAAATAACCCAACAAAAACCACACTAACTACGCTGCAATGTAAATTCAATGTAAATGTTTTTCTCTCTTTTTCCCTTTTCGTTAAAGTTACATTTACAATTCCGCTGTATTTTGTAATTTTTACACACCTAATTTATGCACATTAAAAATAATTTCAGTAATATTTTTTAGTACAACTAAATAAATTGGAACAATTCTAAAAATAAATGAATATTTTTAAAGTACTAATTGACAACATAATCCAATGTAGTCTACTATATTACTAACAAAAAGTTTACCTTAGGAAACTTTTTAAACTCAAACTAAAAATATAGAGATGAGGTAACTTTTATGGTATCGGCTAATATAAAACCACTTTCCGAATTTAAAATAGGAGAGTTTGTACAAATTGAGAAGATACAATTAGAAGGAACTATGAAACGACGCTTATTAGATTTGGGATTTATCCCGGGGGCGACGATTAAAGTATTGCAACGCAGTCCACTTGGAGATCCGGTCGCTTATCAAGTGAGTAACACAACTATTGCACTGCGTAAAGAAGAAAGCTCCCTTATTTTCGGGGTATTAATAGGAGATGATTTCAGATGAGCAAACATCGTATCGCTTTAGCTGGTAACCCGAATACAGGGAAAAGTACATTATTTAATACTTTAACAGGCTTAAAACAACATACTGGAAACTGGACGGGAAAAACTGTTTTAAAAGCTGAAGGAGAATATGAACATAACGGAAGTAATTATACACTAATAGATTTACCTGGAACCTACTCACTATACTCAAATTCCGCAGACGAAGAAGTAGCGAGGGATTATATTATATTTGAAAAACCAGAAGTAACTGTAGTTGTTATAGACGCAACTGCTATGGAAAGAAATTTAAATTTAGCACTTCAAGTGATGGAGATGACAAACAATGTAGTCATTTGCATTAACTTAATTGATGAAGCCGAGAAAAAAGGGATTGTTATCGATGAAAAGAAATTAGCAAAATCACTTGGTGTACCTGTCGTTAAAATTTCAGCACGTAACCGAGTAGGTATTGGTCATTTGCTAAATGTTATTGCAAAAATAGCAAATAAAAAACTAATTCCAACACCAATTAAAATTACTTACAGCGAAAAAATCGAAAATATGATTCAGGAATTAGAACCACAAATTTATAAAGTGTTCGGTGATACGTATCCAGCACGTTGGATTGCGTTACGTATATTAGATGGAGATAAAAATTTCTTAACTACACTTCAAAAACACCATAATGAACCACTTGTAAGGGAGGTCGTAATTAATGGAATCTCACTCAGCCAGTAAAGCTCTTCCATTAGACTATATTATTCAACATGCACAAACACTTTCAAAAGAAGATATACGAGATGATATAGTCGGAGATATTTACCGAACATCTGCAAGCATATGTAAAGAATCTGTCCAATATACAAATACTGATAAATTATATCGTTCCGAAAAACTAGATAAAATTTTCACATCTCCAATCTGGGGATTCCCAATTATGCTCGGTATTTTATCTATTATTTTTTATCTTACAATTGCAGGCGCTAACGTACCATCTGATATGATTGCCGAATTCTTCGGATGGGCCGAAGGATATTTAACATCTTGGTTCCAAGCAGCGCATGCACCTGAATGGTTACATGGCATTTTAATACTTGGTTTGTTCCGTGGTATCGGTGCTGTTATTAGCGTTATGTTACCACCTATGGCAATCTTTTTCCCTATGTTCGCGCTATTAGAAAACTATGGATACTTACCACGTGTCGCGTTTAATATGGACCGCTTATTCAAACGATCCGGTGCACACGGGAAACAATCTTTAACAATGGCAATGGGATTTGGTTGTAATGCAGCAGCCATTATGTCAACACGTATCATTGAATCACCACGTGAACGTATGCTAGCAATTTTAACGAACAACTTCGTTCCTTGTAACGGTCGCTGGCCTATGTTAATTTTAATGGCTTCACTATTTATGGCTGCTGGTTATACAGGCAGTATGCAAACATTGGTTACTGCTGGCGTTGTAGTTGGAATGGTTGTACTTGGTGTTATTATGACATTAACTGTTTCTTGGGTACTATCAAAAACAGCCTTAAAAGGGGTTCCAACTCACTACACACTTGAGTTACCTCCGTACCGCAAGCCAAAAGTTTGGAATACAATTGTTCGCGCAACACTCGATAAATCAATCTACGTTTTAAAACGAGCTATAGTTGTTGCTGCCCCTGCAGCTGCATTAACTTGGTTACTTGCTAACATTTTTATCGGTGACACAAGCTTACTTATGTATTTTGTAAATTTCCTAGATCCATTTGCTAAAATGTTAGGACTTGACGGGTTTATTCTAGCTGCATTCATTCTTGGACTACCTGCTAATGAAATTGTAATCCCAATTTTATTAATGTCTTACTTATCAACTGGGGCTTTAACTGAAATAGATGATTTTAATCAAATTAAAAATCTATTCCTAGAAAATGGTTGGACTTGGTTAACAGCGTTAAACACAATGTTGTTCTCACTTCTTCATTTCCCGTGCGGAACAACACTGGTTAACATATACAAAGAAACAAAAAGTGCAAAATGGACATTCTTATCGTTTGCAATCCCTACCGTTATCGCCATTGTTGTTACATTCCTCTCTACACAATTGGTACATTGGTTAGGGCTTGTATAAAACAAAGCATACATAGAAGGCATCCCCCTTCACATATGCTTTGTCCGAAAGAAACCTGAAAATCATTCAGGTTTCTTTTTTTGTACATCAGTATTCCACGGCTGCGCTCCATACGTTGTGAGTTTTTTATGAATGAAATATATAGCCCCCGGCAGCACCGCCATTAATATCGTGCAACTAATTCCTAATCCAGTAAACAACTTTCATCACCTTATTTCACTCTTTTCGGTAAAGCTGAACCTGAATGTTCAATTGTTGGATGAACGTGAACAGTAATTTCAGCATTACTAAAGTAATTTTCGCCTTGATCCCAATTCTTACTTATTTTTGTCCATTCTTTATAATTATGTCTCTTATACACTTCCCCTAACTCTAATACATCTACCTTATATTTTTTTTGAACAAGCTTAATCGATTTTTGAATACGCTCCTCCATTTCTTCCGATATATCCTTCTCTAAACGTTTTTCATTCAAAACCTTTTTATGATCACTAAAGTGCAACTCAGCTATTGTACCTTCCAGAAATAAATGAATATTAAATTTCGGTTTTGTAGCATTCGTTGTGGATACTTTAATTTTTCGACGTAACTTATGAATTTCATATGTAATAAGTTGATCCTTTTTACGAATGGTAAAAAAACCTCCAATTTTTTTACCTATTATATAATTCATCCCTAATGTTTCTTCCCCACTCAAATTGCCTACACACTTATTATCCTTTCCACGAAACAATGCTGCACCGTTCATTTGTACCCCTTGTTTTGTTAGTTCAAGAATAGGTAATACAAAACTTCGGTTAGAGATCATCTTTTCCTGCACCTCACCAATTCTTGCAGCCTCAATCATTTGGGCATTTTTTGGAGGGTGTTCAGCTAACATATCAATATACTGCGCCGGTAAATTTTCAGGCTTGGCACTTTGTTTTAAAATAGCTTCGGCATTTTTATTAGAAACGAACAAACGAATATTTCTTCTCATCTCATGATCGCGAATATATACATCTAACGTATTTTGCAAAATGTATGGATGTGAAAGTAATTCTTCAGAGAAAATAATCACTTGTATATGAGGGAAAAATAATGTACGACTAATTTTTTTGGCGATTATTCTTATTTGTTCAAATACACTATCTGCTTTTGCACTAACATTAATATAATTTTCGCTATCCCCACCCCCTTGTCCACCCTGTTGAGACAATTTACTAGGGAGTACCATCTGATAGGTTCCTTTCATAATTGGATTCGCTTTCTTCTCCTTTACGATATCGTAAGCCGCTCCTACTACAAATCCTCTTTCTTCTATCTCTTCTAACTCAGAACACCCACTCATAAATCCAGTTAAAGCCATAACCATTATAATTTTAAGAAGGTGTTTCATTTCCACCATTCCTTCTTTTTATTTTATATACAATTAAAACGAGCAAAGGCGCTAACACAACAAACCCCATATCTATCCAAGCTAAATAAGTCCCATAACTTGATAAAGCATTCAAACTACTAGGTATCATATTCACCATAAAAATAATAGGGGCACTTACGAAAATAAAAATATGTTTCTTCACTTTCGGAAACATAGCACAGAACAATAAAGATGCGACATCATAATACATTGCTGTAGTGTTATAAATAGTAATAATCCAAGTCGTAAAAAAAATCGCATCAAACCTTTCTAAAAATCCTCCACCAATTTCAATTTCTTTCCCTAATTCAATTGTTGGATATGTCAATCCACGTGTTGTCATATAAGTAAAAACACTAATACAAGTTACATAAATTAAAATGTATGACAGCACGTTTACCATCACCGCTTTCGCGACTGCCATTGGCGCTTTTTTCGCTGTCTTATCATTCAGCAAAACCGCATAAAATAACGCTACTTCAAATCCAATAAACGTAAAAATAGAATTTTTAACTCCAACAGCATATTGACTTACTTTCGTTTGAAAAGCTGGTAGTAAATTATTTATTTCCATTAAATTTATATTCAATAAAGAAAGAAGTACTATCGCAATTAAAACAATAGGTAAGAATAAAACATTTAACCTTAATAAGGCTGC
The DNA here is from genome assembly GCF_051916325.1 of Bacillus cereus group sp. MYBK227-1. NCBI lineage: Bacteria > Bacillati > Bacillota > Bacilli > Caryophanales > Bacillaceae > Bacillus > Bacillus cereus group sp. MYBK227-1. Next base: position 190,986 of record NZ_JBQAGK010000009.1, on the reverse strand, counting down.
TCTTGATCCTGCTATTCCATAAATAACAACTAATAAGAAGAAGAAAGACAGTAGTTGTATTGGTGTATCACTAAATAAATACGTTTGAGAAATAACTGAAATCATTCGCGATTCATATGCTGTCAAAGCAGCAAACGTTAATACTAAAATACTACTAATTGTGTATGCAACAGGCTTCGTCAAATGCGCACTCGTATATTGAACAAAATTTTGTTTTGGAAATAAGATAGCCACTCTCGTCACAAACCAACCTAAAACCGCGCAGATCAATCCACCCAAAAGCAAGATAATCCAACCGTCCGAAAATAAAGTTTGGTTAGCGATATCTCTTGGCATAGACAATGCCCCTATACCAATAATGGTCGATGATACCGCAAACCCAATTTCACGAGATCCAATCTCTTCATCGCCATACTCAAATGGTTTCACTTATTTTCGCTCCTTTGGACGTATTGTAGAATCTTTTGTTTGTAAGTACTCTGGTCTATCTTTCAACATCGATTTTGGCATGCGAATAAATTCTTCTTTCCAATCTTTATAAAATGCAGGAGCAATTGGAGTTGTATACGGTATACCAACACTTGTTAAATTTGTAATATGAATAGCAAGTGCGATCAGAGCTAGAATGATCCCATACAGCCCAAAAGCCGTTGCAGCTAATACAAAGACGAAAAGTAAAATTCGGAACGTAATCGTAATACTATATACAGGAAGCGAAAACGTAGCAATCGCAGTAACTGCAATAATAATAACTAAAAACGGATTTACAATCCCTGCATTTACCGCAGCTTCTCCAATTACAAGACCTCCTACAATCCCTATCGTTTGTCCCATCGGTTTCGGCAATCGGATTCCAGCTTCTCGTATTAATTCCATAGTCAAGGCCATCATTAACGTTTCAATATATGCAGGAAACGGAACACCTTCCCTCGCACCTGCAATTGAATAAGCCAGTTTAGAAGGAATAAGTCCTTGATGATAAGATACAAGTGCTACATACATAGCTGGTAACAAAACCGCAATTATGCCTGAACCCATACGTAAAAATCTTAATAACGTTCCAATCACCCAGCGCTCGTAATGATCTTCTACAGATTGAAAAATATCAACAAACACAAGTGGTGCAATAAGAGCAAACGGGGATCCGTCTACTAAAATGGCCGCCTTCCCTTTCGCTAATGAGGCTATAATATTATCAGGCCTCTCTGTATTCAAAAACTGTGGAAATGGGGATAAATTATTATCCTGAATTAATTGTTCAATCGTACCTGTTTCCAAAACGACATCTGTCACTATTGATTGAAGACGGCGATCTAACTCTTTTACAATGTGAGGATTAATAATATCTTCTATATATACTAGGGTTACTTCTTTCTGCGATCGCTTCCCCATAATATAAGATTGGAACCTCAACTTTGGATCGCGTAAACTGCGCCGGATTAACATTTTATTCACATTAATATCTTCATTTAATCCAACTCTCGGTCCGCGTATTAAATCTTCTGTCACTGGTGGTTCTAAACTTCGCTTCTCCCAGGCCCTACTATTAATAACGATAGCGGTTTGAATATTATCAATTAATATAACTGTATCTCCCGCTAATATCGCATTCATAATATCTGGAAACTTCGTCTTTACACCCACTTCTGCGATAGAAATAAAACGATCCAATAACGTTTGAACAACAGCTTCCTCATTTATAATTTCTTCGTATTGCAGTGTGCGAATGACATATTTATAAACATTATCCTTATCTGTCAATCCACATAAAAACACAACCGCACAACGTGTAAAACTCCCAGCAAGAGCAACTTCTCTAATTGTTAAATCATTAGGTGAACCTAACTCATCCCTAATTTCTTTCATAACTTCAAATAAGTTACCTTCAAGCTCTAACAATTTCCCCACCTAGCTTCCTTTTCAACAAGTTTTTAGTTAGATTCCGCTAATAGAAGGAAATATATACAAAAAAAGAGCTATCTCTTTTCAAAGATAGCTCTAATAAAGTAAAACTTTAATCAACCCTCACCAATCGGGCTTTTACGGACAGTTTAATCCCCACCTAACTTCTTTGCTTCCGCTGAATTTTGAGGTGGGGGTCTTACTGCCCGTTAATGCAGGATAAACGAATTACTTTTCTACTATTATAGTGTTTTTCTTTATAAATACACCTTTTGTAAATCCACTAACTACAAACATCACAATTATATTAATTAACAATGCGACTATACCTACATTCAAATCTTTTATATACTGCGGGAAACTCGGAAACATCGTGGCTATAGTTGAACCAGATAAGGTAATATATGCGACCACTAATAGCCCAACTCCCATTCCTGCAATCGCCCCTTGCTTCGTAATAATTTGACGTGGAAACAAGCTACATACAAGTGCAGGGAAAAGTTGTGTAACGATACTGTATCCCATTAATAGAAGTGCTCCTATTGTTTCTCCTCCTTTAAATGTAAATAAAACTGCCACGAGCGTTACTACAGGCACAAATAATTTTGCCATCTTAGCAACTTGTCTATCTGAAGCAGACGGGACTATCGTTCGGTAAATATTTTTTGCTAACAGTGTAGAAGCCGCCATAACAAGCATAGACCCTGGAACCAATGCCGTTAATACTCCCGCACTACCAATAATTCCAATAAACCAAGGATCAAAAGTTTGTAAAGCAAGACGGAATAACGAAAGATCTACATCCGCTCCCTTTAACCCAGGAACTTGCAATATAGCAGCAAATCCTGCAAAAAATACGAAAAGTAAAACTAAAGAATACAATGGCATAATTGCTGCATTTTTACGAAATACTTTTTCATTTTTTGCAGAAAAAGCAGAAGCAAATGTATGAGGCCACATATAAAAACCGAGGGCCGTTAATATAATAGTAGAAACAAACCAAGAAATACTCATTCCTTCTTCAGGTAAAGATAAAAATCCCGGTTTCGCTGCCTCTACAGCCTCAAACATCGGCTGAAATCCTCCATAATAATGATACGGCAAATATATACCTAAAAACATAACGATAAACAGTATCATAATATCCTTCAAAGCAGCCGTCCAAGCCGAACCATGTATACCTGAAACCATTACATATATAGTTATAACAATAGCACCGATCCATACTGCAACAACAGGTGACACCCTTCCGTAAGAAGCTTCTGAAACGATAATTCCCAGTCCTTTTAACTGTAAAACAAGATATGGGATGATGGAAACAACACCAACAATCGAAACAATAAGTCCAAGCGCTTTACTTCTATATTTCTTCGCAAAAAAATCTGACTGTGAAACAAGGTTATGCTCTTTCGCATACTTCCAAATGGGTGGCAATAAAAAATACGATAAAAGATAAGCTAAAGCACCATATCCCAAAATATAAAAGGTAGGTGCTCCTTTACTATACGCCCAGCCGCTTCCCCCTAAAAATGTAAACGTCGTATAAATTTCACCTGCCATAAGGAGAAAAACAAAAATAGTGCCAAATCCTCTTCCTCCAACTGACCATTGTTCTAAATTCATATCTTTTCCATGTTGTGCCCGAATCCCTAAAAATAGTGCGAGAAACAAAAATAAAATAATGATAAGTAATGCAGTCATTTTACATCCTCCTTATTAGCAGGATCAAACACGTACACAAGCCCCATACAAAAAGATGTAATAAACACTGATAATAATACCCAAAATAATAAAAATGGCATCCCTAATACGTAAGGAGTAACTGAATTCGCAAATATTGGCCCAACTACTAAACAAAGAACTGGGATAAGCGCTAGAATGTGTATTTTCTTCATCTCATTCTCCTTTACTTATAAAGTTCATAATGGCTGATACAAAGACTTCCACTCCAATCGGTAATGCATCTTCGTCAATCGTAAAACGAGGGTGATGGTGAGGATATATAATACCTTTCTCTTTATTTCCCGCTCCGATAAAAAAGAATGTCCCCGGTGCCTTTTGTAAAAACGCTGAAAAATCTTCTCCAGCCATCGTCGGCTGTAAACGAACAACTCTATCTCTTCCATAAAGTTGTAATGCCGTTTGTTCAATAAGCTCTGTAGCTTCATAATCATTTACAACTGGTCGATATCCATATTCATATGAAAATGTATATTTCGCTCCGTAAGATTCCGTAATATGCTTCACAATCCGCTCAATCTTCTTCTCTGTTTCACTTCGTAATTCATGTCTTAAACTTCTTACTGTCCCTTCAATCTCAGCTTGCTCTGGTATTACATTATGAGTTGTCCCAGCATGAAATTGCGTAACAGATATTACGAGAGAATCTAATGGATTCGTGAGGCGAGATACAATTTGCTGAAGTTGCGAAACGACTTGTGTTCCGATTGCAATACTATCCACCGTTTCATGAGGGATTCCAGCATGTCCACCTTTTCCCTCTATCTTAATTTTAAAAACATCCGGTGCAGCCATTGCAGGACCATAAATAACACCTATTTTCCCAACCTCTAACGACGCCCAAAGGTGAGCACCAATAATATAATCCACACCTTCCATTACACCTGCAGCAACCATCTCCTCTGCACCACCAGGAAAATTCTCTTCAGCATGTTGGAATAGAAAACGAATCTCCCCTTTAATCTTCTCTCTTTCTTCTACCAACTTATGTACAACCCCAAGTAATATCGCTATATGTCCATCATGACCACATGCATGCATTACACCTTTATATGTAGAAATAAAATCAAACTCATTTTCTTCATGAATAGGAAGAGCATCCATATCGGCTCGAATCGCAACTGTTTTGCCCGGATGTTTACCTACTAACTTTGCCATCACACTATATTTAGTCGGCCGTGACACTTCTAAATATGGGAATTTCCGAAGTATATCGAACACAAACTGCGATGTTTTCTCTTCTTGAAAAGATAACTCTGGATACTTATGAAAATGCCTTCTCCACTCAACTAACTGATTTTTTGACAAAACAAGTTCCTTTGCAACATCCATTTCTCTTCTCCCCTTCTTCACCAAGTTAAATGTTATTATAACGTGAATCGTTAACTTTTAAAAGAATCTTCTGAATTTTCAGTGTTAATAAACCAAAAAGAAAAAGCCATCCCAAAGATGACTTTTTCATTATTATAAAATAGTAATTGCTTGTTTTCCCATTTGCTCCCAAGCTTTCTCAAATTCTGCTCGCGGAACAGCCAAACGTGGATTATTTTTAAGAGGATCATTTACATATACAAAGTTTTGATCATATCCAATTACTACTGCACTATGCTCATAATATGTAATTTTCACTTCGCCTGAACTCGTATTCCATGTTTCAAAACTACTTTCAGCTAGCGGCTTAAACGTCGTATTAATAATGACCCATACCGGAGAGCCAGAACTAATTACTTTATATATATCTTGCATGTCTCTACCTGTTAAATTAATTACTTTTTCAGGAACATATTTTTCTGCTAAATCAAAGATTGGTTTATTGTATACACCATATCCAGGCTCTGCCTTTGTATAAATATTTCCCACAAATCCCTCGTAAGGATTTCCACGCAAACCATTTTGTTCAAATGGAACACGATGAATTTCGCTAGCAAGTTGCATCTTATCTACTTGTACACCTTTATATTGCAGCAACATAGCTAAACTTGTCACTTCACACCCTCTGGGCAATTCTGGTAATTGTTTAATAAACGGAACATCTTCAATCATAGCTGCTTCTTTCATTTCAGATAGAAACTCTAAGCGTAGAACTTGCGCCTTTTGCATGATTTTATCTTTTCCTATAAAAAATGCAGCAGCAAGTATAATCCCAAAAACAAAAAGATATTTTAACTTTTTCATTATAAACAAAACTCCATTAATTATTATTTTACAGATACACCTCTTATCATTGTACCCTTCTTCTTACTAGTTTGCTAGAAAGATCATGTGAATTATCGCTCATAGAATTAATTATAAAAATTCTAATTATTTTTAATAAAAAGAAAAATAAATATACATTTACAGAATATTTTGCTAAAATCAAAATTGTTAACATAGTGAAGATATCACCATGTTAACAAACATTCTTAGAGTATTTAGTCATAGTTCGTTTTTTTACATACTCCATTCATTTCATAGCAAATAAACCGAGTGTGTGTTGCATCCCCCACTAATGATTAAAAACTCAGAATAAAACGAAGTTCACACATTCAAGAAAATACGGGGTGAGGGACATATGAATCAACAAATTGAACAAACAGATTTAAAACGAACAATGAAAAGTAGACACCTATTTATGATTGCACTCGGCGGTGTTATCGGAACCGGGTTATTTATGGGATCTGGTCAAATTGTCCATAATGCCGGACCTGGTGGTGCTATTCTTGCATTTTTAGTCGGTGGATTTGTTATGTATTTAACGATGTTATGTCTTGGTGAATTATCCGTCGCTATGCCAGAAGCAGGTTCATTCCAAAGTTATGCAAGCAAATTCATTTCACCTGGTTTTGGATTTGTTGTCGGTTGGATGTATTGGTTAAATTGGGCTGTTACAGTTGGCGTAGAGTTAACAACTGTAAGTATTTTAATGAAACGCTGGTTTCCAGACGTTTCTTCCTGGATTTGGTGCGTTACATTTGCAGCAGCACTCTTCCTCGTAAACGCTTTATCAGCAAAAGCATATGCAGAAGCAGAGTTTTGGTTCGCAAGTGTAAAAGTCGCAACAATTGTTATTTTCATCGTACTTGGCGGCGCTGTTATGTTCGGTCTACTAGACTTTAATGGAAAGCCAGCTCCAATGCTTCATAATTTCACTGAAAATGGCGGGCTATTTCCAAATGGTGCATTAGCTGTTCTTCTTACGATGATTACAGTAAATTACTCCTTCCAAGGAACAGAATTAATCGGAATCGCTTCAGGCGAAAGTGAAAATCCTGAAAAAACAATTCCAAAAGCAATTAAAAACACAATTTGGCGAACTCTCTTCTTCTTCGTCTTAGCGATATCAGTTGTTGTAGGTTTACTCCCATGGCAAGAGGCTAATCTAGTCGAAAGTCCCTTTGTACTTGTATTTGATGTAGCCGGTGTCCCATATGCAGCAGACATTATGAACTTTGTTATTATTACAGCTGTATTATCCGTTGCTAACTCTGGTCTCTACGCAAATTCTCGTATGCTGTGGGCGATGGCAAAACAAGGAATGGCAAGTCCAGCATTTACGAAATTAACTAAAAAAGGTGTACCGCTAAATGCATTAATTTTCAGCCTAATTTTCGCTAGCCTGTCCTTACTAACAAGTGTATTTGCGGCAGATACTGTCTTTCTAGTTTTAACATCTATTGCAGCAATGGCTGCCGTTGTCGTTTGGATGTCAATCGCCGCTTCACAGTTATTCTTCCGTAGAAATTTCGTGAAAAACGGTGGCAACATAAATGATTTAAAATATCGTACACCGCTCTATCCACTAGTTCCAATCGTAGCGTTTTCGCTGAATTTCATTACATTTGTTAGTTTGGCTTTCATTCCAGATCAAAGAATTGCTCTTTATTGTGGCATTCCATTTATGATTATTTGTTACATTTTATATCAAGTTAAATATAAAAAAATTGTCACACTTGAACAGCCACGAACTGTCATACGAGAAATAAACTAAATATACAAAATATTCAGCTATCTTTCTTATGATAAGATAGCTTTTTTCTATTTCTTGGATATCCTGGTATAACTTTATTTATCTTAAAATTTTCACAATCACGTTTTTCTCTGGAAAATAGTTTACAATGTAATCAAGTTACAAATGATATTCACCTTAAAAAGTGTGCATTTGTGTCTATTTTTTAACAATATATCAAAAACTATTGCCTTCTATAAATTAATAGGTTTATATTGTTTTATTGGCATAGTTTCAATCCAAGGAGAAAGGAGATTTTCAATCGTGCAACTAAAGAAAGCGTTTTGGAAGTTGGCTTCGCTTCTTCCGTTATCATTACTTCTGTTCCTCGGTGGCTGTGATAAAAAACTCGCAGTATTAAATCCGCAAGGACCTGTTGCAAAAGCACAGTATGATTTAATTGTTTGGTCATTCTTGCTTATGTCATTAATTATCGCAATTGTATTCATTCTGTTTACAGTCATCTTGATTCGTTATCGTGAAAAACCAGAGAATATGGACTATGAGCCACCTGAACAACACGGTAACACATTACTAGAAATTATTTGGACGCTTGTTCCTGTTATTATCGTTATCGCATTATCGATTCCAACAGTAAAAGCAACTTATGCTTCGGAAGAGGTTCCGAAAGAGTCCAAACATATTAAACCAGTTGAAATTTATGTTACATCTGCAAACTGGAAATGGTTATTCAGTTACCCAGAGGAAAAAATTGAAACCGTTAACTATTTAAACATCCCAGCTGGTGTACCAATTCAATTCAAACTGACTTCTGTCGGCCCAATGAATGCTTTCTGGGTACCAGAACTTGGTGGTATGAAGTACACAATGGATGGCATGATTATGGATCTTTATTTACAAGCTGATAAGCCAGGTTCTTACCTAGGCCGTAGTGCGAACTTCTCTGGTGAAGGATTCACACACATGGAGTTCGAAGTTGAAGCAAAAACTAAAGAGAAATATGACAAGTGGGTTAAAGAAGTACAAGAAACTGCTCCTAAACTAACAGAAGCTAAGTACAACGAAATTGTTAAACCTGGTGTAGTTGGTCGTATGACATTCTCTAGTCACCACTTAAGTTATGTAGATCCAAAATCACTTGAATATTGTGATTACAACTACTACAAAAACAAAAAATAATAGCTATTATTCCAACAGATTGGAGTGAACACAGTGAAGCTTGATGAATTCTTTGTCACAGGTGACCCGATTATTTACGGTGCAGACGCTTCTATCGTTCTTGTGACATTAGCAATCATTTTCGTACTAACAAAGTATAAAAAATGGAAATGGCTTTGGGACGAATGGTTAACAACTGTTGACCATAAAAAAATCGGAGCTATGTATATTATTTCTGCGGTTATCATGTTATTCCGTGGTGGTATGGATGGTTTAATGATCCGTGCACAGTTAACATTCCCAGAAACAACTTATTTAAACGCTGAACACTATAACGGGATCTTTACAACACATGGTACAGTAATGATTCTTTTCATGGCAATGCCATTCGTTATGGGATTAATGAACCTTGTAGTACCATTACAAATTGGTGCTCGTGACGTTGCATATCCGTTCTTAAATGCTTTAAGTTTCTGGTTATTCTTTGTCGGAGCAATGTTATTCAACATCGCTTTCGTAATCGGTGGTTCTCCAGACGCTGGGTGGACTTCTTACTTCCCAATGGCAGGTACAGAGTTTACTTCGGGCGTAGGAAATAACTACTACGCAATTGCATTACAGATTTCAGGTCTCGGTACGCTAATGACCGGTATTAACTTCCTTGTTACTATCTTAAAAATGCGTACACCTGGTATGACTTTAATGAGAATGCCAATGTTTACTTGGTCAATCTTAATTACAACAATTATCATTATTTTCGCTTTCCCAGTATTAACAGTTGCTCTTGCATTAATGACATTTGACCGTCTATTCGATGCTCACTTCTTTACGATGGCGAGCGGCGGTATGCCAATGTTATGGGCCAACCTGTTCTGGGTATGGGGTCACCCTGAAGTATATATCGTTATTTTACCGGCATTCGGTATTTTCTCTGAAATCATTAGTACATTCTCACGTAAACGTCTATTCGGTTACAGTGCAATGGTATACTCAATGGTTGCAATTTCTTTACTAAGTTTCGTCGTATGGCTTCACCACTTCTTCACGATGGGTGCAGGTCCAGCGGTTAACTCATTCTTCTCGATTTCGACAATGGCGATTTCGATTCCAACCGGGGTTAAGATCTTTAACTGGTTGTTTACACTGTATAAAGGACGTATTCGTTTTACAGTTCCAATGCTTTGGTCATTGGCATTTATTCCAAACTTCGTAGTCGGTGGGGTTACAGGGGTTATGCTTGGAATGGCAGCAGCTGATTATCAATACCATAACAGCTACTTCCTAATCGCTCACTTCCACTACGTATTAATCGCAGGTACAGTATTCGCTATGCTTGCTGGATTCACATTCTGGTATCCAAAAATGACTGGTCATATGTTAAATGAACGCCTAGGTAAATGGACATTCTGGATCTTTATGAGCGGATTCAACATCTGTTTCTTCCCAATGTACTTCTTAGGTTTAGACGGTATGACTCGTCGTATGTACACTTACTCTGAAAGTCTTGGATGGGGATGGCTAAACCAAATCGCATCTGTTGGTGCGGTAATGATGGGTATCGGCTTCCTACTTCTTTGCTACAACGTAATTTGGAGTGCACGTCACGGTGAACGTGACACAACTGGAGATCCATGGGATGGTCGTACACTTGAATGGGCAACTCACTCTCCTGTACAACATTACAACTTCGCGAAGCTTCCTGAAATTAAAGAAGCTGATGCTTTCTGGTACATGAAAAAACGCGGAGAAACAGTTACACCAGCAGCAGAAGATATTAAACCAATTCACATGCCAAGTAACTCTGGTGTGCCTATTATTGCGTCTGGATTCTTCGGTCTTGCAGGTTTCGCATTAGTATTTAGCTGGTTCTGGCTTGCAGCAATCGGTGGTATTGGTATTTTAGCTTGCTTAATCTATCGTTCATTCGATTATGATGAAGGCTACTATATCAGTGTTGATGAAATTAAAAAAACAGAACATATAGCATGAGAGGTGAAATGACATGGCGGCTTTAGATAAAAGCTTACCTTTGGAATATCAATCCGAACAAAGCAGATTGAATATCCTAGGATTCTGGATTTTTCTTGGGGCTGAAATTATGCTGTTCGCAACACTTTTCGCCTCTTATCTAGTCCTTGCTGGTCGTACGGCAGATGGCCCAACACCAGCGCAATTGTTTGAACTTAAAACGCTTTTAATTCAAACATTACTACTTTTAACAAGTAGTTTTACATGCGGTATCGTAATTCATGAAATGCGTAAGCATAACCAAAAAGCGATGCTTGGATGGTTCGTCCTTACATTACTTTTAGGTGCAGGTTTCCTATTCTTCGAGATCGAAGAGTTCATTATGTACATTGGTGAAGGCGCAACAATTCAAACAAGTGCTTTCTTATCTGGATTCTTCGTTCTTCTTGGAACGCATGGAGCCCACGTAACAGGCGGTATCATTTGGGCAATTTGTGTTATTATCCAAATTTTAAAACGAGGTTTAACACCAGTTACAGCTCGTAAAGTATTCATTATCAGCTTATACTGGCATTTCCTTGATCTTGTTTGGGTCTTTATTTACACACTAGTTTACTTGAACGGGATGGTGGCGTAAATGGCTCAAAACAACAATCAAGCAAACGGACATGCGCATAGCGGATTCCCTTGGTCACACGTTTTCGGATTTATTTTATCGCTTGCATTAACGTTTCTAGCGTTATACGTGGCACTTTACACAACATTGCCACTTTCAACAGTCTTAACAACTATTATCATAATGGCTGTTGCGCAAGCATTGTTACAATTAATTATGTTCATGCATTTAAAAGAAGGAGAAGGAAGAGTTCAAATTCTTACAATGATATACAGTTTCTTCGTTGCAACTGCAACAGTTGGTTTAACTGTATGGATCTTCTTCTCAATGTAATGTACATGAAAAAGACTGCTGAGATTCCTCAGCAGTCTTTTTTTATCCCCTCTATTACATCCACATTACGGAATTAACAGCATAATCATGAAAAATATACTTATTATGACAAATGTTAAGAAAAGTCTTTCTTTATGAAATCGAATCCATATGCGTTGCTTTTCTACCTATTATATGGCTAAATAGGTACTATATTTATTTGAAGGGAGAGAACGCAATGGAACATCATACTTCTGTTCTATCACTTATGGTTGTCGTTGCAATCGCGTTTTTCGTTCCCCTTTTGTTACAACGCTTTAAATTAAAAGCACTTCCTGTGGTCGTTGCAGAAATTATTGCAGGAATCTTTGTAGGTAAAAGTGGGTTTAATATTATTGAGCCAGATATATGGCTTCAAGTTTTATCAACATTAGGATTTATCTTCCTCATGTTCTTAAGCGGTTTAGAAATTGATTTTTCTATCTTTAAACAAAAAGGGAAAAAAAATACGACAAACGAACCAAATACATTTCAGGCAGCAAGCATTATCTTCTTATTTATTTTCATCTTATCTTATGCCCTATCATTACTATTCGTATGGCTAGGATTCGTAGATAATGCAATGTTCATGACTTTAATTATTTCAACTATTTCTTTAGGTGTTGTTGTACCAACATTAAAAGAGAATAACTTAGGAAAAACAGCAATTGGGCAAATCATTTTATTAGTCGCTGTTATTGCGGATTTAGTTACAATGATTTTACTCGCTGTATTCGTCGGATTAAATTCCGAAAGCGGCCAAAGCATGTGGCTTCTTCTTCTTCTATTCGGCGCTGGTATTGTTATTTACTTTATTGCAAAACGCTTTAAAAACATTCCATACTTAGATAGTTTAAAAGCTGGTAGTGTACAAATTGATACACGAGCTGTTTTTGCACTCATTTTAATCTTAGTTGGGTTATCGGAATCTGTTGGAGCAGAAAATATTTTAGGGGCCTTCTTAGCAGGTGTACTCGTATCGTTATTATCACCAAATGAAGATATGGTGGAAAAACTTGATTCTATCGGCTACGGTTTCTTCATCCCTATTTTCTTCGTAATGGTTGGTGTAAATCTAGAGGTGTGGTCTATTTTCAAAGAACCTTCTAGCATGCTAATGATCCCAATCTTAATTGTAGGACTCTTTATTTCAAAACTCTTACCATCACTCGTCTTAAGAAAATGGTATCCACGTAATATCGTACTTGGAAGTGCAATTTTATTAACATCGACACTTTCTTTAGTTATTGCGGCTGCACAAATTGGTGAAAAACTGGAGATCATCAGTCCAAGTTTATCTGCCTCTCTTATTTTAAGCGCAGTTATTACTTGTATTTTTGCACCTATATTGTTTAAAAAAATGTTCCCAAAAGTAGAAACACCAAAACCAAAAGTAGCTATTATTGGCGCGAGCAGAATTACCCTTCCGTTATCACTAGATTTAAAACGAGAAGATTATGACGTAACGCTATATATGATGCGTCAAAACAAAATAAATGATGAAGAAGCGAAATCGCACGACTTCCCTATCGTGAAATTGGATGACATCACAATCGCATCATTAACTGAACAAACAGCATTTGATGCAGATCGCGTCGTTGTTGCAACAAGTGATGATGAACAAAACTTATTATTGGCAGAACATGCAAAAGAGCTAGGTGTTGAACATGTTATTGCAAGTGTAGAAGATCCACTTCTACAAGAAAAAGCAACGCAAGAACATATCGCTGTATTCTCAACAATTAACTCTACACGTATTTTATTACGTGCGCTTATTGATAAACCTAGTCTCGTTCGCTTAATTACAACAGCAAACGAAACAGTCCGTGAAGTTGAACTACGGAGCAATAAATATAACGGCGTTGCACTTCGTCGCCTTCCGTTTTTAGGTGATGTACTAGTCATTCAAATTTATCGTGGAAATAAAGCATTAATCCCACATGGGGATACAAGACTACAACACGGTGATACATTACTTGTAACAGGCTCAAAAGAACATATCGATACACTAAAAAACATATTAGAATAAAAAAATGCCCCTCACATAATTGAGGGGCATTTTTTCCATTTCATATGGTAAAATGTTACTATCACATATTATGGGGATGGATTACATTATGTCTATTATAACTTTAGCTCTCTTATTATTAGCCGAAATACTCGTTGCCATTATTCTCATCGGTGTTAGTATTGAGATTTGTAGTTACGGATGGAAAAAATCGAATGGAATAAAATATTCTTGCCTCCTACTTTCACTCCTTCTTGGAACTGCTAGCATACTCGGACTTCTCGCCGCACCTGCCTATTTCTTTATACAATTAACAGAAAAAGCGTTATAAGAAAGGATGTTAATATGATTACCGTGAAAAATATTGAGGGATCTGAAACTTACGTATTACGTCAAAAAATTTTACGCCCCAATCAAACATTAGCAGATTGTAAATACCCTTCCGATTATGAAACAGACACCTTCCACTTAGGCGCATTTATAAACGATGAACTAATTAGTATCGCTTCCTTCTCAAAAGAAATATATCCCGACTTACCAACGGGTATTCATTATCGTCTACGAGGAATGGCAACATTACCTGCATTTCGAAACAACCGTGCTGGAAGCTCCTTAATTCAGAAGGCGGAACAAATCTTGCAAGAACGCCAAGCAAATATATTATGGTGTAATGGCCGAATTACTGTAGCTGACTATTACAAACACTTAGGCTTTCAGGAATATGGTGAAATCTTTGAAATTGAACCGATTGGCCTTCATAAAGTACTATATAAAAGAATATGAGAAAAGCTTTCCTCAATATGGGAAAGCCTTTCTTATATTTCAATCTTCTCTTTTTATTTTTTTCATATATATGTATATAAACAAACTTGGAACTAAAAAACAAGCAAACATAATAAGTCCTGTCATACTAATTTCCTTTATCGAAATATCTGGTGTTACAACGATACAAATAGCTAAAATCCCAATAATAATACCTACCGGAATGAATAATAGCTTCATAAAATAACGACGCGACACTCCGCCCGTATGCTCATACACTTCCACTGAATTTTTCAGATTTAAAAAGTTAATAATTATTATCCCGCCCATAAATACCATTAATAAATCCGAAACACTTTCATATCCTGCCCCTTGCAAGACATAGCGGTAAAAGACGATAGCTAGTATGACGATATTTTGTAAGATGAAAGCTAATCTAATATGTTTTAACCCTTCAATCATTAAACGTTCATCTTTCACGATTTTCATCCTACCACTCCTTTTCCTCCCAAAACAAATCATTCAACGTTTTATCTACTGCATAACAAATTTTTAAACATAAATCTAAAGATGGATTGTATTTCCCCTTCTCAATTAAACTAATCGTTTGCCTTGTAACGCCTACTTTTTCTGCTAATTGTTGCTGTGTTAAATCTAATTGAACACGCGCGACTTTTATTTTACTTACAGCCATTCATGTTCCTGCTACTAAAAATATAGACAAATGTATATTCTTAGAGTATTCCTGCTTCTACGTGCCCTGCCTCGCTAATCACTTGCTACTACAGTTTGCTGTGACACTTCACAGGCGTAAATTCCGATGTAGCCCACCGTACATATATACAATCTATTTACGTTAGTATTGTATATTTTTTTGCTTGTAAAAGGTTGATTGACGCATTTAAATCTCTATCTATTACATTGCCACATTCACATGTATATACTCGGTCAGACAGCTTTAAATCCGACTTTTTTTGACCGCAACATGAACACATTTTAGAAGATGGATAGAATCTGTCCACTTGCCGTAGTTCAATTCCATATCTCCTACATTTCGTTAATAACCATGTTTTAAAAGCATAAAAACATTGTTGCGCTACAGCTTTAGATAGATGTTTGTTCTTCATCATACCTTTCACATTCAAATCTTCTACTACAATAAACGTTGGCTTGGTTTTCACCACATCATTTACAATAGACTTTACATACGCTAATCGAATATTTGCTAGCCTAGCATGTAGTTGTTGCACCCTAAGAATATTTTTGTTTATATTCGCTCTTTTATTAGTAACAGGTTGTTCACCTCTCTTTCTTATATTTTCAAATTTGCGTGATAAAGAGCGTTGTTCACGTTTTAACCGTTTTTCTATCTTTTTTACTTGTACTGTTTTATTTATATTTTTGTGAGTTTTTCCATCGCTACGTACAGCGAAGTCTTTAATTCCCAAATCAATTCCTAGACCTACTGTATTGAGAGTTGCATTTGGTTTTACCTCTTTCACTTCACAGAGTATAGACACATAGTATCTTCCTGCTCTTTGATATACTGTACCACTTTTTACAATTGTATTTTTTGAAATATATCCATACTCTTTTAACCTTATCCAACCAATTGTAGGGACTTTTACTCTATGTCTTTCTACTGTCCAATCTGTTTTGTTGTTTTTCGGAAAGTAGCACTTCACATCTTGCTTCTTCTTTTTTTTATATCGTGGAAACTTAGATAAACCTTTAAAAAACCGCTTAAAAGCTTTATCTCCATTCATAATCGCTTGTTTTACCGCTTTGCTCGACACTTCTTTAATCCACTGGTCACACTCTTTTGTATGAATGTTGTTTAACCATTTGGAAAAGTCATAACCACTAAGAAATTTCCCCTCCGACTCATATACCTCTTTATTTTTAGAGATATACAGGTTATATACATATCGACACACCCCAATAGTTTGACGGATTTTACTAATTTGTTCAGTTGTCGGTTTGATTTCTATTAAATATGCTCTTTTTATAAGTCTTCATCCTCCGACATTTTCTTTTTGTATTTTCTCAACCCATATATTCTACAGCTAAATACATGAATGATAGATATTAAATCCTGAACAAGTTCTTCTTGAATACCCATATATTTCTTATACTGTTCTTCTGTATAATATCTTCTTCCTTTTGGGTTTCGGTAAGCAGGTAAAACAACTTGATTGTCCCACCTTTGCAATGTCTTAACAGAGACATTAAGCATTTCTGAAAATTCTTTCGGTTTATATTGTTTCATAATTACTTTTCACTATATATGCCTACTTTTGTCTATGTTTTTGTTTACTGTTTCTTTCTCCTCCACCCTTATTATAATATATATTCCAATAAGTAATTTATATTTTACATTACTAATTTAAGTTTCACTTTATTATACACAAAAAAGGAGCCCCTCATAAGAAGCCCCCTCTCCTATATTATAAGAATAAATGACATCCAAATAAAATTGTAAATAAGTATAGTAACGGATGCACTTCCATCCCTTTCCCTTTCACAATTTTCAAGACTGGATACACTAAAAATCCAATTGCAATTCCATTCGCAATACTAGATGTTAACGGAATACCTATAAAAATTAAAAATGCTGGTAACGCATCTTCAAATTCATTCCAATTAATATCTCGAATGCTTTGTGCCATTAAACTACCTACTATAATTAATGAAGGAGCTGTAATAGCGGCTACACTTGATAAAGAAGCAATAACAGGACTAAAAAATGCCGTTATAATTGTTAGACCAACAACTACAATCCCTGTTAACCCAGTTTTACCACCTGCAGCAATACCTGCTGACGATTCAATCGTCGCTGCTGTTGGGCTTGTTCCAAAGATAGAACCTGTAGTCCCGCCAATTGCATCTGCAATAAACGCTTTACCAAAACGCTTCTCTGTATTGTCTGTAATTAAACCTGCTTGTTTAATTAAACCAAGTAATGCACCTGTTGTATCGAATAAAAGTACAAGTAAAAATGAAAATACAACGCCGTATAATCCGTATTCAATTACATCTGAAAAGGCATTGATTGGGTTTGAAACGATGATACCCTCTGGTAAATGAGGCATCGCCACAATTTTATCAGCAAACTTCAATTGCCCTGTAAAGAAGGCAATAATTCCTGTCACAATCATACTAATAAATAATGCACCGCTCACACGCAATGTCATTAATACCGCCGCTAATATTAAACCAATTAAAGTTAAAATAACAGCTGGAGAATGAAAATCACCAATCGTAACTAAATTAGACGGATGATCCACGATAATTCCAGAAAGGCGCAATCCAATAAAAGCAATAAATAGTCCAATTCCACCTGCAATTGCATGCTTTAAACTATCAGGAATTGCTAAAATTAACTTTTGCCTAAAAGAAGTAAAAGATAATAAAAGAAAAATAATCCCCGTTACAAATACAGCTGAAAAGGCAACTACATATGTAATCCCTTCTGCCTTCTGTACAACAGAATAAGCAAAATATGCATTCATTCCCATAGCTGGAGCGATAACAATCGGGTAATTCGCGAAAATCGCCATACCTACTGTTCCAACAACGGTTGCAATAATTGTTGCTGTAAACGCTTGGTCAAATGGTACACCTGCATCAGATAATATTTTTGGATTGATGACAAGAATATACGCAAATGTAAAAAAAGTTGTGATGCCAGCTAAAAACTCTTGCTTCACAGAAGTATTATATTTTTGTAATTGAAACATGCTTATGTACCCTTCCTACACCTGAATTATTATCACACATTCTTTTTCTTACTAGTATGTGAGAAAATATAATACTTAATCTTAACAATCAATAAAAAGAAGAGTCAATATATTCCCTAATAGTTAGAATTTTAAGTTTAAGTCTGACAAGTACAGATGTAGTACAGTTCATTATGATTATTTTTGTAGCATAACAGATAGAAATGTTTTATAATTTGAAATAGTTAAATATTTAGTAAACGCATTCAAATATCGTTCACTCTACAAGGGGGATTCTTCTTATGCAGCACACAAACAAATCTGGAACTTTAAATCGTGGTTTAAAAGAACGACATATTACTTTAATGTCACTGGGCTCAGCTATTGGCGTTGGGCTATTTTTAGGATCCGCTTCCGCCATTAAACTAGCAGGTCCTTCTATTTTGCTAGGCTATATGATTGCCGGTCTCGTTATTTTTTTCATTATGCGAGCGCTTGGGGAAATGGCAATTGAACAACCTGTTGCTGGTTCTTTTAGTAAATATGCATATGATTATATTGGACCACTCGCTGGTTATATTACTGGTTGGAATTACTGGTTCTTATGGGTTGTTACTTGTATGGCTGAAATTACAGCAGCTGGTATTTACATGCAGTACTGGTTCCCAGATATCCCGCGCTGGACTTGGGCATTACTTGCTCTATTATTAATGAGCGCTTTTAACTTCTTATCGGTAAAAGTATTTGGAGAACTTGAGTTTTGGTTTGCTCTCATTAAAATTGTCACAATTATCTGTATGATAGTAGTCGGAGCTGGTATTATTTTATTCGGATTCGGAAACGGTGGTATCGCTACTGGTATTTCAAATCTTTGGTCACATGGTGGCTGGTTCCCAAATGGATTTTCTGGGTTACTACTCTCCATGCAGATGGTACTATTCGCTTATTTAGGCGTTGAATTAATCGGTGTTACAGCTGGTGAGGCTCAAAATCCGAAGAAAACACTCGCAAAGGCAATCGATAACGTATTTTGGAGAATTCTACTCTTTTACGTTGGGGCATTATTCGTTATGATGGCAATTTATCCATGGAACGAACTTGGTGAGAAAGGCAGTCCATTCGTATTAACATTCCAACAAATTGGTATCGCAAAAGCAGCAGGTATTATTAACTTTGTCGTATTAACAGCAGCTCTTTCTTCTTGTAACGGTGGTTTATTTAGTACAGGCCGTATGCTATATACATTAGCTCAGCAGAAAAAAGCTCCTGAAAGATTTGGTCGTTTAAATAAAAATGGCATTCCAAGCCAAGGAATTGTAGCAACTGCTATCGTTTTACTAATTGGTGTTATATTAAACTATCTCGTACCTGCAAAGGTATTTACATGGCTTACTAGCATTTCAACTTTCGGTGCAATTTGGACTTGGGGAATTATATTAGTCGCTCAAATTAAATTCCGTAAAAGCTTGCCTACTCAAAATAAACAAAAGTTATCGTATAAAATGCCTTTATACCCATTAAGCTCATATTTCTCACTCGTTTTCCTTGTATTAGTATTAGGTATAATGGCGTATTCAGAAGATACACGAATTGCATTGATTGTCGGCCCAATTTGGCTTATCGGCTTAGCAATCGTATATTACATGAAAGGGTTTCATAAGATTGATGAAACACCTAACTCAAAAATTAGTTAAGCAAAACATCCCTTCCTTATTACTTGGAAGGGATGTTTTTATATCTATATAAATATTTCTCAACAAAATTCACGGTATTTTTACAATTTTTTAATATTTTTTATGTTTTCCGTCTTTATTTTTACAGAAAAATAAATTACATTATTAAAGCACATATATTTATTATTAGGGGGATTCTTCTATGAAGAATAAAAAATGGATTACATTTTCTTTAGCAACAGCAATTACACTAAGTATAGGGACCTCGTTCATACCGTCTACTTATGCCGAAAGCTCTGTAGACCCAGCTCCTGAAATTGCTGCAAAAGTTGTAAATCAAAACAATGGGAAGAAAGTATTATTCGATAATACACACGGTCAAACTGCTGGGACAGCTGACTGGGTTATTGACGGCGGCTTTTCTGACTTCGGAAACGGCATTGCAAAAAACGGATATCACGTAAAGGAACTTCGTAAATCAACACCTATTACGTACGAAGACTTAAAAGATTACAATGTATTTATCGTTCCAGAAGCTAATATTCCTTACAAAAAATCTGAGCAGGACGCTATGTTACAATATGTAAAAAATGGTGGTAGTATCTTCTTTATTGCTGATCATTACAATGCAGATCGTAATAAAAATCGCTGGGACTCTTCTGAAGTATTTAATGGATATAGACGCGGTGCTTGGGATAATCCAGCAAAAGGAATGTCTAATGAAGAAGCTAATTCACAAGCTATGCAAGGAGTAGAAAGCTCTGATTGGCTCTCTGACAACTTCGGTATTCGCTTCCGCTACAATGCACTTGGTGATGTTTCAGCGAAAACAATTGTATCGCCTGAACAATCTTTCGGAATTACAAAAGGTGTTTCGTCTGTAGCAATGCATGCTGGTTCTACTCTAGCAATTACAAACCCAAAACTAGCAAAAGGACTTGTTTACCTTCCAGAAAATCCATCAAAATGGAATAACGCTGTTGATAGTGGCGTTTATAATGGCGGTGGTATTGCAGAAGGCCCATATGCTGCTATCGCAAAAGTAGGACTTGGAAAAGCTGCCTTTATTGGTGACTCTTCTCCTGTTGAAGATGCTACGCCAAAATACGTTCGTGAAGATTCTGGCCAAACAAAGAAAACTTACGATGGTTATAAAGAAGAAAACGATGCGATTTTATTAGAAAACATCGTAAATTGGTTATCAAATAAAGAGACATTTACAAGTTTAGATCAAGTAAATGGTTTACAACTTGATTCACCTACAGCTCTACAAACATTTGAACAGCCAAGCTTATCAACAGAACCACAACCTGAACCTTGGAGTGCACCAAATGCAGGTTATCAATGGTTTAATACAAATACTTTCAAACCAGGTTCATACGGTTATAACGGTGCGGTAACAACAAGCGACTACGTCGTTACACACCCTAGCATTCTACCAAACAATGAAATTTTCCAAATGAAGATTCAAGTAAATAACTTACTACCTAATACAACGTATAACAACTATTCTTTAGGTATCTTCACTACCGGTGGAACACAAGTGGCTAAAGTACAAAATGCAAACGGCACTTGGCCATCTACTTTCGGATATAGTAGTGCATTTTCTTTCACAACAAACAGCTTAGGCTCTGCTGAGAAAGTTGTAAATGTACAGATTGATTCAAATACAACTGGACAAGCAACGCTTCGTCTACGCCAAAATACAACAACGAAATATAATGAAACTGTAACGATTAATAAGAAATAATAAAAAAGGCAATCCATACATGGATTGCCTTCTTCTCACTTCTCTTCCTTCGAGAAAAACATTCTTGAAATAACGATACCTATACTACCGACGATTAGGAATAACACTGCCCTAATCATCATCGATACCTCTGGTAAGTCAAGTAAGAATAACTTCCCTACCGTTACGACTAAAACGACTAAACCAGCATATAATATTTCATTCATATTTCTATTTCTTCCAAACCAAACCGCAAATAATGCATATACCATCCATAATAACGATACTGATACACTAATTACGCTTCCATCTGTAGATAAAACTTCACCGATTCTCGTAATTGTAATAAATACAATTATCATAAACCAATAGAGCACTATAGAATACATATATTTGCCGAAGCTCGCTAATACTTCTTTCGCTTCTCTCATGCAATAATAGAACGTTCCTATTAAAATAAGATGAGCAACAAAGCCTGCCGAAATAAATTGATCAAACGGGCTAAAAATAGTCTGTATCATTCCAATTGCGTAAACCGTCGCACTAACATACAATTTTATCTGTTGTTTTACTTTAATAGAAGTGACCATGCCGAGGAAACCTTGTAACAATAGTACAATCGCTGCATTCACTAAACTATACTCATATAAAATTGCTAAACTAAATGCTCCCATTGCGAAACCAAATAAGAGATTTGTAAATGTAGAATGTCTATTTTTCCTATATTCACATACGAACATAGCGGCATGTACGAATGCACTAATAATCAATCCCCATGTTGTAAAATCAGGTATTTTTGAAATAGCTAGTATAAAGAACACTGCATTCGCACTAAATATCGCCAAACGTGGTTCTAGTATAAAACTTCTCTCCGTAAACATATGCCAAAATAATAGTAAATGAATCAAACCATATACAATCGTTAACTGTATTTGCAAGTTCTCTACTAACATTGACATAACAGCAAAGAAAACGAAAAGGACAATGGCAGCAACAGCGTAAGAAATCATATATAAGTATTTATAACGATTTTTCAACGCATACCATAATAAACTAAGTGTTAATACTGTCTCATATCCAAAGAAAATATAAGGATTAGGAGTCGTACTATTTAACAAGAATGGTACGAAGAACGCACCGACCGCTACGAAAATAGTGAGATATTCCGATTGATATCTTTTCGCTAAATAAATCCCTAAAATAACCCATGCAATATTACAGAGAAACGCGACACTTGCCGGAATAAATCCATATAAATAATGTGCTGCAAACGTCGTTAGAACAATCCCGGTAATACTTCCTCCAGCTAATACTAATCCTAACGCTTGCCGCTCTCTTTTAATTTGAATATCTCCTATATAATACAACCCGATAGATAATGCGATACCAAACACAATTCGTATCGCTGGTGTTAATAAACCAGCATCTACCCCTGCTTTAAATAACCAGATCACTCCAAGCAACATAATACCGACAAATACACGCGGTAACCACGTCTGACAAAACTTAATAATATTAAATGGCTCTGGTTTAAAAGCCGATATATCTACTTGTTTTAACTCAGGTTCTTGCAAAGGCTCTTTTATCTTAACTATTTCTTCTTTTGGCTTTTCCTCCATTACCGTTTCAATATATTCTTTCTTGTTCTTACTAACATGTTGCTGAGCGTTTTCTACTTCTATTTCCCTCTGCTTTACTTTTAATTCAGCAAGTGCTTCTTGAATTGTTTCAATTGCCGTTTCGAGTGCTTCTATTTTCTTATCCAAATCCTTCTTCATACGCTCCCCCCTTATTCGTAACTCTCATTGAACCTATATATTACCAATTATCTTTATCATACTCTTAGTCTATTCATTTTCAATAGTATTTTTCCAAAAAAAGAAAGGTGTCTTCCCAAAATAGGAAAACACCTTTTTACTCATTTATTCTTATTTAGAAAAATGCTAACGATAAAACCAAGACACATGCCTACAATAGCTGGAACAATCCACCCAACACCTTCTGTATAAAACGGGATGTATTTTAATGCTGACGTCCACTGATTCATCATTACATTTTTATTTAAAATGTCAATTGCACTAAATATCGCTACAACCAAAACAGTTACTGCATATACGTATGCATACTTTCCAATATACTGATGGAATAACCCTAGAATAATAAGCGTTAACGCAATTGGATAAATAAATCCAAGAATTGGTACTGATACTTTTAAAATTTGCGTTAACCCTAAATTAGCTAAAATCATACTAACAACGCTTACTATAAATGCCCACAATTTATAAGATACTTTCGGAAATGCACTCGCAAAAAATTGACTACAAGACGTAACAAGTCCAATTGAAACACATAAACACGCGATAGTAAAAATAAGACCTAATAAAACGACTCCGCCCTGTCCAAATAATGTAATCATAACTTGTGCTAACACTTTCGCACCGTTATCAAATGTTCCTAATGAGCCACTAATTGCCCCCACATATCCAAGGATGACATAAATAATAGATAATAATAGTCCTGCCCCAATTCCAGCAATACTCATATATTTCGCTAAACCTTTATCATCTTCAATACCCTTTGCACGTAATGCATTTGCAATAACAATTCCAAAGATTAAAGCAGCTAACGCATCCATTGTTAAATATCCATCTAAAAACCCTTGAAACATAGGAGCTTGGCCATAGTTCCCTATTGGTTCTTTCATATCTCCTACTGTTGTAAACATACTCTTTATAAAAATGAGTGCAATCATACATAATAATAATGGCGTCAAGACTTTTCCAAACAACCCCATTAATTTAGATGGGGATAAACTTAACCAGTAAACAATACTAAAGAAAATAACTGTGTAAAACAATAATAATCCGTTTCCTGCTTCAGGGAATAACTGACCTGGCCCCATTTCAAAAGCTAAACTTCCCGCACGGGGTATACCAAGCCCAGGTCCAATAAATACATACACGATACATGGAAAAATAATTGCAAATGAAGAATGAACCCTACCCGCTAACGTTTGAAAACTTCCTGCTTTTGCAATAGAGATAACACCTAATATAGGAAGACCTGTTGCTGATATAATAAACCCTACTAATGAAATCCAAACATGTTCTCCTGCTTCATACCCAAGGAAAGGTGGAAATATCAGATTCCCTGCTCCAAAGAACATAGAGAATAACATAAGGCTAATAAGTAAAATTTCTTTTTTCTGTAACAATTTCATTTCTTTCTCCTTCTTTAATTTCATCTTTTATGAAATCAATTTCACATATAAAAAAGTACAATAACCCGCTTCCTTACAAAGAAAACATAGTCCATAGTCTATCACAAAAGAAACACCCATTCTATAGCTATTCCTCTTTTCCAATTTCTTCTGAAAAATCAACCTTTATTGACTTATAATAGTTAATAAAGTAAAATATTAAATGTACAAAATTATTAACTTTGTTTTTGTTTGTGTCAGGAGGAAAATAACATGGAATCAGCGATACAACTAGAAAGAGAACAACAAAGAAAAAAGAAACATCCTCCAGGTTTATACTTACTCTTCTTTACAGAAATGTGGGAAAGATTTAGTTACTATGGATTACGAGGATTATTAACATTATATTTAACGACAGCTTTAGTAAGCGGTGGTCTTGGGTTTAGTCCCGCATGGGCACTCTCTATTTACGGATTTTATACTGGGGCCTGTTATTTCACACCAATGATTGGTGGATACTTAACAGACCGTTTTCTAGGTAGACGAAAAGCAATCACAATTGGTGGTATAACAATGGCAATCGGTAACCTTACACTATTTGCCTTGCAAAACCAATTAGGCCTATACCTCGGATTAGCGCTTATTATTATCGGTAACGGATTCTTCAAACCGAACATCTCTACACTGGTTGGAGAATTATACGAAGAGAACGATCCAAAACGTGATAGTGCATTTACCATTTTCTATATGGGTATTAACGTCGGTTCATTTTTAGCTCCACTCGTTTGCGGATTTTTATCAGAAAATTTATTCAAAACAACAGTTGATGGCGTTGTACATTACGGATTCCGTTACGGTTTCTTAGCCGCTTCAATCGGAATGATCATTGGACAAATTTTATTTACAACACTATCAAATCGCTTCCTTGGTAATATCGGTAAAAAACCAACTCGCGATTTACAAACAGCTGCTGGACAACCATCAGTAGGAGATACACCATTAACAAAAAAAGAAAAACAACGTACCGCAGTTATCGTCATTTTAACATGCTTCGTTGTCTTCTTCTGGGCTGGCTTTGAACAAGCTGGTAGCTCATTAACATTATATACAAACAAATTTGTAGACCGCTCTGTGTTCGGATGGGAAGTTCCAACATCTTGGTTCCAATCGGTCAATCCATTATTTATTATTTTACTTGCTCCAGTCATTTCTGCATTATGGGCAAAACTTGCAACTCGCAAGCAGGGTGATTTAAAAATCCCAACTAAAATGGGACTTGGTATGATCTTGCTCGGTATCGGTTATATCATTCTCGTTATCGCTACATTAAAAACAGGTAGTGATGAACATAACATTACAGAAAAAGCAAACTTACTGTTTATCGTCTTTACGTATCTTTTCCATACGTTAGGTGAGCTATTCTTATCACCTGTCGGACTATCAATGGTTAGTGCGCTTGCACCGGTAAAATTAGCATCTTTACTAATGGGTGTATGGCTAGCAAGTTCAGGTATCGCCAACATTTTAGGCGGACAACTTGCAAGCTTCACAACTTCACTTGGATACGCTGAAGTATTCACAGTTATTGGCGCTGTGGCAATTGTACTAGGTTGTGTTTTATTATTAATTTCTAAGAAATTAGTGAAATGGATGGATTAAAAAAGATGAGGAATTTCTCCTCATCTTTTTTTATGCTGTTTTCCCTTGTTCTATTGCTTGTTCGTACAGCTCTTTATGTTCTTTATATTCACTTGGTACGAAACTCTTATAGAAGAATGAGAACCAGCTGTCTCCCTTTTTATACCCTTCTTCTCGAATTTCCGCTGCTTTTTTATTCGATTTAAATCCTTCAGTAAACCATTTCTTTAACAATTCATTTCTTTCATACTTAGCAGGAACTTTTAAATCATAGTTTTCAAATGCATACTTATAGCCAGCTTTTTCTACTGCCTTTTTCGTAGATTTATAGCCTTTTTCATACGCTGTTTCATATGCCTTCACGTATACTTCTTTCTCTCTATTTCCAGGATTCTTTTCAGCTAGTTCTTTCCCTGTCTTTTCCCCTAACTCAGCTTGCTCTTTTTCAATTTTTTCTGTTCTTTCTTTATTCCCTACTTTGAATCCGTCTGCAAAGTTTACCTTAAACTCTGAAGCAACTTGACTATCGTCCATCGTCTCTTGTGCTAAACCTTGTTCTTTTCCTTTTTCAAAATGCGTTTTCTTCTGCTCTTCTAAAGACCATGCGGCTGCATAAGTCGCTTTAAACGCTTGTTTATATGCATCAGATTTTCCAGCTACATGCACTTCTGCATCATTTTTTCCTGCTTTAAAATCAGTTTCTCCATTCTTTTGACCTTCAAGTTGACCTTTTTCCATATCAGCTTGGCGCTGCGCTTCCTCTTGTTTACGTGCCTCTTCAGCTTTTCTTTGTTCCTCGGCTACACGTTGTCTCTCTTCTTCAGCTTTACGCTGTGCTTCTGCAGCACGTTGTTTTTCCGCCTCGGTATTGCGCTGTGCTTCTGCTTGTCTCTCAGCTTCTACAGCACTATTATTATTCTGGCTAGGAGCTGGGCTCGTTGCACCACTACTAGAAGCTGGTTTATTATGATAATGATATTCCCCGTACTGTAATCCCCATTTCTCACAATTTGTACGACACGTATGTCCTCCATTAGCATCTGTACGCCCTGGATGTGCATAAGCTGAAATCGGAGCTACCAATAACGCTATACTCGTTGTTAAAAGAAGTTTCTTCACCTGTTGTCTCACTCTTGTTCCTCCCAAAATATAGAATCCTAACTTTATTATACATAAATAGAATAATATTTGAATACAAACCAAAATATTCTATTATTTCTCAACATTAGTAAAAAAGAAGGTGAACTCTTTAAAGAGTTCACCTTCTTTTTTACTTCTTCGCCTTCGTTCTTACTAAATCACCAGCAACAACATAACGCTTAGAATTATCCTTTACAGATACACATGTAATAAGCGTTATCTCATCTTTCCCATGATCCTCTACAACTTCCCACTTATCAGGAGTCACTTCAGATACACCAGTAACCGCATACTCATATTCATTTTCATTGTCATACAAATAAATTTTATCGCCTTTTTTCAA
Source organism: Bacillus cereus group sp. MYBK227-1 (assembly GCF_051916325.1). Lineage (NCBI taxonomy): Bacteria > Bacillati > Bacillota > Bacilli > Caryophanales > Bacillaceae > Bacillus > Bacillus cereus group sp. MYBK227-1. Next base: position 163,094 of record NZ_JBQAGK010000009.1, on the reverse strand, counting down.
AGAAGCTATATCACTAAATAAAACACCTTTTTTAGACATGTTATGTCCTGCTAATGCGTAATTTCCTTTTCCCATAACTTGATTCTCTTTTACTGTCGCTGCACCTGATAATAAGTTTTTTTCAGTAGAAGCTTTTAAAACAGGCAGTTCTACTGAAACACTTGGAATCGAAATACGACCAATTACTTGTTTCTTATCTAATGATGCATTCGCTACTTCCGCCAAGTCTGGTTGATTAATTTTGGAAGCATCTACAAATTCCGTCTCATGCTTTTCATAATCCATCTTTTGAACAGCCTGCACATTTTCAGTCTGTTTCTTTTCAGCCTGATATCCATCATAAAATGGCTTTCCAATTAACACGCCACCTACAACAAATAGCAGAATTGCTACTATACTATAAATTCTTTGCTTATTCATACACAGTTCCTTTCCCTTACAAAATCTTACTCTATATAAAATGATAAAATAATATCGCTATATGTACAAGTATTAGCTTAAAAAGAAACCTTCTTGCCAGTGCAAGAAGGTTTCTTTTTAAGCTAATTTATTTCTGTATAGTGATACGTGAAATACTGTCATTTGAATAAAGAAAATAGAAAATAGAATATATAATGGGTATCCAGGAAGATATTCATTAATAATAGGCGAAAAAGTTAAAAATCCAACTGCACAAGGTAACACAAACCATAACGATACAAATGTTGTTCGACAAGCTTTATCCGTAATCGCTTTTTCACGTTCATCTTCTAGCGGAAATAATAATGGATACATCCAAAAAGATAAATTCTTATATTTTTTCTTTTGAATTCTATAAAAAATTGTAACTATAATTGCTCCAATAAATAATAAAATGAATGGTACTCCATTAAACCATACTTCAAATGGGAATTTCTCGTTTTTAATTATATCTGCTAACTCTGTAATGACACTATAAAATTCAACAAATGTCCAGCATGCTAAAGCAGTATAAAGCACGTTTATGATATAAGAAAAAACAATTCTATTCATCCTCTTCCCCCTCCTTATTTAAAACAAACACGTCTTCCATCTTTAACTGAAACACATCACAAATCGTAAGTGCTAATAACAACGAAGGAACGTAATCACCTTTTTCAATTGCAGCAATTGTTTGTCTCGTTACTCCAACCTTTTCTGCTAATACACTTTGCGTAAAGTTAAAACGAGCTCTTAATTCTTTTACTCTGTTTAAAATGGTCAAATTTACCACCTCTCACCATTATTGTATGCTATCCTTAACAAAATGTAAACTCAACTTAACATTATTATTATAAAAAAATCCAACTCTACGTATTGTAAAGTTGGATTACTTGTTAGTTTAAAATTGTAACTTTAACTGTTCTTCTGCCCCAGCTACTTGATGAACCTTTATCTGGCATTAAAACATCAATTCTATGCCCCTTAATAGCTCCACCAGTATCGGCTGCAATTGCTACTCCATAACCTTCAACATTTACAGTCTTACCTAATGGAATAACACTTGGATCTACAGCAATTAATTTCATTCCTGGGTTTGCAGTTAGATTATAACCTTTACCACCTGGTCCCCATGCAGAAAATACTTGTTGACCTGGCGCATAACCATTTTCTCCTGGATCAGCTGTATAAGCTGTAGCTTCTACATAAATTTCTTTCCCACCAGCAGTTGGCTTAGAAGATGGTTCAGGTTGTGCAGGTTTTGTAGGTTCTACCTTCGAATTATTATTAGCAACTGGTTCAGCTGGTTTATTAGCTTTTTCCTGCTTTTGCTTTTCAGCAATTTCCGCTTGTGCTTTCGCTAAAGCTTCTTGCTCTGCTTTTGCAGCCGCTTCTGCTTTTGCACGCTCTTCCGCTGCGATTCTTGCTGCTTCTTGTTCACGAGCAATCGTTTCTTGTACTGCCTTCATATTTGATTCAATTTTAGCTTTCTCTTCCGCTGCTAAATTAAGTTGGCTTGCAACTTCATTATATTTAGCTTGAACTGTTTGCAAGTTATCTTGACGTTTTTTCAGGTTATCTTGCAGTTCAGCTTGCGCTTTTGCTAATTTTTGTTTATCTACTACTAAAGATGCTTCTTTTTCGTCAATTGTTTTCTTGTCCTCTTCAATTTGACGAAGATCTTGTTCTTGTAGACGTAAAATTTCTTTATCAGCTTCTAGAATAGTAGAAACTGCGTTCATACGTTGTAAGAAGTCTGCAAAGTTTTTTGACTCTACTACAACTTCTACTACTAAACTTGTATTTGAACTGTTCTGAACAGAAACCATACGTTTTCTCATAATATCTTTACGAGCAAGGACTTTATCCTCTAAAACGATAATTTCTTCCTTTTTTTGTTCAATCTGCTTATGTGTTTCATCAATTTTACGTTGAATAGCAGCTTGATCCTCTTTATTTTTTGCAATTGTATTATTTAAATTATGTAGTTCGTTTTCGATACCTTTAATTTCTTTACTAACAGCTTGCTTCTCTTGCTCTTTCTTTTGCATTTCTGCATCGTTTTGTTGCAATTGCTGTTGCATGTTGTTAAGTTTCTCGTCGTTTGACTCTGCTTTAACAGCGACTGTACTAGAAAGACCGATAATTCCTGCTAATACTAGACAGCTGATTCGCTTAAAATAGTTCATAATCCGACTCCCTTCTTATACAGTTATACATGATTTATTTTACAGTTTGTTTACAAAACGATTAAATACAGTTTATTTTTCGTGACGAAAAAAAGAGAATTATGAATAAAATGTAATAGATTCTTAAATATTTAACAATTCCTATATTTAAAAAATACAAAAGATGCTAAAATCCAAATATAGAGAAAATATAACTTTCGAAGGCGGTTGAAATAAATACATGTTTACTCAAAAAAAATCACTCCAACATACAATTGCTCAATTAGAAGAGCGTATACAAGAATTAGAATTAGAATTAAAACAAAAAGATATTGAAAAGCAAGAGACTATTTCTACTATCCACGATCGTGTACAAAGCGTTGTCCAAGAGCATCAACTTGTAAATAACCAACACAATACACTTCAAAGCTTAGTTCAACAATTAAGTTCATGTTTCGAAAATGTTTCAACACGTACGACACATTCCAATGAGTTAAATAATGAAATGTTACAAAAGGAACAAAGCTTAATTCAGTCTATTGCAGAAATTATTGACTGCTCTAATGAAGGAAAAGAATCCGTTCACCGCTTACTTATTGTAATTAATAAATTAGGTGAACAATCTCAACGCACGTCTAATAGTATGAATCATCTAAGCGAACGCTCAAAGGAAATCGAGCAAATTGTAGAAGTCATTCAAAACATTGCAGCACAAACAAATTTACTTGCTTTAAATGCGAGTATTGAAGCCGCGCGTGCTGGAGAGCATGGTAAGGGATTCGCTGTCGTTGCCAATGAAGTAAGAAAACTAGCGGAAAGTACAGCAGAAAGTACAAAAAACATCGGCAACTTAACGAAAAAAATTCAGGAAGAAATTGAAAAAGCATATGATAACACAAAAGATAATTTACATTTAGTTGATGAAGGTGTAGAAATGAGCGCCGATACAAATGCTAGAATTGAAAATATTTTAGTTATGATTCAAACGTTACAAAATGGTGCTACAAATGTTATTAAGGCTATCGAAAACCAAAAGTCTTGTAATGATGACATATTACGAGAATTCGCTAACACGCAACAAATGTTCCAAAAATTAAATACTACTATTATGAATCATATTCATGATGCTGAAAAAGTCGATGTTCAATTGTCTAAAAGTCTTCAAGAAACAGTAACTTCTTAATTAAAAATAAAAATCCCTTATACTGCTATAAGGGATTTTTATTTTATTTCGAATATTTATTTCTTTTCAATATTCATCCATATCTTTGTTATAATGGAAAAGTTGTTTCTTTCAACTAATAAACAAGGAGGTTATTATGGAACAATTTTACTACGTTTTAAAATATTTAATTCTCGGTCTGTTCCAAGGACTAACAGAACCAATTCCGATTTCTTCAAGTGGTCATCTCGTTTTAGCACAACATTTGCTAGGACTAAAAATAGAAGGGTTTAGCTTCGAACTACTTGTTAATTCAGCTTCATTATTAGCTGTATTACTTATTTATAGAAATGATTTAATTCGTCTAACGAAGAATGGTCTCTCTTATATATTTACAAGAGCAGAAGACGCAAAATCAGATTTCTTCTTTATTATTTATCTTGTTATTGCAACCATTCCAGCAGGTGTTATTGGTGTTTTATTTAAAGATTACATCGATCAGTACTTAAAAGGTGTGAAGATGGTTGGGATTTCCCTTCTTATTACTGCTGTCGGCCTTTGGATTATTAGAAATTTACGCGGTCGTAAAAATGATGGCGACCTTTCTATGAAAGATGCAATCATCGTCGGATTAGCACAAGCTTGCGCACTGATTCCCGGAATAAGCCGATCTGGTGCCACAATCGTAGCAGCAATGTTACTTGGTATGAAGCAAGAAACAGCACTTCGCTTCTCATTCTTACTATACATTCCTGTTAGCTTAGGTGGCTTATTGTTAAGCATTACAGACATTGCAAATGATCCAAATCTAGACACATTATTCGTACCATATGTCGTTGCATTCATCGCAACATTTATCATGACGTATATTTCACTAAAATGGTTTATGAACATTATGGCAAAAGGAAATTTAAAATATTTCTCTTTCTATTGTATTATCGTAGGTGTACTTACTCTTATTTTCTTATAAAGTAAAACTTACAAATTGAAAGCGAGTCATCTAGTGTAATAGAATGACTCGCTTTTTTATACCTCTATTAAGTTAAAATCTATTATTTACTCATAATTTTCTGAATAGTATAATATTATTTAAGTTTACTATTACAGTAATTCTATCTTTCCTACTATTATCGTAAAAGAGGTGTTTATATGTTTATAGTTACTAAACTCATTCACATTAAGTACGAATATGAAAATGAGCTACTTTATGGGCTTAAACAATATTATCCTTCCCCTGGAACGAACGGTTGTATTAACATAGAGTTTTCACATGTTCATCGTACAAATGATAAGGCAGAATATATGATTCGTCTGTTATGGAAAACACAACAAGATTACCATACATGGCTTTCTCAAAGAGAAGGCCATGTAACTTTGAAGCACAAAATACAAGGCTATATACTTTCTTCCAAATCAAATGCTACCTATGTGCATTAACCCTTCTCTTTTTATTCCTTACGAGGGGCAAAATGATAAAGTGAAACTTTAATCAGCCCTCATCAATCGGGCTGTTCACAAATAACAAGATAAGGACCCTCTTACTTTTCATACTGTAAGAGGGCTTCTCTTATGCATACACTTTCTTCTCTTGACAATACAAACGAATAACATGTTTATTTTGTTGAAATACATCATGCGTCAGACGAATAATAATAAAGTTTCTTTTTGTTTGATCATCATGAACAAAAATCTGTTCTCCCTCCTGAAAACGCCATGCACTTTCAAAAGTCGTAATATGATCCCCACTTACAGAAAAAAGTTCATATCGCATCTCTTGTACCCTCTCTCAACTTACATAATCATAATATCCTTATATTAAATTTATTATAACTTAATTCCTATAAAATTAGTAATTATTTCTATTTCGAAAGATTTTAACTTTGTATTTAAATATTTTTAGCGCTATAATGATAAACGAATTTTCATTGAAAGGAGTTTTACTTTGACTGCATATTTATTTCCAGTAAAAACAGCATTTATTTTATTCCCCTTTTTAGCAATGTTTCTTTTAATCCCTTTTTTAATATTTAATTATCGAAAATACGGTTATTTAAATAAATGGCGCTCATTTATTTTATACTCATTATTACTTTACTTATTAAATGCCTATTTTCTTGTTATTTTGCCGTTACCACAAACGTTTGATACTTGTAGCCTACAACCAGCTAATACACAACACATGCAACTCTCACCATTTTATTTCATACAAGAGATTAGTAGTCATACATCGGCAGTTTTAACGAAACCAGCTACTTATTTCTACTTATTAAAAGAGTCTGCGTTTTTACAAGTTGCATTTAATGTTCTATTAACTGTTCCATTCGGTATTTACTTACGTTATTATTTCCGACGTAGTTTCTTACAAACAATTTGCATTTCCTTTTTCCTTTCACTATTTTTCGAGCTAACACAAGTGACTGGATTATACGGTATATACAATTGTGCATACCGATTATTTGATATCGATGATTTGTTTTTAAATACATTAGGTGGCGTAATTGGTTTTATCATTGCACCAATATTTACGTACTTCCTTCCGAAGACAAACGAGTTAGATAGTCATATTGATTTGGAAACGAAACCAGTCGGATTCATTCGTCGCCTTATCGCGATGCAAATTGATTGGATTTTCTTATCTATCGTCGTACCTGTCGTTAAAAACAAAGGAAATTCTTTCTTCGTTTCTAATATGCAATCTTACACGAATATGTATGAACTCATTTTCATTACGTGTTCAATCCTTATTTATTTTATTCTTATTCCATACTTTACAAATGGAAAAACAATTGGGAAAGCATTGCTTCGCATTCATCTGAAAGGAAAATCAGATCGTATTACATTAAAAGAACTATTTATTCGCTACGGTATATTTTATTTTGCGTTAGGCGGAATCAATTATATTCTTTCTAGTAGCTCTATGTTAAATCATACAGAACCTTTAGTATTACTCGTTACATTGTTATTCCTATTTATCATTAACGGCCTATTCATTATTCATGTTTTACTGCATGTATTTAGCCGTGATAAACTACTATTTTATGAACATATTAGTCATACAAGAAATGCAATTACACTAAAAAAAGCTGACAAATAATTATTTGTCAGCTTTTTTATATACATAATGTTAAAATTTAATCAGTGGGGGTCTTACTGCCCGGCAAATAGCGGGATAAATAACTTTTCTGCATAAGGATTAAAAAACATTCCAAGTTCATCTAGAGACTTCCTCGCCTGTAAAAACGAATGAAACTCTGGATATATATCTTGTAATTGCTCATACGATAATGTATGCATTTTCCCCCAATGCGGACGCCCTTCATACTTCAGAAAAATTTTTTCCACTTCGCCAAAGTAAGCAGCATATTTCATACCTTTATACATATGAACAGCGATATACGCTGAATCTCTTCCATAGGCTGGACTAAGCCATATATCATCACCTTTCACATAGCGGCATTCGATCGGGAAGTGCACCTTATACTTTTTCTTTTCAATAAGATTTGAGATTTCTTCTACAACCGTCCTCATATACTTTGAAGGAATGCTATACTCCATTTCATAAAATGGTACCGTACGTGATGTAGCAAATACTTCATAGCTCGGGCCAATTATTTTTGTGTTTGGTACAGCTTTAGCTGATAATCGACTCACGCCTTTACTTATAGAAGGAAACCATTTACACCCTTTAGATAGTAAAGAGAACATCCTATTTTCAAGTAACTCCACCTTTAATTTATGCCATTTCAAATCACTGCCTGTATTCGTTGTTTCGTTCGTAAGTTTTACTTGTACTTCATCAGAATAAGGAAAAACGAAAAATTCAAAATGACGATGCTTCTTATATTCTTCTAGTTTGTTCATTACAGTGGATAATGACTGTTTTTCACTTTCATAAACGAGTGAATACGCTGGAATAACCTTTAATTTTATCTTTACAATGATACCTAACATTCCAAGTGACAACTGAAACGCTCTCCAATATTCTACGTTCTCAGTTTCCGAACAAACTATACTCTCACCATTAGATAAAACTGCCGTAATCTCTATAACTTGTGTTGATAAACTCCCAAAGGTAATACCCGTTCCATGAGTCCCCGTACTAATCGCTCCTGCAATAGATTGTGAATCAATATCCCCTAAATTTTCTTGCGCATAGCCTTTTTCCTCAAGTAACTTCCCTAAATCATATAACTTTGTTCCTGCCCACACTTCAGCGACCATCTTCTCTTCATCAATATTCACAATGCCCTTCAATTCATCTAAAGAAACTAAAACTTCTTCGGTTTGCACAAGGGGTGTAAACGAGTGTCCTGAACCAACAACACGAATTTTCCGCCCCTTTTTTCGTGCAAGCCCCACAACTTCTACTACATCTTGTATACTTTCTGGATACATCGTATAATGCGGCGTTCCTTCTACATTCCCTGTCCAATTCCTCCACTTTTGTCCCTTTATAGAAAGCATTGGCCATCCCCCCGATATGTTGAATACTCCCCAACAATCTCTCCTTTTTTAACACGATACAAAAAAGGAAAGCGCTCACATAATTCACCAGCCTTACTATGACGAAACAAAATGGACTCTCCTATATCCACTCGTTCCTCGCCGCTATAAAAAATTGGCGTTTGTACCTCGCCAGCACCTTCTAAAGCTAATAGTTTTGCACCCTTCGGTCTCCAAACTTCAGGCTCTTTATCTTTTCCAACTGCTCCTGAAGCAATATATCCACCACCTAGGCAAGTGTAAATAAACGGGACTGGTTTACGCACAACTGGTAAAGCAAATCCGACCGCTGGATGAAATTTCACCTCTTTATAATAATCAAACAGCTTCGGAGAATAAAAAGCAGAACCTATTGTAATCTCTGAAACTGAATTATCTTTCTCAGTTGTTTTTATGCTTCCTGTTCCACCTCCATTTACAAACCTTAGCTCAATACCAAGTTTTTGTATTGCTTTTACAATATGTTCTCTTCTTTCTTTCACTTCTAGCACTGATTTCTGCTTTAAATACGAAATCACTTTACTTTTCAGCCATTGATTCGGTATATGGTCTCCCACCCCAGCAATTTGAGCTTCATAACCCATCACACCATCTAACATTAAATATGATGACCTTCTCACCTTTTCTACTACTTTCAACGCATCCTGCACATTTTTTACTGGGGATCTTTGTACACCAAAATGAAATTGAAAGAAACGACTACTCATATCAATATCCAAACAAACACGAAAACATCCTTTAGATTTCTCAGCAATTTTTTCTAAATACACAATATGCTCTTCACAATCCACCATACAAGTTATAATGAAACCTTTCTTTGTTAGCAAACTAATTTCACACAAAGCTCTTTCATCATAAGCAGGATATCCGAGCAATAAATCATTAAATCCTTGTTCTATTAAAAATAAAACCTCTCTAGGTGAAAAGCACATAATACCTTGAAATCGATCATTTGCAGCTAAAATCTTTTGCATAATCGGAACAGAACGTAACGATTTACTCGCTATACGAATCTTCTTATTTCCACTTAACTCTATAATCGATTGAATATTTCTATCTAAAGCCACTTCATCCAAAAATGCACACGGTAATGGAACTTCTTTAAAAATTCCTCGATCCACATTTTTCTCTCCTCTTTTCAATATGTCTTATACATATTGGAAAGAAAGTATGATTTTCCTGTTTGCAAATAAAAAAAGTTTCTTCTTTACGAAGAAACTTTTTGAAACTACTTCATAGAAATAGTCGCCTCTACTGGATAATGATCAGAGTAATCATTATACGTATATTTTTGGAACCATGATGTAACAGTCCATTGTGGAGATTTCGGCTGTAACACCTTATTCTCTATATACGATGGGTTCGCATGGTCTTTGCTTGCAATAATATAATCTAAATATTCGGCAGGACTATCAGGGAAATTATATTTTGCAATACTGTTTGTCGTTGCATCCCAAGTCGCTGTATATCCAGTATAAGATGGTACAGAAGCGTTCAATGTTTTAAACATAGATGCATACTCTGAATCATTATTGTTCTCTGCATTTATCTTATTTACGTTCATATCACCACCAATTAACACATACTCATTATTTGGTATATTTTTATTTTTAATAAAATCTTGAATTTCTTTTAATTGGTTCGTACGTACAGATGCTGGTGAAGTTTTTCCGCACATACTATCTTCAGCCTGCAAATGCGTCCCAATCACGTGAACGAAACGATCATTTTTCTTAATTTTCGTGTATACAAATCCTTTATTCGATAAATTATCTGGCCCGCATCCTTTTGCAAATACATATTGAATCTTTTCAGCGATTGGCCATTTGCTCACAATCGCAACGCCACCATCTTCAGGAGTTGAAGATGAATAGTTTCCTAACGTTTTATCCCATTCACTTCCACTACTACGACCTAATACTGCTGTTTGATTTGGATATTCTTTCTTCAAATTCCCTAATAAACGATCTGAAGCGCTATTATCAAACACTTCATTTAATATAACTACATCTTGATTCTTTATATAATCTGCCGCCCCGATTAAATCAGCACGCTCAGTTTGTCCCCAGTTCGGATATAAGTTTGTTGATAGCATATATACATTATGCGTCATCACTTTTAATGTATCATTTTGATTTGTAGACACTTCTGCTTGAGCTGACGTTCCGCTATATAAAGCTCCTAAACCAACACCTAAGCTAAGTACACCTTTTAGCAATTTACCTTTCACGTTTCATACCTCCATGTATTGTATAGTGATAAAAAGGCCAAATACTCTATTCTGAGATTTGACCTTTTTTAAATACTTAACGATTTCCGTACGTATCAAACCAAAGCTGAATATATCCAGCAGTAACACGTTGTGCATCCATTAAACGCTTACCTGTCATTGGTGTAACTTCAGCGCGCCATTTATCTGCATATTCTTGTGATACAGCAGCTCTCACGAACCAATCTTTCGTATTATCATTTACAATGCCAGCGTAATCTTGTTTCGCAACTACTGCCGCTCCATGAATCCAATCTTCTGGATTCGTACCTTTCCAGTTCCAATATCCATTTCCATCCGTTACTTTATAATTATCTTTTATCGTATCTACAAAGTTTTCATATTTAGAATGGAATCCTTGTGGATACGATAGATTCGTAAAGTTTGCCGCATGCATCGGTTGGTTTACATCCCCTAAATAATGAAGAGATAATCCTAAATAGAAGAACGCTTGTTTCATATCTTTATTTTTATAAGACTCACCAGCTAATTTAAAATATTTAGCTCCTGTTTCCTTTGCCTGCTTTGCATATGGAATATAAGTTTTCCCATTGTCAGGGTCATAGAAATGTGAAGCAAATGTGCTATTATCATAATAAGGATTTTCATAGTCAGCAGCATAAATACCGTTCTCTAACTCAGTACGCCATTCATTTAATAGTGCAACTCGATCTTGTTTTACAAGTGTTGTATTACGAGACATAATATCAATTGCACGGTTTACAATCCATAAATGAGAATTCACGCCTTCTTTATGTTTATCTTCAGCAGACCAGCGCGGAATAACTCCAAATCTCTGTCCCCCATCATTTTCATGAGCAAATGCAACACTTTGTAATGGAGCAACTAATGTAATAGCTGCCGCTAAAGCAAGTACTTTCTTTTTCATATAAAATCCTCCATTTTATAATTGAATTATTGTAAACATTTTGTTAGGATCCTATGATGTCATCCGGTTAACCTATGACTAGAATATCCCACCTTTCATGAAATTTCTATCAATAAATTAAAATATGCAAATGTTCATATCATTATAACTTTATACACAGTGAATATAATGAATGAATACACTTTCATTTTAATAAACTATTATTAAGGCTTGTCTAAACTAATGTAAAAAAAAAGTAAAGCATCTGAATGCTTTACTCTTTTTTTCTATTCGATAATATACTTGGCAATTGTACATTAACTGCTAACTTATGAATAAATCCAAACACTAGTCCAATCCCAATAAATATGTATAAGATTGTAAATATCTTTCCGAAATCAGTTTGCGGACTAAAATTCCCATCACCGACAGTCGTCAACGTGACCACACTAAAATATAAAGCGTCAATAGGACGTAATCCTTCAACTGTACTATAAAAAATCGTACCCGATATTAAAGTCAAAATTGTTAATACAAATAATACTTGAAATTCTTTATCTTTCCACGCTCGTAAACAGGCTCTTAACATTCGCTTTAAAGTTAACAAAAATGAAAGCATTAGATTCTCCCTTCCAAACAAAAATACATTGAGTCAAAGGAAAGTCTATCACCTTTCAGTATAGAAAAAAAGTAGCCCTCTTCTATTTCTAGAAAAGGGCTACTCTATTCGATTCTATCTTATTTAGGTGAAACAAGAATTTTCACTTGTGTTTTATCTTTTACAAGTGCTTCAAATCCTTCTTCAACAACTTGATCCACTGTAATTTTTTTCGTAATTAATTTCTCTGCTTGAATTTGACCGGAGCTAATCAATTTAATAACAGCTGGGAAGATGTGACGGTATCCTAAAATACCAATAACTTCTTTTTCTTTTAATACTAAGTTATTTGGAGTAATTGTTGCGTCTTTTTCCCATACACTAACAATTACAGTTTGTCCTTCAAAGCTTGTACTTTCAATCGCTTGACGTAGTACAACTTCAACACCTGTTACTTCAAAGCTAACATTTACACCTAACCCATTTGTTAAGTTACGAATTTCAGCTAACACATCTTGAGTTGCTGGATTTAATACATAATCCGCACCTGCTAATTTCGCTAACTCTTGACGTTCTTTAGAAAGTTCAACTGCAATAACAGGAGTTGCTCCTGCTGCTTTAGCTGCTTGGATAACAAGAAGTCCAATTGGACCGCAACCAAATACCGCTACAGCTTCCCCTTCTTTTAATTTACTTTGACGTACTGCATGAACTGCTACTGCTGCTGGTTCTACAAGCGCACCTTGTTCATACGTCATTTCATCTGGAATGTGATGAACCATATCTTCTGGTACTACTGTATATTCAGAGAAACCGCCGCCTTCTCCGCCAAGACCGTGGAAAACAAGTTGTTCACAAACATTGTAATGTCCATGTTTACAAGCTTCACATTTACCACAAGAATAAATTGGCTCTACAACAACGCGGTCTCCCACTTTATGAGATGTAACGCCTTCACCAATCTCTATTACCTCACCACTAAACTCATGACCTAAAATAACAGGTGCTTTCACATGTGTTAATGGATGTTCTTCTGTTGGAATAAAAATAGGCCCTGCTAAATATTCATGCAAGTCTGTCCCACAAATACCACACCATTTAACTTTGATTTTCACTGTTCCTGGTTTTACTGTTGGTTCTGGTACTTCTTCTACTCGTACATCACGTTGATTATGCCAAAGTAGTGCTTTCATTTTATACATCCCTCTCTATGTATATACTTAACCTGGTGAAGTTTACAATTCTATTATAATACTTCTATCCATATATTTCAAAAAAACAATCACATCCCCACTAATTTTTTACAAATAACGTTCAATATTTTGTCACTTTGTACTTTTTTCCACATCTGTTAATTCAATTTCATTGCAGGTGAAATTAGCATTGTGCCATAATAGCATAGGAGAGGTGAATATCGCTTGAAATATTTTATTTACTTTATCGTTATCGTGGCATTTTTAGATACATTTTCACAATTACCTATTATGAGTACTTTCGCTCAAAGCCTTGGAGGAACTCCTCTTATTATCGGGCTAGTTGTCGGTATGTACTCATTCGCTAATATGATCGGTAATATTATTGCTGGAGCCGCTGTCGATAAATTTGGTGCAAAAAAAATCCTTTATATAAGCATGGGAATTACGAGTTTCATAGTCTTGTTATACACCGGTGTTCAAAGTGGTGAACAACTATTAGTTGTGCGCTTTATGCATGGATTTAGTGATGGCTTTTTAATTCCTGCTGCCTTTACATTTTTATCAAAACAAACAAATGCAAAAAGACAAGGAAAAGCAATGGCTCTATCTGGTGCTGCTGTTGGAACAGCCGCAATCGTAGGACCTGCTTTCAGCGGTATTATGAAAGCAACAGCTGGCGTAGAGTGGGTCTTCATTACTATTTCTATTTTAATGGCTCTTGGTACGATCGTATCTCTATTCTTCTTACCAAATAACGTATCAAGAAAAGATACATCAAGAACGCAAATGATGAACAAAGAAGATATGGTTGAACTTTTAAAATCAGAACCGTTATTACAAGCATATATTGGTGCTTTCACATTAATGTTTTCACAAGGAATTGTCACTTATATGTTACCAGTAAAAGTTGAGGCATTAGCGCTTAAAGCATCTACAACAGGCATGATGTTAAGTGTATTTGGTATAACTGCTATCCTCTTCTTCTTGCTTCCAACAAATCGTATTTATGATCGATTTAATCGTTCGAAACTAATGCTAATCGGAATTGCAGTTATGGCATTCGCATTATCTTTACTCGGATTATTTGCTACAAAAGGTATGCTCTTTATCGTAATGATGATTTATGGAATTGGATTCGCAATCCTCTTTCCGTCTATTAACGCTTTACTCGTTGAAAATACTACAGACGATAATCGCGGAAAGGCATTCGGATTATTTTATGCCTTCTTCTCATTAGGAGTTGTTGCTGGCTCCTTTACAGTCGGCGCAATCGGAGCATCACCTAGCGTCAGCTTCATTATCGGGACAGCATTTTTATTAACATTTGCTGGGATGATTTATGTAAGAAGCAAAGTAAAAAAGACAATGATGGGATAATCCATCGTTGTCTTTTTTTTAATGCATATTGATATAACCCGTAATATAATGGAAGCGTTGGAATAATGCCAATTAATTTAAATATAAAAGGTAACGGCTCATCTCCCTCTTCATATAAACGAAAAACAAAAACTGTAGTTAAAGTCCAAATGACGCTAAACAAGAAGATACATTTCCAAACAATTGAGGTTAATATTTGTATATCAAATACAAAGCCAAAGAGCCCTATCGAATAGAACTCTTTTTGCCCAATATATTACTTTTGTGTATAACCAAATAACAATGTAAATAAATTGAGCCGTAAAGGCAATAATACATCTCTTCTTTTAAACAGAAAGTTTATAAATACTGACGATACTTCGACAATTTCCTCGGAAATATTTCCTTTCCCCACATAATTTGATACAGTACACATGAATAAACACTTGTATTACATAAAGTGAAACTTTAATCAGTGGGGGTTTTGTTCCTCCCCACTGATTATTAGTTGAACCAATCGGGCTTTTACGGGCAGTTGATCTCACAACTCACTTCTTTACTTCCACTGAATTTTGAGGTGGGGATCTTACTGACCGTTAATGCGGGATAAACTAAAATAATAACTTACTGTACAAATTAAAAAGCACACTCTTCATATGAAGAATGTGCTTTTATGTTATTAACGTTTAATCCAAACAGCGCCTGCCGATTTATCTTCTGCCTGTCCAACAACTTGGAATTTAAGTCCAAGGTTTGGAACTTTTCTTCCTGCGTCTGCAATTTGCTTGTTACTATATACTTTTGAATCATCAAAAGTTGTAACACCTTGTAATCCAGAATAGTTAAACTGACCACGTGTTAATGAATTTACACTCCATGCTGGTGTTTTATCAAATGAAAATGCAGCATCTGCAATTTGCATGCCCGTATTACCGTATGCTGGTTTCCCGTTTAAATTACCAACTAGCGCTTCTGGATGAGAGTCAACAACACCAAGGAATCCTTCGCCTGGATGCATCCCAACCCAGTTATCTTTAAAGCTATCATCTGCATACCAAACGACAAGACCTGTATTATACACTGGACCTTTTCCTGCTTTTAAACCATTATCTGATCCCGCATAATTTCTCCACTCTAAGTAGTAATAATGAGCTTTCTTCTCTGTCCCATCAGAAACAACAAAACCATTTAAATTCATTTTAGACTGTCCTTCTGCATCATCAGAAAATACAACTTGTCCATCAACAGTTACATTTACATTGTCCATCGCAAAACCTTTATATGTTACAGCCGGATCTGTAATATAGTCGAATTGTAGTTTCACTTTTTTGCCTTTAAATTGACTTAAATCATATGATTTATCAATCCATTTCCCATCTGTTGTATCTTTATCTCCTTGGACTACTTTTTCCCCAAGTCTATCAATTAATGTTTTCGTTCCATCTTCTGTTACTGCATGTACTTCGACGAAATCGCACTCTGCTTCTAACTCATAATTTGCTTTATAATCGAATTTTGCATTTGTTCCCTTTGTTAAATCAAAGAATGGTGTCTCTAACGTTGTATGCATATCATCGCCTCTTGTACTATAATATGCATGCTTTCCAAACTCCGGTTTAATCGTTTCAACACTTTTACCTGGTAAGTTAACACGTACAACGCCTGGACGATTTGATTTCGTAACACTTTGATCAATATAGGTAGGAACTCCCACACCACTCTTAATTTTATCGTAATCTACTTCTAATATTTTTGCCCAGTTGCCACCCATATTCTTTTGTAAGAAGTCTTTATTTTGTGGTGAAAAACTAGTCGGCTCTGTTCCTGCGATTTTCCCTGTCCAACTACCTCCACTCATTAATGACCAAGCTTCGACTGGTGAACCATTTCCAGTATATTTCGTGTCATATTCATCTGGTAATCCAAGATCATGTCCAAATTCATGTGCAAACACACCTACAGCTCCATCTTCTGGTTCAATTGTGTAATCATGTGCTGCTACTTTACCACCAAAGTAATCTACCTTTGATTTCGTACCTTCAATCGCTACTGGATCTACTGCTAATTTTGAACGATGTGACCAGATCGCATCATCACCTAATTTACCGCCACCAGCTTCTTGACCAACACCAGCATGGATTACCATTAAATGATCAATTACACCGTCAGGTTCATTTTGATTCCCGTCCCCGTTTGTATCATATCTATCAAATTGATCAAACTGGGATAAATCTAGTCCTTTCTCAGCAGCTGCATGCAAAGCTTCTTTCACTAAATCACGTGCACCCTTTGGACCTTTATTATCGTGACCACTGCTACCATCAGCTCCATAATCAGATGCTTTTCCTGGAACAGTTAGCCACTCCGTTACATATCCATCTGTCGTATAACTACCACCAGACTGCTCTTCATAGTATTGTTTAAACGTTTTTACTTTTGAACCATCAAATAAAGTATACGGCTCATTACCGAACAACATCTTTTGATAATGTTCTCTACTAAAGTCTTTCGAATACATATAACCTGGTGTTTGATCAATATTATTATGTTTATAATCACTAAATTCAACGAGTAACACTAATACTTTATCCGATCGAACAGATCCCTTATATGGAGCTTGCTTTGCTTTTGAAGTTGGAACTTGCCCATTCAATTGCTTTTTATTTGGTTCTGGCTTTTGCTCAAGGCTAACATTTTTTTCAGCCTTTTTTACATTTTCCTTTTCTTCCATCTTTTTCTCTTTTACTTTTTTTGTGAAATCAGATGTTTCTTGTGAGTGAGCATCTGGAAGAATTTCTTTATTCGCCTGATCTCCTTGTTTCTTTTCAATATATTGCTCAACAGCTTTTTTCGTCTCTTCTTTAGAAGATGCTGGATTAATTGTTCCTCTTTCTTTCAGAGCTTCCGCTAAACGATCTTCTTGAATTAAATTGTAATCAATTGGTGTTGTAGATACACTATCTTTCTCTTTTGCTACCGTTTCTGCATATGCTAACGGAGCACTCATTACAGATGTACATCCGATAATTGCCGCAATTGCTAATGATGACAACACTTTAAATGGTGCTTTTCTTCTCATTCCATTTCTCCCCTTTATAAAACTTAAAATTCAGATAAATCGGTGCATTTTTGTCCAAATCTCTGTTTACTACCCTCCCTATATAAAAAGACATAATTCTATAAACATTAAGCTTTTTGTTATAGAATCATGCCCTCCAGTTTTCTGGTCAGACCCTCTATCTTTTTATCCCTTGGTTCAATTAATAATCAGTGGGGGGATGAACAAAGCCCCCACTGATTAAAGTTTCACTTTATGTCGAAATATTAAAAATAAAGAGTTATGTGATATATATTAAATATCTTATATAACAAATTTAAAAGACAATATGCAAAATTGCATGAAAATTCTTTTAAATAAAAAAGAATCCTAGTCAATTAAACTAGGATTCTTGCTTTTCTATTATTTCTCTTGTGTTTTTTCCCAATCAGCTAAGAATTTCTCAATTCCTTGATCTGTTAATGGGTGCTTCACTAATGAAGCAATTACGTTTGCTGGGATTGTTGCAATATGTGCACCGTTTAATGCTGCGTCAGTTACGTGAACGCTGTGACGTACAGATGCTGCGATGATTTCTGTTTCGATACCATGAATTGCAAAGATTTCTGCGATTTGACGAATTAAATCCATACCGTTATGACCGATATCATCTAAACGACCTAAGAATGGTGAAACGTACGTTGCACCAGCACGAGCAGCAAGTAATGCTTGAACTGCTGAGAATACTAATGTAACGTTTGTACGAATTCCTAAATCAGAGAACGCTTTTACTGCTTTTAAACCTTCTGTTGTCATTGGAACTTTTACAACAACGTTTGGAGCAATCTTCGCTAATTCTTTTCCTTCTTCAATCATTTTATCAGCTTCTAAGCTAATTACTTCTGCACTTACAGGTCCTTCTACAACGTTGCAAATTTCACGAATGCGCTCGTGGAAATCTACGCCTTCTTTTGCTACAAGTGATGGATTTGTCGTTACTCCAGCTAATACGCCTAATTCATTTGCCTCTTTAATTTCGTTAATGTTTGCTGTATCAATAAAGAATTTCATTTGTTGTTCTTCCTTCCTAATTTTCATTTTATATTTATTTATTTTTCTTAATAAGCTCTAATTCAATCGGAATAGATTTGTCCACTTTTTTACCTTGTGTTATCTCTTTTGCTGTTTGCATCGCCTTCTCTCCGATTAATTCTGGTTTTTGAGCGACTGTTGCAGCCATACGCCCATCGTTAACCGCTTTCACAGCATCTTCTGTTGCATCAAATCCAACAACTACTACATCTGTTTTTCCAGCAGACTTCAATGCTTCAAGTGCACCTAATGCCATCTCGTCGTTATGAGCAAACACGGCTTTAATATCGCTATTTGCTTGCAAAATGTTTTCCATAACAGATAATCCTTTCGCTCTATCAAAATCAGCCGCTTGTTTGGCAACTACTTTTAAAGACTTATCGGCTACGTTATGGAATCCTTTCCCACGTTCACGAGCAGCAGACGATCCAGGGATTCCTTCTAACTCAGCAACGTTTGCTCCTTCGCCGACTAATTCACGAATGTAATCACTAGCCATTTGACCACCTTCGATATTATTAGATGCAATGTGAGAAACAACCTTACCTGAATTCGCAACGCGGTCTACTGTAATAACAGGAACATTTGCTGCGTTTGCTGCACTTACTGCTGAAGCAACAGCATCTGAATCGGTCGGATTAATAACAACTACATCGACACCCTTTTGAATTAAATCTTCAACATCGTTCGTTTGCTTTGCTGCATCATTTTGCGCATCAACAGCAATCAATTCGATGCCACTATCTTTCGCTTTCTTTTCTGCCCCCTTTTTCAAAGTTACAAAGAAGGGATTATTTAAAGTTGAAACAGAGAATCCAACTTTAATAGTTTTATTTCGACCTTTATCGCTAGAATCCTTTGCCCATTCTGGCGGTTCCATTGAACAACCAGCAGTAATGACCATAATACATGCAACGAGTATAAGTAACCATTTCTTCATGAACTGTCCCTCCATTACGCTTCTTTTCTACGATCAATTAATACAGCTAATAAGATTACAAGTCCTTTTACAACTTGTTGGAAGAAAGAAGATACACCTAATAAATTTAAACCGTTATTTAGTACACCGATAATAAGTACACCGATGAATGTACCAACAATCCATCCTCTTCCCCCAGAAAGACTTGTTCCACCTAATACAACTGCTGCAATTGCATCTAATTCATAAGAAGTACCTGCAGTCGGCTGTGCAGAATCTAATCGTGATGTTAAGACAATACCTGCAAGCGCTGCCAAAATTCCGGAAAGACCGTAAATCATTACTTTAATTCTCGTAACATTAATACCTGATAGTGCTGCTGCTTCTTCATTTCCACCAATTGCAAATGTACGGCGACCAAATGTCGTTTTCTTCAAAATGAAGTACAGTACTGCGAAAGCGATCATCATTGTAACAGCGGGTACCGGAATACCAAGAAAATAACCGCGGCCAAACATTTGGAACATTAAATGATCACCAAGACCAGTGATCGGACGTCCGTCCATATAAACAAGCGTCAACCCACGAAAAATAGTCATTGTTGCTAAAGTTGCAATAAATGGAGCTACTTTTCCTTTCGCAATGATGATACCGTTTACAATTCCCATTACAAGACCTGCTAATAGTCCAACTGCCATTGCAAGGAACGGATCCATGCCACTTGCCATCATTCCAGCAACAAGTGCACTTGATAATGCTAAAATAGAACCTACCGATAAGTCAATACCCCCTGTTAAAATTACGAAGGTCATTCCAAATGCAATAAGCGCATTAATCGATACTTGACGCAGTATATTAAATAAATTTGGAATTTCAATGAACGCTGGATTTAAAGCTGTAATTACGACGATAATTAATACTAAACCGATTAAAGAACCGAGTTGTTGTAATACATTCCCCTTCTTAGCCATCCTTACTCTCCCCCTGTAGCTAGTGCCATAATAGACTCTTGTGATGCCTCATCTTTCCCTAAAATTCCGCCGACTTTTCCTTCATGAATAACAAGAACTCGATCACTCATCCCTAAAACTTCCGGAAGCTCAGATGATACCATAATAACGGCATCGCCTTGCTCTGTAAGCTTATTCATAATAGAGTAAATTTCTTTTTTCGCTCCAACATCGACACCTCTTGTTGGCTCATCTAAAATGAGTAATTGCGGATGAATGCCTAGCCATTTTGCGATTACAATCTTTTGCTGATTTCCACCAGAAAGAGATTTCACTGCCTGCTCTCCGCTAGATGCTTTCACATTAAGAAGCTTCATCATATCCTCTGTAAACTGTTGTTCTAGCTCATTGCTTAGAACACTTCCCTTTGAAAGATTTTCTAAATTCGGTAAAGCTAAATTTTCTCGAATTGAAAAATCTAACACTAATCCTTCAGACTTTCTATCTTCTGTAATGAAAGCAATTCTTTGTCTAATTGCATCTATTGGACTATCAATCTTTACTTCTTGTCCATTTATAAAAATTTGTCCAGAGTCTAAAGGTTCATAACCAAATATCGCTTTCATAATATCAGTGCGACCAGCCCCCATCAAACCAGCTACACCAAGGATTTCACCTTTCCTCACTTGAAACGAAACATTTTCAAATTTCCCTTTCTTCGTTCCATTACGCATTTCAAAAATGACATCACCAATTTGACTATTTCGCTCTGGGTAACGTTCACCAATGCTGCGCCCCACCATCATACTCACTACTTCATCAAATGATGTTTCTGGAATTAATCTCTTTCCCACGTATTCTCCATCACGCAAAATCGTAATAGCATCACATATTGAGAAAATCTCTTCCATACGATGCGAAATGTACACGAATGAAACACCTTCTTTACGTAACTTATTGATTACTGTAAAGAGCGTTTCGATTTCACGATCCGTCAGTGCCGCAGTAGGTTCATCCATAATAATAACGCTCGCGTTTGTCATTAATGCTTTCGCAATTTCGATAATTTGCTGTTGTCCAACCGATAATTCCTCTGCTAACATAGCGCCTCTTACATGCAGCCCTAGCTCTGCTAGTTGCTGCTGCGCAATCGCGTTCATTTGTCGAGTGCGTAAAATACCTGTTTTCCCATACATTAACTCTTTACCGAGAAACATATTTTCAGCTACTGTTAAATTCGGCAATATGTTTAGTTCTTGATGTATAAATGCGATGCCGTACTCTTCAGCTTCTTTCGCATTTTTAAAGGTGCGCTCTTGCCCATCAATCTTGATTGTCCCACCATCTTTTTTGTATACACCTGTTAAAATCTTCATGAGCGTTGATTTACCCGCTCCATTTTCCCCCATCAATGCATGGACTTCTCCTGTTTCAATCATAAACTGTGCATTCTTCAAAACAGGATTGCCATTGAACGCCTTTGAAATGTTTTTCATTTCAATATGCATTCCCATCACTTCCCTTTATTAAAAAATCACGCCTGCATGTAAAATTACATTTGCATAAGGCGTAGCCTCGCCTGTACGAATAATTGCCTTCGCTTTCTTTGTATGCTCTTTAAATTGTTCATGAGATACATACTCAAATGCTGGCTCTATTAATTTCCGTTCGATCTCTTTATTTACTTCTGCATTATTTATAATGACTTCTTCTGCTAACGTCACTTTTTCGATTGCCATATCATCAGCTACAACTTGTAACACCTCTAAAAAACTCGGTTTTCCAATCTCAACAGCTAAATCAATTCGTTTTACTCCGTCAGGAATTGGTAAACCGCAATCAGCAATTACAACCGTATCTGTATGCCCAAGTGAAGCAAGGACTGCCGCGATTTCACTGTTTAATACACCATGCTTTTTCATCCAACAATCACCTGCACTTCACGTACTCGATCTCTCGTTGGCATACCGCCCTGTGCCCCAAGTTTCGTTACAGAAAGACCACCGGCAATATTCGCGAAACGAATTGCTTTTTGAAGTGTCTCTCCTTCAGAAAGTGCAACTGCTAACGCACCATTAAATGTATCACCAGCTCCAGTTGTATCCACTACATCAACAGCAATGCTAGGAACATGTACAATCTCTGTTCCATTATGGAAACGAACACCGTTAGAACCTTCTGTCATCAATAATTTATTTGGATACTTCGCCAATAAATCTTCAATTGGTGATGTAAAATCATCTAATACGATGCGGCACTCATGTTCATTTGGCGTAATATAAGTTGCTTTTTCTAAAATTTCTTCTGATAAAACTTGTGCTGGCGCTGGATTCAACATAACAGGAATATTATGTTCCTCACAAATAGCCAATACATATTTTACTGTTTCAAGTGGAATTTCTAGTTGAAGAACAACCATATCCGCTTTTACAAGAAGGTCTTTGGAGCGATCTACAACTGACTTATTTACAAGAGCATTTGCCCCTTGTACGACAACAATACTGTTATCTTCTTCTGCTAAAACGATATGAGCAATTCCTGTCGTTCTATCTGTAACCGGTACCACATAATCGATAAAAATGCGTTCGTTCTCTAAATTTTTTCTAACTACTGTTCCATAATCATCATTTCCTACCGCTCCAACCATTGCTACATTTGCTCCTAACCTAGCTGCAGCAACTGCTTGGTTTGCCCCTTTCCCTCCTGGGATTGTATGAAACGCTTCACCAATTACTGTTTCTCCTGCTTTCGGCCGTTTTTTTGAAACAGCCACTAAGTCCATTGAAATGCTTCCTACTACTGCAATATTTGGCATCTGTTTCATCTCCTTACTTCGTTGTATTTCGTTCTATAATTTCAATTGGCAAACGATAGTGTTTCTCTTCTAATGTATTTCCTTCCATTTGCTCTAACAACAACTCTGTTGCAATTTTCCCCATTTCATATATCGGTTGTGCAACTGTTGTAATAGATGGATACATCATTTCCGTTAAAGAAATGCCATCAAATCCGATAATTTGTAAATCATCTGGAATGGCAATCCCCTTTTGAAGTGCAGCCTTTACAATACCAATCGCAATTAAATCATTCCCAGCAACAATACCATCAATATGCGGGTATTCTTCTAATAATTCCATCGCTACACGCTCACTATTTGCTGGCTCAAACGTACTCTCCGCAATCATATACGAAAGATTATTTTGCGTAATAACGTCTACAAAACCTTCAAAACGTTCATTTGCAGTACTCACATCACGTGGTCCGCGAATATGTGCAATATGTTTACATCCTTTATCTAGTAACAACTTTGTCGCAGCCTGACTTCCTGCATAGTTATCTGCATATACAGTAGGAATACGCTCATTAAACATACGGTCAATCGCAACAACCGGAACAGATAAATTCATGTAATTAACACTATTTTGTGGATTCGTTGCTACAATAAATCCATCTACATTATTTTGTCTAAGTACATCAATGTATTGTTTCTCTTTTTCTAAACTTTCATCAGAGTTACAAAGAACAACTGTGTAACCTTGTTTATGTGCTACATCTTCTACGGCACGTGCAACTTCTGGAAAGAACGGATTCACGATATTCGGAACAACTAAGCCAATTAAACGAGACTTTTTATTATACAGTGAACGCGCTACTGTACTAGGCTTATAATCTAACATCTCTATTGCACGCTCTACCTTTTTTAATGTATCTTCATGAACATATCCATTTTTATTTAGAACTCTGGAAACGGTCGCAACAGATACTCCCGCTAATTTCGCAACGTCTTTAATCGTACTCATTCTCTTTTCTCCTCATTTCATGTAACCGTTTACAGAAAATAATATAACGTATTTCTAAAAATACGTCAATCATTTCTCACTAAAAAGCTTTTAAGGTTATACTCAAAAAAACACCGCCATAAGGCGATGCTTCTTCATTACGAGTATGATACAGTTTTTTCTTTTTCTTCAACAGCAGGCTCTTCAGCATCTTTTTTACGATCTGATAGTTTAATTTTTTGTAAGAAAATCGTAAAGATGGCACCTACTACGATAAATACTAATCCTGTTAAGAATACAGTATGAAGCGAGTCTACTAAAGAGTTTTTCAAAATAGGTACAATGCTGTTAGCAAACGCTTCTGGCATTTGTTTTAATGCCTCTGGGCTAAATAGCATCGAATATAAACCTTGTGGATCTGTGTGAATCATATCTTTAAATTTCGTTACCATTTGTCCCGCTTCTTTCGGGAATGTATCTAATACAGGTACTAATTTATTTGTTAACGTTGTACCTGAAGTGTTATTCATAATTGATCCTAAAATTGTAATACCAAATGTTCCACCAATTTGACGGAAGAACTGACTTGATGACGTTACGACACCAAGGTCTTTTTTCGGGAAGCTTTCTTGTAACGCTAATGTTAATGTCGGCATTACAAGACCCATTCCTAAACCGATAACCATCATATAAGAAGTAGCTGTAAGCTTCGTTGTGTGCATATCCATCGTTGTTAATAACCAAAAACCACCGGCCATAATAAGCATACCTGCGATAATTTGTGGTTTTACACCAACTTTTAATACAAGTTGCCCACCGATAATACTCATTACAATCATTGTAATCATCATTGGAGTCATAATTGTTCCTGATTCAGCAGCACTTACTCCTACAATACCTTGCATGAAGAATGGTACGAACATAATCGCGCCGAACATTCCAATACTCATAAAGAATCCAATCGCATTCAGTATTGTAAATGTGCGATTTTTAAAGAAATGCATTGGTAAAATCGGCTCTTCAGCTTTCGTTTCAACAATAACAAAGCTAACGATACCAATTACAGCTAGTGCGAATAAACCGATAATTTGCCAAGAATCCCATGCATAATCTTTTCCGCCAAACGTTAGCGCAAGTAATAAACTTACAACACCTAGAATCATCGTAAAGATTCCAGCGATATCAATTTTAATTGGTCCTGTTTGTTTATGTGATTTTAATCCCATTGCAATAAAGATTGTTGCTAAAATACCAACCGGTAAGTTAATGTAGAATACCCATCTCCAGTTCACTGCATCTACAATCCAACCACCAACTTGCGGTCCAATTACAGAAGCAAGACCGTATAACGCACCAAAAATACCTTGCCATTTCGCACGTTCTTTTCCCGTGAACATATCTCCAATAATAATCATAGCCATTGGCATCATAATACCGCCACCAAGACCTTGAATACCACGGAAAATAATTAATTCTGTCATACCATTCGCCATACCACATAACGCCGAACCAATCATGAAAATAACTAGCCCTGTTATATATACGTTACGACGACCAAGTAAATCCGCTAATTTACCTGCAATTGGTACAACTGTCGTTGATGTTAACATATAAGCTGTCGTTAACCATGTCATTAAACTTAATCCGCCTAGGTCACCGACGATACGTGGCATTGCTGTACCAACAATTGTTCCATCTAATGCAGCAAATAGCATCGCGATTACTAAACCGATTAACAACAACTTTCTATTTTGATTTTCTTGTTGCTCCATGTAATCTCCTCAATTCCTCTTAGTTATTCTCTTTTTTCTCTTGTGTCCCGCAAATAATGGTTTCTAACTTCTCAAAGAGACGTAATAAATCTTCTCTTTCTTGCAACTCTAAATGTGAAAAGTATTTTGCAATATGCTCGTTGCGAGCTGTCATTGCCTCTTCTACTCTAGCTTTCCCCTTTTTCGTTAACTCGATGATGACAACACGACGGTCATCTTTGTCGTGATAGCGTTCTACAAGTTCTTGATCGATTAGACGATCAATCATCACTGTAATCGCGCTAGGCTTCACATACATCTTTTTTGCTAATGTTGTCGCTCTTGAAGCCCCATAATGATCTAAAATCTTTAAAATATAAAACTGCGGTGGTGTAAGTCCTGTTGCTTGCATTTGTTCTAATAACTCCGTCTGCATTTTCTTTCCAATCGAAAAGGCAAGAGCTTGAATTTTATCGATATGCGTCATATCATTTGGCATGTTATCCACCTCTTATTTAAACAATAAAATATTTAACGTATTTAAATATTAATCCCGCGAACAAAATCCGTCAATACTTTTATTCATAAAAACGTTTACATTTTTGTCACAAAGTTGTATAATTTTCGACGAAGTTAATATTGACAGTCACGGAGAAACGGAGTACACGGCTATGAATCATAAAAAAGGAAACTTTTTTATATTTCATGGCCTTTTTATATTCTCTGTCTTAAAACGCTTCGAATTAATTAGGGGAGGATTTTCATTTTATGTTTTTCACACAATTATTTAAACCTGCGCCCCACGCGGAACGCTTACCAGCTGATCGCGTTGATAGCGAATACCGTAAATTACGTTTACAAGTATTCTTAGGTATCTTCATCGGTTATGCAGGCTACTACTTTGTTCGAAAAAACTTTTCACTAGCAATGCCATACTTAATCGAGCAAGGCTTTAGTAAAGGGGAACTTGGGGTTATCCTTTCAGCAGTTTCTATTGCTTACGGATTAAGTAAATTTCTTATGGGTATCGTATCCGATCGTTGTAATCCTCGCTACTTTTTAGCAGCTGGGCTATTTTTATCAGGTATCATTAATATTATTTTCGGCTCATTTTCTTTCATTACAACGAGCATTATACTTATGTTTGTACTTCAGTTTTTAAATGGATGGGTACAAGGTATGGGATGGCCTCCTTGTGGTCGTACGATGGTTCACTGGTTCTCTATTAGCGAACGTGGTACAAAAATGTCTATTTGGAACGTCGCTCATAATGTTGGCGGAGCGCTTATGCCTTCCCTTGTAACATTAGGCTTATACTTCTTCGCAGATGACTGGAAAAGTATTTTTTACTTCCCAGGTATTCTTTCAATTTTAGTTGGTATTTATGTATTAATTACGATGAAAGATACACCTCAATCTTGTGGACTACCTTCTATTGAAGAACATACTGGGGAATATCCACCAGATGAGAAAGTAAAAGATCGCGAACGCGAACTTTCAGTAAAGGAAATTTTATTTAAATACGTATTAAACAATAAGTTTTTATGGTACATCGCTATTGCGAACGTTTTCGTATATTTCGTACGTTACGGCGTTGTAGACTGGGCTCCTACTTATTTAGTAGAAGAAAAAAGCTTTACTCATAGTAGCTCACGTACTGCTTACGCTCTATATGAATGGGCTGGTATTCCAGGTACACTTCTTTGCGGATGGATGAGTGATAAACTATTTAAAGGACGTCGTGCACCTGCTGGTATTCTATTTATGGTTGGTGTATTTATCGCAGTTCTTGTTTACTGGTTAAACCCTCCTGGTAATCCAATGGTTGATAGTATCGCACTTGTCGCAATTGGATTTTTAATTTACGGACCGGTTATGTTAATTGGTCTACACGCTCTAGATTTAGCACCAAAGAAAGCTGCTGGAACTGCAGCAGGCTTAACTGGATTCTTCGGTTACTTAGGCGGAGCAGCTTTCGCTAGTGCAGCTATGGGCTTTATCGTAGATGCATTCGGATGGGATGGCGGATTCATCTTATTACTTGCATCTTGCGTACTTGCAATGTTCTTCCTTGCTCTTACTTTAAATACAGGGTCAGTAAAATCAAAACAAGCTTAAATAATATATAACAAGCATAAAAATAGCTCTTAGCATTTACATACATGCTAAGAGCTATTTTTTATTTTCATTGCTGTTCCTACTAATGATAACAACCCATTCCTTCCCTACTATAAGATTAAAAGATTTGATGAAACACCTTTATTAAAACGGCTAACGTAACAGATGCAGCAAATCCCCCTAAACAAATAAGACTGACACCTTGGCTATATGACAAATTTTGAAATGATTTCATTACTTCCATCCTCCCTATCTCCCCTTTGATACTTTTATTTTACCAATGGGAAAAATTTCATAACATCGATTTCTCTAACAACTAACTTACAAATTTGTAAGTTAACATCTTTTCAACTTATATATCTAGTATTTCCACAAATAAGAGTCATTTATACATAAAAAAAGACCTCAGTTATACTAAGGTCTTCGTTACATTCTATTTCATTTTACAATCATCACTGGACATTTCACACGCTTTGCTATTTTATGACTTACACTTCCCAGCACCATTTCTTGCAGTGTATTGAGCCCTCTACTTCCAGCAATGACAAGATCTATATCTCCTGTATTCACATATTGAACAATTGTATCTCCAGGATCACCATGTAATATCGTAATTGTATAAGAAATGTTCTCTTTCTTTAATAAACCTTCAATCTCTTTTAATTTATCTTTTCGACTAGCTGATATTGTTTCTAAATCTGTTTGACCTTGTATAATATCTGATTTTGCCGTTCTATTATCTACTACGTACACAACTTCAACATTTGTTTCTTCGCTACATTTTGCAATATATGTTGCATGTTCCGCTGCTCGAAGTGCATGTTCAGAACCGTCACATGCTAATATAATTTGTTTGTACATATGCTGAATCCCCTTTTCGTTATCCTACTCGTATTATATAATAAAGCCCCCTAAAAAGGAGGCTTTTAACTAGCAATTCTTTTATTATAAGTAGCTAAATTTGCAACAAGTTTTGAGCTACGTTCATTTAATCCTGTTATACTTACTTTCACGCCACTTTGTTCATATTTCATAATAACTTTATCAATTGATGCCACTGCCGAATCATCCCATACGTGCGCATGAGTAAAGTTCATTTCGATTTCTTTTATATCTTCATCCAATGAAAAAGCATTTATAAAATCTGCTGTAGATGCAAAGAAGAGTTGACCGTGAATTTCGTATATTTTCTTATTTTCAATATATAAATGTTTCACGTGAATCTTTGCCATATTGAATGCAAATAAAACCGCACTAATTACTGTTCCGATAATTACACCTAATCCCAAATTATGAGTGATAAGAACGACCACGACTGTTACGATCATGACGAATGCGTTCCCTTTTGGCACTTTATGAATCGTTGCTACAGAGTTCCAATCAAACGTTCCGATTGAAACCATAATCATAACTGCAACTAAAGCTGCCATCGGAATATGAACGACATAATCTCCTAAAACGAATAGTAATACGATTAAAAATCCGCCCGCTACAAATGTTGATAGGCGACCTCGTCCACCTGATTTAATATTAATAACAGATTGACCGATCATTGCACAACCTGCCATTCCTCCGAAGAAACCAGCAACAATGTTTGCGATCCCTTGTCCACGTGCCTCTTTATGCTTATTACTTTCCGTATGCGTCATATCATCTAAAACTGAAGCTGTTAATAATGATTCTAGTAAACCGATAATTGCAAGCATAACTGCATAAGGTAAAATAATCCCTAATGTCTCAAGTGTAAAAGGCACGTCAGGAATACTAAAGAACGGTAATTCTTTCGGCAGGCTTCCCATATCTCCTACTGTTTTCAACTGTAATCCGCTCATAAGTGCAATACTCGTCACAATAATAATTGAAATAAGCGTAGAAGGTACAGCCGTTGTAATACGTGGAAATAAATATATAATTGCAAGTCCTAATACAACGAGTGCATACATTTGCCAAGTTGCATTTTTAAAATGTGGCAATTGCGCTGTAAAAACTAAAATTCCAAGTGAATTTAAAAAACCACTCATAACAGATTTCGGAACAAACTTCATAAATGAGCTCAGTTTGAACACGCCAAAAATAATCTGGACAATACCTGTTAATATTGTTGTAGCAAATAAATATTGCAAACCATGATCTTTAACAAGCGTTACCATTAATAATGCCATTGCACCTGTTGCAGCTGAAATCATTCCAGTTCTTCCGCCAACAAATGAAATGGTAACTGCAATACAAAAGGCTGCGTATAGTCCAACTGTCGGATCCACGCCTGCAATAACAGAGAAGGCTATCGCTTCAGGGATTAACGCTAAAGCAACGACAATTCCTGATAACACGTCCCCTTTCACATTAGAAAACCAGTCATTTTTTATCGTTTGAAACAAAATATCACTCCTCTACTCCTTTATAATTTGATTTTCTCCATAAGAAAATCTAGCCGACTGCACGAAAGCTATTATATAACGAGTAGAAGATTTTTTGCTATGTAAAAGTTTCCTAAAAATGATATTACCTTCGTAGCTTCTTTTTTAGGAAACTTTAAATATACTATCACCTATTGTTGATTTAACGTACAATGATTTCGGATTCTACAGTATGTCAAATGAAGAAAACTTTGTTTGGATGGATGAAAAATGCACATGTAATTTAGTTCATTTAAAGTTCTATAGATATTTCCACTTCATATATGAGGTTTAGTTTGGATAGTTTAGGGTTAGAGGAGTTTATACTAATTTAATGAAAATAGTAAGAGCACTCTTTCGAGTGCTCATTTTATGCAGATACAGTTGCTTTATCCTTACGGAATATACCCATTAACCCACCGATTAATAGTAATACGCCTGGTAATAAGTAAATTATAGAAATACAAATAAATCCACCGATAGCAGCCACAGTCATCATAATACCGCCAACCTTCGCTTTACTTCTTACCATAACAGATCCAACAATTCCTAAGATTGATAGAGCCACAGCTCCCCAACCTAAACCAATAACAGTATTTGCTCCATCAGCTTCAAAAGCAGCTCCCATACCGCCGATCAATAAAGCAACAAATGCACAAATAATACCAAAAATACCTCCAATAAGACCTAATACAAATTCAGCTGTTCTTTTCATTTCAATCTCTCCTTATTTAGCAACTTCAAATTCAAATTTCACTGATTTCTCGTCAAATGTAAATGTAGGTTTAAATGTACCAACAAACTTATCGCCTTCTGGTACATCAAATAACATTTTGTTTGTAATTTGGTTACCTGGCGCAATATTTTCATTTATAAACGTATTTTCCCCACCAAAGTACTCTTTGAATTGGTTGCCGTTAGTATCAGCAATTTTTAATTCAGAAGTTCCAAAATATATATCTTTTTTGCCATTATTTTTAGCGTTAAAAGCGATTTCTAGTACTTTCCCTTTTTCAGCTTTTACGTATTCGTTAGGCTCAACGAATTTAGCTGAACTGAAAGTAAGTTGTAGACCATTAACTTCTACAGTATCTCCAATTTTATAAATCTTGCTTTCAGCTTTTTCCTTTTTATCTTTCTTTTCAGCCTGTTTAGGAGCATCGTTTTTACTCACTTCTTTAACTTCAGTTTCACCACAAGCAGATAAACTAAAAGCAAGTGCACCTGTTAAAGCAATAGTACCCAATTTTTTATACATTCTTTTTCCTCCGATTATGTAAAATGTAAGATTTTCGAAACTATCATAACAGAAACAGTTACAACTTTTTTGTCATATTTTGTCGAGGAAAATAAAAAAAGACGCTATATCAGTAGCATCTTTTCTCATTTCATTAATGTCCACCGTGTCCTTGACCACTTTCCTGAACAATTTCTAACCTCTCATCTAGTATTCCTTGTGTTTCAAATGAAATATCACTCGTACTTCCTAATAAGAAACCGTGATTATATGGTCCAAGTGTTGGATCATCTTTAAACTTCGGCTGAATGCTTGCAAGGAAGTCATACACTGGTTGTGAAGCTTTACCTTCTTCTAATAATACAGCAGGTGCGTGTTTACCCATATGTGAAAAAGGTGCCCCAGCAACTGCTAAATCTGGTGTTTTGCTTGAAACAAATGATAAACCGTGACCAGGTTTTGTGAATCCCCAGCCAAATTTTGTTTTTTCATCTTTAAACTTAGCGAACGCAATCGAGTTTTCTGTAGGGGTCTCTCCACTAATACGCGTTACTTTCCCGTATTTGCTTAGCTCTTTTTCTACTTCTTTTGAAACAATTTTTTCTGGCCCTAATACATATATATTTGCTTTATCTTTTCTCATTTTTAATGCCTCTATTGTCGCTTCTGGCACCTTATCTTTTTCTGTATATAAAAGCGGTTCTGGCATATGAGAAATCCAGTTTACAGCTGGTGTTGTATATAAACGTCCTTCTTCTTCAGACGAACCAATAATAACACTATTTGGGTAGCTTCCTGTTATATCGGCATACTCCTTATCAACATCCTTCGCAAATATAGCTGGATCTGTTTCTTTTATTTGTTTTACTTTATAACCTTTTAATTGCTCAAGCGCGCTAGTACCTACATCCCCCATCACCATAATTTGTGTTCCATCTTTCGTTCCGATTGGATTTAATCGTTTTATTTCTTTTAACGTCATTTCCGGTATCTTTTCTTTTTCTATAAATAAAATCGGCCCGTTATTCGGATGATGAATAAGGTCTGCACTCGCAATACCTAATTGCCACTCGCTTGCTGGTACTAAAATAACAGCACCTGGCTGGTTCTCCTTATGAGTTGCTGGCCATATCGTTTGTGAAGTTAATACTGCCATTTGCAAAGGGTCGTTTGTGTTTAATCTCGTTACATTTTTTAAACTTGTCGTTAATAAATCATTAGATGCACCTTGGTTCATTTCTTTTGGCGCCGTTACCTCCTGATTCATTTTCATTTCCTTTTGCTCTGTTTTCTTCTCTTTTGTAGATTCATGGTTTTTATGGTCTGTATTCGTTTGTCCGCATGCAGCAAGACCAACTACTGTAATTATTGTTATCCCAAAAATTCGGGTCATTTTTTTCACTATACCGCCTCCGTATTAATCATTTTTGAGCCAATATGATTACCTAAAATGTAATTTCAACTCCACAATAACAAGCAATTCTGAAGAAATTATGCAGACACATCATAATCTGCACCATTTCTTCATGATTTTGCATTACACTTTAAGTAACGATTATAAATATGGAGGGCTCTCTATGATTGATATACTGCTCGTAGACGATGAACCGAGAATGCTTGAATTATTAACGCTTTATCTTACACCAATTGGATATAACTGCGTAAGTGCGACTTCAGGAGAAGAAGCTATTTTACATATAGAAAATCGAAACTTTAAATTTGTTTTACTCGATATTATGATGCCAAAGATGGACGGATGGGAAACGTGCAAAAAAATCCGATCTTTTAGTAACATTCCTATTATTATGGTTACAGCTCGTGATCAAACAGTAGATGTCGTTCAAGGATTAAAAATTGGAGCCGATGATTACGTAACGAAACCTTTCCATGAAGAAGAACTTTTCGCAAGAATTGAAGCCGTTTTAAGACGTACAAATGAACATAAACAAATCCAATATCACGGTATTGTATGGGATGAAACAAAACACTTCGTTTCTGTCCATAATGAAGAACTCCTTCTCACACCAATTGAATTTTCTTTACTCGGATTATTTTTACGCCATGTGAACTACGTATTAAACCGTGATCAGCTCATCGAACGAATTTGGGGGTTAAACACAAATACAGAAGATCGCACAGTCGATTCACATATTCGTAATTTACGTGATAAATTGCGAAAAGCAAATTTCCCTATTGATCATCATTTAAAAACCGTGTATGGAATAGGTTATCGATGGATTGATACTGAACAGTAAGGGGCAAAACGATGAAACGAATTTCAATTCAATTCGGATTTTATTTTTTAATTGTTACACTTTTAATTGAAAGTGTTCTCTTTATTTTGCTCTATTATAGTCTTGTAAACACTAGAGTAAATGAAGAAATGACAGCTTTATTAAAGCGAGGAAATAGTCATCGAGATGTACTTGAAAAATATTACGATGAGCAAACCATCTCTCACGTAGCATTAATGGAATCTGAAGCTGAAACAACTGTCGTTATTACAAATGCAAATAAAGAAATACTAGCTAAATCTAACGAAATAAACACGACTATAAACGATCATATTAGTAAAATGCAAACTCGAACAGACCATAATGGAGCGATTATAGAAAATCATTGGAAAACATCTAATTATATATGTACAGTTAGCCCCATTGTAGTAGATGGAAAACATGAAGGCTATGTGTACATGTTTCTTGGAACAGAATCAATTGAAAAGTTAGTTAATGGATTAACAAAACAATTCATTATTGCTGGTGCCATCACATTTCTACTCACAGTCATCACAATTTTCCTATTATCACGTTTATTAACAAAACCATTGTTACACATGAAACATGCAACTGAAAAAATGAGTAAAGGCGATTTGTCCGTTTCGTTAACGACTACTCGTAATGATGAAATTGGTGAACTGGCATCATCTATTCAAACGCTCGCAAATGATTTGCATTATATGAAAACAGAGCGAAGTGAATTTCTAGCAAGTGTTGCTCACGAATTACGAACACCATTAACATACGTAAGAGGTTATGCTGACATTGCTTTAAAAGAAAGTACCCCTCCTGAACAACGTTTGCGATATTTATCAATTATAAAAGACGAGTCTGATTACATTACGAACTTAGTTCAAGATTTATTTTCACTTGCACAAATGGAACAACATAACTTTTCTATTCAAGTAAAGGAAGTGCATTTACACACCTTCTTTACTCGCATAGCTGAAAAAGTAAACGCCATGTATAAAGAAAGATATATTAAAGTTTCTTTCTCTTGTCCTCCTACACTGCTAGTAAACTTAGATGAACAGCGATTTGAACAAGTTATAGTAAACATTTTAAATAACGCTTATAGACATTCAAAAGAACATTCTCATATAAACATTTCTATTACAGAAGAACATAAACGTATCTCCATTACAATTGAAGATGAAGGCGAAGGTATTCCACCTGAAGACCTCCCTCACATTTTTGACCGCTTTTACCGTGTCGATAAAGCAAGAACACGATCTACAGGCGGAACTGGTTTAGGGCTATCTATCGTAAAAGAAATTGTAGAACTACACGACGGAAATATTACTGTAACGAGCGAAGTCGATTACGGGTCTTGCTTTATCATTTCATTGCCATCTATAAAGAAACACGACTACCATCAGTAGTCGTGTTTCTTTATCCCGCATTAACGGGCAGTAAGACCCCTACATCAAAATTCAGCGGAAGCAAAGAAGTTAGGTGGGGGATCAACTGCCCGTAAAAGCCCGATTGGTTCAACTAATAATCAGTGGGAGATGAACAAAACCCCCACTGATTAAAGTTTCACTTTATCATTTTACTTTATAATATAAATTTACAAATTGCCCAAAACGTTTCGTATCCGTCAAAGTTAAATTAATTTCTGGGTTCTTGTCTTGAAATAACGGAACTCCAGAACCTAATATATGCGGTGTAATCGTAACAACATATTCATCAATTAGATTATTCTTAAAGAATTCTCTCAGTAGCTCTCCTCCACCAACCATCCATATTTTAGACCCTTCTTGTGCTTTTAACCTTTTTGTAAACTCCACTACATCTTCATTTACAAATTCCACGTTTCCGTCTGAACCTTTTTCTGAACGAGAAAAAACATAACATGCTTTATCTAAGTACGGGAATGTTTCCGTATGCTCTACTACATAATCGTACGTTTTCTTTCCCATAATTATTGTATCAATCGTTTCGTACATTTCTGTATAACCATTATCTCCCTCTCCTTCCGTTTCCATTAACCACTCTAAATCATCATTTTCTTTCGCAATATATCCATCTAAACTCGCCGCTATAAATAAAACTATTTCACGTGACATATCTTTTCCTCCTTGTATCTCATCTTGATAACATATGATGTAAACAATATACTAACAATAAAACATGACAATTTATGTCACGTTAAAAAGAAAAGGTGATACATTTGTCAAAAGCTAAACGCTTATTAGATATTCTTATATTTGCTTCTGCGAAAAAAACATTTACAGCTCAAGAAATAGCTGATGAATTTAATATTTCCGTTCGTACGGTTCATAGATACATTTTAGATTTAAGTGATATGGGGTTGCCCATTTACGCAGAACAAGGTCGTAACGGCGGCTATAAAGTATTAACGAATAGAGTAATTCCGCCTATTTTATTTACGGAAGAAGAAGCAGTCTCTATCTTTTTTGCTTTTCAATCTTTAAGTTACTATCGCGACTTACCTTTTAACACAGAAATCAATTCCGTTACACATAAACTGTATAGCTCCCTACAACATGATGCGAAAGTGAAAGTTGATAAAATACGTTCTTATATCGCCTTTTGGAATCCGAAGAGAACAATTGAGACCCCACTTTTAAACGAAGTGTTAACAGCGGCTATTGAAAATAAAAATTTACACTTTCAATACGAATCTAAATCAGGGATAAAAACAAAACATGTTCATCCGATTGGTGTATATGCTCACGACGGGTTATGGTACTTACCGTCCTATGACTTCGGTAGAAAAAAAGTATTACTGTATCGCATCGATCGTATTCTTTCCATATTATCAACGGAAGAAAATGAGGATACATTCATGAATTTAGAAGAGTGGTTTGCCTCTAACTCTAACGTAGTACACATCCCTACTCAGTTACATGTTTTACTGACAACAGAAGGCGTACGCCAATGTAAAAGCGTTCCTTATCTTGAGGAATTCGTTATAGTAAACGAGGATGGGACAGGATATATAAATTCAACAATTGATAAAGGTGAAATTAATTTTATTACGCCTTTATTTTATAGACTCGGAAAAGATGCAAAAGTTTTAGAACCGAAAGAATTGATAGATGGTTTACGTATGCGTGCGAAAGAAGTTTTAAGTATGTATGAAGACTAAAAAGGCGTAAGAGAAATTCTCTTACGCCTTTTTAGTGTGCAGTATTTTCTCTATCTCTTCTTTTAACAACGTCTTTATTTCTTCCAAATTATGATTCTTCTTTTCTCCCGGCTTTACCGTATAAAACTCAGCAAATGAACGCTCTTTATATCTCGGTACAACATGCATATGATAGTGCGTAAGTTCATTAAAGATTCCACCATTTTGACAAATCGTAATTCCGTCAGGTTTATATAATACCTTAATCGCTTTTGCAATCAGCTTAGAAGCATCCATAATGGATTTTGCTACAACATCATCTAATTCGTCTACTTCTACAACATGTTGTTTTGGCACAATTAAAGTATGTCCTGTATAGAAAGGTTCATGATCTAGAAAGCATGTTACATAGTCATCTTCATATATTTTATATATTTTTTCCTCTTCGTTTGCTAATTTACAACCTAAACAATCCATTACACTTTCTCCTCTCTCTAAAACATAAAAACGTGAGAGCCATATTCTCACGTTTTTATGTTTCATTTTATTAGTTCAATCGTTTCCGTAACTTTTATACTATCCTTTACAGACTGAACAATTGTGCAATTTTTCACTGCAAGCTGCAGCGCCTTGTCCAACTGCTCTTCTGTAATATTGTGTGCTTTAATTTTATAGTGCAAATGAACACTTTCAACTGGTTTTGATACAGCTTCACTTCTACCAATTTCAGTCTCAATTGTAAACGTATCGTATGTAATACGTTTCTTTTCTAAAATTGTTCGAAAGACAATTGCACTGCATCCTGCGATAGAAGAAATGAGTAATTGTAACGGTGAATACCCGTTTTCTTTTCCAATCACTAATTGACCATACGATAAATCTGCTTCTATATCATCGTGTTTGATTGTTAGTTTCATTTGTTTTTTCCATCTCCACTTTCATCGGTTTCTGCCGTTTCTTACTAATATAATAATATATATAGCAGAAAATGATAAATGGAATACCACAGTATAACGCCATTCTTTGTTCAGGAATAAACGCTAAACTAATAACAACGATGCTATTTGTAATTAAGGCTAAAATCGGGACAATTGGGTATAGTGGTGTTCTATACTTTAAGTCCTCTAACTTTCCTCCGCCTTTTATATACTGACTTCTAAAGCGAAGTTGCGATAGAGCAATAATGATCCAACTTGAAACAGCCGATAAACCAGCTATCGATAATAAATACATGTATACTGTATCTTCTGCAAGGAAACTTGTGAATAGAGATAATCCAGCTACCGCAATCGTTACGACTAGCGCTGTAATTGGAATACCACGCTTATTTACTTTCTGGAAGGAAGTTGGTGCCATTCCCTCATTTGCAAGTGACCATAGTATACGCGTCGCTGCATATAATCCAGAGTTCGCTACAGATAATAACGCAGTAATAATAACGAAGTTCATAATATCAGCTGCGTATGGAATACCAATTTTATCAAATACGACTACGAATGGACTTTCAATTACGCCTGCTTCTTTCCAAGAAATTAATCCTACTAAAATCGTCATTGTTAAAATGAAGAATAACATAATGCGCCATACTGTATTACGAATCGCACGTGGAATTGTTTTTTCTGGATTTTCACTTTCTCCCGCTGCAATTCCGATTAACTCTGTTCCTTGGAACGAGAAGTTAACTGTAATCATTGTAAGTAATACGGCAGCTAGTCCATTCGGGAAAAGTCCACCATCGCTTACAAAGTTAGAGAAAAGAGGTGCTGCTTCTTTTCCGTCATATGATATAAATCCTAATAATGCACTACCACCAAGCACAACAAATGCAAGAATTGTAATTACTTTAATACTAGAGAACCAAAATTCTAATTCAGCATAACTTTTCGCCGAAATTGCGTTTGAAGCATATAAAATAACGCCGAATACAAGGCACCATACCCAAACATCAACATTTGGAAACCATCTTTTCATCATTAAACCGATTGACGTTAATTCTAGACCCACTGTTACTGCCCAGCCGAGCCAGTATAACCAGCCAATCATAAAGCCCGTTCCTGGTCCAATAAACTTCGTCGCATACTTTTGGAAAGATCCTGAAACCGGCATCGCTACCGTTAACTCTCCAAGACAAAGCATTGTTAAATACATAATAAATCCGCCTACTAAATATGAAAGGATGGCTCCCCCTGGTCCAGCCTGATTAATGGTGTAACCTGAACCTAAGAAGAAACCAGTTCCGATTACACCACCAAGTGCGATCATAAATAAATGTCTACTCTTCATCGTACGATGTAATTTCTCATTCGTTGGTTGCTGCATCTAAATCCTCCCCCTACCATACCCCTATATCCTGTTAAAATTTTCTGATAATAAAAATATACACGAAAGCGATTACATTTTCTATATAAAATTAAAACTTTTCTGATAAAACAATATAAAAATCGAATTATTGCAAGATTTAGATTCTATTTAGAGGAAAATAAGGAGAAACAAGGAAAAACCCTTACATATATTGTAAGAGTCAACGGAGTTCTAATCTTCTCGATAAAATTGATAAACTATAATTTACGATAAAGTACATACAAGCTACTACTATAAACGTCGGAATCATATAATTCACATTTTGCCCGCTAATAATTTGAGCATTATGCATAAGCTCAGGGAGTGATATAACAACCGCTAGCGACGTATCCTTCAGCAATGAAATAAATTGACTGACAAGCGGCGGAACCATTCTCCTTAATGCTTGTGGCAAAATAATATGCCAAAGCGCTTGAACATACGTTAATCCCGAAGATCTTGCAGCTTCAACCTGCCCTTTTTCAATAGATAATAGACCACTTCTAACAATTTCAGATATCATTGCTGCCTCAAATATTGTTAAAGCAACAATTGCAGCTGTTATAATTTCTAATTTCAAGCCTGCTTCTGGAAGTGCAAAATACGTGAAAAATATAATTAACAGTAGTGGTAAGTTTCGAATCACTTCAACTATAACTCCTAATACTTGTGAGACGACAGGTATTTTCGTGTAGCGCAATATACCGATTACACTTCCAATAATAAAACTAAGTACAATTGCTATGAGCGCTACCTCTAATGTTATAAGTAATCCTTTTAATAAAAATAGAATATGATCTCCTGTAATTGCTCCCTTGAAATCCATTTACACCGCCTCCTTTGCTAAGCGTTTTTCTAAATAACGCACTAGCATACTGAGCGGAATTGTTAATATTAAATAAAACATCCCGACAAATATATAAACATCAAACGTAACAAACGTCTTCGTTGAAATTAAATCTCCTTGATACATTAAATCAGCACCAGCAATAATTCCAAGTATTGAAGAGTTTTTAACTAAATTGAGAAACTGGTTTCCTAAAGGGGGAATTACAATTTTCACTGCTTGGGGTAAGACAACATAATACATCGCCTGCACATACGTTAGCCCTGAAGAGCGAGCAGCTTCCATCTGCCCTTTCGCAACTGATAAAATACCAGCGCGAATTACTTCTGCAATAAAAGCTGCCGTATATACCGTAAGCGTAACTGTTCCTGCTACAAAACCATTTAAAGTAATTCCTATTACAGGTAAAGCAAAATAGAATATAAATGCAATTAATACAAGTGGAATATTTCTTACAAACTCCACAAAAGCTGATCCTATCCAATTTAAAATGCGAATAGGTGCAATACGCATTACTGCCAAAATTACTCCTAAAATAAAACTACCTATCAATGCAATTACACTAGACATAACTGTATATTTAAACCCTTCTAAATACATATCAATGTTATTCGTTAATATAGAAAAATCAGGCACATATTCTCCCCTCTTTCTTTACAAGAAGAGGATGAGTACTCTCATCCTCTCACTTTTACTATCTACTTTTCTGGTTTTTGTCCAATCCACTTCTCATATAATTTGTCATACTCCCCGCTTGCTTTCATGTCTTTAATTAAAGTATTAATCTCTTTCGTTAAATCATCTGCCCCTTTTTGCACTGCAATTCCATACGGTTCATCTGTGAAAATTTTTCCTACTACTTCATAATTAGAATCTTGTTTTGCCATTCCGTAAAGGATCGCATTATCTGTCGTTAACACATCACCTTTACCTGCCTTTAACGCTGTAAATGCCTCACTATAATTTTCAAACTCTAATACAGTCGCTTCTGGTGACTTTTGACGAATGTTATTTGTAGATGTTGATCCTTTTACAGCTAATACTTTAACGCCTTGTTTTATATCATCGACGCTCTTAATATTGCTTCCTTTTTTCACAAGTAACGATTGTCCTGCTTTAAAATATACATCTGAAAAATCCACTTCTTTTTTGCGTTCTTCCGTAATTGTCATTGTTGCAATAATTGCATCAATATCACCATTTTTCAGCATTGGAATGCGTGTTTTAGACGTTACTTCTTTCAGCTCTAGCTTCTTTTCATCTCCAAGAATCTTTTTCGCCAGTGCCTTGGCGACATCAACATCGAATCCTTCTACCTGCCCTGTTGAAGGATTTTTTAATCCAAATAAATTCGTATCATTCTTCACCCCAACTACTAATTTCCCTCGTTTCTTAATTTGCTCAACAGCCCCGCCTTGCTTCGTATTTGTTTCCTTTGCCTCATCTTTCTTACTTCCGCATCCAGCAACAACAAGCACGAATAAACATGAAAATACGATTAAAGTAAATAACTTTTTCATTTTAAGCATGAAATTCCTCCTCTAATGATTTAGCACCCGACTTAAAAATAAACGGGCTCTTTCTTGTTCAGGGTTTGCAAAAAAGTTCGCCGGTGTTGTATCTTCAATAATTTGGCCATCATCCATAAATAAGATCCTATCTGCTACCTCTCTAGCAAATCCCATTTCATGCGTGACAACGACCATTGTCATCCCTTCTTTAGCCAGTGCTTTCATAACATCAAGTACCTCTCCAATCATCTCTGGATCAAGAGCAGACGTAGGCTCATCGAATAGCATAATTTCCGGCTGCATTGCAAGTCCTCTAGCAATTGCCACCCGTTGCTGTTGTCCTCCGGATAATTGATGTGGATATACGTTAGCCTTCTCAGGGATTCCTACTTTCTCTAAATAAAACATTGCTGTTTTCTCTGCTTCTTCTTTGGAAACTTTATTTACTTTAATCGGTGCTAATGTAATATTTTGAAGAACCGTTTTATGTGGATATAAATAAAAATGTTGAAAGACCATCCCAATATTTCGCCGCAATTCATTCATGTCCGTTTTTTTATTGTGTACCTCTGTATTTTGTACAATTAATTCTCCATCTGTAATTGCCTCTAATTGATTTATACATCGAAGCAATGTACTTTTTCCTGATCCTGAAGGCCCGACAACTACTACCACTTCGCCTTTTTTCACTTGCACATTAATATTTTTCAAAACTTGAAAGTTACCATAATATTTATTTACATTACGAAATTCTATCAACATACTCCCCCTTCCCCTAACAATGCATGTACATTCTTTTTATATTCAAAAATAGTCCCAAAAATAACTTTTAGCTTCAATTTGTCCATAAAAAAAGCAAAGGGTTTCCCCTTTGCTTCTTCATTTTTATTCGATTAAGATACTTCTTCTTTCTTATCTTTCCCGTATTCATGCTCCCAAAAATCAGCATTTTTAATTCCTAATGGCCCTGGATCAAATACTGGATCTTTTCCTTCTTTCTTCTGCTTTTCATAATCCTTTAATGCAACTAATGCAGGTTTTTGTAACAATAAAATCGCAATGATATTTACCCATGCCATAATCCCTACACCGATATCACCTAAAGCCCAAGCCGTTGCTGCTGTTTTTATACAACCGTAGAATACAGCTCCTAAAAATACAAATTTTAATACCATAGACATCCAAGGACGGTCTTTATCACGATTTAAGTACGCGATATTCGTTTCTGCAATGTAGTAATACGCCATAATTGTTGTAAACGCGAAGAATAGTAACGAGATTGCAACGAAACCGTTTCCAAATCCAGGGAAAACAGATTCTACCGCCGCCTGTGTATATCCTGGTCCTGGCTGAGCGCCGTTTAGTTTATTAACGATAAAGTTTTTTCCGCTTGCATCAAATACGTTATACATGCCTGTAATAATCATCATAAATGCTGTTGCTGAACAAACAAATAATGTATCAATGTAAACGGAAAATGCTTGTACTAACCCTTGCTTAGCTGGATGTGATACTTCGGCTGCAGCTGCTGCGTGTGGTCCAGTCCCTTGTCCTGCTTCATTGGAATAAATACCACGTTTTACCCCCCAAGAGATTGCTAAACCGATAATACCACCGAAAGCAGCTTCTAATGCAAATGCACTTCTTATAATTAACATAAATGCTTCTGGCAATTTTTCAATATTCATAGCAACAATGACGCAAGCTACTAAAATATAGCCTATTGCCATAAACGGTACGACAACTTGCGCTACGTTAACAATTCGCTTTACTCCACCGAAAATGATAAGAGCTAATACGACAACTAATATAGCCCCTGATACGGTAGTATTAATACCAAAAGCCGTTTCTAAACTTACAGCAATACTATTTGCTTGTACACCCGGTAATAAAAGCCCAGTTGCAAGAATTGTCGCTGCAACGAATACTAAAGCATACCATTTCACACCTAGACCTTTTTCGATGTAATAAGCAGGTCCACCACGAAACT
The DNA here is from genome assembly GCF_051916325.1 of Bacillus cereus group sp. MYBK227-1. NCBI lineage: Bacteria > Bacillati > Bacillota > Bacilli > Caryophanales > Bacillaceae > Bacillus > Bacillus cereus group sp. MYBK227-1. The sequence goes on along the minus strand of NZ_JBQAGK010000009.1, from coordinate 119,199 downwards.
GCCCTTGATGTTTCGTCTTATATATTTGCGCGAGTGTTGATTCTACATAAGCTGATCCTGCCCCTAAAAAGGCTACTGCCCACATCCAAAATACAGCTCCTGGTCCACCGAATGCAACCGCTGTTGCTACCCCAGCGATATTCCCTGTTCCAACACGTCCTGATAACGAAAGTGCTAACGCTTGGAATGAAGAAACACCAGCTTCTGATTTTTCCCCTTGAAATGTCAGCTTCACCATTTCTCCTACATGTCTTACTTGTAAAAACTTCGTTCGAATAGAAAAATATAAACCTACTCCTAAACATAAATAAACAAGTGCTGGACTCCAAACAATATTATTTAACCAATTTACGAAAGCTTCCAACATTCCCCCTCCTTTTTTATAAAGAATATTCAGAATATATATAAAATTATAAGTGTATACCGAATCTAGGACAATATTATTTTAATAAAGTAAACATATTTTTGTATAAAAAAACAAAGTATATATTTGTTTTATATACTTTGTTTTGAACTAAATGTATTATATATTCACAATTGCTTCTCTTTTAATAATTCTTTCGTATAGCTCTTCTGATAATTTCAAGAAGTTATCAGGCATATCTTTCCCTTTAAACTTCTTTTGAAGCGTTCCATATAAACCTATATCACGTAAACGTAAAAATAGTGGTAACGATTCATACCAACTATCCGCCAGCCTGTGCTCATACTCATATCCTTTTCGTAACACTTGTAACTGTTTACGAGCAAAATCTGTCTTCTCTTCTGCTGTCCACGGTGTAAATAGAACAGAGTAGTATAAAACCATCGCTAAATCATGTATAAAGTAATTATAAGCAGCATCATCAAAATCAAAGATTGTTAGCTCTTTACCATCATAATGAAAATTACCTTGATGAATATCACCGTGCATAAGACCGAACGTTTCTCTTTCAACTGGAAGAGCCTTAATTTCATCCATTAATACTGCTGCAATCTCTTTCACTTGACCATCTTCTAATTCATTAACAATTCCACTTTCGTCTTCTTCCCACGTATCACGGTAGTCTGTTTTAGGATAATCCATTGTAAGGCGATGCAGTTGCCCAATCGCTTTTCCCCACGCTTCAAAATAAGCATCTCCCCAATAAGGCGATTCTGCTCCTTTTACTTGCTCACCTTTTGCATATATAAATAAAGAAGCGAAAAAGAAAGTCCCATCCTCTGCTACGATTTCTTCTACGAGATTTCGAGACGTTGAATAAAGAGGTCCTGCTACCTTTGCCCCATTCTCCGCAACATATCGTAAAAAATCTAGTTCAGCCTCTACCTCTTGTTTAGAACGATGAGAAGAATGTGTTAAACGTAATACATAATCTTCATCATTATCACCCTTCGCCTTAAAAATATAATTCTCAAAATCTCCAAGTGGCTTTTCTTCTACTGTTACATGAAACAAATTCGCTGCTCTTTTTAAAATCTCTTTCGTAAAAACACGTTCTACAGCTATTTCCATATATATCCCTCCTATATATCTTCTTAATTCGACACAAATGTTAGAAGTACTGCTATGAAATTGAATAATGCGTGGGCAATCATAGCTGATAAAATAGAATTTGTTTTCTCATATAACCATGCAAATACTACCCCACTCAAAAAATTCACCAGTAATGTGTTATATGTAGGGATATGGACAACGGTAAATATTATGGAACTAATAAACATACCGCCCCACATGCCATATCTATCACGAAAAAATGTATAAAAAACACCTCGATATAAAATCTCTTCATAGATTGGTGATATAATTGCTGCTCCAATTACCACGATACAGAATGAATAGATTGATTTATCATTTTGGACCGTCTCCGTCTTACTATTTTCAAAGGAAATACCCATTTTCTCCATTATCACTAATACAGCAATACTAGCTACAATTAAGAAAATAACCGCTCCAACTGTCCATAAAAGATCTTTCCATGAAAGCTTCCGAATTCCAATATCTTTCCACGAGAGTTTATATCTTTTGATACAAAAAAGATAAACTACAGTAGTAAATATCACTGCCATTATAAAGCCCATTAATACTCCAGCATATAGTGAGTTACCTATTATTTCTAAAATATATTTATAAAAAAGAGATTCAACAGTTACTGGAACAATAACAAATACAAACATAAATAAATATAAAATTTCTTTCCATCCCCACATATCCCTCAAAGTCATTTATATCATCCCCTATACCCTATTTTCTATAGTATAAAAGATGACGTAACGTAACTTTCAAGCTACTTTGTCAAAAATAATCCAAGCATAAATTTCTCACAAAAAGCAAAAATTAACAGAAGTAACTTTATCTAAAAGAGGTGGAAATTATGACAGAGAAAAAAGAACAACAAGAGAGTACGGGCCAAAAGCATATGTTTCCATCACTCCCTGAGAACATTAATTACATTGAAAATAAACTTTCTCATTCTGATGATATAAAAAAATTAGATCTCCCTTTTCAAAACGGAAAAGGAATAAACATATATATCGAATCTTTAGCAGACCCAAATTTGATTCACCAATTAGCTCTTGAGCCTTTATTAACTCGGTCGGATTTGGCTTTAGATAAAGCTTTTGCCACATTAAATATGAAAAAAGAAACGAATTTAAATTATGGTGTGCAGCTTTTATTACAAGGTAAATCCTTATATTTTCATGAACACGTCGACAGTTTTTTTATTTTCGAAACAGCTTTATCTTTAAAGCGAGATATAGCAGAGCCTGATAATGAAGGGATTGTGCGCGGTCCACATACTGGTTTTGTAGAGGATCTAGCAACTAATTTAGCTTCGATTCGTAAGCTCATAAAAAGTCCAAATATCGTCGTTAAATATTTCACACTTGGTGAAGAAATGCATACGAAAGTGGCAATTGCTTATATGCAAAACATAGCGAATGACGATTTAGTTACAGAAGTAAAAAGAAGGTTAGAAACGATTAAGACAGATGCACTTATGCCTCCAGGATATATACAAGAATTTATAGAGGATACGTCTTTCTCACCATTTCCGCAGCAATTAAATACAGAGCGTCCAGATAGGACCGCTGCAAATTTAATGGAAGGACGAGTTGCTATTTTATCTGATGGAGATCCCACAGCGCTTATCGTTCCTGTTACGTTATTTGCTTTCTATCAATCACCAGACGATTATAATAACCGCTGGATTGTCGGTTCTTTCGTCCGAATGATTCGCTTAGTGAGTTTCTTGATTGCTTTTCTCTTACCAGCTATATATATCGCAACCGTAGCCTTTCATCCTGATGTATTGCCGCTCGAACTTGTGTATACAATTAAAGCTTCATTAGAGAAAGTACCACTTCCTCCTATTTTTGAAGCTCTCTTAATGGAATTAATCTTTGAATTATTACGGGAAGCTGGTATTCGCTTACCAAGCCGAGTTGGACAAACAATCGGTATTGTAGGTGGTTTAGTAATTGGTGATGCAATTGTAAAAGCTGGACTTGTTTCTTATACGATGATTATTGTTGTAGCTTTAACTGCCATCTCATCTTTTCTCGTTCCATCAAACGATATGAGTTCAGCAGTTCGAATTCTTCGTTTTCCATTAATGATTCTTGCTGCTATATTCGGATACGTCGGAATATCATTCGGTCTAATTATAACTTTCGTTCATTTATGTCAATTACATTCATTTCATACGCCATATCTTTCTCCTGTTGCCCCGATGCGGATAAAAGATATGAAAGATTCTTTCGTAAGACTTCCAATTTGGTCGTTTTGGGAACGACCACATGATCCAAAACCGAAAAAAATGCAACGACAACATGTAACGAGAGAGGATGAGGACGGTGACAAACACGCAAAGTAAAATTTCGCTCGTTCAATTTACCTTTTTCGTTATTCAATGCCAAATCGGAGTTGGTATCCTTTCTCTACCTAACCGTCTTCACCCAATAGCAAAAGGAGGTGGATGGATTTCCGCTCTCGTCGCTGGGCTTGCAATTCAACTTATTATTTTACTTATGTGGCTTTTCTTAAAGCGATTTCCTGATGCAGATATGTATGAAAGCGTTTGTATGCTATTTGGTAATAAGTTTGGAAAACTATTAGGTTTTGCTTATGTTTTTTATTTTACGCTTATTGGTATGACGGTTATGTTGAATGCTTGTAATGTCATTAAAGTATGGATATTACAAGCTACTCCTTGGTCTGCCATTCTCATGCTATTTACAATAGCTTGTTGTTATGTAGCTTATAACACTTTTAAAGTCATCGTACGATTTTATGTCATGGCCTCTATCCTCATTATTCCAATGGCCCTTTTAATTGCTCTAGGGCTTTCCCGAGCTGATTTCTCTTATATTTTTCCCATTACAGAAGCCGGCTGGTGGAATATAATTCAAGCATCCAAGGAAACAATTACAGCCATGTATGGTTTTGAAATCATTCTTATCGCTTTTCCAAAAGTAAATGGCAGTTCTGTCGCAAAACTGAAGGCCATTTCTATCGCTAATGGATTTGTAACACTTTTTTATACTTTTACTGTTTGGATTTGCTTTATCGTATTTAGTCCAAAACAAATTGAGCTTATTCCAGAACCAGTTGCTTACTTATTACGCTCCTTACATATCGGAATTATAGACCGAACTGATTTACTATTTATACCAATTTGGATGATAACTGTTGCAGCTTCTATCGCTAGTTATTATTGCGCTGCTTCAATCGGAATAGGACATATATTCAATCTTGCTAATCATAAAAAAGCTGTTCCAATCATTGGTATTATTGCTTTTAGTGTAGCCTTATTTATAGATACACCTGAAGAATTAAAAGTAATCTCAACTTTCACTGATAAGTTCACCTATATTTTCATAGTTGTCCTTCCTCTTTTATTTCTACTTTATTCTGTGATACGAAATAAGAAAGGAGAACAGTATGTTCAAAAAAAGAGTTAAATTACTTTTTGTATTATGTACTAGTTCCCTCCTTTCTGGATGCTGGGATCAAGAACCATTAAGGGAGGCAAGGTTAGCTTATAGTATTGGATCTGATATTACGGAAGAGAATCAACTCCAGCAAACAATCGAGCTCGTAAAAAGTTCAAGCGGAGAGCAATCTTCATTCGAAAATGAAATACATTCAGCAACGGGGCATAACATAAGGGATACAAGCGATGCCCTAAAAAAAAATGTTACTGGGAATATTCGTTATTTTAAATATGGTGTTCAATTACTAGGAACCAAAATCCTAAAAAAAGGTATATTACCTTATTTAGATGTCAGCTTTCGGGACCCAACAAACCCAACTGCTTTAGTAAAACTTATTGCAGTAGATGGTGAAACATCCGAGATACTAGAAAAAAAGAAAGTAGGAAATTTACTAATTGGAGATTTTCTAAAGAAAAAAGTGAAAAGCTTAGAAGATATGAGTGTATTTCCAAAAGAAACTTTAGAGACAGCTGCTACAAAAATGTTAGATCCCGGTAAAGACTTTACCCTCCCTTCTATAAAAATAAAAGGAAAAGAAGTGATTACAAACGGTCTAGCTTTATTTAACAATGATAAATTAACTGGGCATTTACCTTTGAAACAATCTGTTTTATTCGTATTATTAACCGGAAAAATGGGAACAAGTGCCCGTATAACCCAGAAGCTTACTAGCGATGAATCAGAGAAAACATCTGATTATTTAACAATGGAAATTAGCAACCGAAAGTTAAAACGAGACTTAAAAATAACAACAGATAAAAAAGGAAATGTTTATGCTCACATTAAGCTCCAACTAAAAGTTATAGCGCTTGAAGCTCCGAGAGATAATCTTTACAAAATGGATGAAAGAAAAAAACTAAATAAAGAATTGTCTAAACAACTTACGAAAGAAGCTAAAAAGATAACGAAAAAGTTACAAAAAGCAAACTGTGATGCTTTCGGTATCGGCAGACACCTTATCGCCTACCACCCTGACTTATGGAAGAAGAAAAATTGGAATAAAGATTATGCAAAAGTAAAATTCAAACCTGAGGTAGAGGTAAACATTTTGTACAGTGGTGTCCTAAAATAAAAAGGTTGTATGCCGCATGGGCATACAACCTTTTTATTTCGTATATCGATACACAATTGATTCATATGGTCTTAAGTTAAGTTTTGCAATATCCTTGCTAGCATCTTTATAATTCGACAGTAGTACTTCTTGTTTCATTCCATCTAATTGAACGTGCGCTGGTACAGAGTACGTTATTTCTTCTCCATAGAAGTTATTTATAACAAGTAGTACTTCACTTTCTGTAGTACGAGTATATGCCCAAATTTTAGGGTCATTTTTATCCAAAATAGCATATTCTCCTTCTGTAATTACATCATATGTTTTTCTAAGTTCTATTAACTTTTTATAATGATAAAATACGGACTCTTTATCTTCTAATGCCTTCTCTACGTTTATTTCTTTAAAGTTTTCAGCCGCTGAAATCCAAGGTGTACTTGTTGTAAAACCACTGTTCATCTCTTCATTCCACTGCATCGGAGTGCGAGAGTTGTCACGAGATTTTTGCTTTAAAATCCCGATAATCTCTTCTTTTGATAGCCCTTCTTTTAGCTTTATATCGTATATATTTAACGATTCCACATCACGATATTGCTCGATGGACTCAAATTTAGGATTCGTCATACCGATTTCTTCCCCTTGATAAATATAAGGCGTTCCTTGCAGCATGTGCATGGCTGTCGCTAACATTTTTGCAGATTCGTTTCGGTACTTTCCATCATCACCAAAGCGTGACACGATGCGAGGCTGGTCATGATTACACCAAAATAACGCATTCCATCCTCCGCCCTTTTGCATTTCAATTTGCCAGCTAGACATAATCTCTTTTAATTTAATAAAATCAAAATCAGCCTTCGTCCACTTATCACCATTCGGATAATCTACTTTTAAATGATGGAAACTAAACGTCATACTTAATTCATTACGCTCAGGGTTTGAATATTTAATACAATTATCAATTGTCGTAGATGACATTTCTCCAACTGTAATTACATCTTTTCCTGCAAAAACATTTCGGTTCATCTCTTGTAAATATTCATGAACACGCGGACCATCTGTATAATACTTGCGTCCATCACTTGTCGCAGTACTACCTTCATCGTTTAAGAAACATTGGTCTTTTGAAATTAAGTTAATGACATCTAATCGGAATCCTGTTACTCCTTTATCCAGCCAAAAACGCATCATATCATATACTTCTTCACGAAGTTTTTCATTTTCCCAATTTAAATCAGCTTGTGTTTCATCAAATAAATGTAAATAATATTGCTCCGTCTTCTCATCATATTTCCAAGCAGATCCACCAAACTTAGACTGCCAATTATTTTTTTCATCACGCCAAATATAGTAATTACGATATGGACTATTTTTATCTTCCTTCGCTTCTTTAAACCACTTATGTTCAGTCGAACTATGATTTACAACAATATCAAGCATAATCTCAATGTTACGTACTTTCGCTTCTGCTAAAAGTTCTTCAAACTCTTCCATCGTTCCGTAAGATGGATCAATGCTGTAGTAATCACTTACATCATATCCATTATCATTTTGTGGTGATTGGTATATCGGTGTTAACCATATATAATCCACTCCGAGTTCTTTTAAATAATCTAGTTTCTCTGTAACACCTTTTATATCCCCGGTTTCTCTATTGTAATAACTATTAAAGCTCTTCGGATAAATTTGATAGACTACACTTTTATGCCAATCCTTCATGTTTAACTTCCTCCTACTTCTGTTTGACTCTTTTTGCAAATAACCATGTTAAAGTAAACGGGATTACAACTGCAATAATCATTCCTACAATAAACATTGGAATCGATTTCGGAATGATAGAAATAAATGCTGGCAATCCGCCAATTCCGATAGCAGGCGCTAATACACCATTTAATGTAATGAATATCGCTGCCACAGCAGATCCTATAATCGCTGCATAGAACGGGAACTTATTTCGTAAATTCACCCCAAACATCGCTGGTTCTGTAATACCGAAGTATGCTGAAATGGCTGATGTTGATGCCATACTTTTATCATTTTGATTTTTAGAAATCCAGAACATCGCAAGTGCCGCACTACCTTGCGCAATGTTAGAAAGAGCGATCATCGGCCAAATAAATGTCCCGCCATGTTGTGCAATCAATTGTAAATCAATTGCAATAAACATATGATGCATACCTGTAATTACAAGCGGTGCATATAACGCTCCAAATAATACTGCTCCAACTACTGGTACTGTTTCATATACACCTACTAATCCTACTGTTAATAAATCTCCAATATGACGTGTAACCGGACCGATAATTCCTAGTGCTAACACACCTGTCACAACGATTGTTGTAATTGGTACAACTAATAATTGAATTGCATTTGGTACATGTTTCTTTAAGAAAATTTCCACTTTACTTAATACAAATGCTGCTACTAAAACAGGTAAAATTTGTCCTTGATATCCTACCTTCTCAATTTGGAATAGTCCTAAAATATTGAAGTACTCAATCTTTTGACCCTCTAAACCAGTCGCTGCTTTTCCATAGTCCCAAGCGTTTAATAAGGCCGGGTGCACAAGCATTAATCCCATAACAATCCCTAGTATTGGACTACCACCAAAACGCTTCGTTGCTGACCAACCGACAAGTGCTGGTAAGAATACGAATGCTGTATTGGCCATCATATTAATTAAATCCCAAAGCCCGCCTAAGTTCGGATAAACATCTAATAAATTTTTCCCATCAAAAAATAAGTCCTTTGCGCCTAATAGATTGTTAATACCCATTAGTAAACCAGCTGTTACGATCGCTGGTAATATCGGCATAAATACATCCGAAAATATTTTTACAAACTTTTGAGCTGGATTTAACTTCTGATTTCCAGAGTCTTTTACGTCCGCTACAGTCGATTCTTTCATACCTGCAAGCGTTATCAATTCAGCGTAAACACGATCTACATCCCCTGGACCAATTACAACTTGAAATATACCAGCGTTATGAAACGCTCCTTTCACTAATGAAACAGACTGTAATTTATCATTATCTATTTTACTTTCATCTTTTAAAGCGATACGGAGCCTCGTCACACAATGTGCAGCTTGTTCAATATTGTCTTTCCCACCAATATACTGCAACACTTCCTCTGCTGTTTTACGATAGTCTTTCCCCATATTCCCGTCCCTCTTTTCTTTTTTTGATACCGTTTACAATTACATATTAACTCGTATATATAAGTTAGTCAACACTCGTATATACGAGTTTGTGTTTTTTTTATAAAAAAAAGAGATGAAACAATATTTTGTTCCACCTCTTTACTTCCTGCGTGCCACATCCGAAAAGTGAAAAATATCTAAACGGTGGCGTGATTCTGTATATTCAAACTGACTTCCATCATACAAATGTGTAAAGTTTTTCACAACGACAACATAGTCTGTTCCATTTAAATCTAAATACTTTCTGTCATCCTCTGTACATGGCTGTACTTCTATTACCCTCTGCGAATAACTAATATGTAGCCCAAGCTCTTTCTCGATGTATTTATAAATCGATGCAGTTGCAATTTCTTTCGTTAATCCTGGAATAAACTCAGATACAAAATGATTTATATCTAAAATTACTTTTTCTCCATCAATATTTCGTACACGTTTAATATGGTCAATCTCTGTTTTTTCTTTTACATTTAATAATTTCGCAATGTCTTTTGTGGCTTTTTCTTTGTCCATTTCCACAACTTCCGTAATACAATGACGTCCTAAACGTTCATTTTCTTCTTGGAAACTTACAATACCGCCAAAATTAAATTCAATATTTTTTCGCTTTAAAACAAAAACACCTTTTCCATGAATTTTTTGCACATATCCACGCTCTTGCAGTAAATCTACAGCTTTTCTTACCGTGCCTCGGCTTGCCTCATACTGCTTCATTAATTCTGTTTCTGATGGGATTTTGCATCCCTCTTTTAATTGTTTATTATCAATAGATTTACTGATTTCTGTATAAATTTGTTCATACTTACTCATCATCTACAATAGCCCCTTGTCACCTTCTAATTCTATATGTATTATAACATGCTTCACTCTTCTGCCAATCTCTCACTTATTTTCCAGTACAAGAAAAATATAGGTAAATATTTAATCTTTAAAACGTATTTTTATAAAAATTTTTATATTTTTCTTTTCATTCAAAAAAACATGTAGTATACTAACTTCAAAATCAGAGGAGAAAGGGAGCAAAGAACTATGCTTACTTATACAACAACTGTAGTTACATTTGCACAAAAACATCATCATCATACGTAACCCTTGAAACCTAGCGGAAAAATTACGCGTAGGTACAAGGGTTATTCCCGTTGTACCTACGCTTTGGCGAAAGAGCCATGTAGGTATTTTTTTATCTACATGGCTCTTTTTTTATTGTCAAAAAGCTAGTAAAAAATGATGTTTAAGCAAAACTTACTACAAAGGAGTTAACAAAAATGGAAACGAAAAAATGGGGATTATGGGTTTTAACAGCATTTGTTATCGGGAATATGGTTGGCGGTGGCGTATTTATGCTTCCAGCAAATTTAGCACAAGTATCAGGGCCAATGGGTTCTACACTCGCATGGAGTATTACAGGCCTTGGCGTATTTATGATTGCACTTGTATTTGGAAATTTAGCGATTCGGAAACCAGAATTAAAAGCTGGACCACAAAGCTATGCTCAAGCGATGTTTCCTTCAAAAAAAGCTGGTAAAGTTGCAGGATATAGTATGGCATGGGGATATTGGGCTGCTAACTGGGCTGCAACAGCATCTGTTATTATTTCCTTTGCTGGATATTTATCAACATTCTTTCCAGTTTTACAAAGTAAGCAAATTCTTTTTTCAATAAATGGATTTTCACTGGAACTCGGAAAAGGATTAACTTTCCTCGTATGTAGCCTTATGCTTTGGGGAATTCAATATATTCTTTCTCAAAATATTGATCGAGCTGGAAACATGAATCTACTTGCTACCATTGCAAAAATTATTGGATTTACAATGTTTATTGTAATTACATTATTCATTTTCAACGCCTCTAATTTCGGAGACGGTCAAACCTTTATGAATGAAGCAGGACAATCAATCTCATTAGGTGGACAAATCAATTCAGCTGCTATTGCAACACTCTGGGCATTTATCGGTATTGAATCAGCAGTTATGCTTTCTAATCGTGCAAAATCACAGCGCGATGTAAAAAAAGCTACGATTTTCGGATTAATTATCGCTCTTCTTATTTACATGTCAATTACTTTACTTACAATGGGAGCTCTTCCGCAAGATGCTTTAAAAGAGTCTCAAAAACCATTAGTAGACGCATTAAATTTAGCAATTGGAAATAAAGGTGCATATATAATGGCTTTACTCGCTCTTATATCTTTATTTGGATCTACAGTTGGCTGGATTGTTGTTAGTTCAGAGGTACCTTACCAGGCAGCAAAAAATGGACTTTTCCCTAAGTTTTTCGGGAAAACAAATAAAAAAGGTAGTCCTTCAAAATCATTATTGATTACAAATGTAATGACGCAAATTTTCTTATTTTCAACGATTTCTGGTACTGTTTCAGAAGCGTATAGTTTCGCTATCGTCGTAGCAACATTAGCCTATTTAATTCCATACCTTGTTTCTACCTTGTACCAATTAAAATTAGTTATTACAGGAGAAACGTATGATATACTGCCAGGATCTCGAGTAAAAGATGGAATCATTACTACATTAGCGTTGATATACTCCATTTGGGTTATCAAAACGGGAACTGCTGATTTAAAAACATTCTTCTTAGGAATTGGATTGTTCGTATTAGGTCTTATTCTTTATCCAGTACTAATGAAAGACTCACAAAAAACGGATTAAATAAAGAGAAGCTGCTGGCTTCTCTTTTTTATTAAAAATCTGTAATTAACTTTTCTTTTAGCTCTCCTACAGATAAAGGTTTCGCATAATAAAATCCCTGTACATAATCACAGCTCATTGATTGTAACAAACTCTCTTGCTCTACTGTTTCTACTCCTTCAGCAACTACTGCTAAATTTAAACTATGAGCAATTTCAATAACGGATTTTACAATCGTTCGTTCTGGTTGTGCGTGATCATAATGAAATTCACGAATAAAATTACGATCAATTTTTACAATATCCAGTGGTAGTTGTTTTAAATAATATAAGGAAGAATAGCCAGTTCCGAAATCATCCAAAGCAATTAAAACACCCATATTTCTTAATTCTTGTAATGTAGCAATAATATAATCAAAATGGCGGACTGCAATACTTTCCGTTATTTCTAATATTAAACGGTTCGGAGGAAAACCAGTTCTCTTTAAAATGCTACGTACTGATAAAATAAAACGTTTCTGCATTAATTGTTGTATAGATAAATTCACAGATAACTTTAGTCCTTCTTGATAATTCGGCAATGTTTTAAACAAGCGACATGATTTTTCTAATACCCAGTCTCCTAGTTTTATAATTAGTCCAGACTCTTCAGCTACAGGGATAAATTCGCTTGGTGAAATAGGTCCGTCTTCTGTCATACAACGTACTAGAGCTTCTATACCAGAATATCTCTTCGTTTTCAAATCAATAATAGGCTGCAATGCTACATCTAACTCTTCATCACGAATTGCCTTTTGCAAAGCAAACTCAACTTTCATTCTACGATTTATTTTCGCGCGTAGCTCATCTGTAAAGAAACACGCAGCGTTTCTCCCCTGTTCTTTTGCACTATACATAGCTAAGTCAGAGTTTTTCAATAACGTTTCCACATCTTGTCCGTCTTGTGGATAAGAACAAAGTCCTAGACTAGCTGAAATGTATACTTCATGGCCTTCCAGCATAAATGGTGCCTGAAAACATGACAACACAGATGTCGCTAACTGACTCATATCATCTTGTCTATGATTTTTTGTTAACAGCACAAATTCGTCGCCACCTAGCCTAGCCAGAACATCTTTCTCTCCTAGTACATAATGCAACCTTGAAGCAACTTCACTTAAAAGTAAATCCCCTATCATATGACCTAATGTATCATTTACTAATTTAAAACGGTCCAAATCAAAGTAAATCATACCAAATTCTTTTTTATCTGCAATCAATTCGTTAACGGTCGTTATTAATTGTAAACGGTTAGGCAAACTCGTTAAAGCATCATGATAGGCAAGTTCCCTATAACGACTTTCACTTAGCCGCAATCTATGTTCCGCTTCTTTTCTACTACTAATATCATTTCGAATTGCGATAAACTGGTATGGCTCTCCTTTTTCATTTAAAAATGGAACAATTGTTGTTTTGACCCAATAATATGTACCATCTTTTGCTCGATTCCGAATCTCACCTGTCCATACTTTCCCATTCAAAATACGCTTCCATAAGTCTTGAAAAAAGGTTTTTGGATGATGTCCTGAATTTAAAATACGGTGATCTTTTCCAATTAATTCTTCTCTTTTGTATTTAGAGATTTCACAAAATTTATCATTTACATATGTAATAAGACCTTTTCGATCTGTAATTGCAACAATTGAAGACTCATCTAATGCTAACTTTAAATCTCGCAATGAAGAGTCATATAATGCATGACCTCTCTGTTCTAGCATGCGCATCTCTCCTTGCTTCTATCTGACTAAAACACAACCTGTTTCTCTTCATAGAAATAGAGATATTTCATTTTCTAATACTAGCCCATTACATAAATTATCTTTTTGAATAGACCGATTAAAATAACATAATATTATTTGTAATAAAAAGCAATATTATACCGTTCTAATTATAAATAGTAGCTTCTCATCTCCCTAATTATTTCGTACCTTATTATACTGCAATCCCTTTAAGTGGCTCTATGCAAGCCTTGTTTCCAACTAATACCACTCACATCTGATCTCTTTGTTTTTAATAACGAAATAGAAATTAGAACATACTACATAACTATTCACGAATAATAATATAAAACTCTACATCAATGTATATGTTTTTGAATTACAATAACAAAATATTAACATATTTTCACCTTAATTTTGGAAGTATTTTATAAATAAATACCGTATTAAACTAAAAAAGAGGATAGCCTCTTTTTTAGTTTAATACGAATATGGTATTTGCTGATAACCTGGGTATGGCATTGGATACGTTACAGGGTATGGCGACGGATAAGCTACTGGATATGGAGCCGGATAATACCCTCCACTTGTTGCACCTGTTAATGCACCAGCTGTTAGTCCGCCTAACACTCCTCCTGCAAAGCTTCCAGGGAAAAATCCGCCTCCGTGATGATGATGGTGATCATAGTGATTGTGTCCTCCATGGTGATGATGTCCACCGTTATGATTGTGCCCACCATGATTGTGTCCTCCATGATGATTTCGATAATACAATCCATTATTTTCTATATAATTCATGTTTCTCCGCTCCTTTTCGATTTTTTCATTTTCATATGCGTTAAGAGTGGGATAAAAAATGGGATAGTACACTGTATGTAGGACAAATGCGGAAAGTATAGGTGAAATGTCTATATTTTGTAAAAAAAGCAAAACACCTTATAATAAAGATGTCATATTACATCTTCTATTTAAGAAGTCTATATTGAAAAAAGATTAGGGGAATTATATAGAAATGAAGAAGCCTATCGTTCAATTACTATTAATATTTACAATTGTATCTATCGTTCTGTTCCTATTAAATACATCGTATATCTCGTTATATACATTTGTCGGTGCTCTATGGTCCATCACAATCGTAGGAATTTCATTCGTTATTTTTATAGAAAATAGATCTCCACAAAGTACATTAGCATGGTTTTTAGTATTAGCACTTCTTCCTATTATAGGTGTGCTATTATACGCTATTTTCGGGCGCAGCCGCTGGAGAAGAAAAAAACATCTCCATCGTTCAGAAGAACAAAGAAAATTATTCCGTGAAATATTAGAAGGAAGAAGACTAGAGTTATTACTCACAGTCCCACTAAATGAACGTTCCATACATTTAACAGAAGTCATACAAAAATTTGGAGGCGGTCCTGCTGCAGATAAAACAACTACAAAACTTTTAACAAACGGAGATCAAACATTTTCAGAAATTTTGCGAGCTATAGAGCAAGCAAAACATCATATACATATTCAATACTACATTTATAAATCTGATGAAATTGGTACAAAAGTTCGAGATGCTTTAATACAAAAAGCAAAAGATGGTGTTATTGTACGCTTCCTTTATGATGGCCTTGGAAGTAATACGTTAAGACGACGATTTTTGCAACCTATGAAAGAAGCTGGGATTGAAATTGTAGAATTTGACCCTATTTTTTCAGCTTGGTTACTTGAAACTGTCAATTATCGTAACCATCGAAAAATTGTTATTGTAGATGGCGAAATTGGTTTTACCGGAGGACTCAATGTCGGTGATGAATATCTTGGCCGTTCCAAGAAATTTCCTGTTTGGCGTGATAGTCATTTAAAAATAGAAGGAAAAGCATTATATAAATTACAAGCAATCTTTCTAGAAGACTGGCTCTATGCCTCTAGTGGTTTAAATACTTATTCCTGGGATCAATTCATGAATAGACAATACTTCCCAGGTAAAGAGATTTCAAATGCAGAAGGTGCTGTTCAAATCGTAGCAAGCGGACCAAGCTCCGATGATAAAAGTATTCGTAATACATTATTAGCTGTTATGGGCTCTGCAAAAAAATCCATTTGGATCGCTACACCCTACTTTATTCCAGATCAAGAAACTTTAACATTATTACGCTTAAGTGCAATTGCCGGAATAGATGTACGGATTTTATATCCAGGTAAAAGTGATAGCATCATTAGTGATCAAGCATCTCAATCCTATTTCACTCCGCTTTTAAAAGCTGGTGCTTCTATTTACAGTTATAAAGATGGTTTTATGCATGCAAAAATTGTACTCGTTGATGATACAATTGCAACTATTGGAACAGCGAACATGGATGTACGTAGCTTTGAATTGAATTACGAAATTATTAGTGTACTTTATGAATCAAAAACAGTTCACGATATTAAACGTGATTTTGAAGAAGATTTTAAACATTCAACTGAAATTAAATGGAACTCTTTCCAAAAAAGAAGTATAAAAAAACGCATATTGGAGTCTTTCATGAGGCTCATTTCTCCTTTACTGTAGGCAATCAACTTCATCTTGATTGCTTTTTCTTTTCCCTTTATCCTCCTTCCTTTTCTTTGCATACCATATTAAAACAAGTTATCATAAGATGTATTACTTTATGAAAATAATGTTAGGTGGGAAATACATGTTAGAACAATTTCATATACATGCTGATTTAAAACAACAGCTTTCTACGATTCATGAAAAGAATAAGCAAGAAGCTGGTGAAAACGCACATTTAATCGGAACGAAAATATATAAAGCGTCTGATAATAGCATTATTGAAGATGCGATTACAGCACTTCTTCTTGGCAAGAACATTCTATTAAAAGGACCGACTGGTAGTGGTAAAACAGTACTAGCGGAAACTCTTTCTTCTTTATTCCAAAAACCAATGCATAGCATTAACTGCTCTGTCGACTTAGATGTAGAGGGTATTTTAGGATACAACACACTACAAACGAAAGATGGTGCATCTGAAGTTTCATTCGTTAACGGTCCTCTTATGAAAGCAATGAAGAACGGTCACTTCCTATATATTGACGAAATCAATATGGCAAAACCTGAAACGTTACCACTTCTTCACGGCGCATTAGATTACCGTAAAATGATCACAAACCCATTTACACAAGAGGTTGTATACGGTGATGACGAATACCGTGTAATTGCTGCGATTAACGAAGGTTACGTTGGAACAAGTGAACTAAACGAAGCGTTAAAAAACCGTTTCGTTATTATTGAAGTTCCTTACATTCAAGGTGATACATTAAAAGAATTATTATTAGCAGAATCAAAATTAAAAGATGTTGCAACAATTGAAAAGTTCGTTGCCTTTGCAAGCGACCTTATGCCTTTAGCTCGCGATGGACGTGTAAGTGAAGAAGCGGCAAGTATTCGTGGCATTATCGACGCATGTGATTTAGGTGTATATATTCCTGTTATGCGAGCGATTGAACGAAGCATAATTGCAAAACTTAATGATGAAACAGAACAAATGACTGTCCGTGAATTAGCAGAAAGTTATTTCTTTGAGGGATAATTTATGAGACAAATTTTTAGTGACAAAAAAATTGATGCGTCGCTGTTTCTACAAATGGAAAACTTAATGTATGCCCTTCTAAAAGAAGACGATGCCTATCTTGAATATGGCTATAAAGCATACTACGACGAAATTGAAAAGAAAGTTGTCATTAGTCACTTTTGGGATGATCGAAAAGAAGAAGATACAGTAATCGGATTAAAAAGCGAAGTGTTCTTAAAAGCACTTGGTAATAAACATTACTCGGACATGACTTTAATTCGTTCTTATGCGATTGAATTGCAAGAATCGCCCCTAAAAAAGTTTTTAACACAATTATTTGTTCTATTAGAAGATTTACGCGTTGAGGAAATTGTAAAGAACTTACGTCCTGGCACGAAGCATGTTTTTAAAAGAAGAAAAGAAATGTATCGCAATTACTTTAGCTCACAAAATGAAATCAATCGCGTTCGTAACTATCACGGTGATCGTCTATTTTGCCTATGCTATCTTTCATTAACGAGCGATAAATATGAAATGTTTAATAATGAATATTTCGAACAAATTGAAGCTATTTTGCATGAAACATTCCAAGCTCGTAATACGGAAGATATTATGTATATCGTTGAGAAAATTCGCTACCGCTTAGAGGAGCTTCTTGAAAGTGATATGCTTAACAACTATTTCGGACATGCACCGCTTTATTTATCTGTTCTTGCAGACGAAAAGAACTGTCGCGTCGAAGATTTAGCAAATGATGATACGCAGCTTATAGATGACGATGAAAATAAAAACAAAATGGATGAAAGTTTCTCCACATGGCATCGTGAAAATAAAAATAACGAAAACGAGAACTTTTTACGCTTTGAATTAGAAAGCGGAACAAAAACAAACATGATGGGCGATACTGCTCGTGAATCAGAAGATGGCGACCAAGCACTTGGTTCTGTACAAGGTACTTCTCAAAAAAGTACACAATCCAACTTTGATGGCGCTGATACAGAAGAAGCAAGGGCTTCACACGCTTCTAGTCAAAATGATGGTGCATATGGTAAATATAACACTGGCGCTTCTCATACATTTAAAGAAGCACGTAAACCAAATCCTGATGAGAAAAAGGATTACCAAGCTATCAAATCAGTCGTTAATAAAGATGTAAAAGAATTAAAGAAAATTATCGAAAAAACGATTGAAAATAAAACGAATGCAAATAGTGATAAATATTACGGAAGACTTCGTAAGAAATTCCTTCGTATTTATACTGAAAAGCAGCCTCGCATGTTTTATAAAAAAGGGCAAGAATCACAAGAGCTCGACGTTGCATTCCAACTGTTAGTTGACTGTTCTGGTTCTATGTATAACAAAATGGAAGAAACGAAGAAGAGTGTTGTACTATTCCATGAAGCTTTAAAATCTTTAAAAATCCCGCACGCTATTAGCGGATTTTGGGAAGATGCCTCTAGCGCTAAACCTGAAGATAAGCCGAACGTTATCCATGAAGTTGTAAATTATAAAAACTCAACGTTACCAAACGTTGGTCCAGAAATTATGCAACTTCGTGAAGAAGAAGATAACCGCGACGGATATATTATTCGTATCGTTTCTGAAAAGCTTGCCAAAAGACCTGAGAAACATAAATTCTTACTAGTCTTCACAGACGGTGAGCCTTCTGCGCTAGACTATCAACAAGACGGAATTTTAGATACGCATGAAGCTGTTAAACTCGCGCGTAAAAGTGGTATGGAAGTAATCGGTATCTTCATCGAAGAAGGCGAAGCGAAAGAAGCAACTTATCAATTGATGAAAAACATTTATAACCATCACTTCTTAGTTGCAAATCACGCTGAAGATTTACGACTGAAGATTAAACCATTACTGAAAAAATTATTACTGAAGACGATTGAATAGAAAATAGGAGCCTTGTGGCTCCTGTTTTTTCGTTCAATTACTTTGTTTCTGGTTGAAACTTGTATGGAATGGCTATTTCTAACAAATATTCAAATCCTCCGTCATAGTATGGGAAGCGCTCATTCGCAATTGTTCGATCCACCCACTCTACTGCAGAAATTTCACCTTCATCTTCCGCAATAAGTTCACCTTTTTCTACATTCGCTCGGAATGTAAAAAATAGTGCATGATTCCCTGATTCTTCAAAGAATTTTTCATTGATCGCAACAAGTCCACCTAACGTAGCAGTTAAACCTGTCTCTTCTTTCACTTCTCTTATTAGTGCTTCCTCTAATATTTCACCTTTTTCCACAGCCCCGCCTGGCAATGACCAAACGTTTTGTTCTACATTATGTACCATTAATATTTTATCTGTTTCTTCGTCATGTATTAGTGCATATACGACATCAACTCTTTGCATAAGACTTCTCTCCTTCCAAAAATGAGGAAGAGCCGATTCCTAAGAATCGACTCTTCCTATTAATTCATCACTAACTCAGCTGTGAGCTTTTTTTTTAACTTAGCCAGCATGTCAGTTGTCATTTTGTCTAAATCGTATTCTGCTTTAAAGCCCCACTCTTTCATTGCTGCTGTTGCATCAATAGAGTTTGGCCAGCTATCAGCGATTGTTTGACGAGCTGGATCTACTGCATAATCCATTGTAAACGTCGGAATGTGTTTACGAATTGACGCTGCAATTTGCTCTGGCTCGAAGCTCATTGCTGTAATGTTAAATGCATTTCTATGCACTAGCTTACTTGGATCAGCTTCCATTAATGAAATGATCGCTTGTAAAGCATCAGGCATATACATCATGTCCATATATGTTCCTTCAGCAATGTATGAGGTGTATGCACCTTTTTTAATCGCCTCATAATAAATTTCAACTGCATAATCAGTCGTTCCGCCTCCTGGAGGAGCTACGTAAGAAATTAAACCTGGGAAACGGACACCGCGCGTATCTACGCCAAATTTTTGATAATAATAATCACACAGTAATTCTCCTGCCACTTTGTTTACCCCATACATCGTAGTAGGACGCTGAATTGTATCTTGCGGTGTATTATCTTTTGGCGTTGATGGACCAAATGCACCGATAGAACTTGGCGTGAAGAACTTACAGTTTAATTCACGAGCTGCTTCTAGAGCATTTACAAGTCCACCCATATTTAAATTCCATGCAAATAACGGATTTTTTTCTGCTGTTGCTGAAAGTAAAGCTGCTAAATGAATAATTGTATCTACTTCATTACGCTTTGCAATATCATGTAGTTTTTGTCCATCTGTTACATCTAACGTTTCAAATGGACCAGACGTTACTACTTCACTATCTGTTTCACGAATATCTGTTGCAATAACATTTGATGCGCCGTATACATCACGAAGTTTCATTACTAGTTCAGAACCAATTTGCCCTAAAGAACCGGTTACTAGAATTTTTTTCATTTTCCCCACTCCTCATTTGCAAGCTATTCAAAAGATGTCGTTACTTAAATGATGCCCATTTCTTTTCCTACTTTTTCATACTTAAGAATTGCTTCATCTAACATTTCTTTCGTATGAGCGGCTGTAGGCATATTACGAACGCGCCCTGTTCCTTTTGCTACAGTTGGGAACACGATAGATTTTGCGTATACACCTTCTTCATTTAGACGTTTACTAAATTCTTGTGTTAATACTTCGTCCCCAATGATACAAGGTGTAATTGGCGTTTCACTTTCCCCAATGTTAAAGCCAAGTTCTTTTAATCCTTGTTTCAAGTAGCGGCCATTTTCCCATAAGCGATCGTGTAACTCTGTGCTTTCCATTAAGATTTCAATTGATCTCATGCAAGCTGCTGCATCAGCTGGTGTTAATGCTGTAGAGAATAAGAATGGACGTGAACGAACTTTTAACCAGTCAATTAAGTTTTGTTTCCCTGCTACATATCCACCAATTACCCCAATTGCTTTTGATAATGTACCAATTTGGAAATCAACTTTATCAGAAAGACCGAAGTGCTTTACAGTTCCTGCACCTTTTCCAAGTACACCTGAACCGTGTGCATCATCTACGTATGTCATTAAATCTAACTCTTCTGCAATCTCAACAATTTCTGGTAGTTTTGCAACATCTCCATCCATCGAAAAGACACCATCTGTAATTACCATTAATTTATTGTAAAGACCTGATTCTTTCGCCGCGATTGCTTTTTGGCGTAAATCTTCCATATCAGAATGTTTATAAACAATAATTTTTGCTTTTGATAAACGACTACCGTCAATAATAGATGCATGATTTAATTCGTCTGAAAGAATCGCATCATTTTTATCCATAACAGCTGAAATCGCTGCCATATTACAGTTAAATCCTGATTGATAAGCAATTGCTGCTTCTGTATGTTTAAACTTTGCAATTGTTTCTTCTAACTTAATATGCAAATCTAAAGTACCGTTAATTGTACGAACAGCCCCTGCTCCAACACCGTACTTATGAATAGCACCAATTGCTGCTTCTTGCAAACGGCTATCTGTTGCTAATCCCAGATAGTTGTTTGAAGATAAGTTAATATATTCTTTTCCGCCAATTGTAATGATCGGTCCATTTGAACTCTCAAGCGGATCAATTACGTTATAAAGCCCCTTTGATTTTAAATCCTCTAAATTTTCTTCTAAAAATTTCGCAAGTGTTTTACTAGACATCGTGAAGCCTCCCATCGTTCATGTAAGCGGATTATTGTCTTAATAGTTCTAATAATCCCTCTACTAGCTTAACACGTTTTCAGAATTTATTATAGAAAAATAGTTTAAAGTAACCGCTTACAATTCTAGATTATATATGATTCATTACAATAAATCTATCATTTACTTTTCATATTTGATAGAATTAAAAAAATATTTCGGGAGGTTTCAAACATGGCATTTACAGAATCTGATGTATACAATAACACAGCATTTTTCGAACAATATATGAAACGAAGATACCGAGAAAATAGCCCAAATGAATCCATTGAAAAACCAGTATTCTTTCAGCTCATTGGTCATGTACAAGGAAAACAAATTCTCGATTTAGGCTGTGGTGATGCTAAGTTTGGCGCGGAATTATTAGAGAAGGGATGCTACTCTTACACCGGCATTGAAGGCTCCGAACTTATGTATGAAAAAGCTAAAAAACAACTAGAAAATAAAAATGGATCTGTTCATTTTTTAAACCTCAAAGATTATACTTACCCCTCTTCCACTTTTGATTTAGTAACATCTAGACTCGCCTTACATTATATTGAACATCTTGATACTATTTTTAAAAATGTATTTCAAACTTTAAAAACAAATGGCACCTTTACCTTTAGCGTTCAACATCCCGTTATTACTTCTTCATTTGAAAGCTTACAAACAAGTGGTAAAAGAACGAGTTGGCTCGTCGATGATTACTTTAAACTAGGCAAACGGGTTGAACCATGGATTGAGCAAGAAGTTATTAAATATCATCGTACAACGGAAGAGTATTTCACATTATTACAGCAAGCCGGATTTACCATTACATCATTAAAAGAAGCTACACCAAATCCAACCTATTTTCAAGATGAAGAAGAGTATAAACGTCGCTTACGTATTCCTCTCTTCCTCTTATTTTCTTGTACCAAATAAAAAAAACGATGAATCACTCATCGTTTTTTTATCTCATTGCCTGAGCAACTTCTTTAACTACACGTCTTCCTCTTCCGTGAGGGATACAAAGCGGTGTTCCAAACAACGGATCCGTACTAATTTGACACTCCATTCGGAATACATCACGTACTAGTTTCTCATCTACCACTTCTTCAGGTTTACCTTGTGCATATATTTGTTTATCTTGAATTGCTACAATGTTATCTGCATAGCGGCATGCTAAATTCAGATCATGTAATACCATAACAATTGTTCTTTGTTCTGTTTCATTTAATTCGAATAATAAATCTAGCACTTCAATTTGGTGAGTCATATCTAAGTATGTAGTTGGCTCATCCAGTAAAATGATATCTGTATCTTGTGCAAGTGTCATTGCGATCCAAGCACGTTGACGCTGCCCACCTGAAAGAGCATGCACATCACGCTCAGCAAATTCTGTCATACCTGTTGCTGCAAGTGCCTTCTGTACCATTTCCTCATCTTTTTCTGACCACTGTTTCAGCCATGTTTGATATGGATAGCGTCCTTGTTTTACAAGTTGCAATACTGTAAGCCCTTCTGGTGCTTGCGGTCCTTGCGGTAAAATTGCCATTTGACGAGCAATTTGCTTCGTTTGCATACTTTGAATAGCTTGATTATCTAACAAAATGTCACCAGTTGTTGGCTTTAATAATCTAGCTAGTGAACGTAATAAAGTTGATTTCCCGCAACCGTTGGAACCGATAAAGATTGTAATTTCACCTTTTGGAATTTCTAAATTCAACTCATCAATAATAATTGTTTCACCATAAGACAACGTCAAGCGTTTCGTCTCCAATGCTTTTTGCATATTCATCTCCCTTTATGAATTCCGACTTTTATAAAGTAAATAAATAAAATAAGGTGCACCAATTGCTGATGTAAATACCCCTGCTGGAATTTCAAGTGGTGTGAAAATTGTACGCCCTATTAAATCTGCAGCAAGTACTAGAATTGCACCGACAATAGCTGCAACTGGGAGCAATGCACCGTATAAAGAACCAACTAGCCTTCGTGAAATATGAGGTGCCATTAAACCGACAAATCCAATCCCTCCGGCGAAGGCAACTGCTCCCCCAATTAAAGCCGTACTAAGTAATAACATGAATACGCGTGACTTCGTTAAAGGAACACCAAGTCCTACCGCAATATCATCCCCTAGCTCTTGCGCATTTAAATGTCTAGCAGCTATAAATGATATTACTGTTAAAATGAGAACCCACGGTGCAAGTACCATAACATTTTGCCAAGAAGAGCCATAAACGGTACCCGTAATCCATACATTCGCTTGGCTCGCTTGATAAATTGGTGCTAACAACATAAATAATGTTGTTGCCGCCTTCGTTAATGCCCAAAATCCAACACCAATTAAAACGAGAATAATTGGTGATAATCCATCATTTTTCCATGCAAATAAGTATACAAAAACCGCTACAATCGTTGCTCCTGCAAAAGCTGCTAACGGCATATAATGAATGCTTACAGTTAGCGCATTATTTTTATCACTAAATAGCGCTAAAAATAATACAACTGCGACACTTGCCCCGCCCGTAATCCCGATGATATCAGGAGAAGCAAGTGGATTTCGAACGAGCCCTTGTAAAATACAGCCCGCTACCGCAAGCGCAATTCCTACGAGGATAGCAATTAAAATACGTGGCATACGAAACTTATTTACAACCATATTTGACATTGCATCGCCATTTCCGGTAATTGCTTGCCATACGTCATAAGGAGCAATTTTCATGTCTCCCATACCTGCGCTCGCAAAGAATAATCCTATTAAAACAACTAGTAAACTTAACAAGACGAGACAAGCTCGTTTATACATTAAAAACGAGAGCTCACCTTTTCCTATACGAAACGGAATATATTTCTTCATTTGCTAAGCCCTCTCTTACGTGCAATATAAATAAAGAATGGAGCTCCAATAAATGCTGTCATAACTCCTACTGGTACTTCTTGTGGCATAATGACATATCTTGCTGCTATATCAGCCAATATTAGTAGTATTGCACCTAACAATCCGCTATAAGGCACTCTCCATCTGTGGTCAACTCCAACAAGAAATCTCGCAAAATGCGGAGTAATAATTCCAATAAATCCAATTGGGCCAGCAACCGCAACTGAACCACCAGACAACAGTACAATAATAAGTAACACGAATGATTTCATTAAAATTGTTCGTTGTCCAAGTCCTTTCGCGACGTCTTCTCCCATCATCAATGTATTTACTTTCCCTGCCATCATAAGAGATGCAATCCATCCTATTAATAAATATGGGAATACAGATTGTAAAATTTCTAACTTTCTCCCTTGCACAGATCCAGCAAGCCAAAATAATACCTCTTCAAGTGCTTTTTCATTTAACACAAGTAATCCTTGTGTTAATGATGAAAATAATGCACTAATTGCGACCCCTGCTAACGTTAACTTAAGAGGAGTAGTCCCTTCTTTTCCTAAAGAACTAGAAGCAAATACAAGTACAGCTGCAACCGCCGCTCCTAAAAAGGCAATCCATGTGAAAGCTGATAATGATGTTACTGAAAAGATTACAATTGCTACAACTATAAAGAACGCAGCACCTGAATTTAATCCAATAAAATCTGGAGAAGCAAGTGGATTCTTAGTTAAAGTTTGCATAAGACAACCAGCAATGGCTAAACTAGCACCAACACTAGCTGCAATTAACGCCCTAGGCAGACGTACATTTTGAATAATAATATGTTCATTGGAACCGTTAAAATGGAAAAAAGCATCCAATGCTAGTTTCCAACTCGTATTTGTATATCCGAAAATAATACTTCCCCAAATACAAATAACGACTGCAATGATTCCAACAAATAATCCAATCCATTTTGCTCGATTTGTTTTTAATAACATGCAGCGTTTCCCCTTCAATGTATAATGATACGTTGTTAGTGTATTTCAACTTAATTCTCATTGTCAACGGAAATGAGAATTATTTTCACCCATATGTATTGACAATCAAAAGATAAAGGCTTAATATCATGCTTGCTATTGAAAAATATTCTCAACATATAGGGGGTACATAATGAATTTCATGCGGAAGAAATCGTTTACAGTATTTGTATTTTTACTAGCATTTTCAATGCTTTTAAGCGCTTGTGGAAAATCAAATAACAAAGAAGAATCTACAAAAGAAGATAATAAAAAAGAAGTGGTTACTGTAGAACATGCAATGGGTAAAACAGAAGTTCCTGCTAATCCAAAACGTGTAGTTATCTTAACAAATGAAGGAACTGAAGCTTTACTTGAATTAGGTGTGAAACCAGTTGGTGCTGTAAAGTCTTGGACTGGTGACCCATGGTATCCACATATTAAGGATAAAATGAAAGATGTAAAAGTTGTTGGTGATGAAGGACAAGTTAACGTTGAAACAATCGCTTCTTTAAAACCAGACTTAATTATCGGTAACAAAATGCGCCACGAAAAAGTGTACGAACAATTAAAAGCAATTGCGCCTACTGTGTTCTCAGAAACATTACGTGGTGAATGGAAAGATAACTTCAAATTTTATGCAAAAGCATTAAATAAAGAAAAAGAAGGTCAAAAAGTTGTAGCTGATTACGAATCACGTATGAAAGATTTAAAAGGCAAACTTGGCGATAAAGTAAATCAAGAAATCTCTATGGTTCGTTTCATGCCTGGTGATGTTCGTATTTATCATGGCGATACATTCTCTGGTGTTATTTTAAAAGAACTTGGATTTAAACGTCCTGGAGATCAAAACAAAGATGATTTTGCAGAGCGTAACGTATCTAAAGAGCGTATTTCTGCTATGGATGGTGACGTATTATTCTACTTCACATTCGATAAAGGAAATGAGAAAAAAGGATCTGAACTAGAAAAAGAATATATAAACGATCCTCTATTTAAAAATTTAAATGCCGTAAAGAATGGTAAAGCATACAAAGTCGACGATGTTATTTGGAATACAGCTGGCGGTGTAATTGCTGCTAACCTATTACTAGATGACATCGAAAAACGCTTTGTTAAATAATATTTCCTTAACCAGCTCCCTTCTGTGGAGCTGGTTATTTTTCAATTCACTTAAATGTCACATTATTTCGTTTTGTATTTTTATTCCCAATATGTTATATTGAGAAAGTAAATAGAATATATTTTCTTTATATCAGAATAAATGTTTTAATCTAAATTTTCTGATTAATCACTATTTTATTTTCTTTTAGAATTCAATTATTACATTTGAAAACGCTTATCATCTCGTTTTCAGGGCAAAATACAGTAACGGTCGAAGAAAAATAGAACTTTTTTAGAAATTTTCTTTCTATTTCCATATAATTCTATTGACTTCTAAATATTTTGTAAATTAAAATGATTACATAAATATCCGTTATACAGGATTAGGGGGAAACAAAAATGGATGCAGCTTTAAAATTAGACAAAGCTGGAGAGCAACAATCACCAAAAAAACATCCACCAGGGTTATACTTGTTGTTCTTTACAGAGGCATGGGAAAGATTTAGTTATTACGGAATGCGTGGCTTATTAGTTCTTTATTTAACAACGAGCTTAGTAAGCGGCGGTTTAGGATTTGATAAAGCAGTTGCAGTTCAAATTTACGGTATTTTCACAATGTTAGTATACTTCACACCTATTATTGGTGGTTGGTTAACTGACCATTTCATTACGAAGCGACATGCCATTACTATTGGTGGTATCATCATGGCAATTGGTAACTTTGTATTATTCTCAATGAACACAAAAACTGGACTTTTCTTAGGATTAGGATTATTAGTTATTGGTAACGGATTCTTCAAACCAAATATTTCGACTTTATTAGGTCAATTATATAGCGAAAATGATTCTCGTCGTGATAGTGCCTTCACTATCTTCTACATGGGGATTAACTTAGGAGCTCTTATCGCTCCATTCATTTGCGGTTACTTTGCAGATTATAGATACGGTTTCTTAACAGCTTGTATCGGTATGATTATTGGGCAGCTTGCCTTTAATTTCTTAGCACCTCGTTACTTAGGGTCTATCGGAACAACTGTTGTAGGTAAACAATCTAAAGAAAAAAATGCAAAAGCAATTGAGAAAAAACCTTTAACAACACAAGAGAAAAAACGTACTGCTGCAATTTTAATTTTAACTTGTTTCGTAGTATTCTTCTGGGCAGGATTTGAGCAAGCTGGTAGTTCTTTAACACTTTACACAGATAAGTTCGTCGATCGTACAATTGGTGGATTTACAATTCCAACACCTTGGTTCCAATCTGTAAACCCACTATTCATTATCTTACTAGCATTACCTGTTTCTGCGTTATGGATTAAGCTTTCAAAAACAAAAAATGGCGATTTGAAAATCCCAACAAAAATGGCATTAGGCATGATTTTACTAGGGATTGGATATTTAGTTCTAACTTTAGCTGTTTTAAAAACTGGTAGCGATGAAGGTAACATTACAATGAAAGCAAACTTACTATTCATTGTATTCACTTACATGTTCCACACAATCGGTGAGTTATTCTTATCACCAATCGGATTATCTATGGTAAGTGCAATTGCTCCTGTTAAATTAGCATCATTATTAATGGGTGTATGGTTAGCTGGTACTGGCTTCGCAAACTTATTAGCAGGACAATTAGCTGCTTTCACTCAATCTTTAGGATATTTAGAAGTATTCGCAAGTATCGGTATTATCGTAATTGTACTGGGATTAGTACTTCTTATGTTCTCTAAGAAAATTGCACATATGATGGAATAACAAAAAGACGCTTCTCAATTGAGAAGCGTCTTTTTTATTATTTCTCCTCTAAAGCTGTCACGTCCACATGAACGCTCTCACCAGGATTAGATACATCATACACTTGAGCACTCCCCTTCTGCTCATCACAGCTCTCAATCCATACTGGTACGCCCTCATATGTAACGTCAATTCTACTTGAAGAAGATAAAATTTGTTTCACACGTTTCACATCCATACTACTATCCCTCCTTTTGCTTACTACACTCCTTTCTATTTTTTCTTTTCCTTTTAGAATATATTCCGTAAGGCAGCATGTTGATTGATAGTCATTTCTTCCTCACATGCTAATATTTACTCTCTCACTACCTTTCTGACAAATAAAAAAAGACGTATATTCCATACGTCTTTTTCCATAATATTCAAATTTTAAGAAAATAATGTTTTTACTACCGCACTTACTTTATCATTATGGATTTGATAATACACTTCTAATCCTCGTCTTTCAAAGCGCACTACTTTATTTTGCTTTAACTTCGTTAAATGTTGTGAAACCGTTGATTGCGGAATTTCTAATACTTCCTGTAGTTGTGTTACATTACATGTTCCTCTTTGCATAAGTTCCATTACTAGACGTAGACGAAGTGGGTGAGCTAACGCTCTTAACATTTGTACATCTTCTTCTGAAATACGACATTCGAATTGATTTTGGCTCATAAAGTTCCCCTCATTTTCGTTTTTATTTGCGTTTTTATGTTCTTTTTATTTATTTATATATCTGTTCTTATATTTCCTGTTACGACATAACTTTATCAACCTATAAAGCCGAAAAATTTTTCCATCTTTATCAGCAAAAATTCAGGAAAAAATCCTTGCTGATTTTGAATATTATACTATATGATATAACGAAAAAGCAAAATAATGGCCTACGAATACTTTGCTTGCAAACGTTGTTTTATCAAGCTTTTTGTTATATTTTCACCTCATTGAAACGCACAGTAACGGTATTGTAAAATACCGTCTATAATTGATAACCTATCGTAATGTAGTTGAACTATAATTAACCTCTTTGTTACGCTAAAAGGAATTTTCAGTAAAAAGAGATGATGTGATATTAAAAATTTGTTTCTAATTTTTTATTCGTATTGCAAGCGGTTGGACTGTTGTGCAAAACTTCCTATTTAAATCCACTCACCAATCCTCCCTCACACTAGATCAAATAGGACAGATCAGTTCATATATCAAACTTTATACTCGATATAAAAGATGGCATCTAATATACACTTATAGGAAACATGCCAGCTGAATAAGCAAAATAATATGCAAATAGTTTATACAGCACACTTAAATTCATTTGAGTGTGTTTTTTGTCTACTTTATGAACAAAGCTTTTCTTTTAACACTATTATGGAATAATTATACTTTTTTACGTTGACAATAGTGTTGAAGGAGAATATACTAAGCATGTAAGTTGATTGTGAATAGTTTCACAAATAATGTGAATTTCTTCACATATAATAGATAGGAGTTGTCATTATTATGAGTACTTGGACACAAATTTATGACCCATTAAACAATATTTGGTTATCTGCACTAATCGCAGCACTTCCAATCTTTTGTTTCATCATTTGTTTAATGGGATTCAAAATGAAAAGTTACATGGCTGGTCTTTATAGTGTGATTGTCGCTATTATCCTTGCAATATTTGTTTATAAAATGCCAGCAACAGTAGCTGTAGCATCTGCTGGATTCGGTGTTTTATCTGGATTTTATCCAATTTGTACTATCGTTATCGCCGCAATTTTCCTTTACAAATTAACTGTTAAAACAGAGCAATTCAATATTATTCGCGATAGTATTTCAAGCATTACAAATGATCAACGTTTACAAGTATTATTAATCGCTTATTCTTTCGGTGCTTTCTTAGAAGGTGCAGCTGGTCTAGGGGTTCCAGTTGCTATTACAGCCGCACTACTTGTAGGTATGGGCTTTAATCCATTAAAAGCAGCAGGTATTTGTTTAGTAGCTAATATTGCTGGTGGTGCTATGGGTGCTATGGGTATTCCAGTTACAGTGCCAGCACAATTAACTCAACTTGACGCATTAACTATTGGTCGTCAAACTGTTCTTATTTTACCTTTCATTAGTATTATTTTACCTTTCTTACTTGTTTCAATGGTCGATGGAATTAAAGGTATTAAAGAAACTTGGCAAGGTATTCTTGTAAGTGGTGTTTCTTTCGCTATTACTCAATTCGCTGTGACTTACTTCTTAGGTGCAGAACTTACTAATATTTTCGCAGCAGTTGTAAGTATGATTGCTCTTGCATTATTCTTACGTGTTTGGCAACCAAAATCTTCTACTAAAGAAGAAAAACAAGAAACTAAAGTATCACATACATTCAATCAAATTTTATACGCTTGGTCTCCATTCGTATTCTTAACTGCATTTGTAACAATCTTTAACTTAAAACCGATTAAAGCTTTATTTGCTCCAGATGGTGCGTTAGCAAACTTAGTATTTAACATTCAGTTCCCTGGTCTTCATAATGCTGTTATGAAAACTACACCAATTACAAAAGCTGATACACCTTTCGCAGCTGTTTTCAAATTTGATGTATTCTCTTCTACAACTACTGCGATTGTACTAGCAATTATCGTTTCACTTATCGTTTACCGCGTAAAAGGTAAAATGGTTAAAGAATTAATGATTGAAACAATGAAAGAATTAAAAGCTCCAGTATATACAATTTGTAGCGTTATCGCTTTAGCTTACGTAGAAAACTACTCTGGTATGTCATCTACACTTGGACTTGCATTCTCTTCTACTGGTAATGCATTCCCAGTTCTTTCTCCAATCTTAGGATGGATTGGCGTATTCATTACAGGTTCAGTAGTTTCAAGTGGTTCTTTATTCGCACCACTTCAAGCAGTAACAGCAGACCAGTTAAACATCGTTCCTTCTACACTCGTTGCCTTAAACGTAGTAGGTGGTACAATGGCAAAAATGGTTTCACCACAATCTGTAGCAGTTGCTTGTGCCGCAGTTGGACTAGTTGGTAAAGAATCTGCTCTATTTAAAACAGCAATGAAATACAGTTTAATCTTCTTAGCTGTTATTAGCTTACTTCAATTAAACGCTGTATTTAATATCTTTTAAAAATAAAACACCGATCCAAGTGGATCGGTGTTTTTCACATTACATTTTTTTATTTTTTAATAAAGAAGCTCCAGCAATTTCAGGGTGAGTCATTTCGAATGGATCTAAAATAATATCCAATTCCTCTTCTGTCAGTACACCATGTTCTAAACATAACTCCCTAACAGATTTCCCTGTTTCAATTGCTTCACGTGCAATACGAGATGCTACTTCATAACCAATATGAGGATTAACTGCTGTAATAATTCCAACACTTTTCTCAACATATTGCTTCAGCAATTCTTCATTTGCCGTAATTCCTTCAATACAATATTCACAGAATACACGGAATCCATTATTCATAATACTAATAGATTGAATTAAATTAAATACAAGCACAGGCTCCATTACGTTTAACTCTAATTGTCCTGCTTCTGATGCTAAGCAAATTGTATGATCGTTTCCGATTACTTGGAATGCGACTTGGTTAATCACTTCTGCCATAACTGGATTTACTTTACCTGGCATAATCGATGAACCTGGCTGACGTGCTGGCAATTGAATTTCAGCTAACCCAACACGTGGTCCAGACGCCATAATACGAAGATCGTTTGCAATTTTAGACATGTTCATCATACATACTTTAAGTGCTGCAGATACTTCTGTGTATGCATCTGTATTTTGCGTTGCATCAACTAAATGCTCTGCACCAACAAGTGGGAATCCACTAAACGTTCTTAAATGTTTTACCACTTGTTCAATATACATAGGATTTGCATTCAATCCTGTACCAACAGCTGTCGCCCCCATATTCACTTCATATAAATGCTGACGAGACTGTTTAATTCTTTTTATATCACGCGCAAGCACTCGGCTATACGCTTCAAATTCTTGTCCAAGGCGAATTGGAACTGCATCTTGTAAATGTGTGCGTCCCATTTTAATAACGTGATCAAACTCTTTTGCTTTTTTACGAAAAGCAGAATGAAGTTCTTCCATTGTAATAAGAAGCTTTTCTAACATCATAAGAGTTGCAATATGAATCCCTGTTGGAAACGCATCGTTCGTTGATTGGGCCATGTTCACATGAGTGTTTGGGCTAATTTTCGCATACGCCCCTTTTTCATATCCCATACGTTCTAACGCTCTATTCGCAATTACTTCATTTGTATTCATATTAATAGAAGTTCCGGCTCCGCCTTGAATAGGATCCACGATAAATTGATCATGAAACTTTCCATCAACAATTTCTTGCGCTGCTTCTGCAATTTCATGTCCAATGTCTTTAGCTAAGTAACCAGTATCTATATTCGCAAGCGCCGCCGCTTTTTTCACAATTGCCATTGCTGTAATGAGTGATGGATGAATGCGATATCCTGTAATTGGGAAGTTTTCTACGGCACGTAATGTTTGTACACCATAATAAGCTGCACTTGGTACTTCTTTTTCACCTAAAAAATCTTTTTCTATACGTATATCCTTCGTTGCTATCATTTTTATCACCTATACTTTTTCATTCTAAATCCTTATCCAAAAAATCCGCCCTCTAAAAACACGAGTATCATTCAGAAGAATTTTTCAGTATCCACCTTCACTATATAGCACCTTTTTTGAAAGCGCAAACATTTATTTTTCTGTATATCCTTTTTATTAAAGTTTATAGAAAATCATTCTTCTACTTTCCTTATTTCCACTCGTTTAATTTGATGCATATCCTTTTCAAGGACTTTAAAATAAAAACCGTGTTTCTCAATAATATCTCCTTCAGCAACGATTTGTTTTTGTACCATAATCCAGCCACCAATTGTATCTACATCATCAGCAATTAAATGTATGCCAAGCAAATCATTTACTTCACTAATAAGCACTTTTCCTTCTACGATTTTATAACCTTCACTTATATGCTCTATAGGGGGATTCTCATCTTCATCGTATTCATCTCGAATTTCTCCAACAATTTCTTCTAAAATATCTTCTAGTGTAACAATCCCAGCTGTACCACCATATTCATCATACAATACAGCTAATGGAATGTGTTTTCTTTGCATTTGTAATAGTAAATCATGAATTGGAATATTTTCTAGCACTTCAATAACTGGCCTTGTATATGGCATAATTGAGCACTCCTCATCCCGATTACCATCCATATAACGAATAAATAAATCTTTTACATTAACCATCCCAATAATTTCATCTTTATCTTCACCAAATACAGGATATCTCGTGTACTTTTCTTGCGCGATTACTTTAATATGTGTTTCAAATGGTTCGTCCTCATATAAGCCTACAACTTCCGTACGAGGTACCATAATTTCTTTTGCTACTCTATTATCAAATTCAAAAATATTATTTACATATTTAAATTCCCTTTGGTTAATCTCTCCGCTCTCATAGCTCTCAGATAAAATTAACCTTAATTCTTCTTCTGAATGAGCTACTTCATGTTCAGAAGCTGGATGTAATCCGAATAAACCAGTTACAACCCTCGCTGAACCATTCAAAGCCCAAATAAACGGATACATAACTCGGTAAAAATAAATAAGTGGTTTCGATAACAATAAGCTAACTTGTTCTGCTTTTTGTATAGCAAATGTCTTTGGAGCAAGTTCCCCAATGACAACATGTAAAAATGTAATTACTGCAAAGGCAATAATAAATGAAACTGTACTGGAAATTGCAGGTGAGAATTTTAATTTTAAAAACAACGGCTCGAGTAAATGTTTAATGGTTGGTTCCCCTAACCACCCAAGCCCTAAAGCAGTAATTGTAATACCTAGCTGACAGGCCGATAAATATTCATCTAAATTTGAAGTTACCTTTTTAGCTGCCAGTGCACCTCGTCTTTTTTCGCTAACGAGTTGATCAATACGACTGCTACGTACCTTAATAATTGCAAATTCAACAGCCACAAAAAATGCTGTTAACCCAATAAGAATGACTACCATCAATAATTTTAAAATATCCACATATGCTCTTTAGCTTTCTTAGCTAAAGTTACACCTCCTTTTAAAAAGAAGTTTCACTTTAGTTTCTTCAATTATTGGAAAGCAACTCTATATAAAATCCACCAATTTTCAAACCTCATACAATTCTAAAGGTAAACCATCAGGATCTTGGAAAAAGACGAATTTCTTCCCCGTTATTTCATCAATACGGATCGGTTCCGTCTCAACACCACATTGGTTTAAATGCTTCACAGCTTCTTCTATATTTGTAACAGCAAATGCTAAATGTCTAAGACCGGCTGCTTCTGGAAAACTTTTACGCTCAGGCGGATTTGGAAATGAAAATAATTCGATTTGATACTCTTCTCCTACACATAAATCTAATTTATAAGAATCTCGTTCCTTTCTATATACTTCATTTATCTCTTTAAACCCTAATATCCTAGTATAAAAATCCTTTGACGTCTCATAATTCGAACAAATAATTGCAACGTGATGCACTCTACATATATTCATGCTCTCTCTATTCCTTTCTTTACCAAAGATGCATATTCTCCCTTGAAATGAAAAACATATATAGCAGAATATCTCTTTTAGGGGGCTTACCATGAAATTCATTACTTTTTTCGTCGGACTAATTGTTGTTTTCTTGCTCGCTTATATTGCTAGCAATAATAAGAAGCATATTAAATTTAAACCAATTTTTATCATGCTTATTATACAGTTAATTTCAACCTATTTACTATTAAATACAGAAATCGGCCTCATACTTATTAGAATCATTTCCAGTTTGTTTACCAAGCTACTCGAGTATGCTGCTGATGGAATAAATTTCGTATTTGGTGGTCTTGCAAATAAAGGTGAAATGCCATTTTTCCTTACTGTATTATTACCAATCGTCTTTATTTCTGTTTTAATTGGTATATTACAACATTTCAAAATATTACCATTTTTTATTCGTTGGATCGGGTACTTTCTTAGTAAAATAAATGGTCTTGGTAAATTAGAATCTTACAACGCTATCGCCTCTGCCATTGTCGGCCAATCAGAAGTTTTTATTACAGTGAAAAAACAATTAGCTCAAATTCCAAAACACCGTCTTTATACACTTTGTGCCTCTGCTATGTCAACCGTATCTATGTCTATCGTAGGTGCCTATATGACAATGATTGAACCTAAATATGTAGTAACTGCACTCGTTCTCAATTTATTTAGCGGTTTTATTATCATACTCATCATTAACCCTTACGACGTTAAAGATGACGAAGATATTTTAGAAATCAAAGGTGAAAAACAAAGCTTTTTTGAAATGCTTGGAGAATACATTCTTGATGGTTTTCGTGTAGCCATTGTTGTCGGCGCTATGCTCATCGGATTCGTCGCATTAATTAGTTGTATTAATGACCTGTTCCTCATTATATTCGGTATTACGTTCCAACAATTAATCGGCTATGTATTTGCACCTATCGCATTCCTTATCGGTGTACCCAGTTCTGAAATTGTCGCGGCTGGCAGCATTATGGCAACGAAGCTTGTAACGAATGAATTTGTCGCAATGATGGACCTTAGTAAAATTTCTAATAGCCTTTCTCCCCGTACAGTTGGTATTATTTCTGTTTTCCTTGTATCTTTTGCCAATTTTTCTTCCATTGGTATTATTTCAGGTGCGGTAAAAGGACTAAACGAAGAACAAGGAAACGTTGTTGCGAGGTTTGGCCTTAAATTACTATATGGAGCTACTCTCGTTAGTATTTTATCTGCAATTATCGTAAGCATTATGTTGTAATTAGGTAAAATTTTATCATTTTCTTATCCCTATCTTTTGTATACAATAACGAATAGGTGTCTTATAAATAATCAAGACATCTATTTTTTATACATGTACAATCGCTTTTATTTAGCGTAAAATATTTTTTATGTGTTTGAATACACTTCTAAATGTATACACTTTGATAGTTTTAAAGGAGAAAAAATGATGAAATCCGACACGAACAACAATACGCGAGCCAAAAAAGGACGCTCAAAGAAAAAACGCCTACTTTGGTTCCTTCTTATTCCATTACTAATTGTAGCACTTGGAGCAGGAGGCTACTCCTTCCATATATACAGTAAAGCAAAGTCCGTCTTAAATAATGCTTATGCTGAACTAGGTCGAGGAGATAAGTCCAGTAAACGTGAAAAAGCTGTTAAACCTATGACCGACAATATTTCCGTACTAATTATGGGTGTTGATGAAAGTGATATTAGGGAAAAAGGTTATGGAAAAGCAACTCGAACAGATGCGTTATTACTTGCAACAATTAATAAAAACGATAAATCCGTTAAACTTGTAAGCATTCCACGTGACTCACGCGTCTACATTAAATCACGTGATAAATACGATAAAATCACACATGCGCACGTATTCGGTGGTGTAGACAGCACAATTGATACGGTAGAGAACTTTTTAGATGTTCCAGTTGACTACTATGTAAAATTCAATTTTAAATCCTTTATTAAAATTGTTGATTCTCTTGGTGGTATTACTGTAGACGTTCCAGTTGAGTTCACAGAGCAAAATAGTAAAGATGAAGCAGATGCCATTCATCTAAAAAAAGGACGTCAACATTTAAATGGAGAAGAGGCACTGGCACTAGCTAGAACTCGTCATATCGATAGTGATTATATGCGTGGTCAACGTCAACAGCTTGTATTAGAGGCCATTGCTGAAAAGGCACTATCTCTTAATTCCATTAATAAAATCGGTGGCCTACTAGACGCTGTCGATAAAGATTTAAAAACTAATTTAACTTTTGATGATATGATGACAATTACAAAAAATTCAATGGATTCAAATTTAAAAATGGAAAAAATGCAAGTAGAGGGTACAGATAAATATATAGGTGGTATTTATTATTACGTTCCAAATGAAAAAAGCGTCGATACTATTTCAACTACCCTTCAAAAACATCTCGGTGTTACGAATAAAAATGAACATAAAAAATTATAATAAAAAAGGCTGCTAGATCTTTCTAGACAGCCTTTTTATTATATTTTTCAACATATTTTTCATACACATTGTGACAAGAAGTGACAATTATTACAGCGGTGTAACATTTTTTATGAAAACATTACACACACAGTGAAAATAATAGTATACTAGTACGTACATAATGTTATTTTCATCATTTTTATACAAAAAATGTAATACATATATTTATACATAAATTTCTGGGGGGAAATAAATGAAGCTAAGTAAAATACTGATTGGTTCTGCAATTGCTGGGGGCATATTACTTTGTGTAGGCGGTGTTGGGGGATATCAATATGTATCCAAATTAAATAATCAATTAGATACTACTGCATTACCAAATACTACATTTGAAGGTATTTCTCTCGACGGAAAAAATAAGAAGGATATTCAAGCAATTATTAATCAAAAGGTAACTGAGTTAGATCAAAAATCCCTTACCTACATATTCCAAAACGATAAACAAACTTACACATGGAAAGATTTAGGGATAAATTATAAAGAGAAAGATATTATTGACAAAATCTTCAAAGAACAAGAAGGAAACGTAATGAATCGTTACAAAATGCGTAAGCAAGCTGAAAACGGTGAATTAAAACGTGACTATAAATTAACACCACAATTAAATGCAACAGCTTATGAAACCTTTATAAAAGATAAATATAATGAAACATTAAAAAATCCTGTTAACGCAGAATTAAGTATTGAAGGCTCAACAGTAAATATTAGTCAAAGCCAAAACGGAGAAAAAATTGATAAAGGGAAACTAAGCGGTTTAACAAATGAAGCTATTACTACTGGTAAATCAGATGTTACATTACCAGTTACATTCATAAAACCAGAACGTTCTACAGAAGACATACAGAAAATGGGTATTAAAGAAGTCATTGCTGAATATTCTACTCCAATGGCTGGCCGTAACGGAAATCAATCATTTAACGTAAATAAGTCAGCTAATACTTTAAGTGGGGTTATTGTCGCACCTGATGAAACATTTAGTTTTAACGGTCGCGTTGGCGTAACTGATGCTGCACATGGTTATAAATCTGCAGCAGTATATTCACAAGGTAAAGTAATACAAAGTGCAGGCGGAGGAGTTTGCCAAGTCAGTAGTACATTATACAGTGCAGCTTTAAGGGCAGATTTAGGCATTGTTTCTCGAAGCAATCATTCTATGCCAGTAAATTATTTACCACTTGGGCAAGATGCAGCAGTAGCAGATTATGGTCCAGATTTAAAATTTAAAAATAATACAGGCAATCATATTTATATTCAAGCATTTTCAAATGGAGGTAGTATTACTACACGCATTTTCGGTACAAATACTGGTAAAAATGTTGAAGTTTCTTCTCAAGTAATTAGTAGAGCTAGTGATAAAATCACCGCGGTTACGTATAAAAAAGTAACACAAAACGGGGAAGTAATATCAAATGGACAAATTTCAAAAAGCGTATATAAAAGCGCTCCAAAAGAATAGATAATATCAACCGAATAGCATAAAGAAAAAGGCGTGATTTAATCACGCCTTTTTCTTTTGCAGTAACAGTAAAAAAGTTTCAAGATGGTCTTTCGTTTCTTCTAAAGACCACATACGATTTCCTTGCTTCGCAGCTAATACACACGCCTCTTCCCACGCGTTCTTTTTCTTCATATTTATTAATTCATCACGTAATTTCAAAACAATTTCTTCGTCTTCTTGTTCAATAAACTCTTCCATCACGCTTACTATTTCATCCTCATGAATACTTAACGTACAGTACGATTTAAGAAAGTATTGTAATGTCGTATACATAATGTACTCCCCCTTCTTATTTATCAGATGGATAAGAAGTAATAATCTTAAACCCTAATTCTCCTGACTTATCTCTTGCTAAAACAGTAACAGTTTTTACTAACTTGTCTTTTACACTCATATTTTTCTTTATTACCGTTTTTCCAACAGGAAATGAATGAGTTGTATTTAATACGAGACGAGCCTCTTTAGAATTTTTTAACCAATCTTGAATTTCCTTGTCATGTTGCTTCAAGCTATCTTTTACAGCTTTCGTCGCTGTTTCTTTATCATAGTATGTACTTGCGGCTGACACTTTATCTGTCTTCAAGCGATTCTTCAAATCCTCTTCTGACTTGCCTACATGTCTTTCAATCGTATGACCATTTTTAGGTGGTCCTTCCATTTCATCTAAAATATTATCACTAATTTTTTCTACCGATGTAGCTTGATTCCCTGTCTGTTTCTCTGTTTTTTGTTCTTTTCCTGCACATCCGCTTAAGATCAGCATTAATGCCAATAAACTACTGAAGAAAAGACTACTTATTCGTTTCATCATATCACCTCTTCCATGATTATTATCGCAACTTCACTAAAAGTCAATTTCACAACGAAAAAATCTATCAGTTTTCATTTTTTTTATCTATTTTTCCATATTTACCCCAGCAATTTCATCAACCCTCTATTTTTTGCCTTTTATAATATATACCCCCTATATTTTTCGATTATTTCCCAGATAAAATCACAGATAACATAACTATAAAACTCTTTTATACAAAGGTTTTTATAGTATTTTTAAAAATATCTTAAAATACCCCTATTTTCATATACCAAATACCCATATAAGGTATAAAGATGCCTTCTTATCAACGTTTTTCTACATTATGTAAATTTACCCTTGCCTATACAAACGAAATGTGGTGTAATGCAAAAAAAGATAAAGGATTTTAAACAATGGCTGAAACGATTCAAAATTTCTTAACAGAATACTATTCAATCGCAATTCCACTTAGTATCTTAATTAACATCATCATTAGTCTTTTAGGTTTTATCCCTAGTATTTTTTTAACCGCCATTAATATACAGCTCTTTGGCGTAACAAATGGTACTGTTATTTCGATCGCAGGCGAAGCATTAGGGGCTATTATCTCGTTTTATATTTACCGCATGGGCCTTCAAAAGTTCACTCACGATAAAGTAAATAAATACCCAAAGGTAGAGCGTCTTCTTTATGTAGAAGGTAGAGAGGCCTTTCTACTCGTTCTATCGTTTCGCTTGATACCTTTCATCCCATCAAGTATCGTGACTTTATTTGCGGCTCTAGGTAAGATGTCATTACTCTCCTTCAGTATTGCCAGCACAATAGGGAAAATACCGGCATTGTTAATCGAAGTATATTCTGCCTATCATGTCATGAACGGAACAAATGAAGCAAAGTGGATTGTGACAATTGCAGGTTGTATCGGATTATATTATTTGTGGAAAAAATGGAGAAAAAAATAAAGAAGGAGCATAGGCTCCTTCTTTATTTTTGAGGTATTTTATTAATAGCTATCCTTTAAATCCTTAGTTAATACCAACAGCACTAAATGATTGCTTAACTGCTGCTACTTCCGCAGAAGTCGCACCATATAAATCAGCTGCAGCTTGTACTGCACCAGCACGAGCTTGGCTAAATGTAGTAGATTGCGTGAAATATTGTGTGTTTGCACGGTAATAAATTGCACCTAACTTATCTTTACCAATGCCCGTTACAGTTACACCCGAATGCGTACCACCATTTGCTAATAAATAAGCTTGTTTGTTAATGATACCACTGTTTGTATGAACGCCACCGTTATCACTAGTACCAGTGTAACGCTTAGAATAATGGTCTGGATCACCGTATTTCGCTGGATCACTCATAGAGCGAAGCGCATCTCCTGCTTTACCAGGCGTATAAATATCTTCACCAATCTCCCAATCCGGGTTACGGTTATCATAGAATTCTACTAAAGTACCAAAAATATCAGAAATTGCTTCATTTAGCGCTCCTGATTCATTTTGATAAATTAAGTCCGAGCTATTTTCAGTAACAGCATGCGTTAATTCGTGACCAATTACATCAATTCCACCAGATAATGAAGTGAATGTTATACCATCACCATCTCCGTATACCATTTGTGAGCCATTCCAGAATGCATTATTATACTTACTTCCGTAATGAACTGTCGATTTTAACGGAGCTCCTGCATCATTAATAGAGTTTCTGTTAAATGTAGCTTTATAATAATCATATGTTCTACCTGCATAGTAATGAGCATCTACTGCTGCTGCATCATACGCTGCATTAAAAACATTATCTGCATCTACCCATAAAGTTCCTGGCAATGTAGTACGATTTTTCGCATCATATGTGAAAATTGTTGCCCCGCGCGTATTATCTTGTAAGTAGTAAGATGAACCAGATAACGTTGTATTAAGTGATTTCGTATCTCCTAATACACCTTTACCAGTCCCTACTTTATTGGTTCCTGTTACAGGTTTTACTACTGCTTTCGCATCCTGTTTAGGAGCCTCATGCTTAACTGGTGATTTATCTCCATTTGTTACATGATCCAATTTATTATATTTATTTAATACTTTACCGCTGTCTGCTTCAATGAAATAGTAGTAGTTTCCTGGACTTGGATCTAAGAAGTTTAGATTTACAACGTATGCATATGTTGTTTCTTCACCATTTTGATATACATATAAGTCCGCTTTTGGTTCTACCTCATATTTCGGTGTTACCCCTAAATCTTGTTGCGCGATTTCAATTGCTTTTGCGCCTTCAATCTTATTTTTATTTTTCAACTTTTCCTTTTTGTCTAAATCAGGTGCAACTGTTCCAGACAATACTTTTAAAGAACCGTCTTTACTTACGTGAGCCACTTGAGTAGAACCCCATACAGGCACTCCTTCGTAAACTTGTTGCATACGTACTACTGTTGAATCAGTTATAGCATCTTTCTTCACTTGTTTCACTTTGAAAGAATCTTGCGCACTCTTTTCCCCTAGCTTGTAATCACCTTTTGCTGCATTTAAGTAATCAAACACAACAGATTCCGCTTTCTTACCAGTCGCTCCAGTTAGATCACCAGAAATAAACTCAGGTGACTGTACTGTCTCATTGTACTTCTTCGTAGAGAGTACATTTTTAGAATCCGCAAATGCAGAGCCTGTCCCTCCAAATGTTGTAACTGCCATTCCTGTCGCTAACACTAACGCTAAACTTTTCTTTTTCATGAACCTTCCCCCTAATAAAAATTTTTTTTGAAAAAGAGTAGTTTTATATTAGCATTATGTTTCCACTATTAATATACTAAAAATTCAAATAATTATTTTCTCAAGTTTTGTAGAATTTTGAGGAACAAATATTGAAAAAACCCTTTCCGATTGGAAAGGGTGGAGATTATAAATTAACTTGTTCAACAGTTTTAGCTTGTTGACCAACAATATCAGGTTTACTGCTATATTGATGTATTCCTCCAGCAACTGTAAGAGTCAATATAAACGCCAATACTCCAAATACCATCTTTTTCATGTTTATTCCTCCTTATTATCATTCATTAAATCAATAACTAACCTATAATATCGATTACTTTCTTCAAATCTCGATAAACTGGAAAAATGTTCTGCTAGTTCAACGTATACTTTCTTTAATTCTATTTTA
This sequence comes from Bacillus cereus group sp. MYBK227-1, assembly GCF_051916325.1. Lineage (NCBI taxonomy): Bacteria > Bacillati > Bacillota > Bacilli > Caryophanales > Bacillaceae > Bacillus > Bacillus cereus group sp. MYBK227-1. The sequence goes on along the minus strand of NZ_JBQAGK010000009.1, from coordinate 76,132 downwards.
TTTCCTGCAGATTTATACAACGGGATAGCCTCATTTTCCAAAAATGCTTTATAATCTTTTGCTTCTTCAAAATATTTATATCTAAGCATTAAAAGCAAATATAATTTTGCATTAAATCTCTCTTCCTGTTTTGCTGCATCAATTCCCTTATCAATTAATGTCCTTGCCTCTTCCAATTCTTCTAATTTAATGCATACTAATGCCATTTCGTATATTGTATCTAAATAGTTTAAATCTATTTGTTTTTGAAGTTGTAGACTATCTAAATAATATTTTTTCGCTTGCTGATATTTACCTTTTTTATAATAGATACTTCCCATATTACTTAAAGTAATAGCTAATAGTACATCCTTATCAGCAAAAGATGTGGCCTCTCTCAATATACTCTCATACATTTTTAAAGCTTCTTCATACTGACCTTTTTCTGTATAACTTACCGCAATAAGGATTTGGCAATTAATTATATTTCTAAACTTATATTCACTACGAAATCCTTCTAATGCCATATTTACAAAATGAATTGCCAGATGATGAATATCTAAATGAGTATATGCAAGCGCTATATTATAATACAAGCCTGTTTCATGATACCCTTGTTCTTTGGCCATTACTTCTGTTTTTAATAAGTAATCTAGCCCATCCTTCCATCTATACTGTAAACAGCACAATAATCCTCTACTATACATATATAACAACTTCTGAAATGGAGAATATTTTTTATATACCTTCTTCAACTTATCTAATTCTTCTTCGAGTGCAGAAATATCCCTTTTCATAATTAAATAACGTGTATACAGCAGTTTATAATAATTTATAATTTCAAAATCCAACACATGCTTCATTTCACCTTGCAACTCTTCATATATACGTTCTACTTGTTGCTTGTCTAAATGAACTAGTGCATTTAACCATTCATCTAGCTTCCCCTTCACATCTTCTTCTACATCTCTCAAATCCGTCACAGCAATTTCTAGTCTTGTGCAGAGCAATTGTAGAATTTCTTCTGATGCTTCGATCTTTCCATTTTCGATCTTACTTAAGTATGAGACAGAACAAATGCCCTGACATAATTCTTCTTGTGTCATTTTTTGCTGGAGCCGTTTATAAAAGACTTGTTTGCCTATTTTTTCTAATGTTTGTTGCATTGTCCTCCTCCATTCTCATTACCCCCATTACTCTAATAATACATAAAATTTGGAGAAATATAAATTGATAAATATAAATTTTCTAAAAAATATGCATAATTTCATTTTTTTCTCTCTTGACTTCACATCAATATCTCTTCTTTGCTACGAATGGTGAAAAATTGGTATACTATAACCAAATTATGGAGGTGTTCTCGCGATGACTCATTATAAAGACGATAGTTATGCCTTACATACAGACCTATATCAAATCAACATGGCTTATACATATTGGAAAGATGGTATTCATAATCGCCGTTCTGTTTTTGATTTATATTTTCGAAAGCTTCCATTTGAGAACGGCTACGCTGTTTTTGCTGGCCTTGAGAAAATTGTAGAGTACATAGAAAATTTCAGTTTTACTGAAAGCGATATCGCTTACTTAGCAGAATTACAATTCGAAGAAGAATTCCTTCATTATTTACAAAATATGAAATTCACTGGGACGATTCGCAGTATGCAAGAAGGTGAAGTTGTATTTAATAACGAGCCTTTATTACGTGTTGATGCACCACTTGGTGAAGCACAAATTATTGAGACTGCCCTCTTAAATATTGTGAATTACCAAACATTAATTGCCACAAAAGCAGCACGTATGAAACATGCTGCAAGTAATGATGAGCTTTTAGAGTTCGGCACAAGACGTGCCCATGAGTTCGATGCTGCCCTTTGGGGGACGCGTGCTGCCTTTATTGGTGGTTTCTCCTCTACAAGCAACGTTCGTGCTGGGAAACGCTTTGGGATTCCTGTAGCTGGCACACACGCTCACTCTTTCGTTCAAGCATATCGCGATGAATACGTCGCGTTTAAAAAATACGCTGAAACTCATAAAAAGTGCGTCTTTCTCGTTGATACATATGACACATTGAAATCTGGTGTTCCAAATGCGATTCGTGTTGCAAAAGAATTTGGGGATCGTATTGATTTCTATGGCATACGTCTTGATAGTGGTGATATGGCTTATTTATCGAAAAAGGCACGAAAACTACTAGATGAAGCAGGGTTTACAAATACAAAAATTATCGCTTCTAGCGATTTAGATGAATACACAATTATGCACCTTAAATCTCAAGGAGCAAAAATTGACGTATGGGGCGTTGGAACGAAATTAATTACGTCCTTTGAGCAACCTGCATTGGGGGCTGTTTACAAACTCGTTGCGATTGAAGATACTGACGGAAAATTAAATGATACAATTAAAATTTCATCTAACCCTGAAAAAATTACCACTCCAGGACTGAAACGAATTTATCGTATTATCAATCGGGTTAACGATCATGCAGAAGGCGATTATATTGCGTTAGATTCTGAAGAACCAGGAAAAGAAGAGCGCTTAAAAATGTTCCATCCAGTTCACACATATATAAGTAAATTCGTAACAAACTTTGAAGCCCGTGAACTGCATAAAGACATTTTCGTTAACGGTGAAAGAACATATGAACTACCAAGTATATTAGATATTCAAAAATATAATGAACAGAGCCTCTCTCTATTTTGGGAAGAATATATGCGAACTTTAAACCCTGAAGAATACCCTGTCGATTTAAGCCAAGAGTGCTGGGATCATAAAATGAATTACATTCAAACAGTTCGAGAACAAGTTGAAAAAAACATACAAAAGTAAACAGAGAAGTTTCCCCTTCTCTGTTTTTTCAATACTATATGGATATTTGTAAAAAATATATTAAAATAATAAGACGAATGTATCTTATTTGTAAATTTTAATATTATACTATTTTAAAGTAAAATAATATTTGATATTATTTTATTGAGTCAATTTCAACAAAATCACCAATAAAAAAGAGGACGCGGTTCGCGTCCTCTTTTTTATAAATCTTTCACTCGTAATACACGCATTGCATTTAACACTGCAAGTAGTGTCACACCAACATCTGAGAAAACAGCTTCCCACATTGTTGCAATACCAAAGGCACCAAGTAATAAAACGATCCCTTTTACACCTAGAGCAAAGATGATATTTTGCCACACTATACTTCTTGTGCGTTTTGCAATTTTTACAGCTTTCGCAATTTTTGAAGGCTCATCAGTCATAATAACGATGTCTGCCGCTTCAATTGCTGCATCTGACCCTAAACCACCCATCGCAATACCAACGTCTGCACGGGCTAATACTGGTGTATCGTTAATACCGTCACCAACGAAGGCAATTTTTTCTTTTCCGTGCTTCGCTGCATCAATTTTTTCAATCTCTTCTACTTTTTGTTGCGGTAGTAATTCCGCATGAACTTCATCTAAGCCTAATTCTTTACCAACAGCTTCACCAACTGGTTTTGCATCACCAGTTAACATTACTGTCTTTTTAATACCTAGTTCTTTTAACTTTTGAATCGCTTGTTTCGAATCCTCTTTTACCTCATCAGAGATAACAATATAACCTGCATATCTTCCATCTACAGCAACGTGAACTAATGTACCTACTGTTTCTGGTTGCTTAAATTCAATATTTTCTTTTCTCATTAATTTTGCATTACCTGCAAAAATTTCGTTTCCTTGTACTTTTACGACTGTACCGTGACCAGAAATTTCGTTATAATCATCGATTATTTTTTCATCAATTGATTTTCCATATGCCTTTCGAATAGATTGGGCAATTGGATGGTTAGAATATACTTCAGCAAATGCCGCATACTCTAATAACTCTTCACTTGTAGTACCTTCGCTCGGTTCCATTTTTGTAACTTTGAAAACACCTTTTGTTAATGTTCCTGTTTTGTCAAAAACAATATATTTCACATCATTTAAAGCTTCTAAATAGTTACTACCTTTTACTAACACACCACTTTTAGATGCACCACCAATACCTCCAAAGAATCCAAGAGGAATGGATACAACTAACGCACATGGACAAGAGATTACTAAGAACACTAAAGCTCTATAAATCCACTCAGAGAATGTAGCTCCTTCTAAAATAAGTGGTGGAATAAACGCCATGATTGCCGCTGTAATAACTACAACTGGAGTGTAGTAACGTGCAAACTTCGTAATAAAGTTTTCCGTTGGTGCTTTTTTACTGCTTGCATTTTGAACTAAATCTAAAATTTTCGATACAGTTGATTCACCGAATTCTTTTGTAACTTCAATTGTCAACACACCGTTTTGGTTCACAAAGCCACTTAATACATCATTTCCAACTTCAACTTCACGTGGTACAGATTCACCTGTTAATGCTGAAGTATCTACCATTGATGTTCCTTCAATTACTTTTCCGTCTAACGGCACTTTCTCACCTGGCTTAACGATAATATAATCGCCAATTTGTACATCTTCTGGTGATACTTGTTTCGTTTCATTTCCAACCTTTACATTCGCATAATCAGGACGAATATCCATTAATGAAGTAATTGATTTTCGAGAGCGGTTTACCGCAATGCTTTGGAATAGTTCTCCTACTTGATAAAATAGCATTACTGCTACAGCTTCTGAGTATTGTTGAATTGCAAAAGCTCCTACAGTTGCAATTGCCATTAAGAAGTTTTCATCAAATACTTGGCCACGAGTTATGTTTCTTACCGCTCTCCAAACGATATCTCCACCTATTAATAAATAAGCAAGGACGAATAACGGAATTGTTACCATTTGTGGTAAGCCCGCTAATGCAGCAATTGCTGTCAAAATTCCGCCGACCACTAATCTCCCTACCATCTTTTTCACATTTGCTTCACCATGATCATGACTATGCCCGTGGTCATGACCGTTCTTCTCTTCACGAACAACTTTCACGTCTGGCTCTAACTTTTGAACGACATTTGTTATATTTGCTACAGTCGCTTCTAGTTCTCTTTTATTCGCAACTTCTACTCGTAGTTTCTTCGATACGAAATCAACAGTTGCTTCTGAGACAGCTGGCATTTCCTTAACTTTATTTTCAATTTTCATTGCACAGTTCGCGCAATCTAAACCTTCTAATATAAATACTTCTTTAGCAATTTTATTTTTTTGTTCTTCTTGCACTTTAATATGCGGTTCTAATTTTGTAACGAGTTGTTTTGCTTCCGTAACAACTTCGTTTTCTTTATTTTGTGCCGTTTCTAAAATCATTGTCTTTGTTGCAAAGTTTACAGAGCAAGAATTTACTCCTTCTATATTCCCAACACCTTTTTCAATTTTCATTGCACAATTCGCACAATCTAAACCTTCTAACATCAGTTTCTTTTTCACTAACGCTTCAGCCATCGTTCTCCCTCCTCGCGTTCTTTTTATTCTTCTTCGTTTACGTGTTCAAACGCTTGCTCGAAGATATGAATTACGTGCTGGTCAGCTAACGAATAATAAACAACCTTTCCTTCTTTACGATTCTTCACAAGTTTCGCTTGCTTCAACACACGAAGCTGATGCGAAATAGATGATTGTGTCATTCCTAATAAATAAGCTAAATCACAAACGCACATTTCAGCTTCAAATAGCGCATGTAATATTCTCGTACGTGTACGGTCACCTAATACTTTAAATAGTTCTGCTACTTTACTTAAACTTTCATCAGTTGGAATTGTTTGTTTTACTTGCTCTACAACTTCTTCATGAATTATCGTTTGAGAACATGTCTCTTGTGGTGTTTCTACTTTATTTCCAGCCATTATAGCTCACCTCTTTAATTGAACATATGAGCAATCATTCATATATCTTATACTCTTATTATATGAGCGCCTACTCATATGTGTCAATGAAATCTGAATTTTTTTATGAACATTCCGTTCACATTTTAATAAGTCGTATACATATTTTCCGCACCCTCTATATTCTCATACAAAAAAGGATGCACAATTCGCACACCCTTTTTCATATTCCGACATAAAAATTCAACAAAGTAATATACATTCCCTTTATTTCAACAAAAGAAAAAGCCTTGCGCGCTCCCTAGACGCACAAGGCTTACTATACTTATATCCCTTTTAATTAGCTTGTTCTAAATTATCCTGCGAACTTCCATCGTCTTTTAAATGACTATGTTTTTTCGAATAAACAAAGTATACAACTACTCCAATTGCTAACCAAGCACCGAAGTACATCCATGTTTTTAATGGTAGATTTACCATTAAGAATAGACAACATGCAATCGAAATAATCGGCAAGATCGGTACAAGTGGTACCATAAATCCACGTTGTAATTTTGGATGTGTTTTACGAAGAATAATAACTGACACACCAACCATCGCAAATGTTAACAACGCTCCAATATTCGCTAAATTCGACAATTCTTTTAAATCGATAAATCCAGCAATTAAAGCACTACCAATTCCTGTTAACCAAACTGTAAATGTTGGCGCTTCTGTCTTTTTATTAATTTTCGCGAAAGATTCTGGCAATAAACCGTCACGGCTCATCGCAAAGAATACACGTGTCGTTGCATAAATGTAAGCAAAAATTACTGCCATAATACCAATTACAGCTCCAATTGCGATTACACCTGCTACTTTATCTTGTCCTACAACTTCTAACACATATGCCATAGCTTCTGGTACATCTAATTCTTTATAAGAAACCATACCCGTCATAACGAGACAAACTACAACATAAATGATTGTACAAATGACTAACGAAGCGATAATACCAATCGGTAGATCACGTTGCGGATTTTTTACCTCTTCAGCAGAAGTTGCTAATGCATCAAATCCTAAGAAAGCAAAGAATACTGCTGCTCCCCCCGCGAAAACTCCACTTAAACCGTACGGTGCAAATGGTATCCAGTTTTCTGGTTTCACGTAGAATACACCAACTGCAATGAATAAAACAACGATACCAATTTTAATTAATACCATTATGTTATTCACGCGTTTACTTTCTTTCGTACCTCTTGATAATAACCAAGTTATAACTAATGTAACGATAACTGCTGGTAAATTCACCATACCACCTTGAGACGGAATCGTTAGCAGTGCTTTTGGAATTTCAAGCCCTAATCCACTCACTAAGTTATGGAAGTAACCAGTCCATCCGCCAGCTACTGCGGCAGTCGTTACAACATATACGGATAGTAATGTCCATCCCATTAAATGAGCTACAAACTCACCAATTGTTGCATATGAGTATGTGTACACACTACCTGAAACAGGAAGTGTAGAAGCAACCTCTGCGTAACATAATGCTGCAAATCCACAAACGATGGCTGCAATCATGAATGAAAAAATAACTGCTGGACCAGCATCTCTTGCTGCTACTAATCCAGTTAATACTAGAACTCCTGTACCAATTATCGCACCAATCCCTAGCATTGTTAGGTCAAATGCCCCTAGCGTTTTCGTCAAAGTTTTACTTTTACTTTCCCCTAACAATTGCGTAACGGATTTCTTTTTAAATAGGTTGGCCACGATGTATGCCCCCTTTTGCCAAGAAGAGCTAAGAGATCTTCACTCTTAGCTCTTATCATGTTGTTTTATATATTGTTCGATTTTGTTTTGTATAATGCTTCTATTAGCAAGATACTGTTTCTACTTCTAATAATTCTTTAGCACCTTTGTACTCTACACCGTGAGCTTCTGCAACTGCTTCGAATGTTACATAGCCATCTAATGTGTTAATACCTTTTAGTAATGCAGAGTTGCCTAGGCAAGCTTCTTTGTAGCCTTTGTTAGCAATTTGTACTGCATATGGTACTGTTACGTTTGTTAATGCAAGAGTTGATGTACGTGGAACCGCACCTGGCATGTTTGCAACTGCATAATGAACAACGCCGTGTTTTTCGTAAGTTGGGTTATCATGAGTTGTAATACGGTCAGTTGTTTCGAAAATACCACCTTGGTCAATCGCGATATCTACAACAACAGAACCTGGTTCCATTGATTTAATCATTTCTTCTGTTACAAGTTTTGGAGCTTTTGCACCTGGGATTAATACTGCACCGATTACAAGATCAGACTCTTTAACAGCTTCTGCAATATTGTAAGGATTAGACATTAAAGTTTTTACTTGGTTTCCGAAAATGTCATCTAATTGACGAAGACGTTCTGCGCTTAAGTCGATGATTGTTACATCCGCACCTAGTCCAACTGCAATTTTAGCAGCATTTGTACCAGCTTGTCCACCACCGATGATTGTTACTTTACCACGTTTAACCCCTGGAACACCTGCAAGTAAGATACCTTTACCGCCTTTGTTTTTCTCAAGGAATTGTGCACCAATTTGTGCAGCCATACGACCAGCTACTTCACTCATAGGTGCAAGTAATGGTAATGAACGGTTTTCTAATTGTACTGTTTCATATGCGATAGAAACAACTTTTTTCTCGATTAAAGCTTTTGTTAATTCTGGCTCTGGAGCTAAGTGTAAGTATGTGAACAAGATTAAGCCTTCACTGAAGTGTTTGTATTCGCTTTCAATTGGTTCCTTAACTTTCATAACCATTTCCATATTCCAAGCTTCTTCAGCTGTATCAACAATTTTTGCTCCCGCTTCAACATACTGAGCATCTGTGAAACCAGACCCTAAACCTGCACCCTTTTGAATGAATACTTCGTGATTGTTACGAATTAAATGTACAACACCTGCTGGTGTCATTGCCACACGGTTTTCGTTGTTTTTAATTTCTGCTGGTACCCCAATACGCATAATGAAATGCCCCCTTATAATTAACAGAAAAAAGAGATTCTTTTTTCTTTTTGTAATAATTAATAACTTATGTCCTTATTCTAGCATAACTTAAAAGTTATGAAAACGCTAACATATCATTTTCCTAAAGTTTTTATATTTAGAATAGTGTAAATATATAAAACATTGATTCTATTAGGGGTTTCGTGTCATTCCATTATCTTTCACTCTATTTTTATTATACTGCTTCAAAATAAACAGCAATCATTTATTATTTGACAATAATTTAACAATGTAAGAAACCTAAGCGATAACGTATACATATACAGTTATTACTTTACTCAATACTTTAGAGATATATTCTTTTCACAAAAAAACAGCTGCTAGCATTTAGCTAGCAGCTGGGTAACTTATAAATAACTTAGAAAATAAATCATCTGTCGTTTCAGTAATTTTATCAAACAGATCACTTTCTTCCGCTTCTTGCTCTTTTAACATCTTAATTGTTTCACGTGCATCTTCAGGGTAATCGGTTATAATACCATCTACGTTTAACTTATAATATGCCTTTAAATTTTCCATATCATTTACTGTCCATACGTAAATTGGTTTGTTTAACTTCCTTGCTTCTTTTACTAATTTCTTATTTAACATATATTCTTCTGCTACGTAAAAGTCAGCCTTCACATTCTTTAAGTTAGCTCTACTTGCATACAGTATATACCCTACTTTTATATCTGGATTTGCACGCTTAAACTCTTTAATAAGTGGATAGTGTAACGTTTGAATTACACATTGCTTCTCAAATTCATTATCTTTAATCGTTTTTAAGACTTTGTTTACAAAATCTTTTTCGCCCCCATGAAGCTTCACTTCTATATTAAGTTTGATTTTGCCATTTGCTAGCTTAATGATTTCATCAAGTGTACTTATTTGTCCTGAAAGTCCATCTTGACTAAGGGTAAGCTGCCTTAACTCAGCCATCGTTAAATCTGACACATGTACATTGGCATTTGCGAGACGTTTCAGCTTCAAATCATGTATAACCGCTAGCTCACCGTCTTTCGTTTGTAATACATCTATTTCAGCGTAGTCTGCTTTTGCATCAATAGCACCTTGCACAGCTTCTTTCGTATTTTCTACGCCTTTTGATATATACCCGCGGTGCGCCATAATAATCGGTTCTTTATACGAATTTGAAATAAACGTTACAATGAAGGCAACGACCATTCCCGCAGTAATAATCCCTACAATGTATACGCCAATGAATTTCCAACGATGTTTTTGGAAAAAGCATTTATCTGCTTTCGTTTTCGAATAATCTAATCCTTCTTCTAATAAAACATCTTCAACCGGTACCTTTTGTAAGTATAATCGCGTAATCGCCATAATATAAAATGGCGTCACGATAAAGCTGAATAAATACAATGTGCTCGTTAAAAATACCGAAATCGTTGATTCAGCTAATAATGCAAATGTTCCTTTCGGGCTTGTAAATTCATAAATACCCCATAGGCACAATAAATACATTCCCAAAAACATGACATATACAATTCCAATTGAAATAAAAAATCCTACTAAAAAGAATAGTACTTTAAAAAAGCTTTCCTTTACTAAAGTTGCACTTTTACGTGCTGCCACGCGAAATGGTTTTTGCTCTAAAACAACAATAGGTAGAACGAAAATCCATCGAAGATTCAAATACGCGACTACAGCAAAGAACGTGTAATAACCAACTTGTCCCATCGTTGTCTTAAACAGCTCTCCTGTAATAAAGTTAGGAATTTGAATTTGCGGGATTAATGCCGTTTCATATCCCATATTTAAAAGAGGCAACAATACGACAGCATATAAAATAAATCCTGGTAAGCAATATGTGAAAAGAGTAGGTAAATACGTTACCGTTTTATATAAAATCGGACGTAATTTCACCTTCTGTCTTTTATGAGCGAAATACGAAATAATAATAAGCACCGCAAATTCTGTAAAGATAAGAAACAGTGCTAACAATGATAAAATTACGATTGCTAAGATGCCATAAGGCGTCTTTAAAAACGCTAATAATTCATCATTTGTCGCATTTGCATAACCACCAAAATACAATAACTTATTAAAAATGATTCCAAATAGCGGAACAAACACAATCGCTGCTAATAATTTATAAGCAAGTTGAAAAGTTAATACATTCCAAAAGGCAAATTTAACTGTTTGAAAGGAATGTCTCATTACTCCTGGTATAGATAGTTTTTTACGGTGTTGCATATATTCCTCCAAATTCTAAAACGGTATTTGAGATGGATTCCATATTTCCAGTTCTAATCCATCTTTTTAATAATAATATATTCCGCTTAACATGAACACACTTATACATATAATGAAAAAAGTGATGGCTACTTCCCATCACTTTTTCATTTATTCTATTTTTTCTCTAGCCCTTGTCCAAATGCTTTCAAGAAGCTAAAACCGAATGTAATAGCTCTATTGATATCTGGATCTTTTAATACTTTAAAGAAATCCATCACTTTTGTTTTTTTACCACTATTTAATTCATCTGTTGCAAATTGCAATCCTGTAACTAAACTTGACGTAATTTGCTTCGTTATTTCTGGGTCAACTGAAGATAACGCTTCTCCTGCCCCCATCATATTATTTAACGCATTTTTAACGGGTTCACGATTTAATTGCTCCACAGCGATTTTTGAAACATCTTCCTTCGCAGCAAGTAAACTAATTGCCGCATCTAATATACCAGCCTTCTGCAACTGTGCTAAAAGCTGCATCGTTTCTTCTACTGCTTCACGATTATTAGATAGCTCATTTAGAAGTTCATCTGCTACTTGCTGTTTCTGTTCTTCCTCTGTTACAACTTTCTTTTTAATTACAGTAATTTCTTTCGCCACTATCTCCGCCCCCTAGTCCACAAGTGATACGTATTGTTTTCTTTGCCATTTTTGCTGGATTTCAACACCGTTTTGCGGATTACGCTTTTTATCTCTCGGGTTTGAAGATGGTAACGGACGATTCCCTTTTTCACGTAGTACACGCATCTTTACCATCGTTTGTTTGTACGCTGGTGTACACGTATAAAGATCTGTCGCCGTTCCAGTTAAAATATTGATTGCCTCTTCATTTACCGTTGCATGCATCGGTAAATATAGCTCTTTCCCCGTTACACGATCTGTAACAAGTGCCTGTACTTTAATTTTCCCAAATGGTGATGCTAATTCTACAAGGCCACCATCTTTCACATTGCGCTCTAGGGCAAGTTCAGGCGAGATTTCAACGAACACTTCAGATACTTTAGATAAAATACCAGCCGATTTATTCGTCATATTCCCTTCGTGGAAATGTTCTAACATACGACCATTATTTAAAAGTAAATCATACTCATCTGGCGCTACAACTGGTGGTACCCATTCATCTAATGATAGACGAGCTAGTTTATCCGGGAAGTTAAATCCGTCCACATATAATAGCGGTGTATCGCTACCATCATGGCTACCCCAACATAAACTATTCCATCCTTCTAAACGATCGTATGTTGCCTGAGAATATAAAGGTGCAAGCGATGCAATTTCATCCATGATTTCACTTGGACTTTCATAATTCCAGTCCCCGCCAAGCGCACGAGCTACTTTTTGTAAAATCCACCAGTCTGGCTTTGAATCACCAAGCGGCTTCAATACTTCATATAATCTTTGAATACGGCGCTCTGTATTCGTAAATGTTCCCTCTTTTTCTAAGCTTGGTGCTGCCGGTAAAATAACATCAGCAAAACGAGCTGTTTTCGATAAGAACATATCTTGAACAACAAGGAAATCTAAATTCGCTAAAATATGTTGTACATGGTTGGCATTCGAATCTACTAAAGCCATTTCTTCACCCATAACATACATACCACGCAGTTTTCCTTCATCTGCCGCAAGTAACATTGCAATATTATTTAAGCCTGGTGCTTTCGGAATTGTAGTACCGTATGCTTTTTCAAATTTCGCACGGAGCGCATCATCTGAAACCGCTTGGTAACCTGGAAGCCAGTTTGGTAATGTTGCCATATCACAAGCGCCTTGTACGTTATTATGTCCGCGTAATGGATATGCTCCTGCACCAGGACGACGATAATTACCCGTAACAAGCAATAGATTTGAAATTGCTGCTGAAGTTGTACTTCCTCCAGTATTTTGCGTTACACCCATTCCCCAAAGTACACAAGTACCATCTGCTTCATATACCATACGAGCCATTTCTTTCAGATTTTCTTTCGAAATCCCCGTAATTTCTTCTGTATAATCAAGCGTATACTTTTCTACCATTTTGCTATATTCATCAAAATTCTTCACATTTTCAGCTATGAACTTTTTATCGTGCCAATCTTGATCAATAATATATTTCGTAATACCAGCGAGCCATACATAATCAGTTCCTTGGCGCGGATGAATGAATAAATCCGCACGCTCTGCCATTTCATGTTTACGAAGGTCCGCCACAATTAATTTTTGGTCATGTAATTTATGAGCACGTTTTACACGCGTTGCAAGTACAGGATGTCCTTCTGTCGGATTTGCTCCAACGATAATGACAAGGCCTGCTTCCGCAATATCTTTCACTGTTCCAGCGTCCCCGCCCATACCGACAGTTTTAAATAAACCGTCTGTTGCTGGAGATTGACAATAACGGGAACAGTTGTCTACATTATTCGTTCCATATATTTGACGGGCTAGTTTTTGCATAAGATAATTTTCTTCATTCGTTACTTTCGAAGAAGAAATAAACCCAAATGCATCACTTCCATATTCTGATTTAATATGCTGCATATTGGATGCAACAACTTCAAGAGCCTCTTCCCATGAAGCTTCAACAAACATATCCCCTTGGCGAATTAATGGCTTTGTAATACGATCTTCACTGTTTACAAAATCCCATCCAAATTTGCCTTTTACACATGTTGAAATACCGTTAACCGGCGCATCTGAAACAGGCTGCACTTTCAAAATGTGGCGGTCTTTCGTCCATACTTCAAATGAACAACCTACACCACAAAATGTACAAACTGTTTTTGTTTTATTCACTTTCGTCTTACGCATCGCAGCCTCTACTTCTGAAACTGCTAAAATACTACTATATCCCGGCTCTACATCCTTTACAAAATCAATCATCGGATCTAACACATCCGGTTTCAATCCTGTCATGAATCCAGCTTCACCTAACATTGATTTCTCCATCAACGCATTACATGGACATACTGTTACACATTGCCCGCAACTTACACAAGATGAGTCATTTATACTTACACCATTGTCCCATATAACACGTGGACGGTCTAAGCTCCAGTCTATCGATATAGTTTCATTCACTTGTAAGTTTTGACATACTTCTACACACTGTCCACAAGCAATACATTGATTTGGATCATATCGATAAAACGGATGTGACATATCCACTTCACACGCACTTACTTTTGGCTCATACGGATATTTCTGTTCCTCAATTCCCATCATATGTACTGTATTGTGGACTTTACAATTACCATTATTGTTATCACAAACGGTACAATACAGTAGATGATTCTCTAATATTCGATCCATTGCCTCAGTCTGTGCCTCTTTTGCACGCTGGGACTGTCTTTCGATATGCATACCGTTCTCTAATTTCGTTGAACAAGCACGCAATAACTTTCCATTTACTTCTACAATACACGTATCACAAGTTTGAATTGGATCTACTTCTGGTACATGACAAATTTGAGGATGTTCCAAATTACTCTCGTTAAATAATTGTAGTATCGTCTTTTCACCTGATGCAGAAAATTCTTTACCATCGACGGTTACACGGACTGTCTGTTCTGCCATAGTTTCCCCTCTCCTTACAACCAACTGTACAACACAATCATGAATCCGTTTTCAAAATCGCATTACTGTACATATTTTTGAAACGCTCTACCCAAATACTTTCTTATGAAGTCGATTCTAGATGTTATAAGGTATAACTACGAAAGCTTGAAAATATCACTATTCTACAGTTCTATTATATCGTACATATACAATAATAACCAAAATAATCTGTGATCTTCTTGTTAATAGGTGTTTTTATTTTTCCCATTGTTTTATGATAAATGTGGGAGAGAAATACATATAAAAGGGGAATTAAATATGGGGCCTACGCAAGAGACTTATACAATTGTACGTTATCAATCTGGTACATTTTCAAAACAACTTGATGAGATTGTTACAGAATCTCCTATTACTATTAAATTGAATGGTGAAGAATATGTAACAGTCGTATGCACACCAAATTATATTGAAGATATGGTAATTGGTTTTTTAATTTCTGAGGGGATTATTTCTTCCTATAACGATGTTGAAGAACTATGGGTTCAAAAAGATAACGGAATTGTCCATGTAAAATCATCAAAAGTGAATCCGCTCTATCAAACTTTATATAATAAACGATACGTCACTTCTTGCTGCGGAAAAGGTAGACAAGGTTTTATTTTCGTAAACGATGCAGCAAAAGCAAAAGACTTACATGATATACATGTAAAAATTACTCCTGAAGAATGTTTTTACTTAATGAATACGTTACAACAATCTTCCACTACCTTTCGCCAAACCGGCGGTGTTCACAATACCGCGCTCTGTGATCGAAACAAAATCCTCCTATCAAGAATGGATATTGGCAGACATAATGCATTAGATAAAATATATGGTCATTGTTTACGCAACGATATATCTGTTAAAGGAAAAATTATCGCATTTAGCGGACGTATTTCATCTGAAATTTTACTCAAAGTTTCAAAAATCGGATGTGAAATTGTTCTATCTAAATCTGCCCCAACAAAACTAGCATTGCAACTCGCTCACGATTTAGGCATTACAGTCGTAGGATTTATCAGAAATGAATCCTGCAATATTTACACACATCCACATCGAATTGATGGTTATCAATCGAATAACTAAAATAACTCCTCAATTGAGGAGTTATTTTAGTTATGAAAATGTAATATATTAAAGGCTTGAATAGTTAATAAAGTTAATATATAATTTCATTACATATTAAAAAACAAAACATTGTAGCATATATCTTTTCATTCTTTTACAAATTAAAAGAGACTGCTAACAAAACACATACACACTCTTATAAAAGTAATGGATTTATTTTATTTGAAATCGACCAAGGAGGTTACAACTATGGAAATTCGCTTATTAACGACAGAGGACGCAGAAATATATTTAAAAGTTTGTATGGAAGGTTTAACGAAGAACCCGGAAGCTTTTAGCTCTTCCTATGAAGATGTTTTGAAACATGAGGATCCTGTAGCTGCTATGGCAAAACGATTAAGCAATCCGGATAAGTATACTCTAGGGGTCTTCAAAGATAACGATTTAATTGGTATCGCTACTTTAGAAACAAAGCCTTTCATTAAACAAGAACATAAAGCAAAAATTGGCTCCGTTTTTGTTTCCCCAAAAGCGCGTGGCCTTGGAGCAGGACGAGCTCTAATTAAAGCAATTATTGAAAATGCCGATAAATTACATGTAGAACAACTTATGCTCGATGTTGTAGTTGGTAACGATGCAGCAAAAAAATTATATGAGTCATTAGGTTTCCAAACTTACGGCGTACAAGAGCGTTCATTAAAACATAACGGTCAATATTGGGACGAGGAACATATGGTTCTGTTCTTAAATGATTAATACTTCAATATAGTTTTCCAAAAGCATCTTTTTATTAAGAAAGATGCTTTTTTCATTACAACAATGTAATCTTCATGTCACCTTTATCGATCGTACCAAACCTTTCCATTCATTATACTAAAAATATAAAGTGAAACTTTACTCAGTGGGGAACTACATCCCACGCTGATCGCATGTACTTGATATGTAGAGGAGAATGTGACATGAAACAAAACAAACGAGCTATGCTTTTAATATTTACTACAGCAATTGTAACTTCTGGATTAGCAATTTTACCTTGGTTTATTATATGAACACTCCCCCTAACAATGAAAAAAGCTGATTGCTTCTTAAGAAGCAATCAGCTTTTTTTATATTATAAAATCCCCAAAATTTTATTTACGCAACTTATAATAATAACCATAGATACGGCAACGCACATGACAACCGTATTACGATCTTGCTTTTCTTTTTTTGAAATTTCTTCTTTTGAATTCATGTGTATGATCTCCTTTTAAAAAAAGTGTGAGATAGGAAATTTTTCTTATCCGATGCGAGGTGAATACGAAAACCCTCTCTATCTCACATACACAATAGAATGGAATTGTCATTTTATAAATAAAATGACATGACGTTATGTCGCAACATAGGGTATTTTGTGTCGCTACGTTTTCTATTATAAAAAATAGTTGTGCAAAACTAGTGCATTTTTTATGTCAATTACTCTGAGCGAAAAAATCAGCCCTCCATTCAATCACATAAAAAGAGTTTTTTATTATTTTCATGTAAACTATACAAGTAGAATGAACAGTTTGGGGTGCACAAGATTATGGTAAAAATTTTATTAGTAGACGATGAAGAACGTATGTTACGATTATTAGATCTGTTCTTAAGCCCTCGCGGCTATTTTTGTATGAAAGCTACCTCTGGCCTTGAAGCACTAAAATTAATCGAACAAAAAGAATTCGATATTATTTTATTAGATGTTATGATGCCAAGTATGGATGGATGGGATACTTGCTATCAAATTCGTCAAATTTCCAACGTTCCTATCATTATGTTAACAGCTCGCAACCAAAACTACGATATGGTGAAAGGCCTCACGATGGGCGCAGATGATTATATTACAAAACCATTTGATGAGCATGTATTAGTCGCACGAATCGAGGCTATATTACGCCGTACAAAAAAAGATGGCTTTGTTAGTTTCAATGGTATTGAGTGGGATAAAACGAAACATACTGTCACAGTTTATGATGAAAAAATCTCATTAACTCCTATCGAATTTTCGTTACTCGGACTATTTTTACAAAATACAAACCGTGCTTATAGCCGAGATGATTTAATCGAAAAAATTTGGGGCTATGAAACAGATATCGAATATAGAACAATTGACTCACACATTCGTAATATCCGTGATAAACTACGCAAAAAAGGATTTCCGATTGAAGATTACCTAGAAACGGTCTATAAAGTCGGATATAAATGGAAAAGTGAATAATTACTTCGGTCAGTGGGAAATCGTATACCACTGACTCTTTATTATGAATAAGGTATGGTGAAAAAATGAGTAAACTTTCCCTTAAAATTGGGACATACTTTTTAATATTAGCTTTATGTATTGAAACAATTGCTTTCGTATCTTTTTATAAAAGCCTTTCAAAAATGCGTATTGTAGAGGAAACAGATGCTCTTTTAGAGAAAGGTAATCGCTATAGTAAAAAAATTAAAAGCCGCGAGAGACGGGATGAATATTATAAAGAAATGAAACACGCTGAACATAATAAAAATCCTAAACGTCCTGTGTACCCTGAGTTCGATATTACGAATGAGGCTGCACACTTAGTTGAATCGGAATCAATTTCTAACTCCGATATAGCTATCATTATTACTGACCATAATGGCAAAATTATTTCCACCTCAGAACCCGTAACAAAAGATATGCAAAAACAACTTACTTGTAAAACAGAAACTGTCCCAGACGGCGGATTGGTCGTTGAAAGGAACTGGAAAAAATCAAAGTTCATCACAACAGTAAGCCCACTTAACACAACAAAGTTTCAAGGAAAGCTATATATGTTATTAAAAACATCTTTCCTAGAAAATATGTTACTTAAACTCATGAACCAATTTCTTATCATTAGCGTTTTAACAATTATTTTAACAACAATTTCTGTCTTTGTTTTTTCACGCGTTATTACAGAACCACTTGTAAAAATGAAGAGAGCGACAGAAAAAATGTCAAAATTAAACAAGCCAATTCAATTAGGTATTAAACGAAATGATGAACTCGGAAGTTTAGCAAAAACAATTGAAGATTTATCGAGTGAACTTACGTATATGAAAAAAGAGCGCAATGAATTTCTCGCTAGTGTCGCTCATGAACTATTAACTCCATTGACCTATATGAAAGGTTATGCGAAGGTAGCAAAGAGAGACTCTTTAACAAAAGAGGAGCGAGAAGAATACTTACAAATTATTGAGGATGAAACGGATAGTGTAACCGATCTCGTCCAAGATTTATTTATGCTTGTACAATTAGAACAACACCAATTTGTTATAAAAAAACAAAAAGTGCTTCTTCAGCCATTTTTAGAACGAATGGTAGAAAAAACAAAAACAACATTAACAAATAAGCAAATGCAACTTCATGTATATTGCAAAGATGATTTAGAAGTTTGTATAGACGAAAGACGTATGGAACAAGTTATGTTAAATTTATTACACAACGCTTATCAACATTCGCCAGAAAACACAGCCATTACGATACGTGTACTCATGGAAACAGATTCTTTTACAATAAGTGTACAAGATGAAGGTGAAGGTATTCCTGAAGAAGATATCCCGCATATATTTGACCGTTTTTATCGTGTCGATAAATCTAGAACACGAGCTACAGGCGGAAAAGGTATCGGGCTAGCTGTTGCAAAGGAAATTGTAGAATTGCATAACGGTTCTATTCTAGTAACAAGCCAATTAGGAGCGGGAACAAACTTTATAATCGAGCTACCTTTTGAATAATATGCGTGTGAAAACACCAGTAGCAGTAAACACTACTGGTGTTATTTTGTTCATAAAAACAGCTCATATAAGCTAAGCTTTTGAAATTATTCTTATTTCAATATAAAATAAAGGTACATTTGCAAAGATTTGGAGGGTGATATAATTGGATATCCATGTATTAACAAAAGACGAAGCAGAAATTTACTTAGAACTTCGCGTAGAAGGATTAAAGCAAAACCCTGAAGCATTCAGCTCTTCTTATGAAGATATTATTAATAAAGAGTGTGCGATTGAATATAAAGCACAAAAATTAGCACAAGATGAAAACTATACGCTAGGTGCATTTAAAGATGGAAAATTAATCGGGGTTGCAACACTGGAAACGAAACCATATGTAAAACAAGAACATAAAGCTAAAATCGGTTCTGTATATGTATCTCCAAAAGCGCGCGGACTTGGAGCAGGAAAAGCACTTATTAAAGAATGTCTTGAGCTTGCTAAATCTTTAGAAGTAGAACAAGTTATGCTTGATGTTGTTGTTGGCAACGATGGAGCGAAAAAACTTTATGAATCATTAGGTTTTAAAACATTCGGTGTACAAGAACGTTCATTAAAATATAACGGACAATATTGGGACGAAGAGCATATGGTCTTATTCTTAGATGAAAATAAATAATAAAAAACATCCTCATGTTTGGAGGATGTTTTTTACTTTCTTGTAAACCATGCCGTGTGTAATAATTGAATCGCTTTCGCAATTTCTTCCTCTGATAATATCGCAAACCCAAGTAAAACTACATTTTCAGGTGCAGTATCGTCTTTATAGTACGTAGACACAGGATATATTTTGATACTATGTTTCGCAGCTTCTTGAATTAATTCTTCTTCCCGCATTCCATTATGCACTTTTAATAAAATGTGTAATCCTGAATCTTCTCCTATCACTTCAACACGATTAGAGAAATACTTCTCTATTTCAAAAACAAGTCGATCTCTCTTCTTTCGGTAGACGACACGCATTTTATGAATATGTTTTTCCCAATAGCCTTCATTTAAAAATCTTCTAATCACTTCTTGGTCCATTCTTGAAACACTTTGTGTATAAAATAAATATTGCTGTTGATACTTTTTAATTAATTTCTTCGGCAACACCATATAGCTCATCCGTAGCGATGGTAATAATGCTTTAGATAGCGTCCCCATATAAATAACTTTCCCCTCTGTATCTAACCCTTGCAGCGCCGGTATAGGCTTTCCAGAATAGCGAAATTCACTATCATAATCATCTTCAATAATATACCTGCTCTCTTTTTTCTTGGCCCATTGTAAAAGTTGCATCCTTCTCGTAATAGGCATAATCATTCCATACGGAAACTGATGGGAAGGTGTAACAAATACAACATTCGCATTGCTATTTTCTAAATCTGCAATACAAATTCCATCTCTATCTAAAGATAACATTTGGACTCTTGCTTCTCCCTGTTCAAAAACAACCATCTTTCTATGATACCCTGGGTTTTCAACTGCATAATTGCTTCCCTTTAACAATTGAAACAACAGTTTCACTAATATTTGTGTTCCCGCTCCTAATACAATTTGACTAGCTGAACAACGTACACCTCTAGATTCATACAAATAATTCGTAATCTCTTCTCTTAAGCTCGCTTCTCCTTGAGGGTGTCCTAGAAAGAGAAGTTCGTTATTATGCGGCTGCCATATTTCATTTACAATTTTCCGATACATATTGAATGGAAAAGCATTTATATCAATTCCTGTTTGTGTAAAATCAAATTTATAACTCTTCTCCTGAAACGGTACTTCTTCTATTCTATCTCCGCTATCCTCTATATGAACCATTTGCTCAATCTTGCATACAAAATAACCTTTTCTCGATATCGACTCAATATAACCTTCTGCAAGTAATTGTTCGTACGCTGCCTCTACTGTATTTTTACTTACTTGTAAATGTATCGCTAACTTTCGCTTAGCCGGTAATTTCGTAAAAGGGACAATCGATCCATCTTTAATTTCTTTTTTTATATACTCATACAATTGCACATACAATGCCTTTTTACTATTCATATTTAAATTAGGCGTTAATTCTAACATAATATCTGACCCCTTAATAAAACTAAAATCTGATACTTTTTACAGTACCAGAAGTTATATATAATTCCTTTTATCATGTCACACATAAAAAATCAAATACTGGAGAGGAGAAACATGATAATGAACAATGGTAGACGTATCGGACTCATTATGATTATTACAGGGGCTACATTATGGGGATTATCTGGTCCAATGATTCAGTGGCTATTTCAACATACTAATGTATCCTCAATTGATTTTTTAACAATTCGATTGTTGCTTGCAGGAATATTTATTTTGTCTTTCTTACTTATAAAGAAACAAAACATATTTCAAATTTGGAAACACCCTAGATATTCTATACAACTTATTATTTTCTCTATTCTCGGCATGCTCGGTGCGCAATACGCCTTTATCGAAACGGTTCATATTAGTAATGCAGTCACAGCAACGCTATTTCAATTTCTAGGTCCTGTTCTTATTACCATGTATGTTGCATTTGAACAAAGAAAATTCCCTGCTTCCATGCAACTATTCGCAATTATAGCCGCGCTAATAGGAACATACTTTATTATTACAAATGGCTCAATTGAAAATATTGTTTTATCCAAAGATGCTATTATTTTTGGACTATTAACAGCAATCGGATTTGCATTTTATACCCTTCATCCGGCTTCTCTCATTAAAGAATGCGGGACAACTGTAGTAATTGGTTGGGGGATGTTAATCGGAGGAATTGCACTACTTATTTATAATCGTTCATTCGGGTGGAATCAATTTTCACAAACCCTTACACTAAAAACTTTTTCTATGCTTATTCTTATCATTATTAGTGGTACCCTTTCTTTCCTTCTATATATCGGTAGTCTTAAATATTTAGCAGCAACAGAAACAAGCATTTTATCTAGCATTGAACCCCTTGTAGCTGCCATCGTTTCAATCATTTGGCTAAATGAATCTTTTGGAACATATCAATTATTAGGCGGCGTATGTATCGTTCTGTCCGTTATTTTTTTGACGATGCCTCAAAAAGAAACCGAACCAACCTATACAACGGAACAAATATAAAATGAAACTTTAATTAGTGGGGACTATCTCCCACTAATTATTAACCTACACCAATCGGGCTTTTACGGGATAAAAATGTCAAAAGAGGTCGTACAAAACTTACGACCTCTTTTTATACTTTAAAGGAATTGTCCCGCCTTCTAGCAAATACAATTACACTAACAATAAAAACTAGGAGTGTGGCACCATGAAAAAAATCGGAACTATGCTACTTCTCTCCTTCCTCATCACTGGATGCACACAAACGCAACCGGATTCAAAAGAACCAAAAAAAGACGTAATAGCAACGTCATCCACTCAAGTGAACGCACCTTCCTTCTTTCACCTTAGTGTTTTAAAAGATGTAAATTGGGAAGAAACACCTTCTTTCGTAGAAGGAAAAATGCCTTTAAAAGGCATCGAAGGTAAAGTCGCAATGGCTGATAGTCCTATTATCGCAAATGAACAAAATGAAATAATGTGGCACTTTCTAGATTCTGAAATACCAACTGGAAAATTGTCTATTATTGCGCTAAAACAAGGATCTGTAACTCCGACACAAGTACTCTTTCAAAAAGAAACTTCCAAACAAACTTGGACTACTTCAAATACAATCGATTCTACTACAAACGAACTCCCTCTCACTATGTCACTACCTTCATCTGGATTATGGTTATTAAATATATATGTGAATGAAAAATATTATGATCAGTTTGTAATCACTGCTGAGTAAAGTGACAAAAATAAACCACTTTCTTACAACAATGTAATTTCTACGTCATGTACTTCGATAGTTGAATTATCTCTCTTCTCTTATACTTAAAGTAAGAAATGAAACGAGGAGAGATGAGAGATGAAAAAAATGATAGAAGTGATAGTAGCAGTAACTGAGGTTTTAGTGAATGGTAAACAAGTTGCAATGGAATTAAATAAATAGTGAAGAAACATAAATAATTCTACACTTCTTCATTATTTTGATTTCTTATCTCAAAAAAGCAGTGCCTTTTAGGCACTGCTTTTCGCTATTAATAACGTGGTATTTTCGTAATTTGTGCCACGCCTGAATCAATAGCTGCTTTCGCTACTGCTTCTGCAACACTTGGAACAACTCTTTTATCTAATGGATTCGGGATTACATAATTCGCATTACGTTCTTCATCAGTAATGATGTTAGCGATCCCATATGCTGCCGCTAATTTCATCTCTTCTGTAATATCAGTTGCGCGCACATCTAACGCACCGCGGAATATTCCGGGAAACGCCAATACATTATTTACTTGATTCGCATAATCCGAGCGTCCAGTTCCTACTACAGCTGCCCCAGCCTCTAATGCATCCTCAGGGAAGATTTCTGGAATTGGATTCGCCATTGCAAACACAATTGCTTTCTCATTCATCGTCTGTACAAGTTCTTTCGTTAATACGTTAGGAGCAGATACGCCAATAAAAATATCAGCTTGGTGAATTGCTTCTTTTAACGTTCCACGCACATGTTCACGATTTGTCTTTTTTGAAACTTCAATTTGTGCTTCGTTCATCCATGTTTCACCTTCACAAACAATACCTTCTAGGCTAACTAGCGTAATGTGCTTTGCACCAGCCTTTAATAATAATTTTCCAATTGCAATTCCTGCCGAACCCGCACCGTTAATAACGATTTTCACATTATCCATTTGTTTGCTAACAACTTTTAATGCATTAATAACAGCTGCTAAAACGACAATAGCTGTTCCATGTTGATCATCATGGAATACAGGAATATTCGTTTCTTCTTTTAATCGTTTTTCAATTTCAAAACAACGCGGTGCTGCAATATCTTCTAAATTAATCCCTGCAAATGTAGGCTCTAAATTTTTTACAAGGGTAACGATTTCATCTACATCCGTTGTGCCTAAACATAATGGGAAAGCATCTACATTCGCAAACTTCTTAAACAAAATACTTTTTCCTTCCATAACAGGCATAGCGGCTTTCGGTCCAATGTTTCCTAAACCGAGTACCGCTGTTCCATCTGAAACAACTGCCACCATATTGCCACGTGCTGTATAGTCATACACTGTTTCTTCATCTGCCGCAATCGCTTTACACGACTCCGCTACACCTGGTGTATACGTCAGGCTTAAATCATCCGCTGAATTTACCTCCACTTTACTTGTAATTTCAATTTTCCCTACTAATTCTTTATGCAATAACAATGATCTTTCATTAATTTGATTTGCTAACATACTTATAATCTCCCCTTAATTTGACAAGCTAGCTATACGAATATAGCTAGCTTGTTTGATCATGAAAACATTTTTAATAATATTGTCGCCGTTACAACCATTGCCGCCCCGCCTAAACGAGTTGAAATTTGCGCGAACGGCATTAATTCCATACGATTTGAAGCCGATAAAATAGCAACATCTCCAGTTCCGCCTAAACCGCTATGACATCCAGTTACAATCGCCGATTCAACTGGATACATCTTCATCACTTTCCCTACAAGAAAACCTGATGCTACCATTGTAAGAACAACCGATGCGCACACAACAACATATCCTACTGAAAGAACTGCTGCTACGTCTTTTAACGGAATATATAGCAATCCTAATCCAACCATTAAAGGCCAAGTTAAATTCTTCGAAATAAATTTATATAAATGGAATGCTCCTTGCTCCATTTTTGCTGGCATTAATTTAAAGTATTTCACAAGTGCTGCTGAAAAAATCATAATGATTGCCCCAGGAATACCGATGAACTTAGAAGCAAATCCTCCAAAGATGAAGAACGTACACGCAATTAATAAACCTGCTCCCATTAATGAGAAGTCAATTGGCTTCTCTGTATTTTGTTCTTTTAATAATTCTGCTTGATTGTCTGTTTTCACTAATACACCGTTACCACTAAGCTCCGGTTTCTTCTCACCTAAACGCTTCATATACCCTGCACTTACAATTGCGAACATATTTCCAATAATAGCTGCTGGAATAAGCTGTGATACAAACGTCGCTGATGATTCATTTAAAATATCACTATAAGCTAGCGACAATGGTAAAATCCCTTCCCCGATACCACCACTCACAATTGGTACGATGATAAAGAAGAATGTGTGCTTCATTTCAAATCCAAATAATGAACCGACCAATAACCCTACTGCTACAGAAGCTAACGTCCCTACTACTAAAGGAATAAACATGCGAACGAAACCTTGTACTAACACTTTACGGTTCATTCCTAAAATACTTCCGACTACTAAACAAGAAATATATAAATATAAAAAGTTCGATTTTTTCATTAACATAGTCGCAGCTTCCATTGAAGCTGGATTCATCCAGTTAAAAAATACAAGTAATGATGGAATAAATAACGAAAGTATTGCTGGACCGCCGATATTTTTTAAAATTGGAATTCTCATCCCAATATCGCCTAAGAAAATCCCCATGATCATAATAACTGCAAATCCACCAATCATATCTGCTGGCAATTTATTATATACAGATGCCCCATAAATAATAGCAGCCAATACTACATATAACGGTAAAGGTATAACACCGATTTTTACATTCATAATTTTAGAAGCGAAAGATTCTCTTTGTACTTCATTTCCTTCAGAAAATGATACCGCTTCCACATTCTTTTGAATTCCCATATGGCACCCCCTCGTTTTCTTAATAACAATATTAAAACGCTTTCAATAGTAAAAATAGTTTTTGTAAGTTTTGTAATTGATTTTGTAATTAAAAAAAGTATAAGCGACTTATATTAAGTCGCTTATACGTAAAACTCTATTTTCTTTTGATCAACACATCTTAATTTACTTACAGGTCTGCCCACATGTTGGTACATCATTTCGTTTTCTAACACTCCAATGTCAGTCAAAAACATTACATATTTTCGAATAGAAACTCTTGAAATTCCAACTAATTGTGCCATTTCATCTGTTGTAAACACTCTTCCATTCAACGACTCGATCTTCTGCCAAATTAATTGCAACGTTTGCTTCGTTAACCCTTTCGGAAGCTCTTTCGTGACAGTAGGCTCCCTTTTTTCTTTTTGTAAAATTAACGAATCTAATTCCGATTGACTAATTTTTTGTTGTTCTTTCATGAAAGTAAGTTTTTCTCGATATATAGTTAATGCCTCTTTAAATCGTTCAAATGTAAATGGTTTAATTAAATAATCTACTACACCATATTGTAATGCTTTTTTAATACTTCCCATATCATGTACAGCTGAAATCATTATAATATCAATTTCTTTTTCTTGGTTCCGGATATACATTAAAAGCTCAAAACCAGTCTCTTCAGGCATAAAAATATCAAGTAATACTAAATCTACTCGTGATCTCTCTAATATTTCGATCGCCGACTTTACTGAGTTAACTGCTTGAACAAGTTCAAATCCTCCTACTTGCTCTAAATAATGCGTATTTAGCATTGCTACCATCGGGTCATCTTCTACAATTAAAACTTTAATCATATTTGCCTCTCATCCCTACCTTTAAGTATTTCAATTGTTATCGTTGTTCCCTTACCTACTAATGAATGCATATGAATTTCCCCATTTATTCGCTGTATACTTTCTTTTACAAGATACAAACCATAACCGCGGTTATCTCCCTTTGTGGAATAACCTTTCGTAAATAATTGCTCTATTTCTTTTTCTTGTATACCTTTTCCCGTATCTTGTACTGTAATAGTTAGTATATCCCCATGTTGTATCTTAACTTCAACTCGCTTCTTTTCACAATTCGTAACTGCCTCTAATGCATTATCAATTAAATTTCCGACAATCGTAATAAGTTCATGAGTAATACTTTCATCATCTATTTCCGGCATATAAGAATCTTCACTTATAATTAATTTTATATTTTTCTCTCTAGCATAGCTGAGCTTACCTAGTAAAAAACCAGCAAATACTGGACTTTTTATTCTTTTCATAACTCCACCAATTTCATATTGATGCTCTGATACCATGCCGCTTATATACTTCTGTAATTCTTCATACTGCTTCATATGTGTAAGCCCTAATACGACATGCATCTTATTCATAAACTCATGAGATTGTGCCCGTAATGCTTCTGCATATAGTCTAATACCAGTTAGTTCCTCTGCTAGTTTTCTAATCTCTGTTTTATCACGAAATGTTGCAATTGCACCAACTATTTCTCCTTTTACATATAAAGGAACTCGATTCGTCACAATCGTAATTCCATAAATATTTTGTTCTTCGTTTAATTGTACTTCTCCCGTTTGCAATACTTCTTTTATACGTGAATTTGGCATATACAACTCAACATCTTTACCGATAAAATCTTCTTCAAGTCCGCTTTTTTTAAATAGACGTTTCGCTTCATTATTAATTAATGTTACTCTAGCCTCTTTATCTACAGCAATAATACCTTCCTTTACAGATTGTAGCATCGTATTTCTTTCTTCAAGAATTTTTGCTATCCTGTGCGGCTCAAGACCGAATAAACTTTTCTTTATATGTCTAGCTAGCAATATTGCTCCTATAATTCCGACTAATACACCAACTCCGACACCAATATAAATGATATGTCTACTTTCCTTAACTCTCTCTTTTACATTATCTGCTGAAATACCAACAGCCACAGCTCCAAGTTGTTCACCTGTTTCAGAAAATATTGGTACAAACACTCGCATGGAAATACCTAAAGTTCCTTCTGCTAACGATACATGTTCTTTTCCTTTCAATGCAGGCCCTTCATCTCCCCCAATAAAATGATGCCCTATTTTTTGAGGATTTGGATGTGACTTTCTTATTCCATTCATGTCCATAACTACAATAAACTGAACACCTGTGTTTTGTAATATTCTATTTGTATACGTTTGGATTGCAGAGGTATCTGCTTTCCCAACCAAACCATCGATTACAATCGAATCATTCGCCACAATGTGTGCAATTGTTTTTGCCTTCTCTGCTTGGCTATCCTCCGTCGTCCGTTCTACATTATGACTAATTAATATATCTGTCACAAGTAAAGAAAAAATTACAACTGTACAAACCAACAATGTAATCGTTTTCCATAAATTCCATAGTCTTCTTCTTTTTTTCATCCCGTTAATGACTCCCCTAATTGCTGAATAGAAAAATAAGTAAGGTGATATTATTTTCACCTTACTTATCTGCTGTTATTATACTTTAAATTTACTAGTCATCGCTTGTAGTTCTTCTGCCATCTCAGCTAAGTTTTGCGAAGCTGAACTAATTTCCTCCATGGAATTAACCTGTTCTTCTGTTGAAGCTGCAACACTTTGCATACTAGCTGTATTTTCTTCTGCAGCAGCTGCAATTTCATCAATAGCATTTGTCACTTCATTTGCATCTCCAGCAATTCTCTTCGTTGTTTCTACCATTTGATTAACTTGAGAAACAATATGTGTAGTAGAACTTAAAATTTCCGTAAAACTTACTTTCGTTTTTGTTACAACATCAAGGCCTTGTTGAACTTCTCCATTCACATTATCCATTGCCTTAACAGTATGTTCAATATCCGCCTTAATTTCTGCAATTAAATTTGCAATCTCTCCAGATGACTCTCCTGATTGCTCTGCTAATTTTCTAACCTCATCTGCTACAATAGCAAATCCTCGTCCCTGTTCACCTGCTCTTGCTGCTTCAATAGCCGCATTTAAAGCTAATAAGTTTGTTTGAGTTGCGATGTTTTGAATTGCTTCAGAAATAGCTCCTACTTGCTTTGATTTCTCATCAAGAAGTTTAATAATAGCATCTGACTCGGATACCGACCTAGAAATAGACTGCATTTGTTTTGCAGTTTGTTCAACTAAATCTTCTCCCTCTTCAGCTCTTTCTCGCGCATGTAATGAAGAAATAGAAATTGACTCTGCGCTTCCAGTTACATCTTGAATTGCTGTATTTACTTGTTGCAATGTAGCCGCACCTTCTTCAACACCTCGACTTTGTGATTCAGCCCCACCTGATACTTGTTCCATTGCAATTGTAATTTGATCTGTCGCATCATTTGCTTGCTGTACGCTCGCTGTTAACTCTTCTGCCGATGCTGCAACATGTTCTGCTGAAAAGCTAATTTGGGTAATAACATCTTGTAAAGACGTAGACATTTCATTAAATGAATTCCCTAATTTCCCTATGTCATCCTTGGAATGGATTGTAATTTTCTCTGTTAAATCTCCCTTACTAATTTTATATGCCGATTCGGCTATTTTTCGTAATGGCCTTGTAATAGACTTTGTAATGAAATAAATTAATACACTACCAAATGCAATAGCGATAGCAATAACAATAAAAGTCTTGTAAAACACTGGACTGGCAGCTTGGGTAATTTCTTCATCAAACATAACTCCAACTACTTTCCAGCCCGTTTTCTCATTTGTTGCAAAGATTAAATTCTTTTTATCATCTTGTTCTGTATAAGACACATTTCCTTGTTTATCTTCATAAATTGGTTTAATCCAAGGATCAGTAACTTTTGCACCTGGTTTTCTAGATGGATGACTAACAATTTGCTTATTTTGATCTAAAATAACTGCATAACCTTTTTCACCAATGTTAATCATTTTGGAAATTTTTAAGATGTTATCTAAATTTAAATTAATTCCTATAACACCTTTACCATCTTTTACTTCTTTCGCAATCGTCACTACCATATTTTTTGTAGATGCTGACTGATATGGCGCAGTAACAATTACTTTCCCTTTATTTTCATGTGCTTCTTTATACCAAGATCTATCTGTTGGATTATACCCATCAGCCATTTGAATAAATGGTTCTCTTATAAACTTTCCCGTCTCTGTTCCAATATAAATACCTTCTACTTCTGGATGAAGCTTTATATATTGTGCTAACTTCGTTCTTACTATTTCTTCTTGTCCATTTAGATATGTATCCTCTGTTAAGATGTCTGCAAAGTACGTCGCATCAACAAATTTCTCTTCTATATTTTGAGAAATAACAGTATTTAAAATCGAAATATTCTCCTTTGCTTTATCTGTCATTTGATGCTCAAAATTTGTTTTGGCAGTTTGATATGAAACACCACCGATAATAATTCCTGGTATAGTTAAAATAATAAAAAATGAAATGATTAATTTTTTATTGATACTCATACATTTAACCCAGTTAAATATTTTTTGCATAATAAGCCTCCTTTATGTAATGTGGATACTTGTGTCATTTTATACAATTAACATATATAAAACAATATATAATGATAACATGTAATTTTTTCGTCAATTATGCATTTTTGCATATTCACTCCTTATACGTATTTTAATCATAAAAATAAGAGAACTTTAGCATTATATATACTAAAGTTCTCTCATTTCTTAACAGCTTCTACTCTACAAAACTTCTCTTATAATCCTCAAATCTTTACCCTTCGCCTTATAGTCATATTACTAAAACTCTTCGTCCTAATTTATTTGGCGCTCTTTACATAACTAATTGCCTGACTTCCCATTTGTACCCATGCCTGTTCAAAGGTTTCTCTCGGTACTTTTACATCTAAGCTATCCTCAAGTGGATCTCGAATATATACAGATTCCTGATCATATCCAATAAGTACAACACAATGTTCATTATACGTAATAGAAACATCTCCACTATTTGTTTCCCATGTAGTAAATTCATCTGCATCTAATGGTGCAAATGTTGCATTTGTGATCATGACTACAGGTTGCCCTGCTTTTATACTCTTATAAATTTCTTCTATATTCTTCCCTGTTAAGTCTACAGCTTTATTAGGTAAATATTTTTCCGCTAACTGAAAAAGTGGCCCATGATATACACCATATCCCGATTCAGAAAATGTATAAATATTACCTACAAATCCTTCATTCGGATTCCCGCGCACACCATCGTCTATAAAATCAACTTTTTTTATTTCATTTGCTAATGTCATCTTATCCACTGAAACACCAGCGTATTGTAACATCATCGCTAAGCTCGTCACTTCACAGCCTCTATCCAATTCTGGTAACTGCTGAATTAAGGGAACATTTGATAAGATGACTTTTTCATCGTTATTACTAAACTCCATTTCTTTTCCTCTTTGTATATTTGAGAATGTTAACTTCTCTACATACTTTGGAATTCCATTTGTATATACACTCCATATTGCTGCACCTAGTAAAGCTGTACATATATACCACTTCAATTTTCTTATCGCTTTCACACCCTTATTAATTCGTTAAATAAGAATAAAATGCGTCAGCATCCGTTCGTACCATCGGTACAAAATTTAGTTCTTTTCCTTTTTCAGGCTGATCTTTTTTTATCTTTTCCGCTAAATCTTGAATATTCATATTCATTTTATCCATATTAAGCTCATCTGCCATTTGTAGCACCTTTTGTTCATTAATTTCTCTTAATATTTGATATATATCTTTACCATACAAATCAATATGATGTTTTTTTGCTTCTTCTTGTACTTTTTGTTCGTACACTTCTTGTGCTAACTCTTCAATTTCTTTTCCTTTTTGAGAAATATCTAACTTTCCTGCTTCTTCTCTTACTTTCTTTCCGTAGATTTCTTCCGCGATGTCTTCGATTTCTTTTCCATCTGTCGAAATACCTAATTTATCTGCTTCATCTTTAATTTTAATCGCATTAATTTGAGTAATTAAATCTACAATTGATATATTCTCTATAGATATACCTAGCTTTAACGCTTCTTGCTTTACTTTTGTTTCATAGATTTCTTCTGACAGCATCCCAACATCTTTTCCTTCAATCGATATGCCTAACTGCTCTGCTTCCCTTCCTACTTCTGTTTCATGAATTTCTTTTTCTAGTGTAATTTGTTCTTTTCCTTCCGTTTCAATACCTAGTTTCTCTGCTTTTTCTTCTGTATGCACTGCATGTATCTTACCATTGTTCAATTGTTCTTTACTGCGCTGCGTGTAATCTGTCTTTCCTTTTTGTGTTTCAGAAGGAGAGGCACCCCCTAATATACTTAAACTCATTACTCCAATAGTGAATACCGTCATCATTTTCTTTTTCAAAATTAATTCCTCCCTCTTATACTTTCTTTCCCATCATTCCCCTAGTTTTTTTAATACTATACATACATCTCATCGCTGCTTGAGATAACATTATGATTGATAAACCCCACTCACATACACCTAATCTCTTCTTCATGTAACGAACTTTCTTTATGCCATACATAATATAAATAGTTTCTTAACTTTCCCTTAAAAAAAGACGACCTTGTAAAAACAAGGTCGTCTTCTTACTTATATTTTTTGATTTTTAGGGAAAATCACTTCAAAACAAGTGCCATCTCCCCATTTGCTCTCTACTGATATTTTTCCGTAATGCTTTTCTACAATCCAATTTGCGATTGAAAGACCTAATCCAGCTCCTTCTGACGTACTTCTTGCTTTATCCCCTTGATAAAAACGATCAAATAATTTCGGAATATCTTCTCCTTTCACTCCTATCCCGTCATCTTTCACCTGTATGCGAATTGAACTACTCGTTTGCGTGCAATCAATTTGAATATGCCCACCTTCGTTTGTATACTTCATCGCATTATCTAACAGTATGACCATCATTTGATGAATCCGCTCTCTATCCCCCATAAAAGATACACCACGTTCTACTTTTAGCATCATTTCTTTTTCTTGATAAGAAGCAATCTCTTTATATGGAGCTACTATTTCTTCTAACAATTTATCAAGTTCAAATGTTTTCTTATCCATCTCAATTTGATTAGAATCAGAACGTGCTAGCAATAATAAATTACTAACGAGTTTCGATAACCGCCTACATTCTTTTGAAATTGTAGAAATATCCATCGCTTTTTCTTCTATCGTAGCGGATGGTGACTGGAATAAAACATCCGTTTTTGATTGAATAACTGCAAGTGGTGTCCTGAGTTCATGTGATGCATCAGAAACGAATTGTTGCTGTTTCTCCCATGAACTTTGAATAGGTACAAGTGCTCTACCAGCTAGGAAAAAGCCAATACCTATCGCACAGAGGCTTCCTATGCTACAACCTATAACGAGAATTAAAAATAAAGTATTTAACATTCCTTCTTCCGCTGTTATATCTCGCACGATTTGAACTATTTCTCCATCTTTTTGAAGCGAAAATGCTCTAAAATATCGTCCTTGTACTTCAATATCTTGTAACTCCTCTAATTTTTCGGGAGAAAAACTTTCCAAATTCTCTTCAAAAATAGAACGGAATTTACGGTTATCGCCCTCTATTTTCACTATTTTCCCATTCCAAGTTATTCTAGTTACTCGCGGATCTCCAATTTGGATATTCTCCATGCGTTTTCTTGGTGGTACTTTAACATCTAATTTTTCTCTATACTGAGCTATCATTTTTATAGATTGATCTACTTCACTATAAATACGCTTGTATGTGTACGAATAAGTAATACTGCCTAATACGCCTATCAAAATGATAAATACTAACGAATTTATTATAGTCAATCGAATGCGCGTCTTCTGAAACATGCTTCCCTTTTTCATTGTTCTTTTAATATGTATCCAATACCTCGAACGGTTTGAATATCTTTCTGATAACCGAATGGCTCTAATTTTTTACGTAAATGATGTACATACACTTCTACAATCGCTACTGTCGTATCTGAATCAAATCCCCAGACGCGATCAAAAATTTGTTCACGCATTAAAATCTTTCCGCTATTTTGAACAAGGTACTCTAGAAGCTCATATTGTTTTAATGATAACTTCATACCTTTTCCATCTACTTGAACATCTTTATCTTTTCCGAACAATTCAATGCCTTTATAGCGAATCGTTTGCTGCGTTGTTAAACTACCACTTCTGCGTAGTAAAGCACGAATTCTCGCTTTTAATTCAGGGGCCTGAAATGGCTTAACAATATAGTCATCTCCACCAAAGTCCAATCCCTTCACCCGATCTTCTAAAGAATCTCTCGCTGTCAAAAACAGGACTGGTGTTTCAATCTTTTCATCTCGTATTTTTTGAATCACTTCAAATCCGTCCATCCCTGGCATCATCACATCCAGCAAAATTGCATCATATATATTTTGAAGAGCTAAAAACAATCCATCTTCTCCATTTATTGCCGTATCTACTTCAAATTCATCACGTAAAATTTGTAAGATAGACTCTAATAACGAAGCATTATCTTCTACTACAAGTAAACGCATGCTCTCACCTTCCATCAAATAGTTCAATTCTATTTATTATTACATTTCTTCTCTTCATAACAAAAGAATGTAGTTACATTACGTAATTTCATTTTTAACTATTTCCTTCTAAAATTTTGAAGTTTTATTATAAAAACTTTGTCTTAAATTTAGCTTAATAAAAAATTGAAAGAAATAAGCTTCCTCTTATCTCTTTCAATTTTTTATTACATATACCTTTTTACTCGGCAACTCTAAACAATTTAGCTGACCGCCATACACAGCCCCGCCATCAATCCCAATAATACGATTACTACCAAAATACACTCCGCAATCCTCACTACCATGAAGCGTTTTTGTTTCCGTATGCCCAAATACAACAACCTTTTCACCGCTATATCCATTATGAAATTCATTACGGATCCACATTAATGTATATGGTTCAGATTCAGAAACTCGTTTCATCGGTTCAACCCCAGCATGTACAAATATATACTCTTCTGTTTCAATGTAATGATCTAATTCTTGAATAAACTTTATATGTTCCTCTAATACACGAGAGTGTAAAATCGGTTTTTTGAAGTCTTTCTCATTAACCGCAATATCTTCTTCTACAAATCCATAGCTATATAATGTCTTATCTCCACCATTTCTTTTTACCCAATGGTTCCATGAACGTTCCTCATTTGTCGTTAACGCCTTAATCATCATATCTTCATGATTTCCTTTTAAAATGAGTGCTCCCTCTTTTTTCAATTCTCTTACCTTTTCAATTACAGCACGCGCATTTGGACCACGATCTACATAATCTCCCAGTAAGATTAATTGATCCTGTTTCGCATCATATTGAGCTTCTTCCAATAACTGTTCGAACTTTTCTATCTCTCCATGAATATCACTAATAACAAGAATTCTTTTCATATTATCCCCCCTCTTTCTAATTATAGTTCAAAACGACAGAAAGTTCAGAATTGAAATCCCGCATTAACGGGCAGTAAGCCCCCCCACTGATTACGGTTTCACTTTATTACAAACTAAACTATTATCCTTACAACAATGTAAGTCTCTTGTCATCCAATTCGATAGTTGTAATTACTGTATTTCCTTATACTGAGAGTAAGAAATGAAACAAAAAATAAGGAGAGATGAGAGATGAAAAAAGTAATGGAAGTTGTAGTAGCGGTAGTAGAGGTTTTCGTAAATGGTAAACAAGTCGCAATGGAGTTAAATAAATAATGAAAAGGACAACATTCACTCTAGACCCTTTACTCATATAAAAGAGATAAGACTTCATCATTTCTTTGATCCCTTATCTCCCTATAAAGAAAGCCGTATCCCTTTTAAGGATACGGCTTTCTCTTATTTTTGACTCGTACGAGCTGAAATGCTAATTGCTCTATCTGTTGCTTTGGCAGCTTCATCTAACGCTTCTTTACTATTCTTCCCATCATACATCGCTTCTAATGCTTTTACAACTGCATCTCGTGATTCTGGGAATACACTAATTAAAGCCCCTTGTGTTGCTGGAGATTGCTTCGTCGCTTGCAATTGATCTACTGTTACTTTCAACTGTGGATATTTTTCATATTGCTCTTTTACTAATGGCTCATTATATGCATCTGGATTAATTGAGAAATAACCTGTTGCAGTATGCCATTTTGCTTGTACGTCTGGCTTCGTTAAATATTTCATAAAGTCCCAAGCACCTTGTTGCGTTTCTTCTGAAACCATATTCGTCATCCATAATGATGCTCCACCAATAACAACACCATTTTGTTTCGAATCCTCTGGATACGGAATATATGAAACACCTACATTAAACTTAGATGCATCAATTAAATCACGAACACCTGCTGAAGAATCTAAATACATAGCAACTTGTCCAGACTGGAACGCGGCACGAATATCATCCCAACTTGCTCCATACTTTCCAAGTGCGCCAGCTTTATTTAAATCATCTAACATTCCAAATACTTTCTGTCCTTCTTTACCGTTAAATACCGCCTTCTTTGCAGCATCCTTACGACCGTTTTCGTTATCTACATATAAAGCACCTTGTGTCGCTAACAATTCTTCAAAGAACCAACCGTAGTTAAGCATGGAGAATCCATATTGTTTTACATTTCCGCCTTCTTTAATCGTTAACTTTTTCGCTGCTTCTTGTAATTCCGCATATGTTTTTGGAGCTTTCTCTGGATCTAAGCCCGCCTTTGCGAAAGCATCTTTATTATAAATTAATACTGATGTAGATGAATTAAATGGCATAGAATACATTTTTCCATCAACTGAATAATAATTTGTAATTGCTTTTTCTAATTTTGACGTATCGTACTTATCTTTTTTTATCCAGCTATCAATTGGTGTGATTTTTTTACTATCAATCATATATTTCGTTGTAATTTCACTCGATTGAACAAGAGCTGGCGCTTCTTTCGTTGCAGACATTGTTCTAAATTTCGTTAAAGACTCTTCATATGTCCCTTGGAACTCTGCCTTTATCTCATATTTATTTTGCGACTTATTATAGTCTGCAACAAGACCATCTAATACTCCTTGTGTTTTTCCACCCATCGCATGCCAGAAGCGAATTACAGTTTTATCACCATTTTTTTCAACTGGTGCTACTTTTGCCTGTGCTTCAGGTTTTCCCTCTGTTTTACTATTTGAACAAGCTGCACTAGATAATGCCATTGTTGCTACCATTAATAGAGCAGCACCTTTTTTAACTAGACTCATTTAAATCTCACCTTCTCTTAGTTATTTAATTGCACCTTTTGTTAATCCTTGTTGTAATTGCTTTTGCCCTAAAAATAGTAAAATCAATGTTGGAATAACGATAACCGTAACACCGGCCATTACGCTTCCCCAATCAGTTGCAACTTCTTGAGACTGAAGCTGCTTTACACCGATTTGCACTGTTCTTACTTTTTCATCAGTGGTCACTAAAAGTGGCCATAAATACATATTCCATGTTGTTAAAAAGCTATATACTCCAAGCGTAATAAAACTCGTTTTACAATACGGTATTACAACGCTGAATAAAAATCTTATATTTCCAATCCCTTCAATAAAAGCAGCTTCTTTCAGTTCATTCGGGAGTGTCATAAAATGTTGACGTAACAAGAAAATACCGAAAGCTGTTGCAAAAAACGGCACTGTCATCCCGGCGAAACTATTGATCCAGCCAAAGTTTTGAATCGTTAAAAAGTTAGGCACCATCGTTGCTTCCCACGGAATAAGCATCGTTGAAATAAACAGGAAGAAAATTAAGTTTCTCCCTTTAAACTGAAGAAAAACAAAAGCATAAGCTGCTAAACTTGATACGATAAGTTGTCCAATCATAACGACTGTCGATACAATTAAACTGTTATATAAGTATGTAAAAAGCGGTACTTTTTGAAAAATATTAATGAAATTATCAAAAGTAAACTGGGTCGGAAATAACCTTCTCATTTGAATATCGTCTGGTGTCATAAAGCTTATTAAAAATGCATACAGTACAGGAAAAAATACCATCACTGCACTAATAATGAGTAGCATGTATAATAGGAAATTTTGTTTCCACTGTTTAACAATCATTTATAATGCACCTTTCTCTCAGCAAACTTAAATTGAAGTAATGTAGCAACGAAAATGAAAACAAATAATACCATCGCTTGTGCACTTGCTGTTCCAAATTGATGATTCACAAACGCCTCTTTGTAAATCGAGTACACAATTAAATTCGTTGCATCATTTGGTCCACCGTGCGTTAAAATATCAATTTGTCCAAAGCTTTGGAACGCACTAATTAATGTTACTGTTACAATAAAGAATAAAGTTGGTGATAGCATCGGTAATGTAACACGGCGAAGCTTATATAAATAACTAGCGCCATCTATAGATGCACTCTCATATAAAGACGTATCAATATTTTGTAAACCACCTAATATAACTAAAAATGCAAAACCTGTATTCACCCAAACTGTTGTAACTGATACAGAGAATAGTGCCCAGTCCGGACTCGTTAACCATGCGATTGCAGGAAGGTTCATAGAGGCTAATATATTATTAAATAATCCTACACTTGGATGAAATAAAAATAGCCAAATCACTGCACTAGCAGCTACTGATATTCCCATCGTCGAAGAAAACAGAACTCGGAATAATCCAATACCTCTTACCTTTCCATTTGCAATCAATGCAAGAAACAAAGCAAATATAATACTCGTAGGAACTGTATATAAAACAAATAATAAAGTTGATTTTATACTTTTGTAGAAGGCTGGATCAGAGAATAAATATTGATAATTTTCTAAGCCAACGAAAAGATTAGCTTCTCCATGTATATCGGTTAAATAAAAACTATAATAAATCGTCCTAAACAATGGATAGAACAGAAAAATCGAAAATAGCAAAATAGATGGCGCCAAAAACAATAATCCTATTCTTAAATCTTTCGTTCTCTCCCATAATTTTTTCTTTTTTGACACCTTTGTTTGAACTGGTAACTTACTTACTTCGATCATTATTTCGCCACCACTTTCAACTCTTCTTCAGCTACCACTTTTAAGCGTTCATTCGTGTTTTCGTTAAAGAAGCATAACTTTTCTTGCGAGAATAATAATTTTACTTTGTCACCTTTGTTCAGGAGTAACTGTCCTATAACTTTCGCACTCCAAGTTGTTCCATTTACCGCAAAGTTCAATATAGATTCATTCCCTAATACTTCTACAGATTGCAACGTCACTTCTTGTCCCTCCTCAGACAGTGCAATATGCTCAGGGCGCATGCCTATGCGAATTGTTCCTTCTGGTAATTGCTTTAACTGTCTAATAGATAATGGAATTTGCAATTGTCCTATATGTAATACACCTTTTTCTTTATTTACTTCCCCATCATTTATATTCATAGAAGGAGAACCTATAAAGCTTGCAACAAATTCGTTTGCTGGTTCGTTATATATGTTAAGTGGTGTTCCAACTTGCTGTATACTTCCTTTATTTAAAACCATGATACGATCACCCATAGTCATCGCTTCTATTTGATCGTGGGTAACGTAAATCATCGTAATTCCTAATCGCTGCTGAATTTCTCTAATTTCAATTCTCATTTGCGCACGTAATTTCGCATCCAAATTCGAAAGTGGTTCATCCATTAAACAGATTGGCGCTTGACTCACAATTGCCCTGGCAAGTGCAACACGCTGTCTTTGTCCGCCTGATAATTGGCCTGGTTTCATTTTCACATACTCTTTCAGTCCTACCATTTCAATAGCTTCCATTAATCGCTTTTGTCGCTCTTCTTTTTGTACTTTTCTTACCTTAAGTCCAAATAAAATATTTTCTTCTACAGATAAGTGTGGATATAATGCATAATTTTGAAATACCATTGATAGATTACGGTCTTTCGGCTCTAGATCATTTGCAACACGTTCATTAATAATTAAATCTCCTGAAGAAATCTCTTCTAAGCCAGCGATCATTCGTAATAATGTGCTTTTCCCGCATCCCGAAGGTCCAACTAAAACAAAAAATTCACCCTTCTTAATATGAACCGATACGCCTTTAACCGCTGTCTCTTCTGCATTTTTATATACCTTTGAAACATTTTTCAATTCAATCACAAGGTTGCACTCCTTTTTTCTTCTTGTATCCATACTTCATAATGACTTGTTGAAATCGCACTTGCTCCTGCACGAATTGCAATTTCCGCATCTTCTCGCGTTTGAATCAGCCCTCCTGCAATAATAGGAAACTCTATTTCCTCTACTAGCTGCTTAATAATAGAAGGCATAATCCCCGGCATAATCTCTACTGCATTTGGTTTAGTCGTTTTACAATTTTCAATTGATTTAGTAAGAGATAAAGTATCTACAATAAAAATACGTTGAATTGTTTTCAATCCAATTTTATTAGCATTTCGAATTGTTGAACCCTTTGTTGAAATAATACCTTGTGCCCCGATAACATCTTGAATATACAAAAGCGCTTCCTCTGTATTCGTATTTAAGCCTTGTATAAAATCACAATGAAGAAATACATCATGTCCATGTTTCTGCAATTCATATACACTCTCTGGTAATTCCAGCATTGAACCAGTCATAAGAAAAACTGTTTTCGGCAATTTTTTGTATGCTTTGTATCCTTTCCAATCCTTTATCATCGCAATATAAGGTTCTTTAAACATTTATTCCACCTAACTGTTCTATTTTTATCCAAACTAAAAACACCTACTTACATAGAACGCCTTTCTCCTTATTTGAACTCTAGGGAATAGAGCACACCTAAGAAAGTGGCACATTATATGTAAGTGGGTGTTCTCAAATGTTCTCTACCCTAGTTATTTTGTTACCTTTACTATATTACGCATTTATTAAGTCAGTTTTGATAGATTGTTAATTAGGTGTTAATCGAATGTTAATATTCACCATATCATTATTTACATTAATCTAGATATTAAAATATAAATAAATAGAACGAAACAATACTTAAAATTCAATCAATATGTAAATTCATTCCATAGTTAATGATTTTTAGTTTGCTTGCCACTGCTTGCAAACTAAAGTTATCCCAAGCAGTACTATAAAGTGGAATGCGCCTTTTCTCTTGTATTGATATGGCCCAGGCTGTAACAACATCAGTACCATATCCGTTCCCTTGAAACTCCGCTAAAGTTTCCACACTTGCCTCAGCAGCTACGGGCGTACTTCTGGCACTGCAACAAACAGAAACTACTTTTTCATTTTTTACAATTGCCAAATAAGGTTGCCTCCTTATTTACTCCATTTACCATCCATTCATAATCTATTTTTCATGTTCAAAATAAAAATCCCATTCAAATACACATTACTGAATCCATCATACTAACTGATTTCTTCATTCTGTCTATCTAAATGGGATTATTTTTCGTTTTTTACTCTACTGGTTGTTGTGGCTGTACTACTTCATTCGCTCCAGCTACCCTCAACATATTTACAATATCTTTAAAACCTCTTTTTTCAGCGTATTGCAGTGGCGTCAGATGTTCCTTGTTAGCCATGTTTACATCTGCACCGTGATCAATAAGTAATTGAATTACTTTCTTATGATTTTCACTACCATTTCCTAATACAATTGCTTCTAATAACGCTGTTCCACCACGTTCATTTTTATAATTCACATCAATATCTGTATGCTCTAATAATTCTTTAACAACCTCTACATGGCCACGCTCAGATGCAGAAATAAGTGCTGTCCCACCTGACCTAGTCGTTTCTTTCGTATTAACTCCTGCATTAATTAATACTTTTACAATATCCGTATATCCTTCTCTACTTGCATAAAGAAGTGGATTACTTTTTTTCTCATCTTTAATTTCAATATTAGCACCTGCACCAATTAATGCTTTAACTGTCTCTACATGATTTTGGTACGTCGCTGCAAGGACAGGCGTTTCTCCGTTGTCACCTTCTACGTTTATATTCGCTCCATCCTGAATCAACTTCATAGCTGTCTCTGTGTCTCCAAGAGTAGCTGAAAGTAACAACTGTTTGTCCATTAAATTTATACTTTTCTCTTCTTTGGATTCTTCCTGTTCTTTATGCTTCTCTTTTTTCTTCTCATTTTTCACATGAACCGGTTTCGATTCTGGTTCTTCTTGCTTATCGCAAGCCACTACCGTCATTAAAAGTCCTAATAAAATACATAATAAAATTTTTTGTTTTCTCACAACTACAGCTCCTATGAAAGATAATGTTTTCTTAACCATTCCTCCATCACATACAATAACTCTTCTTGAGTACATTTATCCATAAGCCCTTTAGATTCCTTCTTTAATCGGATTATCTTAAGCTTATACTATGTTTCTCAACCTATTGAAATGATACGCCTGATGGCCCCATCATTAACATTATGAAGCAATTAGTTTAGCACGTTTTTACCGCATTTGTATACATTTCTAAAAAGTACATAAATGATTGCTTTAGGTTACTATATTCCATTGTAACCGTTCTGCTAAAAATTTTACACCTTTTCTATATTTGCACCTGAGTAATAATAGAAAAAGACAACTACATAGTTGTCTTTTTCTATTAATGATGTCCACCATGATTTCCTGCTTTCGGTTTCCCCATCATCTCTTTATTCATTTCCCATTTATGCTCTGCTAGCTCTTTATACGAAAGAACTTTCCCCTTATAGTTAGATACAAAGCTCTCTGCATCTTTTTTATTTTTAAATGAAATGACATTATAAGCCATCGGTGTCGTTATTGTTTTATCATATACGTAAGTAGCGTCTTCTAACGAAATCCAATCTTTCGAATCATAATCTCGGACAAATTTCTCTTTCGTCTTTTCATCTGAGTTGATCTCCATCCATTTATACATACAACCGATATCATCAAACTTTAACGCTTTTCCATTTTCTAAAATAATTTCTGTTGCAAATTGATTATCTGTTACCCCAATTTGGCAAATATCACATTTATCATGTTTCTCATCAATGGCAACAGCTGCTGTTTCCTTTTTCCCACACCCGACTACCGTAAATACGAAACATAAACATATAGCAAGTACGACATATTTTACTTTCATCAATATTCCTCCCTAGAAACCGTATACTCCACGAAAAGAATACCAAAAGGTTGTGTGAGATTTGTGAAAAAACAATGTGCTTTTTGTAATATAGGAAACAAAAAAAGATGTGTAGTTATTTCTACACATCTCTCATCACTCGCAACCTGTAATTAACAAATCATCTTCTAATTTAACTAATAATGTATCCGCACTAATTTCCTGTCCAACTTCTACATTTACCAATCTTATATTTCCACTAATCCCGACTGCAATTTTTTTAAGCTCACCGTCATTTTTTCGGATCATCAGTAATTTTTCCCATTCATATACGTAAGAAGATTCATTAATAAAAATCTCCTCTACTTTTCCTTCATAAGAGCTATAAATCTCTTCAATTCTCGTTTTCATATAACATCTACTCCCTATTTCACACTTCACTATTTTCATCTTATTCTACCATTCTTACGAGAAGCAGCTTACTTTTTAAAAATTCAAATTAACTACCGTGAACAAAATGAACAAAATAAAAATTATGCTTCTAATGATGTTATTTTTCAAATTATTTACCATTTGAATAGATGCTTTTATTATAAATAAAAAACCTTTTTCTGAATTTTTATTCTATTTTGAAAGCGCAATCATTCTTTTGAGGGGGAAATTACATGTTAGCACTACTTGGATTTGCGATGGTATTTGTCTTTATGTTTTTAATTATGACGAAACGTATGTCAGCGCTAGTAGCATTAATATTAATTCCGAGTGTTTTTGCATTAATTGGCGGATTCTATGCCGATATGGGGCCTATGATGTTAGAGGGGATCCAAAAATTAGCACCTACTGGTATTATGCTTATGTTCGCTATTTTATATTTTGGGATTATGATTGATAGCGGTTTATTCGATCCTGTCATTAGTAAGATTTTAAAATTTGTAAAAGGAGATCCTTTAAAAATCGTTGTCGGAACGGCTATATTAACTATTATCGTTTCTCTAGATGGTGATGGTACAACAACATACATGATTACAGTTTCCGCAATGTATCCACTATATAAGCGCCTTGGAATGAACCCCCTCATATTAGCTGGAGTTGTTATGTTAGGGGCAGGGGTAACAAATCTTACACCTTGGGGTGGACCCACAGCTCGTGTTATGAGCGCACTTGGGCTTGAGGCTTCCGAATTATTTACACCTCTTATTCCAGGAATGATTGCTGGTGCAATTTGGGTTGTTTTCGTTGCCTACTATCTTGGAAAAAAAGAAAGAAAACGTTTAGGAATTATGGATGTACAGTATTTACAACAAATGCAAACAATGGATGAGCAAGCTGCAACTGTCGAAGCAGCAGTGCATAAACGCCCTAAACTTCTATGGATTAACTTTTTATTAACCGCCACATTACTTGTCTGTCTCATACTAGAAGTTATGCCATTACCTGTTTTATTTACAGTCGCTTTTGCTATCGCTGTTATGATTAACTATCCAAACTTAGAGCAACAGAAAGAACGTATTGCTTCTCATGCTGGGAATGTATTAGCAGTTGTTTCTCTCGTATTTGCTGCCGGTATTTTCACTGGTATTTTAT
This sequence comes from Bacillus cereus group sp. MYBK227-1, assembly GCF_051916325.1. NCBI lineage: Bacteria > Bacillati > Bacillota > Bacilli > Caryophanales > Bacillaceae > Bacillus > Bacillus cereus group sp. MYBK227-1. The sequence continues at coordinate 31,360 of NZ_JBQAGK010000009.1, read as the reverse complement.
CTGGAACAAAAATGGTAGATGCAATGGCTAACAGTGTAGTAACTCTTATACCAGATGCACTTGGACCACAATTGCCAATTATTACAGCACTTCTCAGTATGCCATTCACATTTTTCATGTCTAATGATGCATTTTACTTCGGGGTATTACCTATTTTGACGAAAGCTGCTGCTACTTACGGAATTAGTGCAGCTGAAATGGGACGTGCTTCCTTACTTGGGCAACCCGTTCACTTATTAAGTCCTCTTGTCGCTTCCACTTATTTATTGGTCGGAATGGCAAAAGTTGATTTCGGTGAACATCAACGCTTCACTTTATTGTGGGCCGTTGGAACGACAATGGTTATGTTAATTACCGGAATTGTAATTGGGATTATTCCAATATAAGATGCAAAAAAAACAGTAGAAGGAATAAAAATCCTCTACTGTTTTTTATTATGAAGAAACAAGAAAATAACGTCTCTCGGGTCTCCCAACACTTCCATATATTAGCTCTGCGTGGACTTTCTTCCCAGATATCAAATACTCTAAATAACGCCTTGCCGTTGATCGGCTTACGCCTACCATTGAACTTAGCACCTCTGCTGTAATCCCTTCTTCATTAACTGTTAACATATGCTTTTTTATTTTCGCTAAAGTTAAAGGATCTATCCCTTTCGGGGCATATTCTATTTGATCTCCCTTCACCCCTCTTTGAGACCATAAATATTCAATTTGCTCCGTAGATAATTGATTATTTTTCTTTAACTGTATAATCTTTTTTTGATAGCCTTCCAGACTTGCTTTAAATCGGTCAAACATTAGTGGCTTTACGATATAATCTGTTACTCCGCCCCGCAGGGCGTGCCTCACTACATCTGTTTCCGATGCCGCTGTAATCATAATAATATCTGTATCGTGCAAATGATGCCTAATATATGTGACAAGTTCCGTTCCTTGCATATCAGGTAAGTACACATCTAATAAAACAAGCTGTGGCTTCACAAGCTCTAGCCATTCTTTCGCTTGTTCTCCAGTCGTTGCCGTTCCAATTACTTTAAATCCCTCAATTTTCTCAGTAAAACGACGATGAATGTCAGCAATCCGAATATCATCTTCTACAATTAATACTTCAATCTCCTCACCCATTACTATTCGCCTCTCTCTTTCGGTAGTGCAATAATAAATAACGCACCACCTAAATCCCCTTTTTCAATTGCAATACTTCCATTTAAATCTTCTACTAACTCTTTCACTTTTGCTAATCCATATCCTCGCTCTCCTCCTTCTTTCGTCGAAAAGCCTTTATAGAATATGCTAGTAATTATTTCATCATGAATCCCTTGCCCTGAATCTTCCACTTCAATTAATATTTCTTCTCCAATATCAGTTACAAACATCCTTACTTTCTTATCATTCTCTTCATTTTTTTCAATTGCTTCAAATGCATTCGTAATTAAATTTCCTAAAATAGAAACGACATAATTACTCTCAATATGTGGACTTAATTTTTCTAAACCACTTTCTCTATCTAGCATAAAATCAATCTTCAACTCTCGTGCTCTATTATAAAATCCAATTAAAATTCCACCTAGCCATGGATTTTGAATCCGCTTCATAATAAATTGAACAAAATCTTGATATACCGCTGTTTCCTTATGAATAAGCTCTAAAGCATCTTCGTATGATTCTAATTGAATAAGACCTGAAAGCGTATACAATAAATTGTTATATTCGTGCGCTTGCGCTCGTAATGCCTCTGTATATTGCTTCGTCTGAGATAATTCTGCTGTTAACTGATCCATTTCAGATTTCAAACGTAAGCTCGATACAACGCCAGTTACTTTATTCTTTACTTTAATAGGTAGACGGTTCGCAATAACAGCCTGTCCTTTTATATTTAATTGGCGATCAAACTGTTCTTCACCAGTTTGAATTACATCTAGTATCGTTGAATTAGGAATTACATTTAAAATAAATTCCCCAATAATATTTTGTTGTTTATCTAGCGAAAGAATATCATAAGCTGCTTGATTGACTAAACTAATCATGCCATTTTTATCGATTACAATAATCCCTTCACGTACAGATTGAATCACTGTACTATGCTCTTCATATAAAGATGAAATTTCTTCTGGTTCCATCCCGAACATCATTCTTTTTATACTTGCCGCTAAATATATAGAGCCGATTACTCCAATTAATAGCCCTATTATTGTAATCCAAAATACACGCTTTCCATACACTTCTACCGCTCCATGAATATCAGCCATTGAAAATCCAACAGACACCACACCAATGATTTCATTTTCCTGATTACGGATTGGAACTTTTCCGCGTAATGAAGGGCCTAATGATCCAGTTGCTTTCGAAACATATGATTTTCCTTCTAATAAAACGCCTTTATTATCTCCGCCAACCATTTTTTCTCCTATTTTATCTCGCTCAGGATGCGCATAACGAATCCCCTCTTTGTTTCCAACTACAATGAAGTCAGCCTCTGTATCCATTCGAATTTTTTCTGCGATTGGCTGAATAATAGAAGCTGGATTTTCTTTTTGAAAAGCTTCCTGAATTTCTGGTATCGCGGCAACTGTTTTCGCAACATGCAAAGCCCGTTTCCCAATTTGCTCTTCTACCGTTTCAGATAATATGTAATAAAATAAATAACTCGTTAGCAGAAGTACCACTAAAATAAGTGTACTAATAGTTAATGTAATTCTCGGTTGGAGTTTTAATTTTTTAAATTTCAAAACCATTCCCCTAACATGATTAAAGATAGAATTTAAAGAATATACAGTCTCTTTAATTATACTTAATCATAACACGGTTACTCTATATTTCTTTCTTTTTCTCTTCATAAAAAAAGAAACGAAGTAAAATTATTACCTCGTTTCTTAATATTTGTTATTACACTTTAAACTTACTAATCATCTCTTGTAATTCTTCTGCCATTTGTGATAAATGGACTGCTGCTGCATTTATTTCATCTACTGAAGCTAATTGTTCTTCTGAAGAACCAGCAATATTTTGAACGCTTGCTGCATTTTCTTCAATTGTAGCTGCAATTTCATTAATAGATGCACTTACTTGTTTTGCATCTACCGTCATTTGTTTTGCTACATCTACCATGCTATCAATTTGTACAACTGTATCATTTGTAGACTTCAATATTTCGGCAAAGCTTTGCTTCGTTTCATTTGCAACTACAAGTCCTGATTGTACTTCTGCTCCAACTTGATTCATAGAGCTTACTGTTTCTTTTATATCAAATTGAATCTCTTTCACTAGTTTCCCAATTTCCGTAGAAGACTGTCCTGATTGTTCTGCTAGCTTTCGCACTTCATCTGCTACAATTGCAAATCCTCTTCCTTGCTCTCCAGCTCTCGCAGCCTCAATTGCCGCATTTAACGCTAATAAATTTGTCTGTTCTGCAATATGTTGAATCACTTCAAGGATTGCTCCAATTTGTTTCGACTTATCGTCTAACAAACCAATGATTTTGTCTGACTGTGAAACAGACTCATGAATTAATTGCATTTGATTCACAGTTTGTTCAACTAACTTCCCACCATTTTCAGCTTTTTTCTTCGTATACATAGAGGCTGTAGATACTAATGAAGAACTATCTGCAACACGCTGAATTCCTTCTGTAACTTCTTCTAACAATGTTGCTCCTTCTTCAACTTCTTTCGTTTGTATTTCTGCACCACTTGATACTTGCTCTATCGCCTGTGTAATTTGTTCCGTTGCTTCGCTTGTCTGCTTCATACTAGCTGTTAATTCTTCTGAAGATGCCGCTACATGACTTGCTGAAGTGTTTATATTGGAAATGACACTTTGTAACGATGCAGCCATCTCGTTAAAACTTTCTCCTAGCTGTCCAATTTCATCTTTAGAATGAACTGTAATTGATTCTGTTAAATCACCTTCACTAATCTTCTTCGATGATATGACAAGTTGTTTTAACGGTTTAATAATAGACGCAATTATGAAGTAAATTACAATCCCACCGATTATTAGTGAAATTCCAAGAACAGTTACTGTTTTATAGAAAATAGGTTCAGCCGCTTCGATAATTTCTTTGGAAGGCATAATTCCTGCTATTTTCCACCCAGTTTTCTTATTCGTTTTAAAAGTGATATTGCGATCTTCACCATCTAATGAATAATGAAAATCCCCAGCTTCCTGTTTATACAATTCTTTACTAAGTTTCTCTTCTAATTTCTCTCCTGGCTTCATTTTCGGGTGCGCTACTACATTTTTATCTTGATCAAATATCGCTACATATCCTTCCTTACCAATATTAACCATCTTGGAAGTAGTAACAATATTATTAATGATTAAGTCAATCCCAAGAACTCCACTTTTATCCTCGTTTTGTTTTGCTAGTGTAATAACAATATTTCCTGTCGTTTTTGACTTATATGGAGCAGTTACAATTACTTCTCCACTTTTCTTCACGGCCTCTTTATACCAATCTCTTTCTGTAGGATTATATCCATCTGGCATCTGAATAGCTGGTGATTGAATGAACTGTCCATTACTAGATCCTGTATAGATTGCTTCCATTTCTGGATGCAGTTTATTGTATTCTTCTAGTTTATTTTGTATGTTTTGAATTTGATCTGCTTGGTAACTTGATTGTGTGAATAATTTCGTAAAATAAGTTGCATCTACTTTTTTACTATCCAATTCTTTATTAATTACATTATCCAAAATTTTTATATTATCTTTCGCCGAGTTTAAAATCGTTTCATTAAAATTCGTCTTCGCCTGTTGATAAGACGTCCAACCAATTACAATACTTGGAAGAATTAAAATAATAATAAATGATACAAGTAACTTTGTTTTTAAACTACTACTCCTTAATTTCCCTTGAAACATACTTCTACCCCTCCATACCGTTTTAAATGTAATTATTTAACATTTAATCTTTCTATAAAAATAATACGATTTAAATGTATCAATGAGACTCTCTATCTTTTTATACATCTAAAGAATTGATACATATCTTTTTCATTCTATATAAATTAAATAATTAAAACAATGTATAAAAATGTATATTATTCGAAATATTATAATTCATAGGAGAACCTCTAGTATTTCACTTACTAGAGGTTCTTTCCACCTTATTATTCTTTATCTTTTTCTACTTCTTTTTTCTTATCTTCTACTACAGATACAACAGGTTTATCACTTGATAATTGTTGCACTGCTCCTTTTCCTGCAAATCCTTCTAATAGCTCTTTTAAGTCAATTCCAGAAGAAGCCTTTAACGTTTCTTGCATCGTTGCCATTAAATCAGTCGCATAGCCCGCAACTTTTCCGGCCCCGCTATTTTTACCACCGCCGCCTGTATCGACAACTGTGATTCTATCAATATTACTAAGCGGACTTGCAACTTCCTTCGCATAACTTGGAAGCATTTTAAGAACCATATCCATAATTGCCGCTTGACCATATAATTCAAATGCTTCAGCAATTTTTTGTTTCGCTTCTGCTTCTGCTAAACCTTTTAATCTAATAACATCTGCTTCTGCTGTACCTTGCGCTTTTTGTACTTCCGCTTTCGCTTGACCTTGCGCTTTTTCGATTTCCGCCTTCGCTAAACCTTCCACACGTACTTCTTCCGCACGAGCTCTCGCTTCAGCTTCAATCTTATATTGATCCGCATCTGCCTTTTTAATTTGTTTTACTTTTTCTGCTTCTGCTGATTGCTCAACAGCATAACGATCTGCATCTGCTTTTTTCTTAACTTCTGCATCGTATTGCTTTTCACGACGCGCAATCTCTTTTTCTTCTAACTCGATTTGCTTTTCACGCTCAATGATTTTAACGCGCATTTGCTCTTCTGTAACACCTTGTTGTGCTTTCGCTTGTTGTAATTCGTAAGAAAGATCCGCATCTGCACGTGCTTGCTCTTGTTCTCTCTTATAGGACTGTACTTTTAATTCTTTATGTTTTTCAGCTTCAGCGATTTGTGCATCACGTTGATATTCTGCTTCTTTTGCCTCTTTTTCAGCACGTGCTTTTTCAATACGTGCTTCTTTTTCACGCTCTGCATTTGCAATTGTTGCATCACGCTTAACTGTCGCAATTTGCGGCTGACCAAGCGCATCTAAGTATCCGTTTTTATCCATTATTTCTTTAATTGTGAAAGAAACAATGCGAAGTCCCATCTTCTTTAAATCTGTAGAAGCTACTTCATGTACCTTTTGAGCAAATTGCTCTCTATTACTATACGCATCCTCTACTGTCATAGAAGATAAGATTGCACGTAAGTGACCTTCTAAAACCTCTTTTGCTTCTACTTTTAACTCTTCTGTTTCTTTTCCTAAATATTGCTCAGCTGCAGTAGATACTTCTTCAATTGTAGAACCTACTTTAATAATAGAAACACCATTTACTGTAACTGGAACACCTTGCTTCGTATACGTATCACGTGTACCAACTTCTAATTTGTAGTTTAATAGGCTTAAAGGCTCTGCTCTTTGCATAATTGGAACTACGAAAGTACCGCCCCCGCGGATAATCTTAATCTTCTTTCCATCATCAGTGGTAACAACATTCTTTCCTCCACCAAGCCAGTTCCCTGTAACAATTAACGCTTCATCTGGACCAACCGTACGATACTTCGTAATGAATACTAAAATGAGTAGAATTAAAATTGCCAGTAAAACTCCACCGATAATTAATGGAATCGTCATGTAAATTCCCCCTTATAATTTTGGTTTTTTTAAAGAATAAGCGATGTTTTGTACAAGTAAAACACCATCTTGGACTCCCTCGATAATAACCTCTGTTCCTTGCGAAATATCTTTTTTTCCAACAGTTTTAGCTGGGATTGCATTACTTCCAAATTGGGATAAAATTAATACTTCACCAAATCCTTCTGTAGGAATTGTCGTAATGACTTCTCCTTTGCAACCGATAAATTCATCCATACGTTGTACGGTATTTTGTTCTGCTTCTGCAATCGGTTTTAAAATTAGTATTTTCATGATGAAAACACCGATAAAAGATATAGCAAATGCAGCCCCGAAAATAGTAATACTATTAAAGGAAAATAAGTACTCTCCTATATAACTAAGCCCACATAACATGGCGAAGAAACTAAGTAATAAAGTAACAACGGATACAGATCCGCCCCCAAAACTAAATATCGATTCAAATATATCTCCAAAGAAGATATAAATAACAGTGAGTATAGTAGCAATAATAAATCCATATAAATAAATTGTTTCAAGTGGATAACCAAACAAGACCATTTCTTATCCCCCTTTCTTAAACAATCCCTTTTTTGTTATGTGTATGCCCCACCTCTTTCAAAGATTATTGTTCTTAATTTTCAGTTATTTATCTTTTAAATAAAAGCCTGTAAGACAGGCCTCTAAAAAAGAACAGGAGAAACCTATTGTGACAGGCTCCTCCTAGAAAATAACCGATATATTATATATCTATATAATATACTATTTTCCACAAAAAGTAAAGTTAAACATACATTGGAAAAGCACTTATTTTACTGACAATTCGTATGTTCCATCGCCATTATCATATTTATATACATACAAGTAATACTTACCTGGTTTTGCATTAAATTTTGCTTCTATATGATTCCCATTAGCTTGACCGTAAGCCGCATAATTTTGCATATCTGATTCATGGTGAAGTACCCATGTCATCCCAATTCCATACTCATTTAAAACAGAAATGTCGATATCTTTCGCTGATGCTACATTAAATGTATAAACATCAGTGTGGTCCCCGCCAATAAGACTACCTTTTATAGTACTATTTAGCCCGATACGATTTGCTTCCTCTGAACGATTATTTGGTTCTGATTCTGTTAAACTTCCATCTTTAATCGTAACAGTTGTTTCGCTTCTGCTCTCTTTTCCCTTATCATCTTTTACTCTTAACGATACTTTATAAGAACCTTCTCTTTCATATACATGTACTGGATTCACTTCTGCACTTGTGCTTCCATCTCCAAATTCCCATAAATAAGAAGCAATTTTTCCATCTTCATCGTTTGAGCCATCACTTTTAAATTGAATTCCCTCTTTTACAAGACCGCTATAAGGGCCATTTATATTAACCGTTGGAGCTTTATTTTCTCCATCATCTTTTGCGATTCCATGGAAGACTACATCATATTCAAATTCATTTGAGCTATTCACACGATAATTGACGAAGTATGCTGTAACAGTTTTGTAGCCACTCCATTCTTTTTGCGCCAATTGTTCTAAAGATTCATTTACTCTTTTACTCATTTCTTTCCAATCTTCTGATTCACCTTTTGTGACACTACCTGTATACGTACCTTCTAATGTAAATGTATTAAAGAATTGAGAATTATGTTTTGTCATTTTTGTATCTTTCATAGGCAACGTATCACTAATTTCTTTCTTCACCGCTGCTAATGACTTCGTTTCATGTTCAGCTAAATAATCATCAGCTACTTCTGGTACAGTGTATGTATCTTGATTATCAATTAACTGCTGCATATACTCTTGATACTCTTTATTTAACTTAGGATCTTTACTTAGATTTTCACGATATGCATCATAATTTTTCACGTCATTCGCACGAATCAAATCTTGAATTTTATCAAATGTTTCAAACTGATGCGTATATAAGTAAGACTGCAATGCGAACGAGTAATTATAGAAATCCCAAGAACCGTATTTAGCAAATAGTGTACGCTCTGCTGTATAACGGCTTGCAGGATCAGATGATAATCCGCTAATTATACTCTTTCTTGGTACAACGTTATTCGTACGAGTAGATCCTGCGAAAAACTCTGCATTTCCTTCTTGGAACCAAGTTAACCTTTCATTTTGATACATATCTCCTCTTCCAAATAGACCTGGTACTTCATATCTACCTTGCAGGTAATGAGTAAATTCATGACGGAATAACTCTTCTAAACTATAAATACTTTGCTCTGGTGTACGCTCATATGTAAAGAATGTACCTGTCTCTTCAATATAAATTCCACCGTTGTTTGTTTCATATCCATACAATTGTCTATTTAACTGATATTCATCTGGACTATTATAAATTACGATCGTTAATACATCATCCGCATTTCCTGGCTCTAACGCTTTGTCATTTCCAATTACACGGTGATACTGTGCCTTTACTTCCTTCGCAGCCCAATATAGTCTCTTAATTTTTTCTTCTGATACTTTATCTCCTGTTTTGAACACAATTGATCCATCGTCGAATGTATACGTTTTTGGTAAGTATTGCTCTTTTCCTTCTTTACGTATTTTCTCTAAATCTACTGTATTCCCGCTATAATCTTTACCATTATAATTTGTTGTAATTTGTTCTACCGCAACAAAATACGGTTCACTTAAGCGCGGGTACATATGCATCGCTTGTGTAACAACCTCTAATCCTTTATTTGGATTGCTATGAAACTTCCCTAAACGGCTAGCAAAATAAATGCCATTATTAACGAGCCATTTATTTTCTGGCGTTACTTCATTTAGAAGAGCAATACGATTTATTTCATTAATAAACCCATCTACTTTTCCATACCACATCGTTTCATTCGCTTCTTTACGAGCCTCAGTTAAGTACGACTGCATATCATAGTCAATACCTTGCATAATATCGTATATTGCTTGTCCCTTCATTCGATCATTTACATAAGTAGTATAATTATCATTGTATTGCTTTAAAATATTCGATGCATATTGAACCGTTTCAACATCGCTTGAAGCATTACTAATTAATTTACCGTACGCAGATACGACTGTATCTTGTTCAACTGTACCAAGCTTAAAGTTTGGATTTTTTGCGATTGCTTTTAAAGCAGGTAAACATTTATCCTGGAAGCTTCTTTCATTTAAGTCGCTTAATTCACTATTATAAAATGCAAGATAAAAAGCTGAACGCAGCACTTCAGTAAACGTTTGAATTCCTTTTGAATCATCTTTCGTAAATGTACTACCTCTATGAGCTAATTCATCTATAATGACTTGCATTTTTCCTTTATCTTTATAAAAAGCCTTTGCATCTTCATTAAACTGGAATAAGTCTGTAATTTGGTGCCATTTAATACTGCCTAACGTTTCAACTAATTCTTGGTCATTCATTTTGTTTAAATCAGCCATTGAATAGCTTTCTTTAACCTGCTTTACTGCAGTTTTCTTCGTAATAGATGCTGGTCGCTGTGAAAAATCTCCTACTTTTAAACGTTCTTGAAATGATAAAGTTTCATCAACTTTTGAAATATGTCCAACTTCATCTACCGACTTTTCAATTCCAACCGGTTTCGTTTTTAACACGTTATACGGTACTTTTTCTTCCGCTGCTGCATGAGTTTGAAGTGCGCCTAACGATAAAGCCATTGTACTAATGCTAAGCATCACTTTATTGATCTTTGATTTCTTGTTCATATCCTGACCCCCTATTTTAATATTCCATTCAAGAATTTAACATAAAATCTGGATGTAACAATATAAAATGCAATATTTCATATTATTTCTTCCTATAATTTGTACATATCGTGAACGCATTGCTCTTTACCTCCCTAAAACAAATTGCATCCTTTCACATTATAAAAAGGGAATTTTTTGACAATTAAAAACTTAATTGTTATGATTATTATAATTGTTAACTTTATTAAATAAGGGTGGGATTCTATGATAAAAAAAGAAAACAGTGTATTTTATATCTCCTTCTTGCTAACAACATTATTCATTATATGGGGAATTACCCCAGCAAGTTGGATACAAGGCTACGATTTACAAAGTGTTACATCTTCTTTAAACTCATTTATCCTCAATAAATTTGGATGGTTTTACTCTCTACTTATGACTACAATGATTATTTTGGCTGCTTATTTAGCATTTTCCAAGTACGGTTCTATTCGTCTCGGTAAAGATGGAGAAAAGCCAAAATATAATTATCCATCTTGGCTATCCATGTTGTTTGGGGCAGGAATGGGAATTGGACTCCTCTTTTATGGAATCGCTGAACCGATTTCACATTTTACAGATCCGTTAACAGGAAAAGCAGGTACAGAAGAAAGCGCCAAACTCGCTATGCAATATTCATTTTTCCACTGGGGACTCTTTCCGTGGTCACTATACGCAATGGTCGCTTTAACAATTGCATATTTCACATTCCGCAAACAAAAAGGTAGCACTATCGGGGCTACAGTTACTCCATTATTTAATCGATCGAAAAATTCCCGTATTGGAAAAACAGTTGATATTTTAGCTGTTTTAGCCACAGTGTTTGGCATTGTACCATCTGTTGGGATTGGTGCTCAACAAATTGCTGGAGGATTAAGCTATTTATTCCCTTCCATTCATAACACTTTACTTACTCAGCTCGTACTTATAGCTATCTTCGCTGTTTTATATTTAACAAGTGCACAAACTGGCTTAGATCGTGGGATTAAATATTTGAGTAACTTGAATTTCTCTCTTGCAAGTATTTTACTCATCTCTTTCTTACTTTTAGGACCAACTGTATTTATTATGAAATATTTCACATCTACACTCGGTTCTTATATCGGCGCTTTACCTAGTATGGGATTAAATTTAGGAGCATTTAGTGAAAAATCTTCTTCTTGGATTGAAAACTGGACTATTTTCTATTGGGGATGGTGGATCTCTTGGTCTCCATTCGTCGGCACATTTATCGCACGTATTTCTAAAGGACGCACAATAAAAGAATTTATTTTTGGAGTTGTATTAGTCCCAACTCTTATCTGTACATTTTGGTTTGCAGTATTTGGTGGTACCGCAATTCATATGGAAATGTTCCAATCGCTTGGAATAGCTGATGAAATTGCAAAAAATGGTACAGAGATTGGATTATTTGCTGTTATTTCACATCTACCATTTTCTACCTTTTTAACGATTATCGGGTTAATTTTAGTAGCCACATTTTTCGTTACTTCTGCCGATTCAGCAACATTTGTTGTTTCAATGCAAACGAGTAACGGAAGCTTATCACCGAAAAATAGTTTAAAACTTATATGGGGATTAACAATCGCGATAATTGCCGCTATTTTATTACAAGCTGGAGGATTAAATGCACTACAAATCGCAGCTATCATCGCAGCACTACCATTTTCTATCGTAGTCGTTCTTATGGTCATTTCGCTCTTTAAGGAGCTGCGAAAAGAAGATGTTAATTTGCAAACAAAAGAAGTATCTCAAAAAATAAAAAAGGTTATGTAACGATTAGCACCTCAAATTACTTCTGAATCCGTAACAACTGAGGGAAAAGTAGATTAATAAAACCCATTCGTATGAAATATAATTTTCATACGAATGGGTTTTCACTCTATTATATAGTGTTGTAAACATGCCTTCTCCTCAAATCCTACTTTCTTGTATAATTTCATCGCACGATCATTATTCGTATTCAAACATAATTCTATCTCCTTCATTCCTTGGAAGGAAATAATATACTGAATTGCCTTTTGTAATAACCGCTCTCCGACACCTTTTCTTCTACTATTTTCAGCGGTTGCAATAAATTCGATATTCGCTTCTTGAAACTCTGGATTTACTTCCACATATACATAACCTTCTAACTTATCATTCTTCATACTTACAAATAATTTATTCGTATTACTTAAACGTTCAATAATTTCGTTTCCGTCATAATACGTATTAGAAAACACATGATTGTGTAAAGCGATAAACTGCTCAAACACTTGTGGTAAAGCCTCTTCTACATTACATATAATACGGTGCTCCACAATATTATTTAAAACGAGAATACTATGTCGACCTTGTTCTTTTGCATGTAAATTCCTCATTAAACGGGCACAATTATTATTTTCCACATGATAAAAACCATAAAATCTCTCAATATGAAAAGGCACCTTTTCTATAAGTTCCTTCCACATATGTAAAGCAACTTCTTCCCAATTCTCTGCGATAATAAACGGCCCCCATATCTCTGCACATTTCTTTACTTCATCCACATCAAATCCTAATAAACCTATTAAATTATTATTCTCATAAGTAGCAACAAAAGATTGTTCCCAGCCTATATCTGAAAAATCATGAATAATTGTCTGTAACAACTCCTCTTTCTCATCTCCACAATAGCCAACATGATGAGTAGCATCTTTATTCATATTCGCAATAAATGCTGCCACCTCTTCAATTTTCAAAATAGAACTGACATACATAACCTCTCCTCCTTCACTAATATACTCACACCTTTTCCATTTATATCCTTCTAAAAAAGACATCACCATAAGCATATTTCAAAATGAAATCGCCATGATAATGTCTTCTCAAAAACTCATATAATCATCTTACGTTATAATAAGATAAAACGTTTTTTATTTCTTAAATAATCTCTTTCTAAATACAAACATACTCAGTGCTGAAAGAACTAACGCTATGCCTGAAAGTAATGTTGATGTATTCTCTTGTCCACCTGTTGCTCCTAATGATTTCTTACTTTCTTCTTGCTTATTAACAGCTGGTTTATTTTCTTTCACAACTTGATTATTCACGTTTTGTTCTTGGACTACTGCTGATTGATTTACCGCGTCTTTTGAACCTTCAATTTCTTTTCCTGTTTCTTTTACCTCCGCTTTCGATCCTTCAACTCCTGTTGTTGGCTCGTCCACTTCCTCTTTCGCTTCTTCAACTTCTTTCGTTGACTCTTTTACTTCCTCTTTTACTTCTTTTACCGGTTCTTTCACTTCTTCTTTTGTACCTTCAACTTCTTTTATCGGTTCTTTCACTTCTTCTTTTGTACCTTCAACTTCTTTTATCGGTTCTTTCACTTCTTCTTTTGTTTCTTCAACTTCTTTTACCGGTTCTTTTACTTCTTCTTTCGTTTCTTCAACTTCTTTTACCGGTTCTTTTACTTCTTCTTTCGTTTCTTCAACTTCTTTTACCGGTTCTTTTACTTCTTCTTTCGTTTCTTCAACTTCTTTTGTTGGCTCTTTTACTTCTTCTTTCGCTTCTTCAACTTCTTTTGTTGGTTCTGTCACTTCTTCTTTTTCAACTATATTTTGGATTACCGTTCCGTTAAACCTTATGCTAATTTCATCAGAATCTAAATCAAATTTATACACCTTTTCACCTGGGGTACTCCATTTTATTACTCCGTTATTAAACGTCCCTCCCTCACTTACCAATTGAATATTTTCAATACTTTCTCCTTCTAAATCATATACAGGAACTTGAATTTCTTCGTTTATTTTTGCATCATTTAAAATGATATTTTGTCTTCCAACATCAATTGTAAACCACTGACCTAATTGTATTAACGGCCTTACATCACGAATCTCATTTCCAGCTAAATTTAAGCTAAATAAGTTTAGCATGGAACCAATAACCGTTACATCTTTAATATGATTGTCCGCAAGATTTAACCACTGTAAATTTTCCAATGAAGATAGTGGTGTTATATCTTCAATTTGATTATGAGATACATTCACATTATTCAATTGTTTCAAGTTTGAGATAAACTCAATATTTTTCAGGCCTACTCCTTCTAAAGTGAGTTTTTCTAAGTTCGTCATGTATTCTAAACCTGTTATATCTTTTATCTCATTTCCTTTTTCTTTAAGTATCTCTAATTTTTTAATCTGTAATAAATCTTCTTTTGTGATAGGAGCGTTTACATTCTCTCTACCTAAATTCTCTTTATTAATATGTTGTTGTAAAGTTTTATCGAGAATTACATTTTCCTTTTGTTCATTATTCTCTTTTATTGTTTCCTTGATTTCGTCTAATCTTTCAACAACATTTTGAATTACTGTTCCATTAAACTTAATACGATTCTCTTCTGGATTTATATCCAACATAAATTCATATGTTTTTTCACCGGTAGTCCCCCATTTAACAGAACCATTATTAACGATCCCATCTTCACTCTTCAATTGAATAGTATCAAGTGCCTCTCCTTGTAAATTATAAATAGGTATTTTAACTTCCTTATCTTTTTCTACATCATCTAAAAAAATTTTTTGTCTTTGAATATCGATATACATTCTTTTTCCTAATTCTTGAACTGGTCTAACATCACGAATTTCATTTGAACCTAGTTTTAAATCATATAAACCTGTTAATTGACTAAGTGGCGTTATATCTGAAATATAGTTTTCTTCTAGATTTAATTTCTGTAACCCTGACAATTTTGATAATGGCGTAAGATCTACTAATTCATTTTTGGAAAGCCCTAATTCAATTAATTTATTCATCCCATTAATATGTTCAACATTACTCAATCCATTATTGCTTATTTCAAATGTCTTTAAATTCTTTAATTGGTGAACTCCTTCAAGACCTGCATTACTAATTTGATTATTTGCTACCGTCAAAGTCCTTAAAGATTTCACTGTAAATAATGGTTTAATATCTTTTATATAATTACTATTTAAATCTAGCATTTTAATCTTCTTCATTTGGCTTAATGGGCTTAAATCTGAGATTTTATTGTTTCTCAAAGTTAAAAACTCAATATGCTCTAACGTAGCCAAAGGTCCAATATCTTCAAGTTCACCATAGGTTATACTTAATGATTTCAATTGTCTCAAGTCCGAGATAAATTTTATATTTTTTAACTTAACTTCTTCCAACGTTAAGTTTTCTAAGTTCGTCATATATTCTAGACCACTTACGTCTTTTATTCCTTTACTTTTAGCTTCAACGACTATTAAGGATTTAACTTTTAATAAATCTTCCTTAGTTATTGGATTATCTAGATTCTCTCTATTCAAGTTATATTTATTAATATGCCTTTGTAATTGCTTATCTACTATTACATTTGCATCTTGTTGATCCACTTTATCCTCTTTATTTTCCTTTTGTGCTTCTGGAACATCTTTATCTAAATTCAATGTATTTACTTCAAACTGTACTTGGTACTTATTGTCATAGGCCATTGTTGGAATATAAATATGCATTCGCATATTATACCTTTTTCCTAATTCCCCTACTTCAAACTGAATCACTTTCGTTCCATTTTTCTTTTTGTCTTCTGATATTACTTTCACATCATGAAACACACCTGGAGTGTGAATATCCTCTGTCTTCAAGTATTGAAAGAAATCACTATCACTTAACGTTGCTGTTACAATTTTCTTTCCATTCTCAATTGTTAATTTCGGATCCTTTATATAAACAGCTGCCATAGACTCTTCATTCGTTTTATCTTTATACGCTTTAATAACAGCGTCATATGTACCATCTTCTAAACCTTGTCCAGTTTTATTCGCCTCAATTGCTACTGCCGCTAAAGCAGGTGTTGAATACACAGCAAACGGAAGTGATAACGCCGCCGCTATAATCATTGCATTTATACGTTTTCTTTTATTTTGTTTCAACTTTACATCTCCTCCGAAATATATAATTCAAAATGTAATCATTTCTCGAATAAATGATAATGATTTTCATTATCATTGTCAACTGAAAAAATAAAAAGTTTACAAAAAAAGAACCTCTTTAAAAGAGGTTATGCCATTTTCTCACCTGATTCTTCTCTAAAAAAGCTTTTCATCGCATGAAATACGTCTGCTTTTTGCTTTAAAATATAGTATCTAAAGTTTTCATCTTTAATATTTTTATAGGCTGACATGAGTGTACTGTGGCGGTTGTACTGATTCACTTCCCCATACCCAAACATATTACACTTCTTCATTAGCTCTTCAACAAGTTTTACACATCTAGCATTATCTGATGTTAAATTATCACCATCTGAAAAATGGAATGGATAAATATTATAGCGGTCAGGTGAATATTTATTATCGATAAGTTCTAATGCTTTTTTATATACGGAAGAACATATTGTTCCGCCACTTTCTCCTTTTGAGAAAAATTCTTCTTCTGTAACGACTTTCGCTTCTGTATGATGAGCAATAAATTCAATATCAACTGTTTCATACTTTGTGCGTAAAAATCTTGTCATCCAGAAAAAGAAGCTACGTGCCATATATTTCTCCCATATTCCCATCGATCCACTCGTATCCATCATCGCTAATACAACAGCTTTTGAATCTGGCTTTAATACTTCATTCCAAGTGCGGAACTTTAAGTCTTCTTGATGAATTGGATGAAAAGATGCTTTACCACCCATCGCATTTCGTTTATATGCGGATATCATTGTTCGTTTCTTATCGATATTTCCCCATAATCCTGTTTTTCTAATGTCATTAAATTCAACATGTTCAATCCGGTTTTCATCCATTTCTTTTCTCTTTAAATTAGGCAGTTCTAACTCTCTGAAAAACGCTTGCTCTAATTCTAAAATAGAGACTTCAGCTTCATAGTAATCTTCCCCAGCTGCATCTCCTGCTCCTTGCCCTTTTCCTGGCCCTTTTTGTTTTTGACCACCTGATCCATCTCTCGCAACGACATCACCAACTTTGCTGTCACCGTTTCCTTGCCCAACATGTTTATTTTTATCATAATTGTATCTAATCTTATATTCATCTAGAGAACGAATTGGTATTTTTACAACATCCTTGCCATTAGACATAACTATACTTTCTTCTGTTACAAGATCGGGTAAATTATTCTTAATTGCCTCTTGTACTTTTTCTTGATGGCGCTGTTGGTCGTCATATCCTTTGCGATGGAGGGACCAGTTTTCCTGTGAAATCGTATAATTTGGTTGATTTTCTTCGCCCATTCCTTTCCCTCCTTACTGTAATTGTCTTCCTGTATGAACAGCAATCTATAAATTTTGTTCTGTAATATGCAAGCTAGAATATTTGAAAGGTAACTGCCCACAGAAAATCATCCCATAAACATTTATAACGTTTTTCATACAATACCCCGAGCATCCTAAACAAAATTTTGCCACTCACATAAATAGAAAGAAATATTCAGCCACTGATAAGAAAGAAACACAATGCATTGTTGCACACATTTTTACTTTGCAACATATTGTATTGTGTTGGCTTTTTTCGTATGAATGGTTGGTTACTCTATCATATGCATATTGTAAAAATAATTGACAATAAATTCATAAAATTGCATCTTAATTTATTACATTTGGACAAGGTATGACACTTTATACACATATGAACGGATAATAAAACGCTGTCCCGCAAAATACAAGAGACAGCGTTTTGTTATCAAACTATCTGTTTAACAAGCTACCTACATAGCGTAGTAATTCGTTTGCTGAAGAAGAATTATAACCATGCTCATCAATTAAACGCGCAACAACATCATTGATTTTCTTAAGCTGATTTTCGTCCGGCGTTTTCGTTGATGTTGTAATTTTCACTATATCTTTTAAATCAGCAAATAGTTTTTTCTGAATCGCTTCACGAAGACGTTCATGTGAATTATAATCAAAGCGTTTTCCTTTACGGGCATAAGCAGAAATGCGAATTAAAATCTCTTCACGGAACGCTTTCTTAGCATTTTCTGAAATTCCAATTTGCTCTTCAATTGAGCGCATTAATTTTTCATCTGGACTCATTTCTTCTCCTGTTAACGGATCACGTAATTTCGATTTATTGCAGTACGCCTCAACGTTATCTAAGTAATTATCCATAAGCGTCTTAGCTGATTCTTCATATGAATAAACAAACGCTTTTTGTACTTCTTTCTTCGCGATTTCATCGTATTCTTTTCTCGCTAATGAGATGAAGTTCATGTAACGTTCACGGTCTTCATTACTAATGGATGGATGCTGATCTAGCCCATCTTTTAAAGATCTAAGTACATCTAACGCGTTAATAGATGGTACCTCTTTTCGAATGATTGTAGACGAAATTCGGTTAATGACATAACGAGGATCAATACCCTTCATACCTTCATCTTGATATTCGCGTTGTAATTCTTCTACATCAATCGCATTATAACCTTCTACCGTTTCTCCATCATACAAACGCATCTTTTTAATTAAATCAATATCCGGACGCTTCGGATCTTTTAAACGAGTTAAAATAGTGAACATTGCTGCAACGCGAAGTGTGTGTGGTGCAATGTGAACATTCGATACATCACTTTCACGAATCATTTTTTCATAAATATGTTCTTCTTCACTTACTCGTAAATTATAAGGAACTGGCATTACAATAATTCTTGAGTGCAATGCTTCATTTTTCTTATTTGCTATAAATGAGCGATACTCTGTTTCATTCGTATGCGCTACAATTAATTCATCTGCTGAAATAAGCGCAAATCTTCCCGCTTTGAAATTCCCTTCTTGCGTAAGCGATAATAAGTGCCATAAAAACTTCTCATCGCATTTTAACATCTCTTGGAACTCCATCATTCCTCGGTTTGCCTTATTTAATTCTCCATCAAATCGATACGCACGCGGATCTGATTCTGAACCATATTCTGCAATCGTAGAAAAGTCCAGACTACCTGTTAAATCTGCAATATCCTGTGATTTTGGATCAGACGGGCTAAATGTACCAATCCCTGTACGGCGATCTTCAGAGAAGAAAATACGCTCTACAACTACATCCTCAATTCTTGATCCGTATTCTTGCTCTAAACGCATGACATTTAGTGGTGATAAATTCCCTTCAATTCTAACCCCATACTCATCAAAGAAATCATCTCGTAAATGATGTGGAATTAAATGCAGTGGATCCTCGTGCATTGGGCATCCTTTAATTGCAAAAATTGCTCCGCGATCTGTTCTTGAATATGTTTCTAATCCTCGTTTCAACATTGTAACTAACGTTGATTTCCCTCCACTAACAGGACCCATTAATAATAAAATTCTTTTTCTAACATCTAATCGTTTTGCAGATGGATGAAAATATTCCTCTACAAGACGTTCTAGAGCATCCTCTAATCCAAAGAGCTGATTACTAAAGAAGTTATACTTTCTTCTACCATCAACTTCTTCAATTCCAGCGTCTTTTATCATATTGTAAATGCGAGAGTGTGCTGTTTGAGCCACCCATGGTCTTTCTTTCACAAGCTCCAAATACTCCGCAAACGTACCTTCCCATTGTAAACGTTCTTCTGCTGCTCGATGCTGTTCAATCTTTTTTAGAATATCCATTATAGCTCCTCCCCCATCTCCTTGTTCAATCGGATTATTATAAAAGGTATGCTAGGATGTCCTTAAACATTCTTTAAATCAAAACGAAATATATAATAGCACGCTAAAATTCCCTCCAAAATTCAAAGAAAATTCTGTATAATATAGGTATTAACATTTTTACACTGCTATTCATTATAAATAAATTCTTTTCTTCTAAGAACCTTACATACATTTTGGATAATAAATAAAACTCATAAACCGAAAACAGTAAGGAGGATATTAGTATGAAATTATTATTAATTTTAGGTGTATCACTCACATTTCTTACAGCTATTTTTACATCCGGTTACAATGACAAACCAGGTACACATAAAAAATGATGTGCTTTTAGCACATCATTTTTTTATTTATAATACATATTTTCCATATCATATTTGGATAGTGGTCGGCTATAATAATAACCTTGTACAAGCTTCACATTCTTTTCTTTCAAAAACTGTATTTGCTCCTTTTTTTCTACTCCTTCTGCAATTATATTCAATTCTAAAGTATGAGCTAAATGAATAATTGCAGCTGTAATATTCGTATCACGTTCATCTATATGTATACCTTCCATAAAAGAACGATCAATTTTTAAAGTATCAATTGGATATGTTTTTAAATAACTTAAAGATGAATAGCCTGTTCCAAAATCATCTAAATGAATCTTTAAATTTTGTTCTTTTAATTGTAGTAACACTCTCTTTGATATATCTTTATGTATAAGAGCTCCTTCTGTAACCTCTATCGCTAATAAATGAGCTGATACATTGTACTTATTTAAAGCCCGTGTAATCATCTCTATTAATGTAATAGAACGAAAGTGTCTAGCTGAAATATTAACCGCAATTGGGACCACTTCATATCCTTTATTTAACCATTCGCGCAGTTGCTGACACACTTGATTTACTACCCATTCATCGAGCTTAATAATAAATCCTGTTCTTTCTGCCAACGGAATAAATTGGTTTGGAGAAACAAATCCTAATTCCTTATTCTCCCACCTTATTAAAGCTTCCATACTAGCTATTTTTTTCGTTTCAATATTTATTTGTGGCTGATAATATAAGAAAAATTCATTTTTTTCTATAGCACGATGTAACTGGTTTTCTATTATAAACCTTTGTTCACGCTCACAGTCTAATCCACTACAATAAAAATGATAATGTCCTTTTCCTTTTTCTTTTGCTTTTTCTAAAGCAGCATCGACCCTCTGAAATAGTATTTTTTCATCTTCTCCATCTGCTGGAGCCATTACAATTCCAATTGATGCACTTAAATATACATCTTCTTCTTCGATTACAAAATATTCACTAATATTTTTCAGTATGCTTTTTGCAACTTCCTCTACATATTCTTTCTTTATATTTTCTATCAACATAACAAATTGATCATCGTGTTCTCTAAATAAGTGCATACCTTCTATTTTTAGATTGCTTAAACATTCTGTAACTTTTTGTAATACTTTATCTCCCTCTTTATGACCAAATGTATCATTAATACGATGAAACTCATCTAAATCTATAAATACAAGCGCAAAATTTACACTCTCATTTAAAAAAGTATTTAACTTATTTGTACATGAAATTCTATTCATTAATCCCGTTAACTGGTCATAGTAAGCTAAATATTCTGTTCGCATTTCGTTTAATACTTGCCTTGTAACATCCCTCGTAACAATATAAATCCCAACAATTTCACCGTTCACAATAATCGGGATAGTTCTCAAAGAAATATATAGCTCGTACCCTTCTTTATGAACATATTTCTTTGAAACAATTTGTTTTGCTTTTCCTTGCATCGATCCCTTAAATATAATTTGAAAATCTTTTTCATATTCTTTATTAATGAATTCAAAAATAAATTTATTATTTAATTCCTCATACCGGTATCCAAATATTTCATACGTTGCCGGATTTGCATATGTAACTCTCCCTATAGAATCTATAGATATAATTGAGTCATTATTATATTCCAGTAACGACTTAAATAACATTTGTTTTTCCTCTATCTTTGTCTTCTCCTCAATTTGAGCTGTAATATCTCTTGTAATGCAAATAACAAATTGACATATTCCTTCTTCGTCGCAGACAGGATTAAGTGAAGATTCATAATGTATCTCACCTTTTGGTAAATTGACTACATCACAAAAGGTGTGTGCTTTCGCTTCTCTCACTACTTTTGCATATTGCCTTTGCAATATCCCCGCTATATCTTTTGGTAATACTTCTGCAAAAGTTTTTCCATAGCACTCTTCGCTTAACCTAGCATAATCCATTCCTATTTTATTCACATACATATATTGAAACGTTTCATTATCAATAACTTTCAATATGAATACTAAATCTTGAATAGCATGTAATAATCCTTGTCTAATTAAATCCATATCTATCATACTTAAAAAGGTATTTTGATTACTATATTCTTCCTTCATATTTATCTCAACCCGTCTTATCTATTTTTAATCATATATCCCATTCTATATGATTATGTCCTCTCTTTTAAATGTATGATTATATATTATTTTTATTTTATAAAAAAAAGTCGCCATATGGCGACTTTTAATAAACGATTTCTAAATCTAATCCAGGGTAATTTTGTTGACGGAACGCTTCATAAATTAAAATTGCTGCTGTATTAGATAAATTTAATGAACGTACTTTATCTGTCATTGGAATACGTAAACAATGATCAAAGTTTTCTTCGATTACATTAGCTGGTAAGCCGTTTGTTTCTCTTCCAAATACAAAATAGTAATCCTTCTCACGCTTGCTATAGTCAAACGCTGTATGAGCTTTCTCGCCATACTTTGTTAAATAGAAGAATTCACCGTCTTTATTTTTTTCATAAAATTCTTCAATTGAATCATAATACGTAATTTTTACGTGCTGCCAATAATCTAATCCTGCACGCTTTAACATTTTATCATCCGTTGAAAATCCAAGCGGTCTAATCAAATGTAATTCTGTTCCAGTTGCTGCACAAGTACGAGCAATATTCCCTGTATTTGCTGGAATTTCTGGCTGATATAAAACAACATGTACTCCCACGCGATATTCACCTCTGTTTTTTGTCTACTACGTATTATACCACTTGAGCGAAAAATCTCTACCCATTAATAATATGAAAGAATTTATATTTCATTTGTGGTGTATATTTACTAGAGTCTTCATAGTTCCAATAACGTCGACGGCTATTCGCTGAATGTGCATTTACAAGCGGCATACCATCTGCATCTTTTGCTACTACAATCGTCGTATGATTCCATCTTCCGTCATCCTCGAAATCATAAGCAATGACATCTCCAAGAATAAGTTCTTCTGGCCTCTCTACCGCCTCTGCTCGAAGTCCTGTTGTAGCACCTGACAAATACCAATAAAAAGAATGTGCAACAGCCCAGCTCCAACTCCACTGATTCTCCCTTTGCCACCATCCTTTACGAATATTAGGATACCCGTTCATAGGTACTTCTCCAGTATGAAGACATTGAGAAATGAAATTCGTACAATTATCAGGGAAATTACGATACATAGGATTCCGGTCATCCCACCAACGCTCTGCATATTTCACTGCCTCTAAACGATTATACTGATAAGAACCGTACTTCTCTTTCGTAATATCCCTTTCTAATGTCTCACCCATTCTAATTTCTTCTGACACTTCAATAGCAGAATCGCCTATAATTCGACTATTATTTAAACAAACTCTTCGTTTTAATTGTTCCTCTTCAATATAAAATAATTCTTTATGCTTAATTAAATATTTAAAATGTATTTGATAATCAATTTCTTGATGGTCATTACTATTTAATTGTCTAATGAAAGAAACATCCGCAGTTGCTTTCACTATATGTGCACTACGCCTTTGAAACAATTGTTTCTTTCTCAGTGCCATTTGTAGTAAATCCTCAGCAATACCATCCACATTCGTTCTTTTCTCCGTTATATATGCTAAAAATTGTTGTACTTGGTTTTCAATCTTCGTTTTTACAACCATTCTGTCTCCCTCCCATATTACAATATGAAAAAGGGAAATATTATCTACTCTTTTTTCTGTGCTAACAATTCAAGCCCGCGATTCATTTCATGAAGCACTTCTTCATCTTTCTCACGTTCCATCGCTTTCTCAATCGCTTCGCCTACTCCATCTCCGCCAATTTTCCCAAGTGCCCATGCTGCCGTTCCACGTAGTACCGGTCTTGGGTCATCTTTCATAACACCAATTAAATCTGGAATTGCCGATGCTTCTTTAAAATGTGCTAATGCTAAAATCGCATTTCTTTGCAGTGGTTTTTTCCCTCTCCATGACCCTGACATAATCCCATATTTCTCTTTAAAATCACGATTACTAATTGTTAAAAGTGGCGTTAATAATGGTTTAACTAGCTCAGGATCCGGCTCCATCTCAGGATGATTATGAAAATCCATTCCTTTGTTTTTCGGACAAACAGTCTGACACGTATCACATCCATATATGCGATTTCCTATTTTATCGCGATATTCTTCAGGTAGGAATCCTTTCGTTTGTGTTAAAAACGCAATGCACTTCTTTGAATCTAACTGTCCCCCCTGTATTAAAGCACCGGTAGGGCAAATATCGATACATTTCGTACAGCCTCCGCATTGATCTTCTATCGGCTTATCTGGCGGGAATGGAACATTTGTAATCATTTCCCCTAAGTATACGTACGAACCAAATTCAGGTGTAATAATAGAGCAGTTTTTACCGCTCCATCCAATACCAGCACGCTCTGATACAGCTCGATCACTTAATTCACCTGTATCAACCATGGACTTCACTTCTATATCGGGAAGTTTTTCAATTAAATATGCCTCTAATTTTTGCAAACGATCTCGTAAAACAAGATGATAATCTTGTCCCCAAGAAGCACGACAAAAAATCCCACGGCGTTCTCCACGCTTACTTAATGGTGCATTTTTTAATTTTGAAGGATATGCTAAAGCAATCGCAATAATTGATTTAGCACCCGGTAATAACAGTTGCGGATTCGTTCTCTTCTCTATATCAGGCTCTTCAAATCCAGATTGATAATTTAATTGTTGTTGCTGGATTAAGCGCTGCTTTAATTCCTCAAAAGGAGAAGCGCTCGCAAAGCCTATTTTATCTATGCCAATTGTTTTACTATACGCAATTACATCTTGCTTTAATTGTTCAAAATCCACTCTTAATCGCCTCCTCAGATGAATCCACCCCTTATGTAACCACTCTATTGGTTAGTAATTCACGTTTGGAATACTATCATTTACTTCTATTTTCGCATGTAATTATATTTTTCAAACATTAAAAAACGCAATGCCTCGTTTATCTCGGAAACGAAACACTGCGTTGATCACAATTTATAGAAAAACTTTTAATAAAATTTGGAGCGGGTGAAGAGAATCGAACTCTCGACCAGAGCTTGGAAGGCTCTTGTTTTACCACTAAACTACACCCGCAAATATGAATTACATATAAGATATTAGAATAACTTATGTAAAATAGTATAGCATGTAAAAAAAGTAGAGGCAAGAATTTTATCGAAAAAAGTCGAAAAAGTGATGAGAGACCTCATCACTTTTTCAATTCTTTATCAATTGCCTTCTTCATACTATCAAAATCAGGATTTGCAAGATTTCCGTTTACATATACAGAAGGAGCACCTTGAACTTTTAATTTTTGAGCACGATCTGAATCTTTACTTACTTTTTCTTTAATGTCTTTACTGTGTAAATCTTTCTTAAATTGCTCTACATCAACTTTTGGAAGTTTCTCTTTCACAATGCTAAGAAGCAAATCTTCTGTAATCCATTCTTCCGTATCTTTCTTTTGATTTTGATAAATCTCATCATAGAAAATCCAGAATGAATCTTTATCTTGTTTATAAATTGCTTCACCAGCTGCTGCACCTAAATCTGAGTCTTTTCCGATAAATGGGAAGTTAATAAAGTATAACTGCACTTTGCCTTTATCAATATACTCTTCTTTTAATCGAGGTAATACTGTTACATCCCAAGTACGACAAGCAGGACATTTAAAGTCTCCAAATTCAACTACCTTAACTGGAGCATCATCTTTCCCTAAAGATTGTTGCGTAGAATAAGCAAACATCTCATTCCCTTTATCTTTTTTGTCATTTATGATGCTATACGCAATTGTTCCAATGACAATCAATACTGCGATAGAAAAAACTATACCAAGAGCCATGAGTTTATTTGATTTCATATACATTCCTCTTTAAATTCATATTCTGTATACAGCATTGTACACAATACACATAATATCAACACTTATATACGTCACGCAATGAACACGCTCACATAAATTACAAAAACACAATAATTGTGACGATATTGTGTCACAATTTGTCACAATTTATTCAAAAAAAGAAGCTCCTCTGTAGGAACTTCTCTTAACTTACTGCTTTTTTACGCGCGCTATTTAACATCGACTGCTCTATTTTTATATCATGACGAATTACCAATTTCTCACTAACTGCTTGAACATACTCATCATGGCTTATATAGCCTTCTTTCTCCATTAGTCTCAAAACGACATTACGTCTCTCTACTGCTTTATCATAATTTTGGGCAGGTGAGTAATAAGCAGGTGCTTTTACTACAGCAGCCATCATTGCACTTTCAGCCAACGTTAATTGGTTCACCTTTTTACCGAAGTAAAGGTTTGCTGCTTTTTCAATTCCCCATGCTCCTTCTCCATAATAAATATTACTTACATATAATTTTAATATTTCATCCTTCGTAAATGTGCGTTCAATTTTTTTCGTATAAAAAATCTCTTTCCACTTCCGAGAAAATGTACGTTCATTCGTTAAAAAGGCATTTTTAGATAGCTGCTGTGTAATTGTGCTTCCTCCTTGCACGACACCACCAGCCTTTATATTCTCAACAGAGGCCCTAATAATTGCTATATAATCTAAACCGTTATGATGATAAAATCTTTTATCTTCTGTCGCAATAAATGCATGTGTTAATGATTCTGGCACCTCTAACTTAGCCGGTACATGTAATTTACTAATATCACTTTTCTCAATCATTACATTTCCAATGAATAATAACGTACAACTTAACAATAATAATAATATAATGGCTTTATAAAAAAGTTTAGTCATTGGATTTAATGCAACTTTTTGATGATAGTTCACCCTAGATAATACTCGTTCTTTCATCTTGAACACCTCTTTTCCACACAGCATATAACTCTTACTTTAAGAATACATTGTTGTAAAAAAATATCCCATCGATTTCTCTTACACGTACCTTACATCATTGTAAGGTATAAAGTGAAACTTTAATCGGCCCTCATTAATCAAGCTTACTGCCCAGCAAATAGTTGGATAAAAAAGTATTGTATCACAGTCTTTTTTTATCTACTATTCATCTGAAATATTGAATATAGGTTATGTTAAAGTACGAATAACCAATAAAAGAGAAACCCTTAAGACTATTATATTTTCACTTTACACTTTAATTATATCATCTACAAATATATATACTTTTGACTATCTAGTAATCTAAATGTATATAACATATAGATTTATTATACAGAACAAACGTTCCTAAAATCAATACTAGTGCTATTATTATTTTGACCTTTTTCTTAAACAGTATACAAAAAAAGAGTAGTGATTCGAATGTATCTCAAATCGGCTACTCTTTTCTTTACAATCTTCCTATTAAATTATACGGCTGTACTTCCCACGTTTCATACGGAATAAAATGTGTTGCTCTCATTGCATCAAGCGTTCTAGATTTCATATGAGGACGCGTTATATACTCATCTATGTTCTCTTCATTTAAATCAACAAATTTAGCCTCTTGTATTTCTTCAGGTTGAATTTTTATTTCACCACTTATATATGCTACTTTAAAAACAACAGCTAGAATATGCATAGAAGTATTATAATAAACGCCTGTAATTCCGATAGGCTTCACCGTTAACCCTGTTTCCTCTTTTATTTCCCTACAGACAGCTTGATCGAGCGCTTCGCCTTCTTCTACCTGTCCTCCTGGCAACTCCCACGTATCAGCTCGCCAGTGCACTTTTGTTAATAACACTTCATTTTTTTCATTTGTTAAATAACCTGCTACAGCAACGATATGCTTTGGTGTCTTATGTTCCATATTAAGCCTCCTAGAGATAATGAATATTTTATATATCCCTATAATCATATTCCCTACCTACAACAAAATACCTTTAATACTTCATCACCTTAATTAACTTCATAAAAAAGACCCTATCCGCTAAGCGAAAAGGGTCATCTATCGTATTACTCTCCTAAGTCTACGTTGTGATAAACTTGTTGAACATCTTCTAAATCTTCTAATGCATCAACCATTTTCTCAAATTGTGCTTGAGCATCTTCAGGAAGTGTTACATCACTTTGTGCAAGCATTGTTAATTCTGCAACTGTAAACTCCTCAACGCCAGCACCTTTAAGTGCAGATTGTACTGCATGAAATTGATCTGGTTCAGCATACACGATAACAGAATCTTCTTCTTCTAGAATGTCACGTGCATCTACATCTGCTTCCATTAAAATTTCAAGAACTTCATCTGATGTTTTACCTTCAAGGCCGATAACAGCTGTCGCATCAAACATGTAAGCTACAGAACCGTTCACACCCATATTACCACTGTTTTTGCTAAATGCAGCTCGTACATCTGCTGCAGTACGGTTTACGTTATTTGTAAGTGTATCTACAATAACCATAGCTCCATTTGGTCCGAATCCTTCATAACGAAGCTCGTCATAATTTTCTTCTGAACCGCCTTTTGCTTTTTCAACTGCACGATCAATAATTGTTCTTGGAACATTGTATGTTTTCGCACGCTCTAATACAACTCTTAGTGCTTGGTTTGATTCTGGATCTGGCTCGCCTTGTTTTGCTGCCACATAAATTTCACGCCCAAATTTCGCGTATATACGGCTTGTATTTGCATCTTTTGATGCTTTTTTGTCTTTAATATTGTTCCATTTACGGCCCATACTTTCCACTCTCTTTCCCGTTTTAAATCTACATAAAAATATTAATATGAAATATAATGTGTGTTCAACACATTTTTAAAAGAAATATAAAAAGTTCATTTTTGATTCATATTACAGACATAATATAAATCACTATCATTTTGTTCTTTCGACAAGTTATATTATACATGAATTCCTACGTTTATTACGAATTTTAGAAGCACATAGTATAATTTAACAAGAAGACTCTAACATTTCTGTTACAGTCTTTTTATATTGCCAATAAAGATTTCCATATTATTCCCATAATTGTTTTCTATTGTTGTATAATAAAAATAGGAAAAAATTTGAAGAAAAGATGGAGGGTGAATTATGACACATTCCAAAGACAAAAAATCACATGCTTTTAAAGGAATAGGAGAAAAATTAAACCCAACTATCTATCAAGTGAGATTCATGAAATTAGATGAACCAATTCGATTTGAGTCGTTTCCTGAATTAAAGGAATTAGGAGACTGGTTGAGTACTTCAACGCACATGTGGTCATGCCACTCAACTATGTACAAATACAACAGAGAAGAGTTTGAAAAGAAGTTCTTAGAAATTACGAAATTAACAGCTGATCATGTACTAATATCTACTGGTGGCGTCGGATTTAACTTCATGTCACCAGGTTGGAGAAATTCTCTATAAAATAATGAAATTATATAAAGGGATAAAAATTTATCCCTTTATTGTTTTGTAGCTTTCCCCAACTGTATTGCATGTACTAAATGAATAAGTTTACCTTAATCATTTATAACCATTTCATCAACACACCATTTTGCTTATTTTATAGTGTGATGAAAATATAAAAAGACTCTACACATTTGGTGTAGAGTCTTTTATTACGCCGTTCATGATACCGATGGTCGGGGTCGAACCGACACTCCCGAAGGAACACGATTTTGAGTCGTGCGCGTCTGCCAATTCCGCCACATCGGCACAAAAGAAAAGGCGGCAACCGGATTTGAACCGGTGATAAAGGTTTTGCAGACCTCTGCCTTACCACTTGGCTATGCCGCCATATAAAATTTTATTGGAGCGGAAGACGGGATTCGAACCCGCGACCCCAACCTTGGCAAGGTTGTATTCTACCACTGAACTACTTCCGCAAAAATGGCTGGGCTAGCTGGATTCGAACCAGCGCATGACGGAGTCAAAGTCCGTTGCCTTACCGCTTGGCTATAGCCCATCGAATTCTTACTTAATTATATGTAAGTATCCATTAGATTATTTGTAATTTTTAAAATAAAAATGGGGCGACTGATGGGAATCGAACCCACGAATGCCGGAGCCACAATCCGGTGCGTTAACCACTTCGCCACAACCGCCATGTTGTGTAAATATATTTGGCAGGGGCAGTAGGAATCGAACCCACACTGGAGGTTTTGGAGACCTCAGTTCTACCTTTAAACTATGCCCCTATGTAAATGGTGGAGGGGGGCAGATTCGAACTGCCGAACCCGAAGGAGCGGATTTACAGTCCGCCGCGTTTAGCCACTTCGCTACCCCTCCGAAACTTACATGGTGCCGGCTAGAGGACTTGAACCCCCAACCTACTGATTACAAGTCAGTTGCTCTACCAATTGAGCTAAGCCGGCGTATTTTATTAAAATAAATGGTGGCTCGGGACGGAATCGAACCGCCGACACGAGGATTTTCAGTCCTCTGCTCTACCGACTGAGCTACCGAGCCTTATTAAAATGGCGGTCCCGACCGGGGTCGAACCGGCGATCTCCTGCGTGACAGGCAGGCATGTTAACCACTACACCACGGGACCATTTGGTTGCGGGGACAGGATTTGAACCTGCGACCTTCGGGTTATGAGCCCGACGAGCTACCGTGCTGCTCCACCCCGCGATAATACTATTCATATAAAATTTATATGGTGGAGGATGACGGGATCGAACCGCCGACCCCCTGCTTGTAAGGCAGGTGCTCTCCCAGCTGAGCTAATCCTCCAAAGTGGTGACCCGTACGGGATTCGAACCCGTGTTACCGCCGTGAAAGGGCGGTGTCTTAACCACTTGACCAACGGGCCAAATATTATAAATCCTATGGCGGAGAGCAAGGGATTCGAACCCTTGATACGCTTGTGACGTATACACGATTTCCAATCGTGCTCCTTCGGCCAACTCGGACAGCTCTCCAATGGCTCCGCAGGTAGGAATCGAACCTACGACCGATCGGTTAACAGCCGATAGCTCTACCGCTGAGCTACTGCGGAATAATATTGCCTGGCAACGTCCTACTCTCACAGGGACAAGGTCCCAACTACCATCGGCGCTAGAGAGCTTAACTTCCGTGTTCGGTATGGGAACGGGTGTGACCTCTCTGCCATCAT
>NZ_JBQAGK010000008.1:0-205662 GCF_051916325.1 Bacillus cereus group sp. MYBK227-1 | reverse complement strand
CGTGTAAACCTTCTTCTCCATGGAGTTCGTATAAGCGTAACCAGTATTGAAATTGTGCCTTTGTAATATGCATCTGTTTTGCATATTCTGCTTGAGAAATTATTTTCGGATTAAATCCTTGAACGAGCGTTAACTTTAAATCCTTCGTAAATTTTGTCATACAAAAAACTGCACCTCCAATTGTTAGACTGTGTCTAACAATTGGGGTGCAGTTCAAATATCCTTGGCTTTTTTAACTATGCATCCACCTTTTGTATTTCTTCACTCTTTCTTGAAAGTTTACCTGGCCAAAAAGCAAATCGGCCTAAAACTACTGTAATCGCGGGTACAAGTAACGGTCTTACGATAAACGTATCTAGTAATACGCCAATTGCAGTTACAATACCAAATTGAACTAATACTTGAATTGGAAGTGTACCTAACACTGCAAAAGTTCCTGCTAAAATTAAACCTGCCGATGTAATAACACTACCTGTTTGTATTACACCATTTTTTACTGCATCCAAGTGATTTTGTGTCTTTCTGTTTTTCCATATTTCTGAAACCATAAAAATATTATAATCTTCACCTAAAGCAACTAAAAATACGAATGCGTACAACGGTATCGCACCTTGAATGGCCGGCGCTCCCATACCGTAATGAAGTAATACCCATCCTGCTCCTAACGCTGAGAAGAATGATAAGACAACAGTTACAATTAAATAAACCATTGCAACAACCGATCGTAAATAGACAAGTAATAGTAAAGCGATAATGCTAATCATTACTGGAATAATTACTGATTCATCACGTTCCGTAATTTGCTTTGTATCATATAATGAAGCTGTTTCTCCACCAATCCACAATTGCTCTTCAGCATTACTAATCCCAGCATCTTTTAATACTTTTTCCACACTGTTTTTCAATTTAGGAATTTGATCTAATGCTTCAATTGCGTATGGATTTTCCGCTAAAGAAACTTCATACATTTGTATTTGCTTATTTTCTTTTCCCTCTTTTGGCTCTTTCACTGTATTTACGAAAGAAAATTTCTCTAGTTCTTGTTTAATAGGAAGCTCTTTGCCTTTCGTATCAACAACAACTTTTATTGGTGCTAGTTCACCAGCTGAGAAATGATCACTAATTAACGTAAACCCTTCACGAGAAGGCATATCCTTTGGAAACGACTCTAATAAGTCATATGTGTATTGAATACGTGGTACGAATGAAGCCAATCCGCCTAATACAAATACAGTTAGCATAATTATTGTCCATGGTCTTCGTACTACAATATCTCCAAGTTTTTTACTAAAGGAGCCTTTTGATTTTTTAACTTTTACAGCCCTCTTTTTCTTTCTTGCAAACTCCTCATTCATTGAAGTTGTTCTCGGTATAAACGGGAAAAATGCAATTCTACCGAAAATTAATAATAGTGCTGGTAAAATTGTTAAAGCCGCGATTCCCATTATAAATACAGCAACACTAAATGGTACTGCAAATCGATGAAAGGCACCATAATGAGCAAGTAGTAATGTTCCTAATCCAAGTACAACAGTTAACGCACTCATTATTATTGCACCGCCAGATGCTTTAATCGCAAGTTGCAGCGCTTTATATTTACTTTCTTCTTCTAACAAGTACTCTCTATATCTCGAAATTAAAAATAGACAATAGTCCGTTCCAGCGCCAAACAATAATACTGTCATAATTGATATCGCTTGGGCATCTACTTTAATCCATCCGTGATCAGCTAAAAAACCGAGTGTAGGACTAATAATACCGTATGCAAAGCCAACAACAAGTATAGGTAAAATCGCTAAAATTGGTGAACGATACAGTAAAATTAACAAAACTAACACTAGTAGTACAGTAGCCACTAACAATTTCACATCTGCTTGACTAAATAAACTAACTGCATCTGTTTGAATACCTACAGGTCCTGATAATCGAACATGTAAACCAGATTCACTTATTTTTTGTTTAAATGGATCTTCATCCACCTTACTATTCACTATTTTTCTAAACTCTTCAAGATTTCCTTTTAATATATCCGTACCAGCAGATTTATTAAAAAATACCGGTGTAACAAATGATGTACCATCTTTTGACGCACTTTTTGATAATACTTGTTCCGGGATTGTATCAAATGGTGGTAACGTTGATTGTTCCTTTAAAGGACTAGCTTTTAACTCTTTATAAACGTCTTGTATGAGTTTATAATCCTGCGACTGTAATCCACCATCTCTATACCATACTACTAATAAAGGATTCCCTGCATTATTCGGAAACTCTTTTTTCATAAGTGCTTCCGCTTGCTGCGACATAGCTGTTTCGGGTAAATTTTTCGGGTTCGGTTCTTTCGTACTATTTACTTGTGGTAACGTAAATGAAAGTAATAATGTAATAAGAATCCATACCGATAAAGTGATCCATTGCGTATTTTTACCTGCTACAAGCCTCCCTAACATATGTAACGGGTGCTTTTTCATAAAAAACCCACCTTTCTTTTTTCCTCCACTATTAATTATATATACTGGTCGGTTAATTAATCAAGAATGAATAAAAATTATGTTATAATTATCTAAACAATACATGTCAGGAGCGAATGGATTTGGAACAAAAACAACGCACTCTTGGAAGGCCTCGTCAAAATAAAAATACAAAATCTACAAAAGAAACCATTTTAGAAGTTGCAACTCGGTTATTTCTTACTCAAAATTATCAAGTCGTTTCTATGGAGGAAGTAGCAAAAGTTTGTGGTATTACGAAAGCAACTGTCTACTATTACTATTCAACAAAAGCCGATTTATTTACCGCTACTATGATCGAAATGATGGTACGTATACGTGAGAATATGTCTCAAATACTCTCTACAAACAAAACTTTAGAAGAAAGATTATTAGACTTCGCTAAAGTTTACTTACACGCAACGATGGATATTGATATGAAAAATTTTATGAAAGATGCAAAACTGTCGTTATCTGAAGAACAATTGAAACAATTAAAAAATGCTGAAGATAATATGTATGAAGTACTAGAAAAAGCACTCGATAATGCTATGCACATCGGAGAAATTCCGAAAGGAAACGCTAAATTTGCGGCTCATGCTTTCGTATCTTTATTATCTATTGGGAATTTTAAAGATGAAAATCACAATCCTATTCTTGCAAATATAGATGAATTAGCACAAGAAATCGTTTCTTTTTATTGGAACGGATTAGGTCATTCATATTAAACAGATTTCCTTTAATAAAAAAGCATGTTTGAATTTTTTTCAAACATGTTTTTTATAATTTAGCATCCATTATCTAAAAATTATTATCTTCGACTTTTATAAATTTTGAAGTTGAATCTTTATATTCCCCTTACTTAATCCCCCATGGTAACAAACTACAGATTCAATATCTAGATTTAAATACTTCTTCAAAGACTGCTGTGCTTCCTTAATATTTATAGTTGTTGGGGCGTGAATTCCTCCTAACATCCCATTCACACTATACATAGAGTCTCCTGCAACAAGAATTTTACTTTGTTTCAAATATAAACTAATATGACCCGGGGTATGCCCTGGAGTATGAAGAATTAGTATTCCACCGCAATACGGAAGTTCTTGCCCGTCAATCATAGTATCACTCACTTTTCCTTTTGGTCGGTTCTCTACATTTCCGTCCTTCAATAAAGGTAAATCCCCCTCGATATATGGCTTATCTAGTTCGTGCGCATAAACTTTAATATTACTTCGACAGCGCTGCAACAACTCCGGAAGACTACCTATATGATCAATATCCTGATGCGTCAAAATCACGACTTTTAACTTATCAAATGATACCCCAACCTTTTCCATCTCTACTTGTATATCTTCAATTTGTCCTGGGAAACCCGTATCTATTAATACTGCCATTTCATCATCCCATAAAAGAATTGGATGAATAACAAATTCTTGAAATTCAAGTTGTAACATTTCTATCCCTTTAGCAATCTCCATACAGCCATTCTCCTTTATGTTGAAGTTTGAAAATATGTACGAGTAAACTGAAAATATAAAGTGAAACTTTAATCCGTGGGGCTTTTACTACTCGGCAAATAGCGGGATAAAGCACCTCTATCTTATAATATGTTTTGTCATCCCAATAGAGAATGCTTCAAACCCTATAGATTCATAGTAAGATTGCAATTTTTCTACACACATAAGTTGTGGAATAACCTTGTTTTGTTCACAGTGTTGGATTAATCGTTTCACTATTTCTTTTCCGATGCCACTAGACTGATATTTTGGCAATACACCAACTCCACAAATAATGCCTGTTATGACTCCATCTGATATGACACGCCCCATCCCTACTAACCTCTTATCATCAAAAACATAAATTGCATACCAACTTTGCTTACACATTCGTTCTAACTCGTTAACCGTTAATTTAAGAGAATTCCATCCTAAAGATTCGTATAAGGATAATAATCCATTAAAATCTGTAGGATGTTCACTTATGTAGCGTATACTATTTTCCATGTCAATACACCCTATTCTCTGGCTTGTTTATATTTCATAAAATTCCCTTTACACAAATCTGATTGATGTAAAAATAACTAGAACAAACTTCAATAAGAAAGATAGAATTCCTTCTCAATATAAAGTAAAAAGAAGTTATCTCACTTAAGATAACTTCTTTTATATAAGACTCTCATTATATTATCAACCAAAAAATATACAACTGCATACGATTAGCACAAACAAAACTAATAAACCATTTGAGAAATAACCCATTGAATACTACCCCTTTATTAAATTATGTAAAAGATTTTATCATAAAATGATTTACAACTTAATAACTGAAAAAGACATTGTATTCATTAGTTATATATGTTTAGTAATATTTTATTTTCGGTTATATTCTCGTTCCCTGAAAGTGCTTATCATACTCTTCTACTTCAGTTCATATAAGTTCAAAATATTAAATAATAAGTAAAAAAGACCTCCACCTTACGAGATCTTTTTTACTTATTTTCCAAATACACTAATTGATTCTTCCTCAATTACAAGTAAACAATTAGCATATTACATGATTTAATATCCCAATAGCCAATTCAACTCTATTAATTCGGTTCGACCTTAATATCCCCCTTTTGTTCCAAAAACTCAATAATCGTTTCACAGACTTTATCCATCTCCTCGATATCTGGGAAATGTCCACTATTTTCAAATATAACAAGTTTACCATTTTTCAATTGTCTCGTTATTCTATAACTCATTCCTACACCCGTGTTATAGTCATGCGCTCCAACTATGACACACGTATCAATTTCTAAACCTTTAATACGCTCAATAAGCGGTAAAGATGCTTTTGTTCCAAAAATAACTTTGCTCATCTTCCCTGTATTACTTAACTGACTTTCCTCCCAAAACCTTCTATTTAGCTTTGCAAATTCTTCATTTTTAAACAATAGTCGATCTACATTTTCTGTATCAACTATACTCCAAACTTGATTATATTTTTCTTTTAGCGCAATTTTCGACTTACTTATTTTCAATATTTGTTCTTTCATTTCCCCTTTCGTTACTTGTAGAAAACCTTCTATCTGCACAGTATACATATCATTAAAATCATCTAACGATGGTGCTTGTAATACCATTTGTTCAACATTTTTCGAATATTTCAAAGCATACTCTAAACAAAGTTGTCCACCAAAAGAGTAGCCTAACAAATTTATCTTCTCTACATGTAATTGCTTTCTTAATTCCTCTAAATCTTCGACTAGAGTATTGATTGAGTACTCACCGTCATCTTGTGGTGCCTCACTTCGTCCGCAACCTCTTTGTTCGTAATAAACTACAGTCATATTTCCTTCTAACTTCAAACCAAGCGTTCTTTCGAATACATAATGATTACCACCTGGACCACCATGTACTATAATAAGAGGGACTGTATTATGAGCTGTCCCTGCAACTTTACACCAATGCATAATCCCATTGATTTTCAAATAGTGTATACCATCTTGCAACATTAACTGATTCATTTATCTTCTCTCCTCATCGCTCACTTATTACTATCTAAATATATAAGTTCTGACCATTTACACTTTTTCCCTTTATATTCTTTAGACACTATCCTCATTTATAAGAATAGCTTTCTTATTCAAAAATAGATTTTTAAAAATTCCTACTCCCACAATTAATAAACCTATACCAACTAATTTATTTACTTGTAATGGAACACTCTCCATTCCAAATAATCCGAATGTATCAATGCATAACGCAACGACCAATTGAGTAATAAGACTAATTAGCACCGTATATGCTGGACCTAAACTCTTTATTGCACCCATTATACAAATAATTAACCCGATGCCAAACAGTCCACTTACATAAAACAAATAATTTGCAGTATACACTTTAATGCTAATACTGTTTTCTGTAATGATATAAAATAGAATAGAACTAATGAGACCTATTCCAAGGACACATGTAGTTGTTAACCACTGTCCTACATTTTCATTTACTTTTGCATTAAAAACAGATTGTACGCTAATTAATATTCCTGCTAATATAGCTAAACTAAATCCAATCAAAATCTTCCTCTCCCTTTCATTGCTCATATATATTATCTTTAGCGACTTCCTTCATTCTAGAAAAATCTTTAATTACAATAACTCCATTACTCTTTTCAATTAGTTTTTCATTATAAAATCTTTGTAATACCCGAATTACGTGCCTATAACTTACCCCTATAAAATCTGCAATACTCGTTACTGAAGTTGCATCCAAATCCCCTTTATACATATTCCCGTTACTATCTGTTGAAATTGAAAGCAAATAACTAGCTACACGTACTTCTACAGGATAAAGTAAATTAAGAGCAGTAAAACGAGTCGATATTTTTAACGTGTTGGCAATGTTTTCAAGCAAGAACTTCATAAATATAGGATCATGTAATAACTTGTTTCTAATAACCGTATTAGAAATAGAGATTGCTACAACATCTGAACAAGCCTCAACGACATTATATGCTTTGCTATTTTGAATTAGTTCAATATCACCAACAATGGCCAATGGATTGATAAAGCGAAGAATTAGTTTCTTCCCTTCAGGTGTAATCGTATAAACTTTTACTTTCCCTTTAACAACAAAATATAAACGATCCATTTCGTCATCTATATTGCAAATAAGCTCGCCTTTTTCAAAGTGATTTAATTGAAAATATGCTGTATCTATTTCTGAAAAAACCTCGAGCGTTTTATTGATTTTCAAATAATGCGTAATTAAACTTGATCTATTCTCCATATTCATTTCCTCCTTTCATTTACATATTAAATACAACAATACCTATAATCATTACTATTGTTCCCACAATATGATATCTCTCCATCTGTATCTTTTTTATATGAAACAGTCCTTTCATTTCAATAACTGTTGCCGTTAACAATTGAGCAACCATTAGTGTGCCAGCTGTCAATGTAACTCCTAGTGAATATATCGCCATAGTTTCTGCGCAAATAATGAATCCACCAAATGCACCCGCTACTAAATATATTTTTTTTACACTCTTTAAATCCGTTACTTTCTCTTCTTTCTTTAACAAAAATACAGTTGTTGCAATAATGAATCCAATTAAATGGGTTATAATACTCGTCGACCATATACCGATATGTGAACTAAGTTTCGCATTAAAGGTTCCTTGAAGTGTTATAAATATCCCCGCAAAAACAGCAAATAGAATACCTTTCAAAAAATCATCTCCTCATCCTTTATTTCTGACTTAATTAAAAACCATCATCCTATAATGACAAAAGGACAAATGTCACATCACTATGAAAATAACTTGGAATGAAAAAAAACACACCTCAAAAATGCGAGATGTGTTTTTTATTTATATATAGTGTTTTATAAATGAAAATTACGCTACATTAAAAGATTTCTTTTTCATAACAAACTTTGCAAATAAGAAACGTACAAGCGGTCCCATAATAATTAATTGTAATGGATATGCCATTATGAAATTTTTAATAAAAATCGAAAAATAAATTGAAACAAATGAAGCTCCTTGTAGTCCATCATGTAAATGCATCATAGCCATACCGAAAAATGACATAAAGAACACCATTCCGATTACCATAGTTGTCGCCATCGCAACGATAATATTTATTTTCTTAGATTTATCAAATGGCAACATGAATACAATTTTTTTCGCACAAGGTCCAACTATACTTATTTCAATTAATAGCGCAATAATAAAGCCAATTAATAGTTCTAATGCAATCTCTTTAATATAAATTGGTCCTCCTGTTTCATTCATTAGTAAATTGTAAAACGTCATTACGATAACCATTCCAAGGCACATCATCATGCCAAATTGGAGGTTTTCTTTTCTTGTTGTTGGCAAATTTCATCATCCTCTCTCTTTGAGTCTTTGTCATTATATCGACATTGGAACCCCCTTCGTAAGTGAACATTTTGTGAACAAATTTAAAACGTTTTCATGTATTTTCTTTACTTTCAACTCAAATTCTCACTTTTACTTATAAAGGTTTTATATATTTCAATGTTGAATTACTAAATTTAACATTGCATTACATTATTACCAGGAGGATAACCATGAATGAAACAGAATTTTACGCATATCACATCGTAACAAGGAAAAAAATGCATATCGGACAAATGATTCCTTTTAACAAAAATCAACACAATACTCTATATCACTTCTTTTTTGAAAGAGAACAATTAAATGCTAATGGTGAAGATGGCATACAAATTTTAAATAATCACTATAAAAATGACGAATTACATATAAATAATGAAAATGCTAAAGTAGTTATAAGTTATATGGATCAAACAATTAGAGCAGCTAGAGAAACCATTGTAGAAATGGTTAGACTACAAGAATTCCCTGAATATCCTTCCAGGTTATCTTGTTTATACGCTGCAAAAAGCTATGAAGATGCTTTAAAATGGAAAGCATTATTTGATTCTTACAATCGAGAAGTTTTACAGATTGTTAAACTACGAGTAATCGGAAGTTCTTTTGAAGGTGACGGGAATCTTTTACCAAAAGAAGATGGTATTCCTTTTTCTCAAAAAATCGAACAAGCTAGAAAGTATTGGAAAGGAAATATTAGAAATGAACTTCCTGAGCTACTGATTAATGGAGAAATTGAAGTGGTGGAAATTATTGATGACTTCTCCTCAATTCATATTTAATTTCTAACTAAATCATATAGGATGGAGATTACAATGAAGAAAAAAGTGTACTTCAATCATGATGGCGGCGTAGATGATTTAATTTCATTATTTTTATTACTTCAAATGGAAAACGTTGAACTTACCGGTGTATCTGTTATCCCAGCAGACTGCTATTTAGAACCCGCAATGTCTGCAAGTCGTAAAATTATTGATCGCTTCGGCAAAGGTAATATTGCAGTAGCCGCTTCAAACTCTCGCGGGCAAAACCCGTTTCCAAAAGACTGGCGGATGCATGCATTTTATGTAGATGCTCTACCAATTTTAAATGAGTCTGGAAAAGTTGTAACACCCGTGGTGGCAAAGCCTGCACATCACCATTTAATAGAAACACTTCTACAAACGGAAGGAAAAACAACTTTATTATTTACCGGGCCCCTAACTGACCTTGCTCGTGCATTATATGAAACTCCCATCATAGAAGATAAAATTGAACGTCTCGTTTGGATGGGTGGTACATTTCTTACAGCAGGCAATGTACATGAACCAGAGCATGATGGAACAGCTGAGTGGAATTCGTTTTGGGACCCTGAAGCAGTGGCTCGTGTATGGGATGCAAAAATTAAAATCGACTTAGTGACACTAGAAAGTACAAACCAAGTTCCGTTAACTATAGACATACGTGAACAATGGGCAAAAGAACGAAAGTATATTGGTATGGATTTCCTTGGTCAATGCTATGCAATGGTTCCCCCTCTCGTTCACTTCTCAACGAACTCTACCTACTATTTATGGGATGTACTAACTACCGCGCTTGTCGGAAACACTAACCTTGCAAAAACTGAAACAATTAATAGTATCGTTCATACATACGGACCAAGCCAAGGACGTACAGAGGAAACTGCTGATGGACGACCTGTAAATGTCGTTTATGATGTAAAACGTGATGTATTCTTTGAATATATTACTGAATTAGCAAAGAAAGCTTCTACTTGAACCACTATCTATACGAAAAATAAATAGAATAAAATCACTTCAGACGATGAACCCCTATATTTAGAATTTAGTTGAAACTACATATTTAACTATTGAAAAGAGTATTGAATTAAATTTCAATACTCTTTTTGTGCAATTTAATTATATTGGATTAATGTAGTGTCTTATTGATTATTCATTTCATAACCATTGACAAAATAAGTTATTGTTTCTAACTCATCTTCATTTAATTCTCTATCTAGTTCTTGTTTATACGCTGCCTTTATCTTCTCTTCATCGCCCTTATGAGCTTCTGTATAAGTTCCTACTGCTTTTAACATGCGAATCTCTTGTAAAAACTCCTCTCGATTTATCGCTTCCCCATGAGAAAGAATATATGTCTCAGCATCAAATTTTTCTAATTCATCTATTAATGCAAACGTTCTTTTCGTCGTATAGTTCCACTTCGAAGAAAAAATATCTGCATATATACAGTCTCCTAAAAATAATATCTTTTCTTCTTTCACGTAAATAACAACTGAATCATGTGCATGATCTCCGCCCACATGTTTTAACACGCATGTCACTTCACCAAGATCTAATTCCATTTGATTCTGGAACGTTAAGGTCGGAGGAATAATGTTAATATTTCTCGCTTTTTCTTCAAACTCTTTTTTTATGCAATCCGCACAAAATGCAATTTCAGTACCCTCTTTTACGCGTGCGTCCAAAGCTTCATCTGTCCATTCATAAGAAACAAGTGTACGCATCTCTTTTTTCGTTTCAGAATGTGCAATAGACAATGCATCTTGTAGTACAGGCAATCCAAAAATATGATCCCAATGCCAATGGGTTAGTGCTACGAAATCTGGATTCGATACATTTTGTTCTTTTAACATTTCTAAAAATAATTGTGCATGTTCTTCTGAATTCCCTGCATCAATCATTAACGTTTTTTCTTGTCCAACGACCATTCCTAAGATAGGTCTATCTGTTTCAGAAACAGGTGTCATATACCAAAATGAGTTTCCTATTTTTTTAATTTGTTGCATAACCAATTCCCCTTTTCATTTCCTCACTTAAGTTTAATATATAGATTATAACGAATCACTACTTTTTTCTCTATACTCAAACACAATTACTTGGACTATTCTAACTTTCCTTTTCGTAAGCTAAAAATAAGTGGAAGAATCGGAGTGTGATACTATGGAACGATTATGGATTCCAATGATTGTTACGTTTTTTTCATTTGGTGGATTACTATTAGGCGGTGCTGTTGGAGTAGCAACACGCCAACTCATTGAAGAAAAGATGCATCGTTTATACGCATTATGTGGCGGAATTTTACTTGGGCTTTTATCCCTTGAAATTATTCCTGAAACATTTTCAAGCTACGAAATGATTGGGCCTATACTTGGTATAGCCATCGGTATTTTAGTTATGAGCTTATTAGATAACTATTGTCACCATCCAATGATACATAAAAAAGATCAACAAGCATGGCAAACCTTCCTTTTTCTCTCTTTCGCTATATTTATTCATAATATACCTAGTGGATTTGCGTTAGGTACAGCTTTTATAAATCATAATGACTCTGCCATTCCCTTTTTAATAGCAATTGTCGTTCACCATATTCCAGAAGGATTAGCTTTAATTATTCCATTTCTTTTTACAAAACATAAATATATTTCCTTTTTATTAACGACTTTATTACTTTCGCTTATTCTCGGTACTGGCACAGTTTTTGGCATTTTGATGGAAGGAAAAGCTCTTCACCTGCAAGGGCTCATTATGGGAAGTGCTATTGGTTCACTTGGATATGTCACAATTCATGAAATGCTTTGGAAAGCTAAGAAACAGCTCTCTTTCCTTACATTTCTAATGTGGGCGACTAGTGGTTTTTTACTAATAACAGTGTTCACTTTATTCGCTAGTCATCATTAAAGTTGCTAAAGTAAAACTTTTGTTCCTCCCACA
Organism: Bacillus cereus group sp. MYBK227-1; assembly: GCF_051916325.1. NCBI lineage: Bacteria > Bacillati > Bacillota > Bacilli > Caryophanales > Bacillaceae > Bacillus > Bacillus cereus group sp. MYBK227-1. Next base: position 193,559 of record NZ_JBQAGK010000008.1, on the reverse strand, counting down.
CTGATTCTTAGATTACAAATAACCAGATAAATTTTCTTATTTGTATATTTTTCCTTTTTATCCAAAACATAATGTTATCTACCTATTATAAGGAGGAACACTTATGTTTGGGAAAACAGCCAGTGAAGCATTAGTTGATTTATTAATTGACTGGGGAGTAGAACACATATACGGTATGCCTGGAGATTCCATCAATTCTATCATTGAAGCTTTAAGAAAAAAACAAGATAAAATTAAATTCATTCAAGTTCGCCATGAAGAAGCTGGTGCATTAGCAGCGGCTGCCTATGCAAAATTAACAGGAAAACTTGGCGTTTGTATGGCAATTGCAGGACCTGGTGCTATTCATTTATTAAATGGTTTATATGATGCGAAACTCGATAAAGCCCCTGTTCTAGCAATTTCAGGTCAAGTAGAAACCGATTTACTTGGAACGGACTTTTTCCAAGAAGTAAATTTAGAAAGAATGTTTGATGATGTTGCGGTTTATAACCAGCGTATTATGTCAGCAGAACAGCTACTTGCTGTCGTGAATCAAGCGATTCGAATGGCTTATACGAAAAAAGGGGTCTCTGTTCTTACAATTCCTGATGATGTTCCGAAATTCGAAGTAAAAAGTGGTGCTCGAGTTACAAATACTTCCTTTACATTACCTGATTTATTTCCTCAAGAAGAAGATTTAGATGCTGCAAAACTCGCAATTAATGCAGCGAAAAAGCCTGTTATTTTAGCTGGAAAAGGTACGAAACATGCGAGAGAATCTTTACTTGCATTGGCAGAACATATTGGTGCTCCAATCGTACTTACATTGCCAGCTAAAGGAATTATTCCTGATGAACACCCTCTTTGTATTGGTGGATTAGGATTGATTGGCACGAAACCTTCTTATGAAGCAATGAAGCATGCAGATACTTTAATTATGGTCGGTACTTCTTATCCGTTCACCGGCTTCTTACCTGAAAAAGCAAAAACAATTCATATCGATACAGATCCTGCCCAAATCGGGAAACGTTATGCGACAGATATTGGTTTAGCTGGTGATGCTGATAAAACATTACGATGGTTAATTGAAAATGTTGAAGAACACACAGACCATTCCTTCTTAGAACATCACCAAGAAATGATGAAAAAGTGGGAAGAAAAATTACACGATCAAGAAGAAGACTCTTCCATTCCAATTAAACCACAACGCGTTATGCATGCTCTGCAGCAAGTAGCACATGATGACGCAATTCTATCAGTCGATGTCGGAAATGTAACAGTATGGACCGCAAGACACTTCCGTATGACAAACCAGCAATTTGTCATTTCTAGCTGGCTCGCAACACTTGGTTGCGGTTTACCTGGTGCTCTTGCTGGAAAAATTGCATTCCCGGATAAACAAGTATTTGCAGTTTGTGGTGATGGCGGATTTGGAATGACGATGAATGACTTCGTAACAGCTGTAAAATATAAATTACCAATCGTTGTCGTCGTATTAAACAATAATAAAATTGCGATGATTAAATTCGAGCAAGAAGTTATGGGTAATATCGAATTCGAAACAGACTTAACGAACCCTGATTTTGCAAAATATGCAGAGGCGTGTGGAGGTATTGGATACCGTGTTGAGAATTTAGATGAACTACTTCCCGCTTTCCAAAATGCAGTAAAACAAAATAAACCATGTATTATTGATGTAGTTGTAGATGCTAACGAAGCACCAATGCCAGCAAAAATCACATTTGGTCAAGCCGCTGGTTATACGAAACATATGATAAAAGAATTATTTGAAGAAGGTAAGATTGATTTACCACCACTTTAAGCGAAAAAAGATAGCTGAAAACAATTTGTCTTCAGCTATCTTTTTTATTTTTGTATCTCTCTATAAAAAGAAAAGTCATCCATAGTTAGTTGTACTTGTTTCTCTACTTGTAATTCTTTACTTTCCCTCTCTAGCTTTCTCACATTTCCTAACTTAATCGCATCTTGCATGCTATTACTAATTAGATTTCCAGCTAAAATTGTCATACTATAAAAAGCAATCGGTATAAGTACAATCCATGTATGAGTAGTTAAATGACGGAAGTTTTGACCAATTAGGCCGGTCCATTCTTTTGTTACACTATCTGCCTCTGTACCAAAGATAATTGTTCCGCCAAAAAATAACTCTAACAAGCCAAGATGCAAGAGAAGTAATAAAGTACTCACAAATTGTTGAACAACAAGTAAAAAAAATGATGGTAATACGTGTGGCCATACGTGATTTTTCACTCTATGCCATTTACTGCCCCCAAGCACAGTTGCTGCCATCATAAATTCTTCTCTTTTTATCCGACGGACTTCCTGCGCTGTATATAACATAATTGTTGGTACCGCTAAACATGTAAGGATAACCATTTGAAATATTACCCTTAAATGAAACGGCTCTGGTACTGTCCCATTTTCAAACACTAAAACTTCCTTTAACACAAAAAGAGAAATCATAACCATAGGTACAATGCTGAACGGATCAAAAAAAGATGCTATAACTGGAAAAGAACGTTTGCTATACATACCAAGAAGCAAACCAATACCTCCTCCAACTATAACTCGTAGAATCGCTATAATTACGCTCGCACCAACTGTCCATTTCGCTCCTTCTATTATTAGCTGGAAAAGATCGCGTCCTTTCTCATCACTACCGAACCAAAATTTATTCGACGGTGAAAATGGAGCAGCCTCTAGTTCTCCTTTTTCGTTATACATCATCGTAAGTTCACGGATATTCCCATCGAAAAATAAAGTATTTCCAATACTAACAATCATAAGTACGCTTAAAAAAGTAACACCAAACCAAAATCTCACATCTCTTTTTACAACTTGCCACATGCTAAACACGCTCCTTTATTACATTTTGTAAAAACGTATGTAATAAACGAAATAGTATAAAAAGCGGTACGTATAATATAATTAAACTTACTGTAAATATTTCTAATTTCGAATTTTCTTTTACAAAAACAAACATACCGTACGTATTAAATATCCATTCAATAATATATAAATTTGATAACATAAATAAAATATTTGTTTTTGCATAATAGATTGTTGTTAACAAAACATTTCTTGAAATATGATTTGTTAAAATATGTCGTAAACTAAGCCCTTTACTTTTAGCAAATATACTATAATCTTTCTCTAATTCTTCTCTGAAACGTAATAGTAGTAGCTTAATAAATAATAGTGTTGTAGGCAAAGTTAGACATATTATTGGCAATAGGCGAGCCCTTTCCTCCCCAATCCCCGCTAGTTTTACTGGCATAAAGCCTGTCTTTTGAAAGATTATTACGACTAGAAGTTGCGATAATAAAATTATTAAAATATCTGGGATGCTTTCAAGTACGACAAAAATCCCATTCCACATTCGTTGCTTTGATTGAGACCGTTGTAATACCCACACAACGAGAACATACGCAATAAGTAATGACAGTAAAAATGCCGAAATAAATACAAACATTGTCTCTAAATAATGAATCCATATTTGCGGAAATAATTTCCTCGAATCTCGAAATCCATATGTAATTTCCCAAGGTTGGAGTAACTTTCCTCCAATAAACACAATCGTGTTCCAAAAACCAATTAAATCAATTTGTAATCCCTTAAATAATCGAGGGAGCGCACCTAAACAGATTATACATAGAATTGTAGCGAATAATTGTAAACAAGTAATCCCACACCACTTAGCAGTTCGCATCAACATAACTATCACCCCTTTAAAAAAGAATATTCAGAAAAAACAAACCTCTTCAACCATACCTTGAATTCGCTTTTTCCCACTTAGTAAAATAGCTTGGAATAAACACGTAACAAAAAATAATCAACCAAACACGATAAATCCCAAAAGTAATTTTTTAAAAGTTTCATTTAGGTATATATACCTAATCCCTTCTTTAAACTCTGTTATTAACATCTTCAAATTAACTTCTTTCCATTTTGTTCTACCATTTGGTAAACAAACTTTTTCTGGAATGGAGATTGTTTGAATCAAAATACCACTCATAATAAAAGTGAGCGTATTTACTAAAATGCTCCCGTAAATTCCAAAAGTTCAGTACACCATCGTTGCAATTCCTACACCAAATAAAGCATACAAACTATTTACCATTTGATTAATACCCGCTGCTGCACCATATTGGTCTGATTCAACTACTCCCTGTATCATCGATTGTTCTGATGGAGAGGAAAATTGTATACATGCATTTTCCAAAAATAAAAATATAAAAACAAGTATAATTATCCCGTAATAAAGCGAAATTAGGATTCCAATATTACAGAGCGAACAACATATGTTACTTACTGTACAAATACGTTGTCTATCAAATCGATCCACTACTGTCCCTACTAATAGAAAAAAGATTAATGCAGGTAATGCAATCATAATTTTTGTCATCGTTGCGTAAACTGGTTGTTTTCCGTATTGATCTAACAAGTAAAACATTAAAGAAATTCCAGCAATCATAGAACCGAGTCGCTCTAAAATATTTGCTAGAAAAAACGTGCATACACTTTGTTGCGAAATAACTGTAGCATTTCTTTCATACTTCGTATCCTTCCTCTCGACAAAATAGTATTATTTTAGTCATTTCTTGGAAGTTACATTATATTTTTCGACCATTATCCAATCTTTTCCTTCTTTATAAAAAACATAAAAAAGAGCCCCTATTTTCAAAACAAGGACTCTTTTCATAAAATAAAACTTTAATCAGCCCTCACCAATCGGGCTGCCTGGCAAATAGCGGGATAAACTATTTAGCTACCTCTTCTTTCGGCATTACCATACCTTTATAAAGTTGAACAGTTATCCAGTAATAGATGAAATAAATGACTAAGAATATCCCAATTGGCACCCACACTTTTACAAACGGGTCAACTAATATAAAGCTGAATAAGTTAAGCCCTACTAAAACGTGAGAAATGCCAATGATTGCTGGGAAGATAAATAAATATGAAATTTCTTTATATATACTTTTCGTTAGCATACTGCGTCTCACACCAATTTTTCGTAACATTTCATAACGGCGTACATCACGAGAAGCACCTGTTAATATTTTGAACATAAGGGAACTCGCCATCATTGCTAAAAAGGCAATTCCGAGGAAAAATCCCATAAACATTGTTCCGCTCATGAAGCTGTTCATAAACTGATAAATTGTCATTTTCGTAAATAAGTCTACCTTTTCACCTGTTGCTTTTTCAATTTGTGCTTTTTGTCTCTTGTCTATTTCGATCAATAACGGTTTATATTTTTTCATATCATCTACTTTTGCTAATGTTACAGTGTGTTCTGTTCCTTGAATTCCTTTATAATGCTCTTCGTCTGCAATTCTTACTGGTTTTCCGCTAAATTGATTATGCGTAATTTGTATCTCTCTTACAACTGCATCTTCCCAATCCTTTGGCATACGAGGGAATTTTGCTAATTCAGGAGCCTCTAAAGCTGAATATACAGGTTCAGTTAAAGGTTCAGTCACACGTTTACGAACAGGCTCTTTTAACGTTTTTGTATCAAAATGGTCTGAAACAAGTGGTGGTTTCGCAGTTAAGTCGTTACGTAAATAATAAACCGCTTCTCCATCTACTTTATAGTTGTACTTGCTTTCTTCAACAATTTCCATTTCTTTTAAGGCAGCTTTGTCTTGATCATTCGGATCATGAATTACAACATCATATACACGAGAAAAGTCTGTCATAATACCTACATTTTTTTGGAAAGCCATACCTGCCGTCATCGCACCTGCGCCTAATGCAATTAACATCGCTACAGTACCTAATACTCTCGATAAACTATTTACTCGAAAGCGTAGCTGTGCATATGTAAAACTATTTAGACCAGTTTCATTTCGTTTTTTATTCCCCTTAATTTTCATCACAAAAAATGGGAGTAATGAACTAAAGATAAAATATGTTCCAAGTGTTGTAACGATGGTTGCTATAATAAAACCTAATTCAGCATATATTTTTACATTGATCATAAAATAGTACCCTATACTTACTAGTAATACACCAAGTACTGTCATTATAATAATGCGAGTTTTACTTTTCTTTACTTCATCTAGTGTTTCATCTTCACGAATTAACGCTAGTTCAGTTTTACGTAACAATCGGACACTGTTCATTAAGCCAGTAATGAAAAATAGTATTAAGAAGAAAATAGCTGTAACTAAAATTGCTGGTGTGTATACAGATGCATAACTACCTTTTGCTGAAATTTCCATTCCATTCATTAAAAAGTTTCCTGCTACACTTGCAAGTAACATCCCTACTAAAATACCGATAATAATACTGACAATACCCATACCGAATGTTTCAATAAATAATAACTGTGCTACTTTTTTCTTTTTTGCACCAAGCATCATGTACATACCGAGTTCTTTTCTTCTTAACGTGAGTAAGAAAGAGTTGGCATATATAATATAAAATACAGTAATGAAAGATAATAGTATTGCACCTACCCAAAAGACGAGTCTAATACTACTAATTAGGCTATTATCTTTCGTAAATTCGCTATTCATCGCCATCGTTTGGAACATATAGAAAATACTAATACTAATAACGAGGCCAATAAGTAAAACCATATAATCTTTTAACATTTTTTTCATACTATGACGTGATAATTTAAATAACATAGTTTCGCCCCCCTACTTAGACTCAGCAGCTGAGCCCATATGAGCGAGCACACCTAAAATGTCTTGATAGAAATTCTCTCTAGTGCCTTGACGATTTAATTCTTTATAAAGAAGACCATCTTGAATAAATAAAATACGCTCACAATAACTTGCACTAAATGCATCATGTGTAACCATCAAAATACTTACATTGTGATTTTCATGTAAATCTTGCATTGCTTCTAATAAACTTTTTGCGTTTTTACTATCAAGCGCACCTGTCGGTTCATCTGCTAATACAATTGCTGGATTATGTACTAAAGCTCTTGCCGCCGCTGTTCTTTGCTTTTGTCCACCAGAAACAGCAGTTGGATATTTTGTTAAAATTTCAGTAATTCCTAATTTCTTCGCAACGTCATTTACCTTTCCAGTAATCTCACTTGATGGTACGCCTTGCAGAGAAAGTGGTAAAGCTATATTTTCATAAATTGATAAGTTTTCTAGTAGATTAAAATCTTGAAAAATGAAACCTAATTTTTGAGAGCGAAAATCAGATAACGCATTGCCCTTCATAGAAGTAATATTTGTACCAGCTATCGTCACACTACCACCTGTCGCTTGGTCAAGTGTACTTATCACATTAAGTAAAGTCGTTTTTCCAGACCCAGAAGGACCCATAATCCCGACAAATTCTCCTTCTTTAATACTTAACGATACACCCCTTAATGCTTTTGACTGATTCTCATTTCTTTTTCCATACGTTTTTTCTACACTTTCTACAGTAACTACATTTGTTGACATCTCTTTCACTCCATCCCTTTTGTATAAAATTAATTTCTCACATATTTCTTATTATTTTGTCATGTAAATCCTTAAGATTTTTTTAATTATTCATTCAATAAGAGTTACACCTGTAACATGAACCTATTTCCTACTTCATATTCTCATTTTTCTACAACTCGTTCCCTCGATTTCGCTTACATTTACCTTACATTTTTGTAAGATAAAAAAGAAAACACACTAATTTCTAATAGTGTGTTTTCTTTACAATCAATATTTTCTATTCTTTATTTCTTCTTCAATAGTTGCCACAAATACATCTAGTGCAATAACTTCTGACTTCTCTTCCCCATATTTACGTACATTTACAGCTCCGTTTTCCATTTCCTTATCTCCAATAACAAGAACATACGGTACTTTTTGCATTTGTGCTTCTCTTATTTTATATCCTAATTTTTCATCTCGTGCATCTTGTTCAACACGAACTCCAGCTTGTGCTAATTTAAGTGCAATCTCATTGGCATATTGTTCATGTACTGCATTTGAAACTGGAATTACTTTCACTTGAACTGGTGCCACCCATGCCGGGAACGCACCTCCAAAGTGCTCAATTAATATTGCTAAGAAGCGATCTAATGACCCTAAAACTGCCCTGTGAATAACAACTGGTCTTTTCTTTTCATTATTTTCATCTATATAATTTAAATCAAATTTCTCTGGCATTTGGAAATCAAGCTGGATTGTTCCGCACTGGTGACTTCTATTTAAAGCATCTTTAATATGAAAATCAATTTTCGGCCCGTAAAATGCACCGTCACCTTCATTTAGTCTATATTTATAATTTAGCGATTGTAATACATTTTCTAATGCTGCTTCTGCTTGCTCCCATAATTTATCATCACCCATTGAGTCTTCTGGACGAGTAGAAAGCTCTACTTCATATTCGAATCCAAAAGTTTTATATACGTAATCAATTTGCGCCATTACTGATTTAATTTCATCTTCAATTTGTTTTGGAGTTACAAATAAATGTGCATCATCTTGGCAGAAAGTACGTACTCTTAATAATCCGTTTAAGGCACCACTAAATTCATGGCGATGTACTTGACCAAATTCACACATACGAATCGGTAATTCACGATAAGAATGCAATTTATTTTTAAACATAAGCATGTGCCCTGGGCAGTTCATCGGTTTTAATGCAAAACTTTTATTATCTACTTCAGAGAAATACATATTATCTTTATAATGTCCCCAGTGCCCTGATCTCTCCCATACTTCTTGGTTCATCATGAACGGAGTGCGTACTTCTTGATAATTGTACTCTTTTTGAATTTCTCTTAAAAATGCTTCCAATTCGTTACGAATCATTTGTCCTTTCGGTAAATAAAATGGCATTCCCGGAGCCTCTTCAGAAAACATAAATAACTCAAGCTCACTGCCTAACTTACGATGATTTCTTTTTGCTGCTTCTTCAACGAAATGTAAATACTCTTCTAATTCTTTTTGAGAAGAGAATGCAACACCATATATGCGCTGAAGCACTTGGTTATTACTATCACCTCGCCAATATGCACCGGAAACGTGAGTTAATTGAAATGCTTTCAAATAACCTGTAAATGGTAAATGTGGTCCTCTACATAAATCTACAAATTCACCTTGTTTATATAGTGTTACACTTTCCCCACTAGGAATTGCTTCTAAAAGTTCTAATTTCAAGCGATCGTTCATTTCTTGAAACAGTTTTGCTGCTTCTTCTCGAGAAACCTCAACTCGTTCTATCTTTATATTTTCATTTATAATCTTTTTCATTTCTTTTTCTATTTTCCGTAAATCTTCTACGTTTACACTACTTGGAAGATCCATATCATAATAAAATCCATTTTCAATAACAGGCCCTACTCCAAGATTTATATCACCATACAATCTTTTTACAGCTTGCGCTAAAATATGTGCCGCAGAGTGTCTTGCAATTTCTACACCTTCATTTGAATCTATAGTAATGATTTCTACTTCCGCATTTTCTTCAATCTTTCGGCGTAAATCATATAATCCATCATTTACTTTCCCCACGACTGCTTTCTTTTTCAAACTACTGCTAATGGATCCCGCAATTTCTTCTAAAGTAACTCCATTTACAAATTCTTTCACGCTACCATCTGGAAATTTAATTTCAATCATTTGTTCTTTCATTTTTCATCTCTCCATTTCATAATAAAAAGCACACTCATCCCTAACATAGGGACGAGCGTGCTTTTACCCGTGGTTCCACCCAGATTCCCATCACAAAATGCAATGGCTTCTTTTACGGTAACGTCGTTTATACGGCACTAGATACTTAATTTCCCCAGTGCAGCTCTAAGGTGGTAAGTTATTTTTCTGCGTTAGGAAGTTCTCAGCTTTCCTTCCTTCTCTGTATAACCGGGTAAAATAACTCGTGTCCTTTTCTTCGCTTATTATGAAATTGAATGCAAAAAAGCATATTCATCCCTAAATATAGGGACGAATATGCTTATATCCGTGGTTCCACCCAGATTCCCATCACAAAAAACATAATGGCTTCTTTTGCGATAACGTCGCATACACGGCACTAGATACTTAATTTCCCTAGTGCAGCTCTAAGGTGGTAAGTTATTTTTCTGCGTTAGGAAGTTCTCAGCTTTCCTTCCTTCTCTGTATAACCGGGTAAAATAACTCGTGTCCTTTTCTTTGCTTTTTGTAAAACATCCATTTATTGTTATTTAATATATCTTATTCATTTTATTTTTGCAAGTGTTTAAAAAAATTATTTATTTAATTAAAAAAGTGAAACCAAATTTTTTTGGTTTCACTTCACAATTTTACCAATCTTGTGGTTCGTAATTTAAATCTGCAAATAGACGTCTTTTCTCTTTCTTTGTTAAATCTCTCCACTGCCCAACCGGTAAATTATTCAATTCAATATTCATAATTCTCGTACGTTTTAACGTGTATACTTGATAACCTAAAGCTTCACACATACGGCGAATTTGACGATTTAGCCCTTGTGTTAAAATAATTTGGAACTCATATTTTGATAACTGTGTAACCTCACAAGGAAGCGTTTTTGTTCCTAAAATTTTAACACCCGCTGCCATTTTCTCTAAGAAATCAGGTGTAATTGGCTTATCTACTGAAACGATATATTCTTTCTCATGTTTGTTTTCAGCACGTAAAATTTCATTAACAATATCACCATCATTCGTTAACAAAATTAAACCGTCTGAGTCTTTATCAAGACGTCCAATGTGACTAATTCGTAAAGGATGGTTCACTAAATCGATAATATTACCTTTTACTGATTTTTCACTCGTACATGTAATACCTACTGGTTTATTTAAAGCGATATATACGTGATCTCGAGCAATTCGAAGCTGCTCTCCATTTACTCGTACATCATCACCTGGGTTCACTTGGTCACCAATTTTTGCAACCTTACCGTTAATAATTACTCTTCTCTCATTAATTAGTTTATCCGCTCCACGTCGAGACGCTTTTCCAGCTTCACTAATAAATTTATTGATACGCAAATTAGGCACATCCTTTTCTAAAAAAATTTCAAGCTCACACTGCTTCTACCGTACAATACAAAAGGGTAAGCCTCCTATTATAACTTAAATATATTAACATGAAAGGGTATATAACGTCTTCTATTAATTACTTGTTTATAAGAAAATATCTTTATTATACATTCATTTATACACTTTTTCAGCGTTTAATATACAAGCCATTCTTCCTTACATACAGCTTGTTTTCCTTTTATCTCTTCTATATCTTCATGAATATTAGCTAATTTATATAAATCTAGGAAAATCTCTTCCACATAATTTTGATGCGTCTGTTCATCTTTCCAATACGTTAACACTATGTAACGATTTTCATTTTTTAAAGACTTCCCAACTACTCCACCTAACATTCCTTTTGCTTTTTCCATTCCTTTATTCCAAATTGTTTCTTGCTTCTGTAAAAAATACTTTTCCTTTTCCACCTTTACATCACATATAGCAACTCTTACGAATGATCCTTCTGTAACAACGTCTTTCAAATGCGTATCAGTTATATCATACAACGTTTGAAATAATTCAATTTCACACGAAAGAAACGTATCCTCTTGATTACTATTTAAATAAATTGTATCGTGAGCACCATTCATAAATGATTGATATGTACTTCTATCTTCCCATAAAGTAAATACACATGCCTCATCTTCATACCATCCACCAAATTGTCCATGAAAACCATCTAGATGCCGTATATCACTCCATTTTTCTTGCGCATTTGAAAACAATTTCTTTTTCTCTTCTTCCACCTTACAGTAGATTGTTTTTAGTAACATTTTTAATTCCCCCTTTAGCATATAATTTATCTTCTTCTCACAATAATTAGTTCACATAATATTTTTATAATCACCCTAATACTCTTTATAGACATATAGAACTAATCATATTTATCACTACATCTATCAAAACATCTATCGAATTTAATTTCAAATGATTCAGAATAAAAAAAGATGTAACTCTTAATGAATTACATCTTTAGCTAATCTCCCTTATTCATCTTTTTCTCAAATAAATAATACGTAATTTCTCCCGGATAATGTACTACTGCTACCTTCCTTTCCCCTTTTTTAAAACTAACAGTATGCCCGTTTTCCCCTAAGTTCTCCCATCCATTTGCTTTTGTAATAGGCATTACACTTATATATTGATAGTCCTCTTCATTATCATCGTTAATATAGATTGCTGACATTGGCACTGGAAAATCTTTAATTTTAGATTCTTTGTCTACATATATGAGTGCAAATAAACCAACTAATAACATAGCCATTGAAATACTTAAAACCAGTTTTCTTCTATTCATTTTCACTAAAAACCCTCTCTTCTCGCATATAACTTTCATCATTTTACTAAATTTAATTATTCATGTATAGAAAAGACATAATTCAAATTATTTCTAACCTATTTTCTCTACTTTAAACAACATTATTGTTATATATTATAATTATAAGTTTTTAAATTTTGGAGGCGTTACATATTGCAGAAATTACTTTTTACTAAATGGACAGTTGTTATTTCTATTTTCATCATTTTCGGTACGATTTTCTATGTTACTAATGTTAAAAATAACAACGAAAAAGCAACTGTAGAAACAGCGGAGACAAAAACTTTCAAAACGAAATTACAACCTAAAATTCATGAATTGACTACTCATTATAATGACATCATCGAAAAAGATTGGTTACCTGCCTGGGAAGAGATTAACACGAATGGAGATTCAGTAGATCGAAATAAACTATTAGTTACAATGAGTGCTGTTTCCAAACAGTACGAAACAATTATGAACGAAATAGACACGCTTAAAATTGAAGAAAACATAACAGATATAGATATACAAAAACAACTACTTCAATTCACAACTCAGTTTAAATCCGCATCAAATTTCATGAAAAATGCAGCAAATTTGATTATAGACGGAGCAAATAACTCTACTTCAACCAATGAAACTATTGAAAAAGCAAAACAAGCTTTAGGACTTGCGGATCAACATATTGTCATCGCTTTATCTACTTTAAATGAAGTTGAAGATAAATTAGGACTTACAAAAAAATAAAACTATTTACTATTTTAAAATAAAAAATGATTGCAATTCACAATTTGTATGTCTATAATGTTTTTATTGATTTACAATCAATGTGTTTATAAATTTTATAATTCGGATGAACCATTCAGGAGAAGGTCTATTGATCTACCGACGGGGCAAAAAGTTGTTATACCAACTTTGAAACTCTCAGGTCTTGGTTACAAGTAGAACTGCATGGGGACGAATCTCTGGAGAGACTCCCTCTCGCTTTCATAGAGCGCGGAGGAAAACGAGCACCGAAGGAGCAAATCCGCTACTTTAGCGGATAATCTCTCAGGTAAAAGGACAGAGACAAGCGAAAGAAAAAGCCGATTGTATCGGTTTATTTTTCTATCCCTTGTTTCTCCAGAGACCATTTCATTTACTTGAAGTGGTTTTTATTTTTTCTAAAAAAGGAGAATAAAGATGGAGACAGTAAGTAAAGTATTAGAACAACTAAATCAATACGTGTGGGGATTACCAACTTTGTTGCTACTCGTTGGAACAGGTATCATTCTCACAGTGCGTTTGAAAGGTTTACAGTTTAGTAAACTATTATACGCTCACAAACTAGCGTTTAAAAAATCAGAAGATACTTCTTCTTCTGGAGATATTAGTCACTTCCAAGCACTCATGACAGCTATGGCCGCAACGATTGGTATGGGTAATATAGCCGGTGTTGCAACAGCGGTTACAATTGGTGGTCCTGGTGCAATATTTTGGATGTGGATTACCGCTTTATTCGGTATGGCAACAAAATATGCAGAGGCAATACTTGCAGTGAAATATCGTGTTAGTAATGAAAATGGTGAATATTCAGGTGGACCAATGTATTATTTAGAGCGTGGTTTAGGTAAGAAATGGCTTGCTATATTATTCGCTATATTTGGTACAACTGCTTCTTTCGGTATTGGTAATATGGTGCAATCTAACTCAGTTGCAGAGGCAATGCGAATTAATTTCTCTTTCCCTCCTGCTTTAACTGGTATAGTAATGTCATTTTTAATCGCAATTGTTATTTTAGGCGGTGTAAAAAAAATCGGGAAAGTGACGGGATATGTCGTTCCTATTAAAGCTTTCTTTTATATAATTGCTGGTCTTATAATTATTTTCTATCACTACGACCAAATTCCAGAAGCATTTTCACTTATTTTTTCTGGTGCATTTAATGGTACAGCAGCTGCTGGTGGTTTTATTGGGGCAACAGTTGCATCAGCTATCCAAATCGGAATGGCGCGTGGTGTATTTGCGAACGAAGCTGGTTTAGGGAGTGCACCAATTGCGGCGGCGGCGGCAAAAACCGATTCGCCTGCAAAGCAAGCTTTAGTTTCAATGACTGGTACTTTTCTAGATACGTTTATTGTATGTACAATTACAGGACTAGTATTAATTACTACAGGCGCTTGGAAATCAGGTAAAACTGGTGTTGAAGCTACAACACTTGCATTCCAATCTGTATTCGGTACTGCTGGTAGTATGATTCTCGGTATCGCAATTATTTTATTTGCCTACTCTACTATTTTAGGCTGGTCGTATTATGGAGAAAAATGTGTAGCTTATTTATTCGGAGAAAGTGCAGTTAAATATTATAAAGCAATCTTTATTTTCATGATTGCAATTGGTGCTAATTTAAAGCTAGGAATCGTATGGACATTTGCTGATATTGCAAATGGACTTATGGCAATTCCAAACTTGATTGGTCTGATTGGATTAAGTAGTATTGTTGTTGCTGAAACGAATCGCTTTTTACAAGCAGAGAAATTGAAAGAAAATAATAAAAAACAGGCAAGTTAATCTATGAAAAAAGGAATGACTCATACATGATGAGCATTCCTTTTTTCATCCCTTCTTTTACTTAATTACTATCATTAAAAATATATTTATATCAATATTTACTCCTTTTTATTCCTCCAAAAGTTTTTCACATAAATGTCATAAATCGTATGGTCTAACTATATAGTTGAAAAGGAATGCGACATTAAAGTGTCGCTGAAAAACTCATCCAAGAAAAGGGAGGAAAAATCTTTTGAAAAACAAAATCATTGTTTTCCTATCTGTTTTATCATTTATTATTGGTGGTTTCTTCTTTAACACGAATACTTCAAGTGCTGAAACATCATCTACTGATTATGTTCCTAACCAATTAATCGTTAAGTTCAAACAAAATGCATCTTTAAGTAATGTGCAATCTTTTCATAAATCTGTCGGAGCTAATGTCTTATCTAAAGATGATAAGTTAGGTTTTGAAGTCGTACAATTTTCAAAAGGTACTGTAAAAGAAAAAATAAAGAGTTATAAAAATAATCCAGATGTGGAATATGCAGAACCAAATTATTACGTTCACGCCTTTTGGACTCCAAACGACCCATATTTTAATAATCAATATGGATTACAAAAGATTCAAGCTCCACAAGCTTGGGATAGCCAACGAAGTGATCCGGGTGTAAAAGTAGCTATTATTGATACAGGAGTTCAAGGCTCACACCCTGATCTGGCTTCGAAAGTAATTTACGGGCATGATTATGTTGATAACGACAATACATCTGATGATGGTAATGGTCATGGTACACATTGCGCTGGAATTACTGGAGCACTTACGAATAACAGCGTCGGAATTGCTGGTGTTGCCCCACAAACTTCAATTTATGCTGTCCGCGTATTAGATAATCAAGGAAGTGGTACTCTTGATGCTGTAGCGCAAGGTATTCGAGAAGCTGCTGATTCGGGTGCAAAAGTAATTAGTTTAAGTTTAGGAGCTCCAAATGGTGGTACTGCATTACAACAAGCCGTTCAATATGCATGGAATAAAGGCTCTGTTATAGTTGCAGCTGCTGGAAATGCTGGAAATACAAAAGCTAATTACCCTGCTTATTACAGCGAAGTAATCGCAGTTGGTTCTACAGATCAATCAGATAGAAAATCTTCATTCTCTACTTATGGTAGCTGGGTAGATGTTGCAGCACCAGGTTCAAATATATATTCAACATATAAAGGAAGCACGTATCAATCATTAAGTGGTACATCTATGGCAACACCTCATGTTGCAGGAGTCGCTGCTCTTTTAGCAAATCAAGGATATAGTAATACACAAATTCGCCAAATTATTGAGTCAACTTCTGATAAAATTAGTGGTACAGGTACGTACTGGAAAAACGGTAGAGTCAATGCATATAAGGCTGTACAATACGCTAAGCAATTACAAGAAAATAAAGCTTCTTAAGAAAACTTTAATCAGTCGATCTACCATGAATGCGGAATAAAATAGAAGGAGAGACTTCTATAATTAAAGCCTCTCCTTCTTACAAACTATATTACTCTCCCTGCTTTTTAACCATATGTAAATACAGTACAAAATCCATCATTGTCGACGAATGACCAAGTTGACGGATCATCGCTGTTATATTTCCTCTATGATATGTACCATGATTTACGACATGTTGCACTAATTCTAAAATCGAAGTTTCTAATTTCCCTACATATGGATTCTCAATAACAAATACAGCATTCACATCTTGTATTGTAATTAAAAAATCTTTATATTGATTTGCCATGTTTTCAAACATTTTTTCTAATTCATGTAACGATTTAGTTTCAATTTGTTTTCGTAAATCTTCTCGGTCTTGTATTGCTTCATTCATACTTTTACCATGCAATATATGTAACCACACTTGATCTGTAATATAAATATGCACAAAAGTATCCTTAATGGATGGGAATACACTCTGTATCTGCTCATTAAAAATCGTCTCATAGTTTGGTAACTCTTTTAATCGATTGAATAATCTTGTATTGGCCCAAGCATGATAATCACACTGTTTTAATATATAATCTTTCAATTTATATTACCTCCTTATTGTATGAAACGAATGGTTTGTTTCTTCATTTCTGATTCTCTATCAGCCTTTGCAATCCCTTTTTCTTTCATTTCATGCTTATTTATCGTTTTATATTTTACATACGTATAAAATTCCGTTTGAAATGGAAATGGTGTAATCCGAATTGTTTCCTCGTCCACCCATTCAGCTTGAATAAGTTTCTCCTCTTCACTATTAAACATTTCTGTTCCTT
This sequence comes from Bacillus cereus group sp. MYBK227-1, assembly GCF_051916325.1. Lineage (NCBI taxonomy): Bacteria > Bacillati > Bacillota > Bacilli > Caryophanales > Bacillaceae > Bacillus > Bacillus cereus group sp. MYBK227-1. The sequence continues at coordinate 176,451 of NZ_JBQAGK010000008.1, read as the reverse complement.
CAAAACCATCTTTAAATAAATCAATTTCATCTTTCTTTTTGACACCAGGCTTATTGATACATACGTATAAAGAAAGTTCATCACAAAACTTTAATAATTTATAATGTTTATCGAACATCGCAAACTGTTCTTTTGTTAACGTTTTCAAGATTCTTTTTTGTCGTTCTAATTCATGTTTATAAAATGACATCATCTCTTCATCTTCCTCGTTTAGTGGAAATGATAAAAAATGTTTACTACAAAGCAATGCCCCGTATGGATTAGAATTTTCAATTTCATTCAAACCAATCGTATAAAAAACAAAACGTAATGGGCTTGGACAATCCATAAATGTATATGGAATATTTTTAGCATCATTCAAAATTGGTACTTTATCAAGCTCTATCCATCCTCTGTCATGCTCATATATTGCATCAACTGTTTCTTTTAAATATGTTTTACTTTCAAAAAAGTCTTCTTTTATATGTTTTGCAATCTCTCCAGCTAAAAAACCATGGTCATGTTGACGAATTAATATACTTTCCTTCTCATTTTTTTCACGAAAAATCATTCATATACTCCCCCTCATCCTCATACTAAAGCTTTTTATATGCATCGATTCTTAATTAATCCCTAAATAATAGAAGGGATTCAGTCTCTTGCAACGAAATTAACATAATTATATAGTATTCTATCTAATCATAGTGATAGCTTTATCTTTACTATCTATTATACTAAAACATTCATTCCAAAAATTTTTTTATGAGGTGAAAACATGAACAAAACAGAATTAATTAAAAACGTAGCTCAATCAGCTGATATTTCTCAAAAGGACGCTTCTGCAGCTGTACAATCCGTATTTGACACAATTGCTAATGCATTACAATCTGGAGATAAAGTTCAACTAATCGGTTTTGGAACTTTTGAAGTGCGCGAAAGATCTGCTCGTACAGGACGTAATCCGCAAACTGGCGAAGAAATTCAAATCGCCGCTGGTAAAGTTCCTGCATTTAAAGCAGGTAAAGAATTAAAAGAAGCTGTTAAATAAACAAGAAACCAGCCATTTTATAGGCTGGTTTCTTGTTTTTATTTAAGCAATTGCTTTATATTCTCTGCATGATACACTTCACAAATATAAAATACACATTTGCATTTACTTACAATTTGATACTTTCTAGTTGGATACACATTCGCTGTAACAGAACATCCATCAAACAATTCGATAATATTTCCAGATGGCTGATATCCTTCATATAATACATTTCTTCTTACTTCCATCTTTTCTATAAGCTTTTCAACAGGAATATTTCCACTCTCTAATTCACTCTTTATTGCGTCCGGTAAAAACGAAGTGTCTGCAAAAATTAGATTTTCAGATAACACCTTGCCTTTATAACTAACATTAGATACACGGTAAAGAAATGTTCCATCTTTATCAAAGAAATTCTTTGCTTCTTTCGGAATGTATTGTCTACCAAGTGCCTCTTGTTCAAGAACATCAAACTGAACTGTATCATTTAAAAGCTTTTCTAAAGCATGAATAGATGATGTATCTCCAGAAAATAAAATATTTTTAATTGCTTGTACGTTATAAGTGAATTCATTCTTTCTATTTTCCGCTACTAACATGAGGAACACCTCTTCTATAATTTTTTTATTTAAGATTTAAAAGTGCTGCCGCATCTAATTGCGTAATTTCAGTTACTTCCTTACTGAATATTGCAACAGAGGCCCTATAATCTAAACTAGGCTTTACATCTTCCATCATTGTATTATTTAATAACTCTTGTCTATCCTTAAAAACCAACAAGTTTGGAGGATCATTTGGAGCTGATACTGTAATATGTACTGGCGGAATCATTAGTCCTTCACCTGTCGCTTTCAGCACCGCTTCTTTTCGAGTCCAATATGTTAAAAATCCTTCTATTTTCTGTTCATTTGGCAGTTTCATAACTTGCGCTATTTCAATGTCTGTTAATACACCTTCTGCCATTTTCATAACATCTACATTTGGATTCATTTGTTCTACATCTATGCCAACAGGTGCAGATTTTGTAAAAGCAACGACAACCCACTCACCTGAATGCGAAACGGATAATTGCGGCATACCTTCTGGTAATTGTGGTCTTCCATGCTGCACTTTACATACTGAGCACATTCGATCAATTGGTACTTGGACTGGTGACATAGAAAGTATCTTACCGAGAACTAATCTACTTATTACGCAACCTATTATAAAACGAGCTCGATCTGCCGAATGATGATACGAATTTGCTTTCTCTCGCTCTATATCATTTAGTAAATTGTAATGCCATGATTGTAAATCCGAAATTCTTGCCCACCATATTTGACAATCATTCTCATTCAAAGTTGGAATAGAATCTACAACTTTACTTTCTATCATGTAAACTCTCCTTTATTCAACGAATATCAATTTTCATAAGAAAGCATGCGTATATTGTTATTCATTGACAAGTACTTTCTCTTTTTCTGATACAGATAATGTTTTTTCTTTCTTCTTTGACATTACCTCTTTATCGGAAATACGTAAAGAAAATAGTAGTGCTATGAGCAAAAATATTGCTGATCCAATTAATGCTGCTTGATATGGTAAAAAATCGGATTGAGCGTTATTACTTCCAAAACCAGCTAGTATACTAGCTAAAACAGCTACTCCTATTGCTGAACCTAATCGATTTTGCACATTGAATATAGTAGTAGCTCTCCCCATAGAAGGCGGCGTGATATTGTTAAAGGCAGAAAATTGAACCGCACCGACAGATTGACCTAAGAAAATACCGATACCAAACAATAATGCGCGGATTTGCCACGGATTCGTATCGTGATTTACAAAACTTAATAAAACAAAGATAACCACGGTACAAATTAATCCAATAGAAATTACCTTTCGCGCTCCTAATTTTTTATATGACCATGGCACAATTTGTGAAGAAATCATTAATCCAATCGCCTCTGGAAATGTCGTAAGTCCTGATTCCAGCGCGGAAACTCCTATCAAATTTTGATACATAAGTGGAAAAACAAATAACATTCCTAGTAAACCAGCTGATGAAAATAATGATATAAGACTCATCTTTCTAAACACTGGTTCTTTTAATAAACGTAAATCTAACATCGGTTGCTTTACTTTCAGTTCTACGATTATAAACAATGTAATGAATACCCCCCCAGCTATCCCAGTACTCATAATTTCTGGAGAAATCCACCCTTTTGATGGTCCCTGGCTGAGCGCATATATGAGCATCGCAAATCCTGGTGCTGATAAAATAAAGCCGAGCGAATCAAAGCGACCAGCTGATTTTTCAACATGCTCTGCTAAAAATAGAAGTCCAAATAGCAATGCAACGATTCCAAGCGGTAGATTAATATAAAATGCCCAACGCCAAGACATTTGATCTACAAAGAAACCACCGATGATAGGACCAATTGCTGGTGCTACAGCAATTGGAAGTATAATGAACCGAGAAATCTTCGGTCTTTCCTCTGGTGAAAATGTTCGAAATAACATTGCCATTCCGACCGGCGTTAAAAGCCCTCCACCAGCACCTTGAATAATACGGAAAATATTCAATGAAGTAATATCGTTAGCCATTCCGCATAAAGCAGAGGCAATTGTAAATACGAAAAGAGCAATTAAAAATACTCTTTTCGTACCAAATCGATCTCCTAACCAACCAGAAATCGGAAGGAAAACAGCTAAACTAACTAAATACCCAACATTAACCGTCCCCATTGCAGATGCAGGTACTTGTAGTTCTCTACTTATCGTTTGCAGTGCTACATTTACAATCGTTGCGTCCATCGCAGCCATAAACATCGCAGTTATATAAACGATACTTACAACTACTTTTGGATTTAGTTTTTCTTTCATTATCGTTTTCCTGCTAATGTTTTTTCGCGAACTTGATTACTTTTTGGATTCAAATCTTTCCAGTTATATTCAACATATTCTAAGCAGCTCTGCCTACTAGCTTCTTCATATACGATATTCCAGCCAATAGGTACATCGAGAAAAGCAGGCCAGAGAGAATACTGGCCCTCCTCATTTATTAATACTTTATATGTGTAATTATCATTTTCAAATGGATTCGTCATACTCTACTTACCCCTTTCTTATTCTGCAAATATTTCGCTAATACTTGTCCAATTTCCGTAAGCGGACCTGGCTGACATAGATCTTTATGTCTACAATCAATATCGTGCTGCACAATTTGCCCGTCTAAATAATTTAGCCACGTATTTGGAGAAATAGGATCAAACCAGTCTGGTATAACAGTAGATCTAAAGAACAGGATATCTCCGTTATAAACTTTCGGTACATATTTCCCTAACAACCCTACTGAATTTACATATGTTTCTTTCAAGTTCAATATAGTCTCTTCTTCAAGACTTGCTAATGCACTTCCATCTTTACGAAGGATTTCAACTGCACTTTCCATTGTAAGTGGTTTACCATCCATGTTATCTGGGTCATATCCGCCTAAAGCAAGTAATGCAATTAACGCTTCCTCTTCAGTAGGCGCTTCCGTATTCGGTAAGAAGTGTCCAGGATAAGAGTCAAGCATAACGAGTAATTCTACTTCTTCCCCTTCATTTTGTAATTGCGCCGCCATTGCATGCACAACATTTCCTCCAAGCGACCAACCTAATAAACGATATGGTCCATGAGGCTGTACTTCACGAACGTGTTTCAAGTAATCCGCCGCCATCTCCTCTAAACTTTTTGGAAGTTCTTCATTTTTAGCAATACCACGTGCTTGCACACCATAAATTGGATAATCTGTTCCTAAAGATTTCATAAGTCCTGCATAGCACCAACTTAATCCACCTGCTGGATGTACACAAAATAGTGGTAATTGATCCCCGCTTGCTCGTAATGGAAGCAACACATCAAGTGCACTTTGACCATTCCCCATCTCAAGTCTTTCAGCTAACCCTGCAACAGTCGGTGCTGCAAATAAAGTACCAATGTTTAGTTCCACTCCAAGCGCCTCTTTCATGCGGCTCATAAGCTGCACTGCAAGGAGTGAATGACCACCAAGATCAAAGAATCCGTCATCAATTCCAATTTGAGGTACACTTAGCACTTCTGTAAACAAGTCACATAACATTTCTTCTTGCGGTGTTCTTGGACCACGACTAGAAGATGATGCGATAAATGCTGGAGCTGGCAATGCCTTTCTATCTAATTTACCGTTTGGAGTTAAAGGTAACTCATTTACTACTACAAAAGCGTATGGAACCATATAATCTGGTAAACTACCACTAGCAAACTGACGCATTTCATTCGTATCAATTGCTTCATTATTTGATGCAACGATATAAGAAACTAACCGTTTATCCCCTGGTTGATCTTCACGTACAATAACGGCTACTTGCTCAGCTTTAGGGTGCTTCATTATGACTGCTTCTATTTCTCCTAATTCAATTCGGAATCCACGAATTTTGATTTGATGATCTGCACGTCCTATATAATCTAGCGTCCCATCATTACGCCAGCGAGCTAAGTCTCCTGTACGATACATTCTTGTACCTGGCTTGCCAAATGGATCTGCGATAAAGCGTTCAGCCGTTAATCCTGCTCTTCCTAAATATCCACGCGCAAGTCCTGCACCTGCAACATACATTTCTCCAACTACTCCAGGTGGGACTGGTTGTAAATAGTTGTCTAACACATACACTTTAAGGTCAGGTATACTGCACCCAATTAAACTATTTGCCCGTAAAGAGACGATAGTTTCATCTAATTCAATATAACTAACATGTACTGTCGTCTCTGTAATACCATACATATTAATAAGCTTTGGTGCGTTATGAGGATGTCGACTATACCAATCTTCTAAGCGACTTAGCTCAAGTGCTTCTCCTCCAAAAACAACATATCGTAAAGATAATTTTTGGCCAATCTCTTCATTTTCACGATCTGCTTGCATCAATTGGTAGAACGCTGATGGAGTTTGGTTTAAAACCGTAACCTTTTCTTTAACAAGAAGCTGTAAAAATTCTTTCGGCGAGCGACTTACAGTATGTGGGACTACAACTAAACGCCCTCCGTATAATAAAGGTCCCCAAATTTCCCAAACCGAGAAATCAAAAGCATATGAATGGAACATCGTCCAAACATCGTTTCCGTCAAACTGGAACCAATGATCAGTTGCTCCTAAAAGTCTCACTACATTTTGATGAGGTATCATAACGCCTTTCGGTCTGCCCGTTGACCCTGACGTATAAATAACGTAAGCAATATGTGATGGAGATAATGGCTTAATTCGTTCCACTTCATCAATATTGTCTTCACTATATTTCTCAACCTCTGCTATTACTTTCACATCATCAACTAAAACTTTTAGTGCCTCATTACATTCAATTTCCACTTCTGAATTCGTTAAAACACATGATGGTTTCGCATCGTGTAGCATAAATGAAATACGGTCTGCTGGGTAATCTGGATCTAACGGAAGGTATCCAGCACCAGCTTTAAGAACAGCTAATAAGCTTACAACCATGTTTAATGATCTTGGCATCGCTAAAGCAACGAGTTGATCAGGACCAATCCCTTTTGCTATTAGGAATCGAGCTATTTTATTTGCTTTTCTATTTAACTCTTCATAAGTTAATTTCTTATCTTCAAAGACAACAGCAATAGAATTTGGATTTATATGAGCCTGCTTTTCAAACAATTGTGGCAATGTCATTTCTGGTGCAATTTGAAAACCACCATTCCACTTTTCTAACACTGTATTTTTCTCTGCTAAAGTTAATATTTCTAATCTGCCAATGGATTGATCTGGATTTGTAGTTGCATCATCTAATAACAAAATGAATCGTTCTATTAGTTTTTGAACCGTTTCACGTTTATATAAATCGGTACTAAACTCTAGTAATCCATGTAAACCGTTCGGAGTACCATCAACCCCGTTACTCTCACTAATTTCAAATGTTAAATCAAATTTTGCAGAACCAACGCTTTGAATTTCAAGGCTCGCTTCTAAATCTGGTACATGAAACGTTGCTTCTGGTGTATTTTGAAAAGCTAACATAACTTGAAACAACGGATGGCTGTTTCGAGTACGTACTGGATTTAATACTTCAACAAGCCTTTCAAATGGAACATCTTGATTTTCATAAGCTGCAAGATTTACCTGCTTCACTCTATTTAATAATTCTTTAAAACTTGGATCTCCTGAAGTATTTGTACGTAACACTAATGTATTTACAAATAAACCAACAATATCTGAAAGTACATCATCATTTCTTCCAGCAATCGGACTTCCAATTGGTATATCAGTGCCTGCACCTAATCTTGTAAATAGTGCACTAAGCCCTGCTTGCAATACCATAAACAAACTAACTCCATTTTTACGTGCAAGCTCTACTAACCTACTATGCATACCTTCATCTATATGAAAATGAATTGTTTCCCCGCGGTAACTCGTCTCAATTGGACGCTGGAAATCTGTAGGTAACTCCATTTGGTCTGGTAAACCTTTAAGTTCTTCTTTCCAAAAATCTAATTGTGTTGAAATAAGACTCTCTTGTGTCGTTTCATCACCTAGCAATTGCTGTTGCCAAAGTGCATAATCTGCGTATTGAACTGGTAGTGTCTCCAGCTGAACTCTGTCACCTTGACTTCGCGCTTTATACGCCGCTGTAAAATCTCTCGTTAACGGCTGTAATGACCAGCCATCACCTACAATATGATGTAATAGAATTAATAATACATGTTCGTTTTCACTCATTGTAAAAAGTTGCAAACGAACTGCCGGCTCAAAATCGAGGTTAAAGCTATATCTTACCGCCTCTGAAAGTACACTTTCTAATTCATCTTTACATGTATTAGTTATAACCATTTCTAAATTTAAGTTTTCCATATCTAAAATTTTCTGATAGGAACTACCTAATACGTTAGGGAAAATTGTTCTAAGTGTTTCATGTTTCTCAACTACATCATAAAAAGCACCTTGTAATGCTTCCCGATTCAATATTCCATTCATACGAATGACTAGCGGAATATTATAAGTAGGACTTGGACCTTCTAAACAATTTAAGAACCATAACCTGCGCTGTGCAAATGAAAGTGGAACTTCATTTGGCCTACTTGCTTTCTGAATAGCTGGTCTTGCGCTTTTTGCATGGTTTAATTGTTTCGCCAGTTCGGCAACAGTTGGTGATTCAAATAGTTTCCCAATTCCTAATTCCACACTTAACGTTTCACGAATTCTTGCCATTAAACGAGATGCGAGAAGTGAATGTCCACCCATTTCAAAGAAATTATCATCAATGCCAATTCGAGAAACACCAAGTACTTCTGCAAATAAATCACATAATATTTCTTCTTTCGGATTTCTAGCAACTCTCTCATTGTTCATTCCATTAAAATCAGGAGCAGGTAATTTCTTTCTGTCAACCTTACCATTTGGCGTTAATGGTAATACTTCTAGCACAACAAATGTCGATGGTATCATATAATTCGCTAAACTTTCTGAAACATAAGAACGAATTTCTGAAAGATTAATCGGTTCCTTTTCTTCTGCAACGATATACGCAATGATGCGTTTATCATTTGCACGATCTTCTCGTACCATTACTACCGCTTGTTGAATATTTTCATGTCGTTGTAATACCGTTTCAATTTCAGCTAATTCAATTCGGAATCCACGAATTTTAATTTGATGATCTGCGCGACTAATGTACTCTAACGCACCATCACTACGCCATTTCACAAGATCTCCTGTACGGTACATGCGCTTCCCTGATTCTCCATAAGGATTTGCAACAAACCGTTCAGCTGTTAACTCAGGTTTTCCTAAATATCCGCTTGCAAGTCCTTCCCCTGCAATATATAATTCCCCAATAACTCCAGGTGGCACTGGTTGTAACCCTGCATCCAATACATACACTTCTGTATTGCAAATTGGTTTTCCAATAGGAGGTATGCCCTTTTCACCTTCATCAATGTTCATGAAAGTAGACCAAATCGTCGTTTCAGTTGGTCCATATAAATTAGTTATTGAGCAACCTAATTCTCGTAATTTATTTGCTAAATGCGCTGGAAGAGCTTCACCACCAACAAGTATGCTTAGCCCTTGTAGCTTCTCTGGATAATCAGTTACTAACGCCTGCCAAAGCGTCGGTGTAGCCTGCATAATGGTCACTCTTTCTTCATGTAAAAGTGTCGTTAATGCAGAAGGCTCTTGTATGTCTTCTTTTTGCGCAATTGTTAAACTTGCACCACTAATAAGAGGTAAATAAATTTCTAGTGCAGAAATATCAAATGCAAACGTTGTAACTGCTAATAAATGATCATTTTCATTTAATGAAAACTTTTGTTGCATAGCCATTAAAAAGTTACTTAAACCTCTCATAGGAACAATTACACCTTTTGGGTTTCCTGTTGAGCCTGAAGTATATATTGTATAGGCTGGGTTTAACAGTGATACATCATTCTTACATGCTATATTCATACGAGAATATGTATGTAACGCTAGTTTCGTTTCTTCGTCATCTAATACAATTTTTTTCATATCCTTTTCTATAACTAACTTAGATGAAACAGATGAATGTGTTATGATACAAACTGGTTTTGCATCATTTACTATATAAGTAACTCTATCTGCTGGGTATTCTGGATCTATTGGTAAATACGCTGCACCAGCCTTTAAGACTGCTAGCATACTAACTACCATTTCTATTGATCTAGGGAATACTAAAGCTACAAACTGATTTGGTCGTATTCCTTCTTCTACTAAATAATGTGCTAGTTCATTCGCTCGTTCATTTAGCTCTTTATACGTAAGGATTACACCGTCACAAGTAATCGCTAGTTTATTGGGATTTTTTTTCACTTGTTTTTCAAATGATATAGGCAGACTGATTAATTCATCGTCTTCCTTCGTTTCATTCCATTCCAATAAAACTTTATGATTTTCTTCAGGCAGAGTAATGTTTATTTTTCCAATCGACTCGTTTTTCTCATAATTATTTATTACTAATTCAAATAGATTCATAAATCTTTCTTTATGCAATGCTAGCTCCGCGTTATTATATACTTCAGGATTTGCATCAAAATGAATCATTATCTCATTTTGATCAAAACGTTTATATACATTTATCGATAAATCATCGACAGGTCCTGCTGATAAGTTATGCGTAATACCACGATTTCCAGCAAAATTAAGCCCGTAATCAAAAGGCATAACATTCACTAACGGTCCAAACAACCTTTGATTTTCACCTAGTAACTTTAAATCTCTTCTTAATTCCTCATGACGGTATTTATAATGGCGACGTACATCTCGGATTTCTTTAGAAACTTGCTGCAATAATTCCGCAAGAGTTATATTTGGAGTTACTGTAATACGAAGTGGAACTAAATTCATTACCATACTTGGTGTATGAATAGATACAGAACCTAGACGTCCCATCATCGGTAAACCTAAAACAATATCATTTTCACCTGTTAATTTATGCATATAAATACTTGTTACAGCCACAATGAATTCCGGCCAACTTGTTAACGAAATATTGATATCTTCTAGTAAAGTTTTCGTGCTAGAACTAGATAAATAAGCTGTTTCTCGTGAAAATCCATTTGATGTTCTCGGTGCTCGTTCTGCCAAACTTACAACTTCTGGGGCATCTGCAAACTTTTCTAACCAAAAAGTACGATCTTCCTGAAATTGTTTAGACTCACGATACTCAATATCTTCTTGCACGACTTTTGCAAGAGAACCAAATGGTTTTTCATTCTTGTTTGTTTCTTCTATAAGTGATGTATACTCATTCGCTACTTTTTGGCTAAGAAGTGAAAATCCATAGCCATCCATCACAATGTGATGGATGCGCTGATACCAAAAGAAACGATTATTTTCAACTTGAATAAGTGCTTCAGTAAATAAAGTATCTTTTTTCAAATCGACTGGCATAGATAAATCATTTTTCATCCATACTTTAGCAGCTTCTTCAGGATTTTCTTCTTTACGAACGTCAATAAAATGCATATGAAACTGTGATTCTTCAATAACTTGCCATGGGCCAATTTCATCCTCTTCGAAGCGAACATGAAGTGCTTCTGTTTCCATTACAACTTTACGTACAGCTAATTCAAAAATGTCTTGATGAATATTTCCGTTTATTTCTACATATTCCCCAGTATTATAAATTGGATTAAGCGGATCTAATTGTTGCGCAAACCACATACCAGACTGCGCAGATGATAACGAATGACGAATCTTTTGACTGTTAGGCATTCTTTACTACCCCTTTATTATGTAGTCTATTTGTTACAGCACCTGTGCTGTTTGTGAAGATAGTAAACTGTACCAACCTGCAACAGTTGGACGTTCTGCTAAATCTGCAAAAGTGATTTCTTTCCCTTCACGACGCCACTTCTCTACTAAACTCATAATTCTGACCGAATCAAGCCCTCTATTTAATAAGTCCTCATCAATATCAATACTCTCTACTGGCTCACGAAGTAGTTGTGCAACTAGTTCATGCACTTCCTGTATAGTGATTCCTTCACCCTCATCACCTTTTACACTTTGTAAATCTTTTAACAGTAGGTTTGTTGATGTCGTTACTGCACATCTATTAGATGCATACTCCAATGCTTGTTTATGATGCTCTAGTGAAAAATCAGCAACTGCATCTGCTACAAAGAACGGCTCTATACCATCCATAAATGCTTCACAAGCTGTTAAAAGACAGCCAATATGCGCATAAATACCGCAAATAATGAGTTGATCTCTTCCTTGTTCATTTAAAATTTCTAATAGATTTGTCTTTTTAAATGCACTATATCTCCATTTTGTTAGGAATATATCATCTTCATCAGGAGTAAGTTCATCAACAATTTTCTTTTTATCTGGTCCAGCAGGTATACCGTCACCCCAAAAGTCTTGTAATAAACCTCGTTGTTCTAACGTTTGCCCACCAGGTTGTGCTGTATAAACAACTGGTATACCAAGTTCCTTACATTTTTCTCTTATCATTTTAATATTTGAAACAAGTTCTACTTTTGGTGATTCTTTATCGCTATATGCATCAAGAAAATATTCTTGCATGTCATGAATTAAAAGTACTGCACGTTTCGGATCTGGTGTCCAATTCACTTTATTTTTCGGTAGTTCTGATTCAATTGGCATTTTATATACTGAAATAGATGGAATAGCCATCTAATCACTTCCTTCCGGTTTTTATTATTGTTTTACTGTAATAAGTTTTTCAGCAATGACTTTACGTAGTTCTTTTTTGCTGACTTTTCCGACTCCTGTTTGCGGAAATGATTCAATAAATTCAATTCGATCTGGAATTTTATAAGCCGCTATACCACGTTCTCTTAAAAACATTTTTAATTCACTTACTGCCGGAACTTGTCCGCGAGCTATAACAAAAGCACAGGTGCGTTCACCTAAATAATCGTCAGGCATAGATACAATTGCTACGTCATGGACCGCATCGTGTGCTAATAGATGATTTTCAACTTCTTCTGCAGCAACTTTCTCACCACCACGGTTAATTTGATCTTTATCTCTTCCTTCTACAATGATGTATCCTTGTTCATTTACTTTTACAAGATCACCTGTGCGATAAAATCCATCCTTTGTAAATGATCGTGCATTATGCTCTTCGGCTTTATAGTAACCACGAATTGTATATGGACCTCGTGTTAATAAACTACCTACTTCGCCCGGTTGTACATCGTTGTCATTTTCATCAACAACTCGTACTTCATCGAGTGCAGACATTGGTCTACCTTGTGTATGAATAATAATTTCTTCCGGATCGTCTAATCTTGTATAGTTCACTAATCCTTCCGCCATACCGAATACTTGCTGTAACGTACATCCAAATGTAGGGCGTATACGTCTTGCTACCTCAGCACTAAACTTAGCACCACCTACTTGAATAACCTCTAGGCTCGATAAATCGGTATTACGAGAAGATGCAGCATCAAGCCAAATCATTGCTAATGGCGGAACGAGCGCTGTAATTGTAACTTTTTCTTTTTCGATAAGAGCAAATGCCTCATCTGGACTACCACCAGTTGCCAATACCACTTTTCCACCCGCATAGAAAGTTCCAAATGTCCCTGGAGAACTCATTGGGTAATTGTGTGCTACTGGAAGAACTGCCATATAGACGCTTTCTGCATTCAAATTACAAATTTTAGCGCTAACACGTAAACTATAAATATAGTCATCATGTGTTCTAGGAATTAATTTAGAAAGACCTGTTGTGCCTCCTGATAATTGGAGAAACGCAACATCACTTGGCTGAACTTCTGGTAATGAGACGGGATCCATATACAGATCATTTATGTTCACAAACTCTTCTTCTTCTCCCACTACAATTACATGTTGTAAATTTGGCACTTTCTCTTTCACTTCTCTTGCTAGTTTTCGATAATCAAAACCGAGAGCCTTATCTGAAATAACGTAAGCGCTCGCCTCGCCAAAATCACAAAAATAACTAATTTCACTGCTTCGATGTGACGGCAGTGCAAAGACAGGAAGCGCTCCAATTCGAAATAGTGCAAAACATATTTCGAAAAACTCGATAATGTTAGGTAACTGGATTACAACTCTGTCCTCTTTCTTTATTCCTAAATTCAGTAAACCTGCTGCTAAACGATCTACCTTTTTATTAAGTTCACTATATGTTATATGCTTCTTACCACTTACAACCGCGATTTGATCTCCATATTTCTCAGCCCGCTCTCTTAACACTCCTCCAAATGTTTCACCAAGCCAACATCCTTCTTCTCGGTAACGATCGGCAAATTCTTTGGGCCATTCTGTATAACCTACTAGCATTCTTTCTTCCCCCTATTTTTCATTAAGTGAACTATCTCTTAACCCTAAAGCTTTTAGCATTGTTTGGAACTTAGCTGATGTTTCTGCTAACTCATCTTCTGGTTTTGACTCAGCAACAACTCCAGCTCCTGCATATAAACGCAGTGTATTTTCTTGTACTTCAGCACAACGAATTGTAACAATCCATTCTCCATCTCCATTTAAATCGCTCCATCCTAGCATTCCTGTAAAGAACTCGCGGTCAAATGGCTCAATATGCTGTATAGCCTCTCTTGCTTTTTCCATCGGAGTTCCGCAAACTGCTGGCGTAGGATGAAGGGCAATTGCTAATTGTAAAGAAGAAGTATTTGGATCCTTCAGTTCACCTTTCACTTCTGTAGACAAATGCCACATCGCTTCACTATGAATAACTGATGGCTTTTCTGGAACATGTAATGTATGACAATACGGACGAAGTGCAGCGGCAACCGCTTCCACTACTACCGCATGTTCATGTAAATCTTTTGGAGAAGAAAGTAATTCCTCTGCTCTTCTTTTATCTTCTACTGGGTCCTCACTACGTGGCCTTGAACCAGCTAACGGGTTAGAAATAACTTGCATACCATTACGTGAAACAAGTAATTCAGGACTTGCTCCAATTAGCGTCTTACTGTTCTCTTTTTCATCTTTCGGTAAATTCACAGCAAATGTATAACCATGCTTATTATGCTCTGCTAATTCTCGCAGAAGTTTTTGCTTATCAATCTTTTCCGAAGATTTAACATCTAACGATCTAGATAGAACGATTTTCTTTAAATCACCGTCCTGTATTTTTTTAATTCCTTGCTTCACACCATTCATATAAACTTCAGGGTCTGGCATTGGCGTCATTTCAAATGTTACGTTCTCATTTGTTTCAAGCTGATTTGTTGTATCCAATTGTAAACGCTCAGAAATCCTACTATATTCTGGTACGATAAGTTGGACTTCTTTTCTACGATCGAATGGCAAAGCACCCACAACGATAGGATTTGGATTTCCAGCTTGTTTCGCATTACTTAATGTCGCTTGCACAAGCTCTGGGAAATTTTCAATTTCACGATGCTTTACTGTAGTAAACTCTCCTTCTGCTAATATCGTTCGAGTTGGTGAAGCAAAAAAGAATGAAGATTCAGTCTTATAATCTTCTAAAAGTTTTTCTGACAATTCCTTTACAGCTATATGTTCATTCATAATATAATAACCTCCTGAATTTTGATTAAACTCCTAACGTAGCACCGCCATCGACACATAAATTGTGCATTGTAATATGACTTGCTCTATCTGAGGCTAAAAATAACACGGCTTCAGCAACTTCTGAAGGTTGTGCAATTTTTTGTAATGGAATTCCGAGTCTATATGTATTTTGAGAACCAGCAATTATATTTTTAGCTCCATTCTCATCAGCCCATAGTAATCTTTGCATCTCAGTTTCAGTAGAACCTGGAGAAACTAAGTTGCAGCGTATATTGTATGCCGCAAGCTCTAGTCCTAAACATTTCATAAACATCGTCGTTGCAGCCTTTGACGCAGCATACGCAGCCATCTCCATTCTCGGCGTATTTGCCGCATTTGAACCGACTGTAACAATTGCCCCTGATTTTCTTAACATCATATTTTTACTTACCGCTCGGGACATATTGAAAACCCCTGTAGTATTTACAGAGAATGTTTTATTCCAATCTTCATCACTTAACGAATGAATTGGTCCCATACGTAAAACCCCTGCAACATTTATTAAAATATCTATTGGCGCTATTTCATTTGCAATATGATTTACCATGTCTTCAACAGCAGCGCTATTACTCACATCTAAACGAAACGTTTTCATACGTGTTTTATTTAATTCATTTTGATTTAAGAGTACATTTAACCCCTCTTCATTTTGATCAACCGCAATAACTGTGGCTCCTCTTTCTAAAAACATTTTGGCAACAACACTGCCTATGCCTTGTGCTGCACCTGTTACTAAAACTGTTTGCCCATCAAATTCCCCTAAGTTCATTTTCTCTATCCTTTCACATAAACATTAATTTCATTAAGTAACATAAATGATATTGATTTTCATTATCAGTGATGTTGTAAAAAATAATACACTTACTAAACTAATTGGTCAAGTGCGCATTACTTTAAAATCCATTTTATTGATAATGTTTTTCATTTACTATCTTACACCGAAATGATAATGTTTCTCAATAAACTTGTCAATCTTTTTTTATTTTTCAGATAAAGTATTTTAATGCTTCTTAATAAAATCATACCTAAACGCATTAAATGTACTTATATTATAAATAAAATTCAAACTCCTCTTTTTAAAATTGAAGAAGATAAACTAGAGATACGTTCATTTACAATGCTTTATGAAAAACTCAAGTATATATTTTCTCAATATTTTTCTGAAAATATATCTTACAAATACTAATGAATGTCTTCTTTATCATTTAAGATTTAATATATATTTCGAATATGATGTATCAATTTATTATATTCCAAATGGGTATTCCACTCACTTTTACATCTATAAAAATCACAAAAGTAATTTAACCTTGTTAAAATAACTCATAAAAAAGCATCCTAATTAATAGAATAGGATGCTTTTTCGTAATCATAGTGTTATAGAAGATTTGTATACTTATGCTACGCTGCGATACTCTTCTTCTTGTTCTTTTTTCTGTTTAGGTGCTTGAATTAAAATTGCGATAATGAATGACACGACACATAATACACCGATCACCATGAACGTTGGTTTGAATCCACCTAGAAGTGCACCGATAAAGGAACCTGCAAGCGCCCCAAATCCAAATCCTTGATACACAATTCCGTAGTTCTTACTATGGTTTTTCATACCGAAGAAATCACCAACAATAGCTGGGAAAATAGTGATATTTCCACCAAAGCAAAACGCTACACTTGCTACACATACGAAGTAAATACCATAATTTAAATCTACAAAACTTAGAACTAAGACTGAACTCGCCATAACAACAAAAGTACCAGTAACGATTTTTAAACGCCCAATTTTATCCGATAACGGTCCTAAAATGATACGACCTAATGTATTGAAGATTGCAACCATAGCCACCGCATTAGCTGCTGTTGCTGCGCTAAGTCCTACAAGTTGAACACCAATGTCTTTTACCATACCAATTAAGTATAAGCCACTCATACATGATGTAAATAACATGATAAATAATAAGTATACTTGTTTTGTGCCTAACATTTCTTTCGTTGTGTATTCCTTAGTTTTTGTTTCATGAACTGCTCCTTGATCTGCAGCTTGATGGATTAAACAAGCACCAATTACAATCATAGCTGTAACAATTAAACCCCAGTATATAAATGCTTGCGATACACCAACTGATTCAATCAACTGTGCGTTAACGTATTTAAAGATTAAGCTACCTGAACCATATGCAGAGACAGAAATACCAGCAATTAAACCTTTACGCTCTGGAAACCACTTTATTAAATTTGATAGTGAAGTGATATATGCTGTACCATCTGCATAACCTACAACAACTCCCGCTAGTACATAAAGTAATATTAATGAGGACGCTTGTGAGCCAAGTATTAATCCTAGTCCTAATGCTAATCCAGCTATCATAATAAGTTTACGAAGTCCCCATTTTTCTTGCAATTTACTCGCAAATAAAGTTGAAAATGCTAAAGAAAGACTAGTAATTGAGAAAGTTATCGCAACAGCGTTAAGACTCCAACCGTATTTACTAACTAAGGGCTGATTGAATAAACTCCATGTATATATCGTCCCAAGCCCCATTTGTACTATAACTGTGCCAAGGACAACAAACCATGGATTAACAGTTGATTTTTTCATACCTTTCCGCCTCCTCTTTCTATTTCAATGCTATTCGCTAAATTTACTTTTTTTATGTTCATTTTGGTCACCTCTTTTGATTTGACACCTTCATTGTATAAGATGTTTTCGTTTATGTAAGCACTTACAAGACAGAGCGTCAAAAACGTAGAATCAGTTACAAAAAACGAAGGATGAAATACAAAAACTACTTATTAAATACGTAACACTTATTTAATAAGTAGTTTTTGTATAAGATCGATTTACATTTATTTTTGAACTCTTTTTTAAAAAGTGAAACAATAAAACCGTCTCTTTACTATTTATTAAAGAGACGGTTTTATTAGCTCAATTCATAAGCCTGACTTTTTTTATACGTTTATAATTGTTTCTTCAAATGTAACAATTGGCTCTACAAATTCCATCATAATGAAAGCATTTTTAATACGTCTTGTTAAAACTTCTTTTAATTCTGCACACATTTCTTCTGTAAGTGATTTTACAAATACAAAGTTGTGATAATAAATCACACTCTTCTCTTTACTTAATGGGTTTAAAAACATCCCCTCTTTTGTAACGAGAGCATTAGAATGCCCCGATAAAGTTGAAAGAAACGTCTCTAAAATTTTTATTTCTCTTTTTGAAAACGATTCTTCACAAACTACTTTAATATTCATTTCTGTTATCATTTATATATTCCCCCAACCATTTTTTCACAAGGGGATACTATAATACTATTAAATTTTCACAAGACTCCCCTTGTCGTTCATAAAATTCACCAGAAAACTAAGTTGACTAACTTGTTTTTTCCCTTTATTCATATAAATCTCTCCTTTCGTATATATTACTTCTCCATTTGTAATTGATTACCTTTTTATATTAAAGTTTTTCTATGTTTTTAATTGGAATTCTACCAATTAGAGATCTTATTAATAAACGTATATTTTTCTTATACTCCTGAAAAAAACTTTACTTATCTACTTTACGTTTTGGGCTACATAGTGTCTGTTTTTTGAATAATTTGCTTCTCTGCAGTATTTACATAGAAATATTGTTTCGCTAATGCTGAAAACAATTTACTTATAATAAAGTGAAACTTTAATCAACCCTCACCAATCGGGCTTTTATGGGCAGCAGGGCCCCCACCTAACTTCTTTGCTTCCACTGAATTTTGAGGTGGGGGTCTTACTGCCCAGCAAATAGCGGGATAAACTTAAATAAAATATAACTTTTAACATAAGAGTACTTTATACTCTTCTATTAGAGAACAAATTTTTTCCCAATAAATAAAACTAAATATTCACTAATATATCTATCCGTGGTTTAATATATATAATAAAAAAATATTTCTGTCTTTAATAAGGAGGTACTATGAAAGCAAACGTAGGGGATACTATACTTTTTCAACGAAATAATTTAAAGATTACAGGATCTGTATTAAAACTTTATACTGAATCGGTCTTAGTTGAAATTACAAATGTAAGCGGTGGTACTTTTGAATTTGATCGAACAATTGTAAATCATAAAAACTATAAAGTTTTAAATACAAATACATAAAACAACACAAAATAGCCTCTGCTCAACAGCAGGGGCTATTTTATATAAAAATATTTCACTAGTTTATATACCCTAAAACATTAACAATCTTACTCGCTTTTAAATTGTTAATATGATAATAAATTTCTAAACCTCTTCTCTCTGCTCGTAACACTTTACCCTTCATTTTTGATAAATGTTGTGAAACAGTAGATTGCGGAATATTCAGTAACTCTGTTAATTGTGTTACATTACAAGTTTTTCTCGTACTTAATTCATTTACAATTTGCAGTCTGATTGGATGCGCCATAATTTTTAAAATATCTACATCTTCTTCTGAAACTAAAGTTTTTCTCATTTCACTCGTATATGTTGTCATAAGACATTCCCCTTTTATATGAATTCCATATTCATAAGATCTATTTCCAAATTTTTTAAAACCCTTGATTAAAACTTTCATATAGAAATAAAAGGATTTTAAATTTTTGAAAACAGAACTTACATTCACTTTATTTATTTATTTATTTGGTACATATACATAATACAATGTTAATATGTGCTCTATGTGAAGTTCACATAAATTTGTGATGAAGATTTACTTAGCCACTCGCATCCTACTCATCTAATTACTCACTGCGTAAAATCATCAGTTATTTTAACACATTTTAGGCGTTTGTATATACTATTTATAAAGTGAAACTTTAATCAGTGGGGCTTTTGTTCATCCCCCACTGCTTATCAGCCCTCACCAATCGGGCTTTTACGGGCAGCAGGGCCCCACCTAAATTCTTTGCTTCCCCTGAATTTTTAGATGTGGGTCTTACTGCACGGCAAATAGCGAGATAAAACAACTTTTATAAAGGGGGGATTCATATGCCTACAGCGTTACAAGAAGAAGTCGAAGAAGCACGGGAAACATATGTCAGTCGTATCATCTTAGTTGGAGGATCGACTTTATTTTTAGTAGGCGGGGTTATATCGGCAATTTCAGCTTTTAAAGCTTATAATCGTTTGGAGAATACGCCGCCTTCTACAGATAATTCATAGATATTTTATAAAATAAAACGTCGCCTCTAATATGAAGAGACGACGTTTTATGATTCATACATATGACACTAAAAGTATCGATAGATTCCCTACTCCATTTTCTAAGCTTACTTCACCACAAACCTAGTCTGACTACAACCATCCTTCTGCTTCGTTACTTCTAATACAGCTGGCATTGCGTTTTTCAGCTCTTGTACGTGTGAAATGACACCGATAAATCGACCTGATTTTTGTAAGTCAATTAAGGCGTCTACTGCTTTCGTTAATGATTCTTCATCTAATGAACCGAACCCTTCATCGATGAACATCGTTTCGATGGAAATACCACCTTCATATGCTTGAATGACATCTGCCATTCCTAGCGCTAAGCAAAGTGATGCATTAAATTTCTCTCCGCCGGATAATGTTTTTACATCGCGCGTTTGGCCAGTGTATGCATCGTATACATCTAAGCCTAATCCACTTTGACGATTTCTCTTTTCAACTCGTTCACTTCGTTTTAAATAAAATTGTCCGTTTGATAATTTACGTAATCGTTCGTTTGCAATTTGAACAATTTGTTCTAAATACTCAATTAAGATGTAACGTTCAAATGATATACGGCTCTCGTTATCACCTTTCATTACTTCATATAAGTCAACAAGTTCTTGGAAGGCTTTTTCTTCCTCATGAATTTGCTCATCAATACGTCTAATGTTTTCATGTAAATCAGAAATATATGTTACCGCATTTTGCGCACGTTGACGTTTTTCTTTAATGATATCGAGATTAATTTGTAATTCTGTTATGTGTTCACCTAACGCTGTAATATCCATATACTCTTTATCTTTTAATTCAGCTTGTAACTCTTCAATTTGTTTTGCAAGCACTTCAAGCGATGAATAATAACCTTGAATTTCTTTTTGTAACATTTCCATCTCGTGATCGCTTAATTTGGCTTCTTTATACGTGAATTCGTCTGTAAACCCGCTTTGTTCTAGCTCTTTCATAAAGCGTGCGAAAGTCTCTTCTTTCTTTAATTTTGCACTTTCAAATTGATTAGAAGCACCTTTTTGTTCTGCTTGAATACGTATATTTTCATTTTGCCAATGCTGATACGCTTCCTGCACTTTCTTCCATTCGTCCTCCATTAACCTAAGTTCCTGCATAGCTTGGTCAAACTGTGCTTTCCAGGCTTGTACTGTTTGTAAGTTTTCTGGAATATTTCGTTTATCATGTTCATATGACGTACGAAGTTGCATACACTCCATTTCTGTACGGTGCTGCATTGTTTCCACTTCTCGTTTTTGTTTCTGAAGTTCTTCTATTTTTTCTTCTACGCTTTTCATGTTCGCAGCAATCTGCTTACGTGTTTCTTCACTTGCTTTTAACGTATTAACGTCTGCAGCTAATTGTTTTCCTTTTTGAACAAGTGCACTATATGTTTCAGCTAATTTTTCCGAGTTGTAGCCGCGCTTCACAACTTCTTCTATCACTTGTTCATATTGTAGTCGATAGAAATTCCATTTCTCCTCTACTTGCACATGTAATTTTTCAGCAATGTTCTTCTTATCTCTTAAATCGTTTAACTCTTTTTCATCGATCGCATTACTTTGTTCTGTAGCTTTTTGCGGATGATTCGTACTACCACATACCGGACAAGATTCACCGTCATGTAAATGAAGAGCTAATATACCAGCTTGTTCACTTAACCAGCGGCGCTCCATGTTTTCATATGCACGAACTGCCACTTGCATTTTATTATTTGCCGCTTCTTTTTCTTGCTCGAATTTTTGTTTTTCTTGCCAAACATCATATGCTTGCTTTAAAACTTTTGCATCTTCTCGCATATTCGTTAGTTCTTCTACTTTAGCTACATATTGCTCAAGTGCTTGTTCTAATTGCTGCAATTCATCAGACATTCTCTGTTTTTTGTTTGTATGCTCTTCTAGTTGTTGATCTAACTTTTGCATACTTTCTTTTAATTTCCCTATTTGGATTTCGGTATTTTGTAAATTCAGCTTTCTCTCAGCTAATGATTCAATAATCGCTTGTAACTCTTCTAATCTTTGAACAAGTTTTTTAGCCTCTTCTCGCTCAGCTTCTTTATTCTTTACTACTTCATACTTCTCCTGAGCAAGTTCAAAGCTATTCATTATCTGTTCTTGTTTGACGCTTATCTGTTTTAACAAACTTTCAGCTTTCTGCTCATTTTCCATCGCTTCTTCATACCATTGTTCAAATGGTAATAAGCGCTTTGCTTGTTCCGCACGTTTAAAGGATTTTTCTTTCCTTTCAATTGCTGCACGGTTCTCTTGTAAAGTGTTATATTTCTCATTCTTTTGTTGTAAATCTATAAATTTCTCATTTACAGATTTTGCTGCATGAAAACGTGTTTCTGCATCCTTTAATTGCTTCGTTTGAACATCTTGTTCTACTTGTAATTGCTCAACCTCTGCCTTATACACGGTTGTTTCTTGTTCTAACGCTTCTACTACTTGATGCGTATTTACATGTTCTTGTGCCACTAATGTCTCTAATAATGCTCCATCACGGATTGGTAATTTAAAAACATTACGGAAATAGAGCTCTCTCTCTTTTTGTTTTTCTTGCAAGACATCTTTCCATTGTTTTCTCTTTTGATCAAGTAACTCACGCATTAATTTATAACGATCCGTTTTAAAAATACGACGTAAAATCTCTTCTTTGTTTTCCGTCTCAGATGTTAATAGTTTTCGGAATTCCCCTTGGGGTAACATAACAATTTGGCTAAATTGATGTTTACTTAACCCAATTAAATCTTCCACTTTTTTGTTTACGTCTGTTACATGAAAACGATCGACGGCTGGAACGTTTTCTCCATCAATAACTTCATATAATTCTACTGCATGTCCTGTAATGGTCTTATTCCCTTGTTTTTTATGTCCAAGTTGTCGTTTTATTTCATAGCGTTTCCCTTTTAACTGAAAGGTTAATTCAACACTTGTATAAACATTATCATCAGCAAATTGACTTCGAAGCATGCTCGTATCACTACGTTCTTCTCCACTAGCCTCACCATATAACACATAACAAATCGCATCAAAAATCGTTGTTTTTCCAGCTCCCGTATTCCCAGAAATAGCGAAAATACGATGTTCTCCAAGATCTTCAAAATCGATTACTTCTTTCTGTTTATATGGCCCGAATGCTGTCATAATAAGCTGAATCGGTCTCATCCTCGTTCACCTTCCCGTTCTTGCACTGTTTGTAATACATCTATAAATAGGCGTTCTTTCTCTTCTGATAAATCTAACCCTTTCATTTCTTTATAGAAAGCCTTTAAAAGAGATAAATCATCCGTTTTATGTCTTGAAACCGTTACTTCATTTGTATCTGTGAGTTCTCGCCTTTGCATCGCTCTTTCAACGTGCATTGCATTTGGATATACAGATCGTATTTTCTCCATTGGCTGTAAGACAGGGTTTTCGTCTAATAATTTTACAAATACGTAATCTTCACTTACTGGGTGCTGTAATAATTCATCTATTTTCGCTTCTACTGTTCGCATTTTACGACGTGGTGAAAGTAACCTTTTTTCAATTGCTACTTCACCAGTTTCATTCAGTTCTACAATGTAATAACCTTTTTTATGTTTCTCTTCAGAAATTGAATAGGCAAGTGGTGAACCTGAATATCTAATGGTCTCATTACGTACGAAATGCGCTTGATGTAAATGTCCAAGCGCTGTGTAATGAAACTTATCAAAATAATGACTATTTACATATTCAGCACCACCAATTGAAAGTGGTCGTTCTGCATCACTTGTATTCTCCTCCGCTTCTCCTGAAGAAGTTACAAATGCATGTCCAACAAATACATGTCTAGCTTCTTTATCCATCGTTTCAGAGAGCTCATTCATAAAAATGCGCATCGCATCATCATGAGAACGTACGTCTTCATTTTTCAACACGTGTCTAACTATGCTTGGGTCTGCATACGGTATTAGATGGAAGTGAACCTCTCCATATTCATCATTTAGTACAACAGGTTCGTACGGGAATTGAAATTGACCTGCAATATGTAATCCTTGTTTTTTCATTAAACTACTTCCAAAATGGATACGATCCGGACTATCATGATTACCAGCTACTGCAATAACTGGTGTTTGTAAATCAATAACTATTTTTTGCAGCACATCATTTAATAAGTCTACTGCTTCTGTAGGTGGAATTGCTCGGTCATATAAATCCCCTGCAATAATTACAGCATCTGGTTTTTCTTCTTCAACAGCCTGTACAAACTGATCTAATACAATCTTTTGGTCTTCAGTCATATACACGCCATGAACAAGCTTTCCTAAATGCCAATCCGCTGTATGAAATAACTTCATATTTTTCTACTCCTTTTAATTTACTGATTTTAGTGAAACGAGTTGATAGTTTATTGTAGTTTTTCCGTTCTCCCACTCTAGTTTCAATATCGTTGCACTTCCAATTCTTTCTTCATTTGATTTATATAAAGGCAATATTTCTTTAATTGTAAATAAGTGGTAACCATCCAATATTAATTGAAATATATTTTCTTCAATATGTAATCTTACTTCTTTTTCATTTGAAATAATTTTTGTGTGCATCTCAAATTTCATGATAGATACAACCCCTTTTTATAATCTCTACATTTTAATAGTATAGTGGCTATGCAAGATTGACAAGTACATACACAGCAAAGTACACACTTTTCTATTGTTATATGCTTTATGTATTTTATATAAAATACGGTATGTGAAATTTTACATTTCCCCCAAAATAAAAATGCCTATTGTGACATCTTTATTTTTGTATAAAGTCTTTCATTACATAATATAAAACGGTAATTAAGACGATTGCGACGAAAAATGAGAACACTGCGACAATGTAGCCATCTTTATTTAATAAAATACAGAATGAAATAGATATTATAAAAATCGGAAATACGAGACGTACTTTATCCTTCACTTCTTCTGTCGTATCTGTATGATGAAAATACTGCGTTATTCCTATCATTAAAAAAGACAAAATAATAACCGACAATAGTAAAGGTCCTGGCATTCCGATTTCTCCTTTCTCTATTTCTAATTCAATGTAAAATTTTTTATTACAATTGTACGATTTATTTTTTCTTCAAACACACTTTTAGAATTGATAATGAACATTTCACACCTATATAATAGCGCTTTTATCATTATAACTTCAAATAATTACACTTACAGTAATGTTGTAATATTCCCCCTCAGTCTCTGAAATCCTGCAAAGATAACTCGTCAAAATATGCAGTGACCAAATTAATATTTACCGTCAACTTTTGACAAAATTTATAAAGGACATTTCAGTACATATCAAGAATTAAGAATAAGAAGATATGTAAGGGAGGATGCATTATGACTGAACAAGTTTTATTTTCTGTTAGTGAAAACGGCGTTGCGACAATTACTTTAAACCGTCCAAAAGCACTTAATTCTTTATCTTATGACATGTTACAACCTATCGGACAAAAACTTAAAGAGTGGGAACACGATGAGCGTATTGCACTTATCGTGTTAAAAGGAGCTGGCACAAAAGGTTTTTGTGCAGGTGGCGACATTAAAACTCTTTATGAAGCGCGTTCCAATGAAGTGGCATTGCAACATGCAGAACGTTTTTTTGAAGAAGAGTATGAAATTGATACATATATTTATCAATATACAAAACCGATTATTGCTTGTTTAGATGGAATTGTAATGGGCGGTGGTGTCGGTCTTACAAATGGTGCGAAGTATCGCATTGTAACTGAGCGTACGAAATGGGCAATGCCAGAGATGAATATCGGCTTCTTCCCAGACGTCGGAGCTGCATATTTCTTAAATAAAGCGCCTGGATATACAGGACGATTCGTTGCTTTAACAGCATCTATTTTAAAAGCTTCTGACGTATTATTTATTAATGCTGCAGATTACTTTATGACATCTGATTCATTACCAGAGTTTCTTACTGAACTTGAAAGTGTAAATTGGCATAAAGAAGATGATGTACATACTAATTTAAAAGAAGTTATTCGTACATTTGCAACTGCTCCAAACTTAGAAAGCGAGCTCGCTCCTTCATTAGAAGTAATCAATTCACATTTTGCTTTCGATACAATTGAAGAAATCATCCATTCATTGGAGAAAGATGAAAGTTCCTTTGCTCTAAAAACGAAAGAAACACTGTTATCAAAATCCCCTATTTCACTAAAAGTAACATTAAAACAGTTTATTGATGGACAAGATAAATCCGTTGAAGAATGTTTCGCTACGGACCTTATACTTGCTAAAAACTTCATGAGACATGAAGATTTCTTCGAAGGAGTACGCTCCGTTGTCGTTGATAAAGATCAAAATCCGAATTATAAATATAAACAGTTAAGTGACGTTTCAGAAGAAGATGTGAATCGTTTCTTTAACTTACTTAATGCATAAAATGAAATTGTCATGAGGGGATATTTTGTTCATCCCCCACCTAACTTCTTTGCTTCAGCTAAATCTTGTGCGGCGAAAATCTTACTACCCGCAAATAGCGGTATAAAATCGAGGCTATATAGTAGTGTAATTACAGCTACTATATAGCCTTTTTAATTTAATTATTTTTAATAAAATTTAATTTTATTAAATCCATTTTTGTGCTACACTGATTTTAATCAAATATTCTAAAAATAAAAAGGAGGGGCGGCTATGATAGAAAATTATCTTCTTTTCATCATTATGTCTATTTGCCTTATCATTTTACCTGGTCCAGATACAGCAATGGCTACGAAAAATACATTGGTTGCTGGTAAAGTCGGTGGAGTGAAAACAGTGTTTGGTACATGTATTGCACTATTAATTCATACTTTAGCTGCTGTAATTGGTCTTTCTGCACTTATTGTAAAGTCAGCTCTTTTATTTTCTATTTTCAAGTACGTTGGGGCTCTCTATTTAATATATATCGGTATTAAAGCCCTTTTAGCAGTAAGAAACAAAGAAAACTTAGATACAAATGATCTATCTTTGAATAATGAAAACGAACATACTTCTTGCTTTCGCCAAGGATTTCTTACAAATTTATTAAATCCTAAAGTAGCAGTCTTCTTTTTAACTTTTTTACCACAATTTTTAAATCCAAATCATAATACATTTATTCAACTTCTTGTAATGGGCCTTACTTACCTCGTTTTAACAGTCATTTGGTTTGCATTTTATATATTTTTAATTGATAAAATTAGTGCTTTTATGAAAAAACCGAAGACGCAACGTTATATTCAAGGGCTAACAGGAGTCGTCCTAATTGGATTTGGTATTAAACTAGCTTTTGAAAAAAATAATTAACAAGACGAAAACCACCACTATTAATAGTGGTGGTTTTCATCTAATAACTGATTTGGTTGTTTACTCTATATTAAAACCAGCGCTCAGTTACAACTTTTTTACGTGTATAGAATTGAACGCCATCTGTACCATTTGTACCTAAATCACCAAAGAATGAAGCTTTATTTCCTGCAAATGCGAAGAATGCCATTGGTGCTGGAACGTTTACGTTTACACCAATCATACCAGCATCGATATTATCACGGAATGTTTGTGCATGTTTACCATTTGACGTATAAATAACCGCACCATTTGCAAATTTAGATTGATTTGTTAGTTTAATACCTTCTTCTAAATCTTTAACACGTACAATACTTAATACTGGAGCAAAAATTTCATCTTGCCAAATTTTCATTTCTTGATTCACGCCATCAAAGATTGTCGCACCTACAAAGTAACCTTCTCCAACTTCTTCATTAATTTTACGGCCATCTACTAATAAAGTTGCCCCATCTGCTACACCGCTATTAATATAGCCTAAAACGCGCTCTTTATGAGATTCACGGATTAATGGTCCAACATAGTTATCTTCGTTAAAGCCATCGCCTACTTTTAATTTTTTCGTTTCTGCTACTAATACATCAATAAATTCATCAGCAATTTCATCCACTACTGCTACTACTGAGCATGCCATGCAGCGCTCTCCACTACTTGCAAATGCAGATCCAATTACACCTTGTACTGTTTTCTCAAGATTGCAATCTGGCATTACAATCGCATGGTTTTTCGCACCTGCTAATGCTTGTACACGTTTTCCGTGTTTCGTACCTGTTTCATATACGTAACGAGCTACCGGCTCAGAGCCAACGAACGAAACAGCCTGAATATCTTTATTTTCTAAAATGCTATTTACAACATCTTTTCCGCCTTGCACTAAATTTAATACGCCTTTTGGGAAACCTGCTTCATAGAATAATTCTACAAGTCGCTCCGCTAAAAGTGGCGTTCTTTCAGATGTTTTTAATACGAATGTATTACCGCAAGCAATTGCAAGTGGGAACATCCATAACGGAATCATCATCGGGAAGTTAAACGGTGTAATACCAGCAACAACTCCGATTGGGTAGCGCCAAATCGATCCATCAATTCCGCTAGCGATATTCGGAAGTGCTTGACCCATCATTAAATTTGGCGTAGATGTTGCAAGTTCTACCGCTTCAATACCACGCTGTACTTCACCTGTTGCATCCGTTAGCGTCTTACCATTTTCTAGCGTAATGATTTTTGCAAGCTCATCTTTGTTTTCTTGTAATAGCTGTAAATATTTATATAAATTTCTTGAACGATTTGGAACTGGTACTTTAGACCATGTTTCGAATGCTGCTTTTGCCGCTTCAACAGCTTTTTCAACATCTTCTTTTGGAGATAGTGGAACGTAAGCGATAATTTTTCCAGTCGCTGGATTTGGAACTGCTTCTACTTCCGTACCTGTCGATTCAACCCACTCACCGTTAATGTGATTTTTTACTCGTTTAATTTCAGTTGTAATCATTGTATTCTCTCCTTTGTATAATTTATTTTTGATTAGAAATTAATTGCTCGCTAACTTTCTTATATAAAGCAGCCATATCGTTTTCACCATATCCAGCTTGACTCGCTTCGTCATATACGTTTAATAACATTTCGCTTACCGGTAAATGGAGTTCGCTTTCCTTAGCTAAGTCAACTGCAAATCCTAAATCTTTCTTCAATAAGTTCACAGTAAATCCTGGCTCGTAGTTTTCAGGTGCTATAAAACTTTTATAATTACGTTCATAAATTCTACTTTGACCGTAACTTACATTTAAAATATCAAACATTTTATCTAAATCCATATTATTCTTTTTCGCTAATGTTAAAGCTTCACTCACACCAGCTGTATAAAAACCAATTAATAAGTTATTAATTAACTTAACAGTTGTACCACTATCAATCTGCTCACTAACGTGGAAAATGTTCGCGCCTAGTACGCCCATGATAGATTCCGTTTTCTCATATACGTCTTTCGATCCACCAACCATAAACGTTAATGTACGGTTTTCGGCTCCTATTACACCACCGCTCACAGGTGCTGCTAAAAAGTCTACTTTCTTTTCCTTTGCAGCTTCCTCTAACTGTTTGTTTAACTGCGGCGATACCGTACTTGTATCAATGAAAACTACATTCGAGTGACCATTTTCAAATAATCCTTCTGCTCCAAAATATACCGCTTCAACAGCGCGAGGTGAAGGTAAACTTGTAAAAACTACATCACATGTTTCTGCTAGTTTTGAGATTGATAGACCGATAATTCCGCCTTCTTTTTCAAAGGACGCTTCCGCCTCTTTATTTAAGTCCACGCCATACACTGTGTAACCTGATTTAACTAGATTTTTTGACATTGGAAGGCCCATGTTACCTAAACCGATAAAACCAATCTTTTTCATATCGCTTTCCTCCTATTTACACAATATATTTCCCGCGATTTATAATAGCTTTCGCAATTTCTCTCTTCTTCGTAAATACGTTCGTGTATAAAGGCACTAATAATTGACGGATTTCAGCTAAAATCACATGTCTACCTTGTTCTTCTGTGACAGCCGCTGAAAGTACAGAAATCGCCGCTTCTTCTACTTTACGGTATCCTTCTTCACAAATAACATCCGTTATTAATTGCTTCGTACGTTCTTTTTCCTCACCATTTTTACTTACCGCTTTTCTCGTACGTAAAAACGCTGATTCCATGACGTACACGTCCGTCAACATATTTGAAATTACACGTGAATATTCTTGTTCTTGGTCAATTTTTAGACCTGGAGTTTTAGAGAGCGTTTTCAAAGATTGTTTCAACAATTTTTTCGCTAATAAAATGTAACGATGGTTTCTTTCTACATTTGCTACATCACTTTCTACTTCAGTATCTTCTAATTGTTCGATTTGCTTCATTAACATTTTGGCAACTGTTAATCTATTAATTTCGTTCGTTCCTTCAAAAATACGACTAATTCTAGCATCACGATATAATCGTTCTACCTCATACTCTTGCATATAACCGTAACCACCATGAATTTGTACAGCTTCATCTACGATATAAGCAAGTGTTTCAGAAGCATTTACTTTATTCAGTGCACATTCAATTGCAAATTGGGACATTTTCTTCATAAGATCTTCATCGCTCTCATGAATTGCTTCATCGATTACACCTGCCGTACGATAAGCTGCACTTTCGGCTCCATATGTAGCAATGATCATATTTGCAATTTTCTCTTGAATCATCGTAAAGTCTACTAATTCTGTTTGGAACTGTTTTCGCTCTTTTCCATATTGAACCGACAAACCAATTGCTTGTTTTGCTGTTCCAATATTTCCAAAAGCAAGTTTAAGTCTAGCAAAGTTAAGAATATTAAGGGCTACGTGATGCCCTTTCCCAACTTCCCCTAAAACATTTTCAGCAGGGATGACAACATCTTCTAAAATAAGAGTCGCTGTTGAAGAACCTTTAATCCCCATTTTCTTTTCTTCTAATCCAATAGATACACCTTCACATGTTCTTTCGACAATAAACGCTGTCATTCCTTTATTTGTCTTCGCAAAAACAACGTATACATCTGCCATATGAGCATTTGTAATCCATTGCTTCTCACCATTTAACTTCCAAGCTGTTCCCTCTTCATTCAATACGGCGCTTGTTTTTGCACTTAATGCATCCGAACCAGCATTTGGCTCTGTTAAAGCATAAGCCCCAATCCATTCTCCCGATGCGATTTTCGGTAAATATTTTTCTTTTTGCTCTTTCGTTCCATAATATATGTAAGGCAATGTACCGACACCAGCGTGTATATTAAAAGAAACGCTAAACGCACCAGCGTAACCCATTTTCTCTGCTACAAGACCTGAGACAGCCTTTCCTAACTCGAACCCGCCATAATCTTCTGGTACCTCAATGCCTAATAATCCAAGTTCCCCAGCTTTCTCAAATAATTGACGAGAAACTTTATAGTTATGTTGTTCAATATTCTCCATTTGTGGAACAATTTCTTGTTTAACGAATTGTTCTGTCGTTTTTGCGATTAAATCTTCATCACCTGAAAAATCTTCTGGTGTAAAGTAAGTATGATTTATATCTTTATTAAGTGAAAAGAATTCATCCCATGGTAACTTCGTTTTCTCCATATGTATCCCCCTATCATTCGGCTTTCATAGCTTTTTGCTTATGCTCGTCTACGATGAGTGGAATATCTTTTTTGAAAATAGAAGGCGATGATTTTTCACATCAAGCATTTTATTTTGCCAAAGATGTATTTTCATCGCCTTCGCTGCTTTATCTATTGATCTTCTGATAATACTGTTTTTGCAATACCAGTATCTAACTCTTCAAAGTCATGATATGAAATTGTTTCGTATAATTCACTTCTCGTTTGCATATTAGAAAGTGCATCTTTTTGAGAACCTGTTTCTTTAATTAAAGCAAACACATTTTCATACGCTTTCGCTGCAACGCGAAGTGAAGTTACAGGATAAATAACCATTTGGAAACCCATATTCGCAAATTCCTCTGCACTATAATATGGAGTTTTTCCGAATTCAGTCATATTCGCAAGCAAAGGTGCATTTACCTTACTATTAAATAGACGGAATTCTTCCTCTGATTGAAGCGCTTCAGGGAAAATTGCGTCTGCACCTGCTTTTACATATGCATTTGCTCTTTCAATTGCTTCATCTAATCCTTCAACGCCACGAGCATCAGTACGTGCTACAATGTATAAGCTCGGTGCAACTTCTTTAATCGCTTTAATTTTTTGAACCAATTCTTCTGTAGTAACAAGTTTCTTACCATTTAAATGTCCACATTTTTTTGGTAATTGCTGATCTTCAATTTGGACAGCTGCTACTTTCGCTTCCACCATTTCTACAGCTGTTCTCGCCACATTTAGTACACCACCAAATCCTGTATCAATGTCAACAAGAACAGGTAAGTCTGTAGCTCTTACTAAATCTCTTGCTCTCTCAGCCACTTCAGTAGACGTCACGATACCTAAATCTGGTAAACCTTTACTTGCAGTATAAGCAGCTCCTGATAAATAAAGAGCTGAAAAACCTGTATTTTTCGCAACAAGAGCTGCCATTGCATCATGAGCACCTGGAATTTGCAAAATTTCATTTGCTTCTACTAAAGCTCGGAATCGATTCGCAAGCTCCTCTTGTGTTGACTGTTTTTTCACAACCCAAGCCATTCTAAATTCCCCCCTATTATTAAATTAAGAATAGATCTACAAATTCGTTTACATTCATATTTTCTAGTTTTTCTTCATTTAAACAAACTTCATGAATTTGTTCTTGTTGCTTACTAGAGTAATGACCTGCCATATTTGCAGTGAATTTTTGAACAACTTTTGGAATTGCTTCGTCTCTACGGAAGCGGTGACCAAGCGGATATTCACATTCCACATTTTCTGTTACTGTGCCATCTTTAAAGTGAACTTGAACAGCGTTGGCGATTGAGCGCTTGTTCGGGTCAAGGTAATCTAAACTGTACTGTTTGTTTTCAACAACAACCATCTTATTACGTAATTCATCTACACGTGGATCGTTTGCTACTGCATCTTCATAATCGTCTGCAACGATATCTCCTTTTAATAAACCAATTGCCGTAATGTATTGTAAGCAATGATCACGATCAGCTGGGTTATTTAATGGACCTTCTTTATCAATAATACGAATTGCTGATTCATGAGTTGTAATTGTAATACGGTCAATTTCATCTAATCTCTCTTTAATTTCCGGATGCAACTTCACTGCACATTCTGCAGCCGTTTGTGCATGGAATTCTGCTGGATATGACACTTTAAATAATACATTTTCCATTACATATGACTCTAGTGGTCTTGCTAATTTTAATTCTTGTTTATTGAATAATACATCTTGGAATCCCCATCCTGGCGCAGATAATGCTGTTGGATAACCCATTTCACCTTTTAGAGCAGTCATTGCAAGATGAACACCGCGGCTCGTTGCGTCACCTGCAGCCCATGATTTACGTGAGCCCGTATTTGGAGCATGACGATATGTACGAAGACTAGAATTATCAATCCACGCATGTGATAATGCATTAAAGATTTCTTCACGTGTTCCGCCAAGCATTTTCGCAACTACTGCAGTTGTTGCTACTTTTACATATAATACATGGTCAAGACCAACTCTGTTTAAGCTGTTTTCTAAAGCAAGCACGCCTTGAATTTCATGTGCTTTAATCATCATTTCTAATACTTCACGTACTTTTAAAGCTTCTTTTCCTTCTGAAATACGAACACGGCTAATATAATCTGCAACTGCTAAAATTCCGCCTAGGTTATCAGATGGATGTCCCCACTCTGCTGCAAGCCAAGTATCGTTATAGTCTAACCAACGGATCATACATCCGATATTAAATGCACCTTTTACTGGATCTAGTACATAAGACGTACCTGGTACACGTGTACCATTTGGCACGATTGTTCCTGGCACAACTGGTCCTAGTAATTTCGTACATTCTGGATATTGCAGTGCTAAAATTCCACATCCAAGTGTATCAAGTAATACGTAACGAGCTGTACTGAATGCTTCTGCACTAGTAACCTCTTTATTTAATACATAATCGGTAATCTCTTCTAATAATGCATCTTTTTGCTTAATTTCATTTGTTTTAATCATGCTATTCTTCCCTTTCTGTCGAAAATTCGTTATTATTAATGATGGGTGTCGGTCAAACACCCATCTGGCGGGCGGCGCTAACAACTCCCCAGTTGTTCTTATTTACTAAGTACATGTCGCTCGCCAATATAATTTACACGTGGACGGAACAAACGATTATTTGCATGTTGCTC
This sequence comes from Bacillus cereus group sp. MYBK227-1, assembly GCF_051916325.1. Taxonomy (NCBI): domain Bacteria; kingdom Bacillati; phylum Bacillota; class Bacilli; order Caryophanales; family Bacillaceae; genus Bacillus; species Bacillus cereus group sp. MYBK227-1. Next base: position 142,041 of record NZ_JBQAGK010000008.1, on the reverse strand, counting down.
AATAACGTGCGCACATAACCCCACTGTTCTAGAGCTAAAGAAGATTGGTGTGTAAAGTTGAATTGGAATACCTAGCATCCAATATACTGGAGCTGCATAATAATCAAGATTTGGATAAATTCCTTTTTCTTTTTCCATAATCTTTTCTCCAGCTTCACACATTTCATATAGTGTATAATCACCTTTTACATCACATAACTGTTTTAAAGCTTCCTTCATCATAAGTGCTCTTGGATCCATCTTCTTCATATAAACACGGTGTCCAAAGCCCATAATTTTTTCTTTGTTATATAGTTTCTTCTGTAATAACTCTTCAAATTTCTCAACATTACCAGCTTCTAAAAGCATGTACATAACCGCTTCATTTGCACCGCCATGTAAACTTCCTTTTAAAGATGCAACTGCACCTGTTAAAGCACCGTATAAATCTGATTGTGTTGATGCAATAACGCGAGCTGTAAATGTAGAGTTTGGCATTTCATGCTCACTATATAAAACAAGGGAACGATCAAAGATCTTTTCCTCAAGTTCAGTTGGTTTTTTACCAGTTAACATATAGAAGAAATTCGCACTATAAGATAATTCTTTAAGAGGTTCAATTGGCTCCTCATTATTTAAAATATGATAGCTATTCGCTACAATGTTTGGCACTTTACTTAACAGCTTGTACCCTCGGCTTTTATTCACTTCTAACGAGCGGTTTTCGATATCATTATCGTAACCAGCTAACGCTGACACACCTGTACGTAATCCATCCATGGGATGCGTCTCTTTAGGCAATGCCTTTAGTACGTTGAATACACCTTCTGGTACTGCATATTCTTCTTTTAATTTCTTTTCAAGTGTTACTTTTTCATCTTCATTCGGTAGGTGTTCCTCCAATAAAAGGTGCACAATGTCTAAATACTCTTTTGTTTTTGAGAGTTCGATTAAGTCATACCCTTGAATTACAATTTCACCTTTTACTGTGTCAAGAAACGAGATTTTCGTCTCCGCTGCCACTATACCATCTAATCCCGGGGAAAATTTCTCTTCAGCTTTCATCATTATTTCCTCCAATCCTAATAGATCTTCGTGCACATAACTGTAAGCCTTTACAATATTGTGAAACTACATTTCTATTTCAATGTATCAGAGTTTTTAGAAGATTTCAATTTATTTTACAATGATAAGTTTCCTACACTTTTCTTACTGTAACAATACAATTTTTTGAAAATAATTCTTATATTTTATAAAGAAAGGATAGACTTCTTTACGTATTTTCAAAAACAAGATATAAAGATTTTTCATATAACACCGCCAAATATACAATTATTCTAATTTTATTTGAGAAATAGAAAAAACGAGCTGTACATAAATACAGCTCGTTACTATATGATATTTATTTCACTATCTCTTAAATATAATTTTTATATAAAACTTATTCATTTTTAATAAAGTTATTATTTTACATAATTAAATTGAATTTCTTCCATTTCCTCATGATAACTTACAAATAAATCATAGTTTTGAAAATACCAAAGATCATCAGAATCTACAAAAAATATAATACCTTCCTTCTCAACTGACACTATTTCGCCATCGGGTTTCTCAGCAACAACCCCTAAAGAATATCCGGGCTGAATTGAACTATCCCCTCCGTACCTTACAGTAAAACGTACAGATTCACCGTGCTTTATACGTAATTCTTCCTGGAACCATTGCAGAGCTTTACGATCAATTGAAATTCTCATCTTTATTCCTCCAGTTTACGCAAACTCTTTTTTTCCTAATCGTTGTTTTACAAAGAAGACGAAAATAATTAAGGCTATCAATGCTGAAATTGCACTCCCTGAAAATAAAATACGATAACCAAACATTTGTGAAACAACTCCAAGTAAAATAGCACCTAACCCAATTCCTAAATCAAACGCTGTAAAAAATGAAGCATTTGCAACTCCTCTTTTACTCGGATCGACAATTGTAAGCATTGCCGCTTGCAAAGCTGGCTGCGCTGAACCAAATCCAATACCGTATAATGTTGCTGCGATAATTACACCTATCAAACCATTTGAAATAGTTAAAACAACTATAGCTAAAATAGTAATACATAATGCTGGAAGTATAATGAATACTTCTCCATACTTATCTAATAGTTTCCCTGAAATTGGTCTTACAATTGTTAATGCAATTGCATATACAAGAAAGAAAGTTCCCGGGTTTACATGAATTGATGATGCAAATAACGGTAAAAAGGTTGTTATTCCCCCATATGCAAACGATAAAAAGAATACTACAATCGTGATTGTTAATACGGATTTCTCAAATAGCTGAATTTTCCCTTTTTCTTTTTGTGGCGTAAATGGGATCTTCGTTATTAATGATAATACGACTGCCATAAAAGATAACAACGTCGCTAATAAAAATAGACCATCAAATGAATAATTTTGCACAACCCATAATCCAATCATAGGTCCGATCGCCATTGCAATTGTCATCGCCATCCCGTACCAACCCATACCTTCACCGCGGCGTGAATCTGGAATAATATCCGTTATTGCTGTTCCAACAGCTGTTGTAGAAACAGCCCATGTTACTCCGTGAATAACACGTAAAACAGCTAAAAGGACAATAGTCGATGCTATATTATAGGAATACATCGTTAAGCCAAAAAAGATGAGTCCGAAAATAATAAAGGATCTTCTACCATATTGATCTAACATTCCTCCAATAATCGGTCGTATTACAACAGCAGCTATTGTAAACATCCCCATCATAAGTCCAACTTGCGATTCATTGCCACCTATCTCTTTAATAAAGAGCGGGAGCGTTGGAACAAGTAAATAAAATCCTGTAAATAAAAATAACATTGCGAAAGTCATTTGAATAAATGATTTCGTCCATAATCGTTCCATAAAAATACCTCCATACACTCGTAAAATATTACGATTAACACCCTCATTGTATATTTTTTTTATCTCTTTTCCCTCCGCAAATAGACGTATCTTTTCATATTAAATAGTCCACCATCAGCTTACATTAGTCTTAAGACTTTGTACGCATATTTTAAACGAAAGTCCTATATATGTACCTTTATACGTGTGAAAAGAATATACTAATTTATTATCACAACTTAGGAGTGATTATTTTATGTGGGTATTATCATCAAGAGTAACTGTCGCGGTTCCTTCGATACCCGAAATACATGCCCCCGCCGTTCATACAGCAAGTTCCGATGTCGGCATTGAACTTCCAGCAATTTGGCAACAATACCAATCACCAGGTCAAGCTACCCCTTCATTTTGGCATCATGGTGCCCATCCAAGTAGCACTACCTTTTATCATCCTAGCCACGCTCCACTACCTCAGGCTCAAGTCTTTTATCATTTCCCATCAATTTATTTTCAAAATTTTTATGGTACGTTTAACATTTAAAACACATCATTTCATAGCTACTACATTTAAACGAAAAAAGCACTTAAGATTGTAATTTTCACAAATCTTAAGTGCTTTTTAATATTTTTTATAAATTTTTCTTATTGCCCATTATTAGCAGGGGTCTCTCCTGCATTACCGCCAGTCTCTGGTTGTGTGGTCGCTGGTGGAGTTGTATTTCCTTGACCTCCTCCGTTATTTGCTGGAGGTGTCGTATTTCCTTGACCTCCTCCATTATTTGCTGGAGGTGTCGTATTTCCTTGACCTCCTCCATTATTTGCTGGAGGTGTCGTATTTCCTTGACCTCCTCCATTATTTGCTGGAGGTGTCGTTCCTTGGCCATTTCCATTATTTTGTTCTTCTTGTTTCTTTTGCTCTTCTAGTTTCTTTTGTTCTTCTTGCTTCTTAAGTTCCTCTTGTTTCTTTTGTTCTTCTTGTTTTTTCAGTTCTTCTTGTTTCTTTAATTCTTCTTGCTTTTTCTCTTCTTCAGTTTTTTGCTGTTGATCTTGTTTTGGTTGCTCCGTTGTATCCGGTACGCTAGTATTTGGCGATGAATCACGTTTTTCACCTTTTATACGTAGCTCACTACCTTCTTGAATAACACTACTTGGCATTTTAAAGCGTGATTTATCTGTAGCCATTTCGCTCATCATTTCTTTAAAGATCAACTGTGCAATTTTCGTATTTTTACTACTAATATACTCGTCTTTACCATCTTTCATATACCCAGTCCATACTGCCATCGTATATTGCGGTGTATATCCAGCGAACCAACTATCACGAGTTGCACTTTCTGGAATTTTATATTGAGCTAATTGCTTTGATGAATAGTTTGTCGTACCCGTTTTACCAGCTACATCTAAAGAGCCTACATTTGCCGATGTACCAGTACCTGATGTAACTACAGAACGAAGCATATCAGTAATCATGTATGCGGTAGAATCTGTCATAACTTGTTTTGGTTTTTGTCCAAAACTTTGTGACTTACCGTCTGGATAAACGACTTTCTTAACAAAATGCGGTTTCGTATATTTACCTTCATTACCAAATGCCGCATAAGCACCCGCTATTTCAGTTGGCGATACTTCATTTGTACCAATCGCTGTCGATTCTGTCGGTGCTGTATTAAATGTAATACCTAGTTTCTCAGAGAATTCTTTCGATTTACTAATCCCTACTTCTTTTGCAGTTTTAATTGCAGGAATATTACGCGACATTTTTAATGCTTCACGCATTGTAATTGGACCCATATGACTTCTATCTGCATTTCGTACTTCTTGTCCCGTTGAATACTTAAATGGAGAGTCATCAATTTGATGGTACGTAGCCCATTTTAAATATTCAATTGCAGGAGCGTAGTCGAAAATCGGCTTCATCGTTGAACCAGCTGCACGATCTAATTCAATTGCCATATTATGCCCTTTAAATACAGCTTTATTTTCTCCACGGCCACTACCTATAGCACGAACTTCTCCTGTTTTCGTATCCATAAATGTGAATGCACCTTGGAATTTATCGTTCGGATAATCAATGATATTATTATTTAAAATATTATCAGCAAGTTTCTGTGCTTTCGGATCTAACGTTGTATAAATTTCTAAACCGTCAGAACCGATATTAGCATCTGGTAATTCTTTTTCTACTTCTTTCACAACTGCATCCATAAATGCAGGGTATGGCATTGTTTGTAGTTGAGCTGCAGGCTTAAGCCCCTTTTCTACGTCAACTTTTGATGCTTCTTCCATTTCCTGTTTTGTTATATATCCATGTCGGTTCATTAAACTTAGAACAACATTTCTTCTTTCTGTTGCTTTTTGAACATTTTCTTTTTTCGTTGGATCATAGTTATTCGGTGCTTTCGGTAAACCTGCAAGCATCGCAACTTCTGGTAATGTTAAGTCCTTCAATTCTTTACCATAGTAGTTTTGTGCTGCTGTTGCGATCCCATATGAACGGTTTCCTAAGTTAATTTTATTTAAGTACATCTCTAATATTTCATGTTTTGAATACTGTTGTTCTAGCTTATAAGCTAAATATATTTCTTGCGCCTTACGCTTTGGTGTTTTGTCCATTGATAAGAAGTAGTTTTTTATAACTTGCTGTGTTATCGTACTTCCACCTTGAGAACCATAATCCCCTTTAAGACTTACTAGAACAGCACGGGCAGTACCTTTAAAATCTACTCCGCTATGCTCATAAAAACGTGAATCTTCTGTCGCTAAAAATGCATTTTCTACTAATTTAGGTATTTGCTCATACGTAACATTCGTCCTTTTTTCTTTTCCATATTCATATACCAAATCCCCGTTTTTATCATAAATTTTTGAGGATAACGGATTAACAAGTTTTGCTTTCTCAAGTTTTGGTGCATCCTTAATCATTACGAAAAAGGTAGCAACCCCTGCCACTAAACCAACAATACCAAGTAATAAACAAGTAATTAAAAACTTGCGAAAGAATGATGTTTTACCTTTTGGCTTTTGTGTTTTAGAAGCTGGTTGTTTTTTCTTTTTAACTTGTCGTCGTTCCTCTCGAGAACGATAATTTTCTGACATGTTACTTTCTCCTGCCTTTCAATTCTCCCGTTGATTTACTTAAAAATATTGAGGTCACTTTCTAAAATAAATTTGATTAAGAAAGTATATTGACCTGGAGCATTCAATATTTTCCCAATTCACAGATTATAAATTTTAGAATACTTCTTATACAAACTATTTTCACTTCTATTTTTCCTAATAACGCTGCCCCTTGAAGCATAGAATGTAAAAAGTGAATTTTTAATACCTCGTATAAATAATATACCTTTTTTTCAAATGGTCAATATTTTCTTATTTATAAATCAAAGGTGAAATAAAAATAGCACAACGATATGTACTTCGTGTGAACTTCCTTATAATTACGTATAACAAACATTTAATATATTGCATATAAGTATAATACCTCTTAAATTATAAGGATTTCAACATCACAACCTCAACATCTACAAAAAAGTATTAAAAATAAAAAGTGAGGAGTTGCGTAATGATGAAGCTATCTCCCGTAATTTCAAAAAATATAGTTGCTGTTGGTTATAATCCTTTTTCTATGATTTTGCGAATCCAATTAAAGAATGGTATGTACGATTTCTTTAATGTACCAGAAAGTATTTATACTGGCCTATTACATGCACAATCTAAAAGTTATTATCATAATACTTACATTAAAAATTCTTTCCGCCACACAAAAATCTAAACTTAACACCCACTAAAAAAGAAAGGAGGTTAATCCTCCTTTCTTTTAAAAACATTTTGCAGATGAATTATCTTCGATTCCTCTTATTAATTTCATCATATGCTTGAATTTGTTTTTTCAAACGCCGATCAGTTTTTTTATCATGCACTACAAGAATTGCATGTATAACTCCTGGAACCCAAAATATTAATGTTAATATGAAATTTATGATTGCCTGAATTGGTTTTCCACAAAATAATACAGCAACAGGTGGAAGAAGAATTGCTAATAAATACATCATCCCTTGAAAACTCCTTATTTTGTATTTTATATATCACTTTTCAAAATATACGCAAAAAAACCTACTACCATTTTAATCTTAACCTACCTCTAAAATCAATGTATCTCCTTCTATTTAAATAAGTATTTCAGACTTTTTATTGTTTTCTAGCCTATTTTCTTCCTCTATTGCAGTTACTCCAATTGCAGAAATTAACGTTCCTATCGCTTGTATCCAAATACCAATGAGTGCAATGATTCTCTCATCCTTCTTATCAAAAATACTATCTTCATTTTCTCTCTCATCTTTCAATACATTTGAAACACCTTGATACGCTTGTAATCCAGCCCCTAAACTTTGCATGGAGTTACCCAGTATAATAATTTTCTGTAATACATTTATATCCAACAAAGCTGCTTCTACTCCTAAAAAAGCACCGATCGATTGTAAACTGTTCCCTGTAATGATAAGATAATCATTTTCTTTCAATTGTTCATTTATATTAAAATATGTTCCTATTACATTTGATATATTGCCTAATGCTAATAACTCAATTCCTATTTGATCAAGTAATTTACTTTGATTCTCTAAGCCTATATTTTGATTTTCTCTTTTTTCTTCCCCATCATCATAATTGCTCGCAATGATTTGTAATATATATCCGAGGGCTTGTAATGAGCTTCCTACAATAACAAGATCCGATTCAACTTTCTCTTCTCCAATAAATCCTCTTGTCGTTCCAATAGCAGCTGTAAGATTCCCTCCCACTTGAAACCATGCCCCTGTCACTTTTAAACTGCTTGGATTCATTTTTATCACCTATTTAAATATTTTCTAAAGCTTTCAAAACAAACAAATCTCACCCTTAATCTTTTATTTTATTTTTTAGATGTAATTTTGTGAATGATATAATGTGCTACTAATATAAAAGCACCTTAAAGGTGCTTTTTATATGCATGCTGGGCATGTCAATGAATCTCCATTTTTATCTATTGTTATATTCAATATATATTCAATTGCTTTATGTGACCAAGTTTCAGGTGTAGGCGATTCATTTATATATTGTGGCGCACATGACTTCAGCATTGGAGTACTAATACTCCCTCCAGGATCTAAAGCAACTACAGCCATGCCATGGGGTAATTCCAGGGCCATAGATTTAGTGATACCTTCAATAGCAAATTTCGAGGCACAATATGGCGCAAGCTCAGCCTCACCTTCTCTCCCCCAACTAGAACTCATATTAATGATAATTCCTTCTTTCCTAGCTACCATCGCTGGAACAAATGCTCTTATTACATTTACTACACCATTCACGTTTACATTCATTACATTTTCGAATTCTTGAGCCGTAATTTTCCAAAGTTGTGCATTTTGATTTACAATCGATGCATTATTTATTATCATATCGGGAGCTGTATGTGTATTAAGTATATAATTTGCCCAATTGTTAACTTGCTGAGAATCTGAAACATCAATTACTTGGAAATCATGTATTTTACTGTACTGTTTTTTTAGTTCTTCAATTTTATCTTTTGAACGTCCACAACCATATATGTTCCACCCTAATTCATGAAATCGATCAACCATCGCACGCCCTAACCCTTGTGTCACGCCTGTAATAATTACAGATTTACTAATTTCTTTTCGCTTCATTTCTCTCATCCTCCTTTCCTATATCTTACTCTCTTCATTTTTATTCAGCGATTTACTATAGTATCAACTCAACTCATACTTTAGTAATGGTTTTGATATTGTATACATAAACCAAAAAAGTAACCATCATGGTTACTTTTTGCTATATATCTAAAAATTCATTGTTTATTTCATTATTGTTTTTACATTTCAACTTCTCTTTTCCACATTTCTCACACTGGTAAATATAAACTACACCTAATGTACCTTTTTTAAAATCCTCATTATCCTGCATCTTAATAAAAACATATTTATGTTTACAATGCGATTCACCCAAATAATTTTTAAACCACTTTTTCAACACAACACATTCCACCTTTATGATAGAACCTTTATTTAGCTGCTTTATTACATACTTTTATTTAAATGTTCAATCTCATCTTGCAACTTTTTAAATTGCTCAAAATGCATGGTAATAGATTGGCTACTACCATAATCAACATTTTGTTTCACTAATATAACACCCGTATCATGAAAAAGCGCTTCAAGTTCTTTCCTAATAGACACTTTCGCAATATGAGCTGTTTTAATTGCAGATAAAATTGCAATTTCATTAAACTTTAATTTTATTTCATTTGGACAAAATGCGTCTTCAACTAATATAACTTCATTACTATAAATTAGTGCAACAAGATTACTTGATTTGGCATCTGTTAAATCAACTTTTTTCATAATATCTTTCATTACATTTTGCCTCCTTTATTTTCATATATATCGATTATACAAATTTTTTTAAAAAATTACTCAACTTTATTATATTAATTTTAACACACTTTTATTGAAATCCATGCTCCAAACGTTTTACTATTCCACAATTTTTATTATATGAACCATCTGGACTATAACTCCATATAGTAATGTTAACAACTTATTATAAAGCAGGTGAAAATTATGCCATCAGTTGTAGGAAATTTAGTTGTACAAAATAGTAATGGATCATTTAACTTAGGTGATTTCTACAACGTTTCTCCGAAAGAAAATACGAAAGCTTATAATGGTTCCGGCGCATCAAACGTTGGTTTTGTTGTTAATACTTTTAGCGGTGTTAGCGCGACCAATACATTTGATTCTGACCTTGCAGATCAAAACCAAGTGGGTACAGCCTAATCTTATGTTCAACTTTTTGTATAGAAAATTTTAATTTGTCTATACTATAATCAGGCTGTTTGACAGCTCTTATCGATTTTGGAGTACCCTATCTTTTTCTCCCTTTCCCTGGGGCTCAGCAGCTAGCACAAAGCTAGCTGCTTTTTCTTATATTATTTGTCTCATAAATCAGAAATAAAAAAAGCTGCCATTTAAATATTCAGCTTCTTTTACATTATTTCAATAATATCCATAGCGTTAAATACGTAAGTTTTATAAAAGGCGTCTGTACAAATTACAATTTGTTTTACCGGATTGATATGTACAACAGTCATGTAGCTTGTTAATATGTAACCATCTTCAAAATATGTTACCAATATTTCTTTCTCAGACAGTAATGACGTTAATAATTTATCAGAAATCCTCTCTTTTGCTTCATTTGTTAAAAGCGGTTTTTGTACTTTTAATTTCTCTCCAATAATCTTTCTCATATTTAAAAGTTGTTCGGACATTACTGTAAACGGAACCCACTCTCTTTCTTCTTTTTGTATCTTTACATCGTTCATTTTTTATCTCCTTGATCATTTATACATTTATTTATTCATGCTATCCCTTAGTTATTTTTAATACTTACTAAACTCGAATTTACTTCTAAACTATAATTAGGTTACCTCTCAAAAGAACATTCGTTCTTATTATACACGAACTTACGTTCCTTTGAGAAGAGCTATACTTATTATTTCTTAACAAAAAACATAATTTTATTTATCTCCATATTTTTTCCTTTATCAAATAAACTTTTCATTTCTTATATAAAATGCATATAAAAACTAAAAGGCGACTTCACACAAAGTGAAATCGCCTTTTTCTAAAAAATATTCAAAGCTTATTTTTCTATCCTAACTAATGTTCTTTCTGGAATACATAATTCATCTATATTAAAATGATTTATTTTTAAGTTCAATTCCCCTACTCGTTCCTTATCTTCATCACCAACCCAACAACTAAATAATTCGAAATAGTCTCCATCTTCCAAATAACTTTCCATAATCTTGCATAAAGTTAAAAGTTTTTCTTTCGCTTCTTTTTTTTCCTTTACATTTTGCCACTCGACAAGTTCAATTCCCCAATTAGTTGAAACCTCATATGTGTAATTTGTTTGGAATTGATAATCTTGTACAATTTCAAGCATACTTTCATCTGAAAAACACGGTCCAAAAACAATTACATCATTAGAATCTGGATCCGTTAACGGAATTTCTACATTACAGCCTATGTAACTTGCTAAACTCATTTTATACTCCTCCAATATTCGTATAAAAAATACTTCATAGTATATTTATTTACTCAAATATAAAATCCCTGCCTAAACGAAAAAGTTTTAAATTTTTATCGTTTATTAACCATCTATAACTGAAAACATATACTATGATGAACGAACTCACAAAGCATAAGAAAAGAGAGCATTTACAACACTCTCTTTTCTTACATACTCTATGGAACTTTACAAAACTGAATCAGTGATTTTTATTATTATATTTTATTACATATACTTAGGTTGTACTATTATATGTAACTCTCTCTCTGTATCCCCTTTTTTCGGATGACGAAAATAATTAAGTTCGTACTTTAACACTTTATACTCAACCATCCCAATTTTAATCCCTTTCGTTTCTTTTAATATAACTAATAAATCACTTATATTTTCATCATATGACTCAAAAATTTTCGCTCCGCCCTCTCCTTGAAAGATTACTTTCATATATTCTCCCCACCTTAATTTATTGATGTGGTAAATGATGCGTTTAAAACGATTCATTCTTTATCCTAAAATTTTCACAACAAAAAGAACATCCTTTCCAATCGAATGCTCAGCTTTTTACTAATTATCCATGTTAAATATTTATTCAAAAACATTATATGTATTATTTTTTAAATTATGTTCGATATTCATTATTAAAGAGTAAATATATGTAATAAACTTACATAATGAAAACCGTAGAATATCCACTTTCGTTGAAATAATTATAAACCATAATTTCCCATTGTAATTCTTAATATTTAAATGTAATATTGTATTGTCTTACTATCTATTTATAACTCACACACTAATTAGAAAAGGGAACTCTATATGAGTTCCCTTTTCTAATTATGATTACAGTCATTATTTCTTTTCTAGAAATTTAAATGTATCTTTAAATTCTTTATTATTCACTTTAATATCAGCATCTTTCAATAAATCATTGACTACTTGTTGTTTCCATTTACCTGTCGTATCTTGTAGTCTTTGTTGTTCTATATCTTTACGAATTTTATCCTTTACTTCATCAAATGGCTTCAATTCTTTTTTATCCGTCACTTTAATAATATGGTAACCGTAAGTTGTTTTAACCGGATCACTTACTTGGCCTGCATCTAATTTATACGCAGCTTCCTCAAATTCTTTCACTGTTTGCCCAGGAGCAAAACCAGATATTTCCCCGCCCTGTTCCTTTGAACCAGTATCCTCTGAATACTGTTTTGCTAAGGCAGCAAAATCTTCACCATTATTTACTTTCTCCTTTATTTCTTTAGCCGTTTTTTCATCTTTCACTAAAATGTGACTTACTTTCATTTCTGGTTTATAGTTATTTTTCACATCTTTATCTGTAACTGTTGCTTTAATCGCTTTCTCAAATGCAATTTCTGGCTTCATTTTTTCTTTTAATTCATCTTCGTTTTTCAATCCAAGTTGTTCTAAAGTCGATTTAAAGTTCTCACCCATTTTATCTTTTGCTTCTTCTACTTTCTTTTTTGCTTCCTCATCTGAAACTTTATATTTATCTAACAATGCCTTACTTAACATCATTTGATATAAAGTACTTTCTCCATATTGTTGTCGTAATTCTTTACTTAATTCTTTCTCTGTAACATTCCCTACTTTTGATGTTACTACGTTGTCTGAGGAACCACATGCAGATAATGCTAGCATCACGCATGAAATAATTGTTCCAATAAATATTTTTTTCTTTTTCAATTCAAATACCTCACTTTTATCATTATGCAAATTAACTATACACAGTCATTGTGAAAACAGTGTGTTTTCTACATGTAATTCATTTCATATGAGTAGACTATGTATCATGTATTTTCATTTTTAAACGTAAAGAGTCTTCTTACTATTATGTATAGTAAGAAGACTCTTTACATACTCCTTAAAAACAATACTGCCGCTATAGTTACTTAATAATTACATGTTTTTCAGGTATCCAACTATTCTGACCGATATCTACCGCATTTCCCACTCTACCCCACACTCGAAAAGATGTCGATCCATCTATATTCCCTTTATAATTCATACATTCAGGCTCTTCATAATAATTTACTCCGTAACCGACAGGATATTTCGAAGTTGCATAAAACCATTTCACATTAAAATGTTTTAAATATGCCCACTGCTTATCGTTCTCTAAACAAATCATATCTTGCTCACCGCCTCCCCAATAACCTGTTAAGATTAAATATGGAATTTTCTGAGTGAGTGCACCTGTAAATTGAGGGGTCATGGGAGTTTCATATAAATTTATTCCGTATCCATCAGGATATTTCGAAACTGCAATACCAATGCCATTCGGTTGCTGTGTATACACTATGTTAGATTGATTTGCTTTGTTGGAATCTATAAACCAAGAAAGTGACTTATTTCCTACTAATCGATTCAGATCACATTTCCCAATCCCAGGAACATTCCCTGAATCCGTATATTGCCACATATCGCATGGATATGCTGGCTTATTCCCTCCATAACGAGGGATCCATACAAAATCAGCTTCAATATTACATGCTCCAAATGATAAATACGTGTGATGCCCTACGTATAATCCTACTTTTTCCGCACCTAAACGGCGTAATTCATCAATAAATGCCTGTGTCCCGCCTTGCATATCTGCCATCGTTTGAACTTCTACGTCCGCCACCCAAAACTTAGCTGATTGATCACCACGATTCCAAAAATCTTGTGCCTCTTTCTTTGCATCAGCAATAGATATAAAACGGCAAAAAGCATAATTACCGAATGGGATACTATGCTTTTTCATTTCACTAACATAATTTTGATACATAAAATCCACCGTATTAGAGCCATCTTGAACTCTAGCAATCACTAAATCTAGCTGAGATGCTGCAATATCCCAATTAATAGTTCCATTCCATTTTGAAATATCTACAATATACCCCATACATTCCAGCTCCTTTTGAATGTCTTATTCATAGCTTGTTTTATTGTAAGCCTCCTCTCTCTAAAACTAGCTATCTATAATATAAATAAAAAGAATCTTTACTGTTTTCCAAAATATATTCTCTTTCAGAAATATTTCTATCAACTTTAACATGTATGCCACATAAAACATTCGAAATATACCCTACTATTCATTTATTATGTAATCTCGTCCTATCAATCATTTTTACAGATATTAAAAAAAATCTCCTGTATTATTAAATTATAACTTTCAGTATCGATTTCCTTTCAACTAAAAAATTTCATCCCTCATTTTCTATATATTCTTAAGTCAAAATTACTACCTCTACATGAAATTTGAGATTTAGAAAAATTTTAATTAATTGAAGTTTACTCCTATTAGATTGCAATTTTCCAACCTGAACACTATTGGTGCATAAAAAAGACATTTTCTATTACTGAAAATGTCTTTTTACAGTTTAATAAAACAACTTTGGTGCTAAATCTGTATTTTGTAATTGTGAGTTTTCACTGCTCATAACACAACTTGTGGAAAATAGAATTGGGATACCACAAACCTCATCATTCATTACATCACGAAACACATTGGCCGCAACACCTGTAAACGTTTGACATAAGTTAGAAATATCGTCATTGAAAAACTGAATGACTTCCGCAGCGAAAACCGGAAAAACAACATTCGGTCCGCCAGGGAACTGAGGCTGTACCACAACTTGTTCAAAATAAGGATTATTTTCTAGTGCTACTTGAAATAAATGAGCTATTTCAAATGCATCTAGTGGACAAGGAAATGGATTTACAATTTCATTCTCATTATTCGTTACAATAACTGTCACACTTACATTCCCAAATTGTACAAAAGATTTTAAAAGCGTTGCTAATGCTCTCGCTTTTTCGTTGCTTAACGCATGCACTAAAATAATATAATTACCACCAACAGGAATAAGCGGCCCAACTGTAACAGTTGGATCAGCACCTATTGAATTTTTTAATTCATTAAAATATGTGATCCACGGTGGCGAAAGCTGAGCTTGTACATTTTCTTCCACTATTTTATACTACCCCCTTATACCATTCTTACTAACATAATATGTAACAAACAAAAAAATGCATTAGTTATATTAACCATTTGCGTATTTATTGATTATATTAATTAAACATTTTATTTTCCATTCTCAATTTCCCCTTTACATCTTTAAGCACTTTTACTACTATAAAATTCTTTATTATAAGCAAATCCACTGAAATTTCATATTATACTAATACGACTCTATATCCATTAAATTATAATACTCAATATTAGGAGCTGATTTCATGGAAAAAAAACCTATCGTGTTCAAAATCCCACCAAATTCAAAGCTAAAAATTACATTTTTCGGTCCTTGTAACGAAGTAATTACAAATGTGTCTATAATTAATCAACTATGCACCCCTAAATGTCAAACTATCACGCAATACCCAGACTTTAAGAAATATGTAACGGAAGTACGATCGCTATCCCGTTGTTAGTCCGCATAATGCACGATTTTCACAACTTTATTACCTAAAATAACCGAGAAAGAAAATAACTGCATTCCTAGACTAAAATTACTCATGTTATGATATTCCATTGATAATTCATTGATTTTTTACACGTTTTTATGAAAAGAACATATATTATCGTATGGAGATTATCCACTCATAAAACCTATCTTTCTTTGGAGCGTACTTTTTATGTATGCTCTTTTTTTATGTAACCGTCCCCCTTCTAAATTGACCAACAATATATTAAAATTCTTTATATACTCAAGGAGGTCAAATATGTTCAAGTTGCATCCAATACTACTCATCTTAGGATTGATTTTGTTTTTATATAGTGTAATCGCCTTTATGCTATTCTTTTCAGTGTATTAGCATTCCCTACACAAATCTATGTTCAATATATAATTTCTATATGGTAAAGAAAAAACATAATGATACGATCTTTTATGTATTCCGTCTTTCTTGTTCTATAAGAAAACTAGTAAACTTACTAACAATGCGTTTTTACAAGCATGTTACTTATTATTCTGTTTATTATCTGAAGAAGGTTGAAGCCCCTACAAATTAAACTACGCTTTACCTATTTACTTATATATTTTAGAAAAACAATAATAATCCCCCACCATTTGGTAAGGGGATTAACTAAACCTACTAAAAAACATTTAATAATCAGTTTTATTTAGTTGGAGAAGGAAATCTTGCCGCTTCAAAGTGAACCGTATTTACACCATTAACATTTTGTACAATTACGCCAGCAATACTACTTTCTGCAAAAACTTCAACTAAATCTCCTGTTTCTAATTGAAGAATAGTAGTTACGGAAACATCATTATTAAAAAATACTCCTGTTCCAAAGAAATCATTATCTATCGCTATTGCCGGATTGCCATTTACACGAATTTCTACTCTAGCTCTGTAATTTACATTAAAATCATTTGGAGAAAATGTTATATTTCCTAATACACTATATACCCCTCTAGTTTTCGGAGTAAAAATCGACGTTACTGGATTATATTCATTCGCTAGATCAAATTGTTCATTTTGAAATAATACTTTAACAGGAGTATTTGCTAGAACAGGTTGATTAACTGTATTCACAGCTCTAAATGCCGATGCCCTTACAAGCTCCTCTTTCTTATCATCACAACACTTCACCTTTACATACTTCCTATCACATTTACTACTTTTCCTATAACAATCATGACTTTCCTTTTTGTAATCTTTACAATACTTACAGTAATAATAAGACATAGTGAGTCCCCCTTTACACTTATTTTTACATAGTATGCTATATAGATTAGAATAGCTTGGACGACCTGTTACTATTTTTAATAGATTAAAAAACCCTCACCATTTCGGTGAGGGTTTACCTTTAAGCTTCTGCAAACTCATTGTTTAATGACTTTATTTAATTGGAGAAGGAAATCTTGCTGCTTCAAAATGTGCACCATCTTCTAAAGGACTTAAAACTCCATCTATACTACTTTGTGCATAAATCTCAACTTCATCCCCTGCATTCAATTGAACAATCGTCGAAACACTTACGACATTTCCAAAACTTATTGGACCAAAAAAGTCATTATCTATAGCTATCGCTGCGTTTCCATTCACACGAATTTCTACACGCGCTCTATAATTTAAAGTTGGATCGTTTGGAAAGAAACCAATCGTTCCAATAATAGAATATACACCTTTAGTCTTCGGCATAAAAATAGATGTTGCTGGATTATACTCATTCGCTAAATCAAATTGTTCATTTTGAAATAACACTTTCACAAAAGTATTAGCAGGAACATTTTGATTCACAGTATTTCTAGCTCTAAATGCCGATGCTCTAACAAGATTGTCCTTGTTATCATGACACTTACTAGTGTTCTTACAACAATCATGATGCTTATTTTTATACTCCTTACAATACTTACAGTAGTAATAACAAGACATACTGATTCCCCTTTCAAACTTATTACTATATATTATGTAAGATTGATTTATAAGGTTTGGACTAGCTATTTTTATTATTCATAAGGGCGCTATTAACCTGCACCCTTATTTATATACACCACTTCATTCCTTACTAGTTATAAGTTGTATACAGTCCCATATGGAATAGTCAGAAAAGAACTTCCGTACGGTGTAACTTGATGTACTGGGTAAAAATACTCTACGGATGAATAATACGGTTGTACACCTTGCTGCTGCATTTGCAATTGTTGTTGCATTTGCAATGCTTGTTGAATAGCTTGGACTGTACTTTGTGCTCCACTATACGTTATAGATGTACCATACGCTGGTCGCATACCAGTTTCAGAATTAAAATATGAATAAAACATGATTTTCAACTCACTTCCGTATAAGTCATTACAAATTATATTATGATTCTTTATTTCAGTGGGTACTATAAAGCTAGTTCGCTCGCTTATATTCAAATGACAAAATAAAAAAGTAGCTGCTAGACTACTTTGACTCCATCTTATCACCAAATGAAATGATATACATATTCCCCTGTTACGCGCTCATTAATTCCCGCAACCCTAACGAACCTAAGTAAATCCGCTCCTTGAAGGAAATATACCGAAATCGTAACCGGTACTTGTGACCACATGAATTGATAAAGCTCATTCACTCTCTGATTCGTCGTAACGATTAAATCATTTACAGGTCCATGATTCCATGCAGAGGTTTGAACTGAAGTGAAAGAAAGGTCTTTCCCATTAACCACTATTCTTGATACGCTTTGAGTTATGTCCACAATAATCCCCTCCAACATTACAAAAATTGGACCTTTTTTAGTTCATATTATTATAAATATTCTTGACTGTAATAAATGTTTAAGGCAAATCCCTAATAAAGTGAAACTTTAATCAGCCCTCACCAATCGGGCTTTTACGGGCAGCCCGACTCCACCTAACTTCTTTGCTTCCGCTGAATTTTGAGGTTTGGATCTTACTGCCCGACAAATAGCGGGATAATTTTTTTTATCCATATCCCTTAATTCCCATTACAACCATATAATTTCTAACCTTATTCAATTTTTGTAATTAAAATAAAAAATAGCTAATTCACTACTTAAAAAGTAAAAAAAGCATCAGATTGACTAGTATGTAGATGGTTAAATGAATGTAAAATGTTTTTAAATTATCTACTCTTTTTTTAGTTTGGAAGTAACTCTCATCTCGTCCCATCTTTATACACCACTTTCTTAATCACACTGAACGCAATATTCAATTGATGAGTTTGTCATTTCGTTACCTCCAATTAACGCCTTTGTTCAATGTAGTAATTTTCTTGTATAATAAAAGTTAATTAATCTAGAAGGGACTGACTTATGCGCAGATATCAATATTTTTAATCTACCTATCATTACAACATAACGGAGGTAAAAGTATTGATTACAGAACTACACTCACAGAGATTATATTTAAGGAAAATGAAAGCATCTGATTCACTAAGTATGTTTAAAATATGGTCTGATCCTGATGTTACTAAATTCATGAATATAAGTAATTTCACTGATGAGAACCAGGCAAAAGATATGATTCAATTCCTTAACGAACTCGCTCAAAATAATAAAGCTATACGTTTTACTATTATTGAAAAAGAATCTAATCATATTATCGGTTCATGTGGCTATAATTCCTTAGATTTTGAAAACTCAAAGACTGAGATTGGCTATGATATTTCAAAAACATTTTGGGGTAAAGGATATGCACCTGAAGCAATATCCTCTTTATTAGATTATGCTTTTACACATCTAAAACTAAATCGTGTTGAAGCAAAAGTTGAACCTGCAAATGTAAATTCCATAAAAGTATTAGAAAAATTAAACTTTACTTTTGAAGGTACTCTGAGAAAGAGCGAAAAATCAGCTGGAAAGCTTATCGATTTAAATATCTATTCGAAATTAATAAGCGATTAATTTTAGTCCCTCTGCCCATACTCAATCAAAGTGTGGGCTTCTTTAATTTCTGTATAAAATTCAAAAGTTTGACACAATCCTGGAAAAAGCTTATAAAGAAAAGTGAGGTTCCATTATTTTCACACTTAGTAGCGCAGTCATGTTACATATAATTTTATAAGTGTGAACGAACTATAAAACTAAAAAACAAATAATAAGTTTGCAACATGTTTGCAAATACGAATTTTGCATATAAATTCGTGTGATATTGAAAGGAGTTTTACTTATGAAAGAAATTAAAACAGAACAAGAATTCAAAGACATCATCGCAAGCGAGGAGCCTGTAGTTGTTAAGTTCTTTACTACATGGTGCCCAGATTGCGTACGTATGGACAACTTTATCGGAGATGTAATGGAAGAGTTCAATAAATTTGAATGGTACTCTATCAATAAAGATGAGTTTCCAAGTATCGCTGAAGAGTATCAAGTAATGGGTATTCCAAGTTTACTTGTATACCAAAACGGTGAGAAGCTAGGCCACTTACATAGTGCTAATGCAAAAACAGAAGAGCAAGTTACTGAGTTTTTAGAAGCATACTAAAATGAAAGCCCTCTGGAAAATATTTTTCAGAGGGTTTTCATCTATTTTCACAATTATCTTTTGAAGTTTTTCATCGTTTAATGAATTACACCTTGTCATGATAAGAATAATACGTAGTAAGAAAAGTATTCGTTTCCTCATCCATCTACCCTCCTATCTCTTTAGTAAATAAACTCCAATTAGGTTCACACCTTGACTTTGTACTTTTCAACATATTTTTCCTTTACGAAACTTTGTTATCCCCTTCTTAAAAAGCTATAAAACGTCAACAATGTTTGTATAGACCCACACAACTTTCGTTTGATACTCTATTTATAGAAAGAAATTCCTTTAAAGAAAGGTGAGTGATTAAAATGGATACTCTTTCTCATAAAGAAGCTGATAAAGGTGCTATTGTCAGCATTATGGCCTACATATTTTTATCCTCTATGAAAATCATCATCAGTTATATTACCCTCTCTAGCGCATTACGCGCTGACGGTTTAAATAACTTAACGGATATCGGTGCTTCTTTAGCGATATTAATTGGTCTAAAAATATCTCGTAAACCTCGTGACCCAGATCATCCGTATGGGCATTCGCGTGCCGAACAAATCGCATCACTTGTTGCGTCCTTCATTATGGCAACAGTCGGATTAGAAGTTGTTATTAGTGCCATTCAATCTTTCTTAAATCCGAAACAAGCAGCGCCTAATGTACTCGCTGCATGGGTTGCTTTATTTTCTGCTGTCGTTATGTACTGCGTGTATTTGTATACGAAAAAAATTGCAGCACGAACAAAAAGTAAATCATTAGAAGCCGCTGCAAAGGATAATTTATCAGATGCACTCGTAAGTATTGGTACCGTAGTAGGTATTGTCGGTTCTCAGTTCCAAATGCCTATTTTAGACCCTATTGCCGCTTTAATTGTCGGTCTTATTATTTGTAAAACTGCATGGGAGATTTTCGTAGAATCTTCTCATATGCTAACAGATGGAATTGATCCTGATAAAATGGAAGAATACGCTGATGCTATTGAGCATATTGGCGGTGTGGAAAACATTGTAGATATTCGAGCACGTATGTATGGGAATCAAACGTACGTTGATATTACAATTGAAGTAGATGCTCGCATGGATGTTGGAGAAAGTCACTGTATTACCGACAACATCGAAGCTATGCTGCGCAAAAAATTTGGAATTTACCATGCACACATTCATGTTGAGCCAATGAAAAAAGAACCTATTATGACATAGGTTCTTTTTTTATGAACGTTTTATGGAATATAACACATAAAACGAGCCAGCTACCGCCAGCTGCCCATCCTGCTAATATGTCAGATGGATAGTGCACGCCAAGATATATTCGGCTAACTGAAATAGATAATACAACAAAGCTTGCTATAAGAATAATTAACAATTTTTTATGCAACGAAATACGCTCTTCAGTAATTGTGACGTATGCAATAAATCCTAAAAAAGCAGTAGCATTCATCGTATGACCGCTCGGAAAACTATATCCAGTTGCAGTAACAAGCTGCGTAACATCAGGTCTTGCTCGTTCGTACCATAGTTTAAGCATACTGTTTAAATAACGAGATCCGTAGTAATTAATTGTTAGAAGTAACGCACTAAGCAACTTTTTTCTAACGAGAAAATACATTACAAGAATAATGAGTAATGGAAAATATATTCTTTTGGAACCGATAAAAGACACCCAAGTAAAATAGGTCGTCAAATAATCGTTTCGAAAGCTTTGAATAAAATGTGCGACTATATTGTCAAAGTTCTCAATACAAGCGGTATGATACGAAAGTGATAATACGACAAAACAAATGAGTAACGTAAAACTTAGCAAGTATAAATGTCGATATCGTTTCACATACATAACCTCACTATGCAAAAAAATGGAGCGGTTGTTTTAGTTTTCCTCTCCATTTCTTTTTTATGCATAGTTTATTAAAAAATATAATTATTAATTTTTTGCTTCATCTCAGGGATATCTTCTCTTGTTACGGTAAAACGAATCACCTTCTCATCAAGATCAAGCGCCTCAGCGAATAATCCAGCTAAACCACGGGATTTTCTATCTACTTCCATAATAATTTCTAGTCGGTCGTATGCACGTGGCAAGATTAATAATTCTAATTCATCTAATTTCCCATAATGCTCTCCAGAAACCGGAATAAACTCAAATTCTTGTGCGAATGGAACTTGCTTACGTAATCGATGCGGTAATTCTTCACATTCTATATGACGTGCTTTAAACCCTAATTCATTTACACTATCTAAAACACTACTTAATAATGCATTGGGTAACACTTGAACGTAGTCGCGGTCACTTGGGTCTATACTATGTTTAATATCAAGACCTGTATGAATCCAAACCGTTTTCATACCAAGTGTAAGTGGTGCTTCAATTGGCATTGGAAAAGAAAATGGAATTTCAACTTTTTCATTCGGTTCTACAGAAAAAGGTTCTGTTAAGCGTACTCGCTCTAAATCATATGTTGCTGTTACTTTTTTATCATCCACTTCTCGTACATACGACGTCGATAATGTTAAGTAAATGCTTTCAATTTGTTGGCTAACTGAACCTCCAGTTATATGAACCTTTCCAACTATTTCTTCCCCAACAATATACTCATCTTTTTCAAGAACAGTATCTACCTTTGCACTTCCAATACCAACGCTTGCTAAAAACTTTTGAAACATGGAGTCTCCATCCTTTCTAAAGCAGAAGCTACATCTTGTTTTAAATCTTGTACATTCTCATAGTACGGCGTTTTTATTTGTAACATTCGCATAAGCATTTCACGATTATAATGTTCCAAAGTTAATTCTTCGTACCATGGTTTTTCCTGTTTTTCATTAGATTCATATCCTGCATATAATAAAAATAATGAGAAATGACCGAGCGCATAAAAGTCGCTACGAAAGTGAACTTCTCGCATCAAAGCTTGTTCACCTTCGTAAGTTGTAGCTCGCTCATCATCTTCACCTTTCCATTTAGCCAATCCAAAATCGATAATACTAATTTGATTTTCTTTCATTAGTATGTTTGGAATGCGTAAATCTCGATGAATAATGCCTTCACTATGAAACACCGATACAATTTCTAATATTTCATATAAAATCTCAAAAACTTCGCGTTCTGTATATACATACCCATCTATGAAAATATAATCTTCAAAATTTTTACCAGGCATGTACTCCATCACAAAGAAGCTCTTTTTCTCCCATAGGAAATGATCATATAGACTAGGAATTGCATGATGATTTAATGTTTGTAAAATCATTTTCTCTTGTTCAAATGATTTTCTACCAGACTCATATCTTTGTTTACTTTGTCTTAATTGTTTTAAGACTTTATATCTATTTATTTGTAAATCATTAACGACATATGTAACCCCATAACTGCCCATTCCAATTACTGATTCAATTTTATAACGCTCTG
This sequence comes from Bacillus cereus group sp. MYBK227-1, assembly GCF_051916325.1. Taxonomy (NCBI): domain Bacteria; kingdom Bacillati; phylum Bacillota; class Bacilli; order Caryophanales; family Bacillaceae; genus Bacillus; species Bacillus cereus group sp. MYBK227-1. Next base: position 118,667 of record NZ_JBQAGK010000008.1, on the reverse strand, counting down.
CAACAATTGTATTTTTTCGCAGTGGTCTATCAAATAATGCTAGTACACGACGCCATTTCATCAGCTACTTGAAAAGAAGCTACGGCTTTTACGTTTTCTTTTATAATGTTGATGTCCATAACCAGATGAACGTCGTTTATAATCGCTACTTGAATACGAGCGCCCTCTACGACGATAATCACTACTTGAATACGAACGATATTTTTTCTTTCCTAATAAAGAATCAATAATTTTTTTGAACATTCCTTCACCTCTTGAGTAAAATTTCCTTTTCATTATACCAATAATTATTGACTATATTTGTGACAGGTTTGTAAAGAGTAAAAAACGACGAGTTATGCCCGTCGTTACTTTCATTCATCCTCTTCATCAAAAACTTCATCAATCATGCATTTCTCTAATAAATACTCAAATGTAATATCTGCGAGATCTTCAATTTCTTCTCGTTTTGGGACGTACCCTCTTTCAATTAGTTGCTCATAAAAAAACTCCGCAATCTCTTCCGTATCAATCACGACTTCAATTTCCTTCATGAGCATCACTCCTTTATTTCTGTTTTATGAAAAAATCTCAAAATTATGTATATGAGATTAGAAAAATAGATTTTATTTTTTTATAGGTCATAAGCTTTGGACGAGATGCATACGATTGTAGTACAAGCTATTCAAAGGGGGAAATAATAATGGAAAATCAATATGAAGTAGGACAAACAAAAGAAGAGTTCATGCATGAAGATCAATGGGCAGACTCTCTTATAAAGTGGCTTTTTATTTTTTTAATAGTTGTAGGCATACCTTATACTGCATATGTTGTTGTTCAATTTATTCTCTCTTTCTAGTTAACTATTTTTTCTCTGTCAATTTAACTAAATAATTATGAACAACATCCATTACAATTTTATATTCTTCATCTTTAAATGTATCGAACAATAATTGATAATCGTTATAAATATCAAGTAATCCATCAATGATTTCTTGACGATTCGTCTTAACACTCACTTTTTTCGAGTTGTTAATTGACTTTAACTTTCCTAAATCTAATTTATTCATACCTGCTTTATCTTGTTTCATTTTCTTCAAAATTGCATTTGCCGTTTGAGCATTGGCGAGTAACGTTAAATCTGATTCATCCGCTTCTAACCATTCACCATCCGTAATCCGTGACAATTCATAAATTGTATCTTCCCATGCGTCATTCTTATATCTCCATACTTCTGTACGAAAACCAACAATACGGAAAACATCTTTATCATATCCAGTTACTTGCACAAGATCACCAAACGTGAAATTATAATTTAATTCAATCCACTCCGTATCGCCCTTTTTCATATCTTGCTCTGTAACGTGCTGCAATGTTTGCTCTACGTAAAATCCATCATGATTATTGACTTCGTATACATAAACTCCATCTAAAACCTTCATATTTGTGATTTTCCCAACGGTTCCATATAGCGTAATCACGACTATGTCCCCTACGTTGTATTTAGGTTGTTTTTTTCTTGCCATCTCTATCTCTCCTTTTTTTGACGTCGTGATTTTGATATCAGTATATGCAACCTACATAAAAACGCTTATCACAGAAGCTTATATTCATAAATTTTTTCAATAAAAAATATAATCTTATAAAATTTACATTACACTCAAACAAAAGCTAGTAACTAGACTAGCTTTAAATCAACAAATTTCATAACAAAAAAACATACAGAATACTTCACTTTAAATAAAGTAATGTATTCTGTATGTTTTCAAATAGTTTTTATCTATCTTGTATATATAAATCCCAGGCTTCATCAAATATAGACATACTTTCTAGCATTCCGCTCAACTCTAAGTATGAACTAATTTCATCATAGTCTTCAGATTGCTTCGGAAAACTTAAATCATCATACATCGCCTCTGCTAAATCTGAAATTTCATTTCTAAATAAAGCTGCACGATGCTTCATCATATAATGGTAAAATGTCTTTTTCAAAAATATTCCCTACCTTTCTAACTTGGGTACATTATACAAGGCAAAAAAGAAAAAAACCAGCATAAAAGCTGGTTAAAAGTCGAAATAATTTCTTTTTAATAGACGCGGTCTTCCCATTAATTCTTCATATGTTAGTTGTTTTGGTAAATCTTTCGTGTAAATTAAGAATAATTGATCTTCAATTTCTTTTACTGTATGGTCTGATTGATAGTCCATCCCGCACGAGGAACAAGAAATACATGGTGTCTCTTGGATTTCAATGGCTTTCGTACCATCTGGTAATTCCCAATATACAGTATTCAAGCTTTCTTTCGCTTCTGTACTGTCACACCACATACAATTCATACTGCATCACCCTCAGTTTTTTTGTCGTTTTCTTCTAACTTAGCCATTTGTGCTTGATATTTTTTATCTTTTAATTGATCGCGCTTATCACGTTTATCTTTTAAAGATGCATGAGTATCATTATCTTCGTAGTCTTTACGACGGTTCATACGCTGTAAGTCGTCTGGAACGAGGTTAAATTTCTTATCGCTCATAAGACCTGCGATACCAACATCTGAACGTTTTTCTTCGTAGTTCGGATAAATCTCTTTAAAGTATCCTTCCGCTCTTCCTGGAATATAGCTCTCTGGCTCTGGATACGTCGTAATAACACCTTCAAAGTTACGAAGTACAACTTTATCTGCACTTTGTGAGATTAAATAGTTTGGTTGAAGTGCAATTTTACCGCCTCCGCCTGGCGCATCAACAACGAATGTCGGAACAGCATAACCAGATGTGTGTCCACGTAAACCTTCAATAATTTCAAGACCTTTAGATACTGGTGCACGGAAGTGACCGATACCTTCAGATAAGTCACATTGATAAATGTAGTATGGACGTACACGGATTTTTACTAAGTCATGCATAAGTTTTTTCATAATTGGAACGCTGTCGTTAATACCAGCTAAAATTACTGCTTGGTTTCCGACTGGAACACCAGCATTCGCTAACATTTCACATGCCTTTTTCGATTCTTCAGTAATTTCAATAGATGTATTGAAATGTGTATTTAACCATACTGGATGGTATTTTTTAATAATGTTACATAAGTTTTCTGTAATACGTTGTGGGAATACTACTGGTGCTCTCGTTCCGATACGAATAATCTCAACATGCGGAATCTCTCGTAAATTTTTTAATACATATTCTAAAATTTTATCGTTAATTAGAAGTCCGTCACCACCGGAGATTAATACATCTCGTACTTGTGGCGTTTCACGAATATAAGCAATTGCATCATCTAATTGTTTCTTCGGTACACCCATTCCAATTTGTCCACTAAAACGACGACGTGTACAGTAACGACAATACATAGAACATTGATTTGTTACTAAGAATAGTACACGGTCCGGATAACGATGTGTTAGCCCTGGAACTGGTGAATCTTCGTCTTCGTGAAGTGGGTCTTCTAAATCATATTTTGTTTTATATAACTCTTCCGAAATCGGTACTGATTGCATCCGAATCGGACAGCGTGGATCATCAGGATTCATTAGCCAAGCATAGTACGGTGTAATGTTTAACGGGATCGTTTTCGTTGAAATTTTAACGCCCTCTTCTTCTTCAGGTGTTAAGTTAATTACTTTTCTTAAGTCATCTAACGTTTTGATCGTATTCGTTAATTGCCAAACCCAATCATTCCATTGCTCTTCAGTAACATCTTTCCATAATTCGATATCCTTCCAGTGACGATTTGGTTTGTATACATCATGTAACATTGCTATTCCCCCTTTTTATACGCTCATCCTTTATATAAGCAATAGTTATGCCAACTTTACATTGTTGATAAGTAAATGTGCGGAGAACCCTATTACATAAGCGAAAAAATATTTTTAAGCGTTGTATGAAATCAATACTTAACATCATATTCATTACTTTTTATATATGTAAACGCTCTTTTATTGGTGCAAACACACAAAAACCGCCGATTATTCGGCGGTTTTGTCGTACTTGCTCAGTTTATATTGAAGCGTTTGACGAGGGATACCCAACATTTTTGCGGCTTGTAATATATTCCCTTCCGTTTCAATCAACGCTTGATCTATTAATTCTTTTTCTGTTTGATGAAGTGCTTCTCTAAGTGGCATTATACCCTTCTTCTTCGAAAACTTCTCTTTCCGAAATGTACGTGGTAAACAATTGGCTGTTAATGTATTCCCTTCTGCAATAATAACAGCATGTTCAATCGTATGTTTTAACTCCCGTACATTTCCAGGCCACTGATAAGCTTGCAGTCTATCTTTCGCTTCCTCATCAATTTGAAGTACACCTTTTTTATAACTTTTATTATATTCTTTCAAAAAATAAGATGCTAATAATAGTACATCCTCAGTTCTTTCACGAAGCGGTGGGATATATAATGAAAATACGTTTAAGCGATAATATAAATCAGTGCGAATTTTATTCTCTCGTAAACATATTTCTGGAGGCTGGTTCATCGCGGTAATAACACGAACATCTACTTTTCTCGTCTTATTATCACCAATTCTTCTAATGACTCCATCTTCTAACACTCGTAACATTTTTGCCTGCAAATCAAGAGGCATTGAATTCAGTTCATCTAAAAATAATGTACCACCATCAACAAGTTCAAATAGCCCAGCTCTTTCAATCGCTCCCGTATAGCTTCCTTTTGTCGTTCCAAACAATAAACTTTCTAATAGCGACTCTGGTAAAGCTGCACAGTTTTGTGCAATAAATGGCTTGTTTTTTCTTTTAGAAGCTTCATGAATTGCTTGTACGAACAGTTCTTTTCCTGTTCCTGTTTCACCATATATTAAAACATTCGCGTCTGTTGGTGCTACTTTTTGTGCTAACTCTTTCGTCTGTTTAAACCGCGTATCATTTGTCACTATCGTCTCAAATGCAGCGTGCTTTTTAATCACTTTTTTTCTAGATGATCGCTTTATTTTCGACTGTAAGTCAACAATTGTGTCAGTAAGCTTTTGAATTGTAGAGTAATCCTTTGCAATTTCAACAGCCCCAGCAATATTCCCATCTATAAAAATAGGTAACGTCGTATTTACTGTACAAACATCTTCACCATTTAAATTTTGATAATGTTGTACCTGATGTACGATAGGTTTTTTTGTATCTAGTACTTTCATCAATGTACTCGTTTCCCTTGATAAAGACGGGAACGCTTCTAACAGATGTTTCCCTAACACTTTTTCAATCTTCGATCCATCGTGTTTTGCAGCTACAGAATTATAAAATATTGTAATTCCATTTTCATCTACAGCGTGTATAGCCTCATCAATACTGCCCAAAATCGCTTCAATGACTTCTTGTGTCGAAACTGCTAGCAATGTCATCCCCCCTCTTGCCGAAAATCCAGCAATTACATGCCGAATTTTCGGCACACCTATGTGCGATTGTAAGCATGACGATTCCGTTCTATAATTTTAATCAATTTTATATTTTCATTAGATAACTCGAAACTCTAATTAATACGGCTTTTTCAAACACCCAGCTCCACCTAACTGTTTTGCTTTACAGCCAAATTTTGAGGCGGAAGTTTTACTGCTTTCGAATAGCTAGATAGATCTTTCACCCATATATTCATATCTTCCAACTTATCGAAAATGTAGCAATTATTCGCCAGTCTTCCTGTATACGTATAGCCTAATTGATGAAAGGCAGCATTCATTCCGAAAGAAAGCGATCGAGCAATTGTATAGGAGCAGAAAATAGATCTTTCTTGAAGTTCTTCCTCTAATTTAATTAGTAAACTTTTCATAAATCCATGTTTACGGTATTCAGGTAAAGTAGCACAATTCGTTAATTCTGCATTCCCTTCCTTTATGTTCATTTCTGCAGATGCTGTACTAATAATTTTCCCCTCAAATTCATACACGTAGTAAATTGTATCGTCTTCTTTCATCGTCTGTAATACATAACTCGCTTCATTTAAAGGTGTCGGATACACTTCAAATACTTTTCCGAATACAGTTGCTAATTCTTCTGCATCTTCTTCAGTCGCTTTTCTCAGCAAAAATTTCTCTGGAACTACTTTTTCTTTTATTTCTTTTCCTTTTACACCGCTTAATATAGTATCTTCCTCAATCCAATGCATACTATTTCGTCTTTCATCATTATTATATTTCACAAAAAAGTATGCATCGTGTCCTTGAAAATAATGAGGTATCGTTGCTTCCAACAAAAAACCGAAAGAGAGCCATGTTGAAACATGCTCTCCCTTTCCTTTAATAATACATTTAGTGAAAGAATGTTTCTCTGCTAGTTCGTCAATTGTCTGTATAATACTTTCAACATTTCCTGTATAGTGATCTACCCGAATACGCTTATTAAAATAATCTAAAACACCTTCTACTGTATAACAATTCGTCTGTTCTCTAAAAGATTCATAGTATTTCATTTTTTCACCTCACACCAATCTAGTAATGTACATGCAATAATTTTTGCGGCAGCTATCATTTTATCAACTTCTATATATTCGTTTGGATAGTGTGCGACTTTCGTCTCTCCTGGACCAAATACTATTGTTGGTACGTTTGCAATTTGTGTAAATAAACCTCCATCAGTCCCCCACGGAGATGCTTCAATAATTGGTTCGTTCCCTTCGATTTCAACAAAGTTGTGATGAAGTGTCGTAATGAGTTCATGATTCTCTTCTAGTTCACCAGGAACCCATCTCGCTCCAAACCATTCTACTTCTACTGGATTTTCAACAAACCAATTGTCCACATCATTTAATTCAGCAATCCAATTCTCAAACTCTTCTTTTGCCGCCTCTATAGTCTCATTCGGCGCAACACCGCATCTTCCTTCTAAAATTAATTCATCGGGAACAGAACTTGGCCAACTCCCTCCTTCAATTTTCCCAATGTTAATTGGAATTGGAATCGGAATTTCTTTAAATAACGGATCTGTAATTCGACTATTTCTTTTCTTCTCTAGCTTTCTTACATGTTCTATAACAAACATACTTTTTTCAATTGCACTAACCCCTTCATAGCGCGTTCCACCGTGTGCAGCTTTCCCTTTTACACGTAGACGAAACCACATGGAACCTTGTTGTTTCGGGAAAAACTTCATATTAGTAGGCTCCGGAATAATGACACCATCTGCCTTATATCCTCGTAATATAGTTGCTAATGTCCCTGCTCCGCCACTTTCCTCTTCTATTACACTTTGAAAATAGATGTCTCCTTTTAATTCAATGTTAGATTCAATAATCGCTTCCATCGCAAGCATAAGTGCGACATTTCCGCCCTTCATATCCGTCGTTCCACGGCCATATATACGATTTCCGATTTTCTCACCGCTATAAGGATGATGTTCCCACTGATTCACATCCCCTTCTGGAACTACATCAATATGCCCATTCAATATCATAGATTTCCCGTCGCCACTTCCTTTTAAAGTTGCTACAATATTTGGGCTATCTGAAAAACTTGTACGGGGTGATACAAAATAAGGATGATCTTTCATTTTAGAAAAAGAAGGCTCCCATATATCGAGCTCTAAACCTAATTCACGTAATTTTTCAATCACAATTGCCTGCGCACCGCTTTCATCACCAGATACGCTCTTTTCTTGAATTAATCGTTTTAAAAATTTCACACTTTCCTCTTCATGGCTCTCAATATAATCACAAACTTGCTTTTTTAATTGCTCCATATATTACATCTCCCTTCATTCAATTACTAGTAAGTTAGAACTAATTTGAAAATCAGCTTCTGTATGTCGTTTTATATCTTCTACTGTGTATGGGCTCATTAATTCTTGTAATATAAGTCCACTCGGAGTTACCTCCATGACTGCCATATCAGTAATAATTAAATCTACACACTTCTTTGAAGTTAATGGCAATGTACACTCTGAAACAATTTTTGCATTTCCGTACTTATCAACATGATTCATCACAACAACGACCCGCTTCGCTTTTTGTGCTAAATCCATTGCTCCACCAATACCTGGAACACGTTTTCCAGGTACAATCCAGTTTGCTAAATCACCATTTTCACTTACTTGTAATGAACCAAGAATCGTTATGTCTAGCAAACCTTTTCGAATCATCCCAAACGCTGTGCAGCTATCGAAATAACTCGCTCCTGTTATAAGAGAAGTTGGTAAACCTGCTGCATTACACAAATTTTCATCTTCATTCCCTTTACTTGGCGTTGGTCCCATGCCGACGATTCCATTTTCCGCATGAAACATAACATTTATATCGTCAGGCAAATGATTTGGTACAAGCGATGGTATGCCAATACCTAAATTTACAATCATACCATTTTGTATTTCGTTCGCCGCACGCCTAGCAATCTTATCCCTCACTTCTACGCCCATACCCATTTCCAGTTCACTCCTTCCGACGGTACAATATAATTTACGAAAACACCTGGAACGACAATTTCCTCTGGATCTAAACTTCCAAGCGGGACTATTTCTTCTGCTTCTACAATTGTTATATCCCCAGCCATAGCTACATGGGGATTCATATTTCGTGCACTTTTGTCAAATACAAGATTACCAAACGGATCTGCCTTTTTCGCATATACAATTGAAACTTCAGCAGTTAATGCTGTTTCAACTAAGTAGGTCTTACCATTCATTTCAACTGTTCGTTTTCCCTCTTCCACAATCGTATCAACACCAACATCAACTAAAACACCACCAAGACCAACGCCACCAGCGCGAATACGCTCTGCTAATGTTCCCTGCGGAGAAAACTCAATTTGTAACCTTCCCTCGTTTAGTTGCCTTCCTGCATTTGGATTGGAGCCAATGTGAGAAGTAATTATTGATTTAACTCTTTCATTTGTAACAAGACGACCGATACCTACATCAGGAAATCCAGTGTCATTTCCAATTAAATTTAAATTTGTAACGCCTTTTTCTAAAATTGCCTGTATTAAAGATGGAGGGGATCCAATCCCTCCAAATCCCCCAAACATCAATGTCATATCATCATGGAACAAAGAAATTACTTCCTCAATTTCTTTTAATTTACCGAATGTATTTGTAATAGTTGTCATGCGATACTATGCCCTCCTTTTTGCATCATCTCTTCCACACTTTTAGAGAAAATTGAAAGTAATTCATCTAACTCGGAATATGTAGTTGTCATTGGCGGTGCTACAAGCAGTGCACTATCTTCTTTTCCTGCTTGCCCTGAAACTGCTTGGTATAAAAGCAGACCATTTTTAGCTGCAACTGAAATAAGCTCTGACGCTTTTGTAAACGGTTGCAATTCTACTCCGATTAGCAACCCTTTTCCGCGCACATCAGCAATGATTGTCGATTGTTGCTGAACTTTCTGTAAGCCTTTTATTAAATACTCTCCCTTTTCTGCTGTTTTTTCAGGAAGATTATGTTTCTCCATATATTCAATAACAGCTAAAGCCGTTGCTGCAGACAATGGATTTGCACTTAACGTATGACCGCTCATTACTGAACGTGATCCACGTAATATTGGTTCCATAACACGATCACTTACAACTGTCGCTGCCATCGGTGTATATCCCGCTCCTAACCCTTTACCAAGTGTCATAATATCCGGCTCTACGCCCCAATGCTCCATCGCAAACCATGCTCCAGTACGACCAAGCCCAGTCATTACTTCATCCGCAATAAATAAAATATCGTAATGGTCGCAAATCTCTTTAATGACTTTATAATAGTCTTTCGGCGGAACAACCGCGCCTCCAGCTGCTCCGATAATCGGCTCAGCAATAAAAGCAGCAATATGCTCTGCACCAATTCTTTCAATTGATCTTTCTAGTTCAGTCGCACATGCCAGCTGACAAGTTGGATATACCTTTTGAACAGGACATCTGAAACAATATGGAGCTGGTATAGTCGGATAATCTTCCAAAATAGATACGAAACGTTGTCTACGTAGTGGATGCCCAGACATCGATAAAGCACCCATCGTAATACCGTGATAACTCATCCATCTTGATAAAATTTTATGTTTCCCTTGAATACCTCGCTCTTGAAAATGCTGAATTGCAATTTTCATAGCTGTTTCATTCGCTTCCGTACCACTATTTACAAAAAAACTCCAGTTCAAATCTCCTACACTTAAATCACTTAACTTCTTCGCTAATTTTTCAGCTGGTTCACTCGTAAACTGTGATCTATAAACGAAAGCAATCTCCTCAGCTTGCTTTTTAATAACGTCTGCAATCTCCTTTACGCCATGCCCAATACCTGCCGTAATTGCTCCTGACGAACCATCAAAATATTTATTGCCATTTTGATCATACAAATAAACACCTTTTCCATGTGAAATCATTGGATACGGCTGACCAACAAGTGGTTTAATTAAGTAATCGCGCATAGCGCTCCCCCATTTCTCCAATTTGTATATATATATGAAGAAAATTGACGTTTCTTTCATAAAAAAGAATCCTCTGCAAAAGCAGTGAATTTATCAAAAAACTATTATAAAATATACAAATGAGTGCTTAAAAATTTTTATAAAACAGAAAATTCAGAACTAAAAAACGAAGACCAACCCTTTTCTATACGCCCAAATAACCCTCCTTTTTATATGAAATGACTACATCACCAAATGTTTTTATAGCATAATGCCAGCTGTCCTTAAATGCCGACATTCTGTACACTTCGACGGAACTCCCGTTAAACTCCTTCCTATTATCCTACTTTAAATTGCATATTTTAAAACAAATTTCGACACCCACCTTACTAATCAATTCAGATTCCTATTCATTATGTAAACTTTTCAGTTTTAAACTATAAAAAAAGAACCGATTAACCACACTAATCAGTTCGTCATGACGCTCTCTTATGGGTTAATACTGTCAATTGCTAAAATAAATAGAAAAATGAAGTTTACAAATTCATCCTACAGCCTATAACACAAAACCTTTTCATAACTTCATTCACAATTACTATCGGGATATCCCTATCCCGAAGTGGCACTCCTTTCCTCAGATTCAAAGTATCTTTCCTTTATAATTTATGTAGGACAATTATCACTTTGTATGTGTATTTGCCTATAATTAAAAAAATCCCTAGTTTTCTAGCGATTTTTGGACATGTATTCAATATGTTAATTGAAATGCACTTTCAATTTGGCATTTATTTTACTTTCGTACAGTCATATGTACTGCTTTACTCTGCGAAATTCTCGTAAGCACCAGTACCTCTTTATGAAAACATATTTGTTGTCAATTTTTAATTTTCCCTTTATAAAATCATTTTTTTTTGCATAACCGCTTTCTTGCTTCGCATATAGTTTTAATGATGACAAAGGAGGAATGTTCATGTCTCAATCTGAAATCGAAAAATATGGACAAGAAGTTACACAATACGAACAACTCGCACGTTACTATCAGTTTCGTAATCCTAAAAAATATATAGAATTATATATGAAATATTACGATGCACTATCAAAACTTGTACAGGCGTATGAAACAAGAGACTCACAAGAAGCTGCTTTACCGTCACATATAAGAATTTTTCATGCCGATCCAAATATACCAGCGGTTGACATTTTAGTAAACGGACAAAAGGTTATTAAAAATATTTCATTTAAGCAATTCAGCCCTTATTTATCATTAGTGCAAGGTAAATACCGTATAGATATTGTTCCTGTCGGAAATGAAACTCCAATCTTTTCAGCGTTGGTACCAATAATGGGAAATCATACTTATACTCTTGCTGCAATAAATAGTGATAATCACCTACAATTACAGCCTATACTTGATAATACACATTTACCAGCTGGTCAAGCCAAAATACGGTTTGCACATTTCTCTCCAGATACCCCTGTTGTAAACGTAGATTTAAAAGATGGGGATCATTTATTTGAAAATGTACTCTTTAAACAAATAACAGATTTTTTGCAAGTTAGCCCTGGTACAGCAGATATTGAAATTTCACTCGCAGATAATAAAAACGTTTTATTGACTATACCAAAATTCAATGTTGAACCAAATGTTATTTATACAATTTCAATAGTAGGTTATTCAACTAAAGATCCTAAATTAGAAGCCGTTATACTCACAAATTAAAACAGTCTACACCATTCATTTGGTGTAGACTGTTTATTTTTGAAATGCAATTTGAAATTCTGTCCAATCGTTATCTGATCGACACATAATGGATCCATTATGTTTTTCCACAATTTGTTTACATACAAATAATCCAATACCAGTTCCTAACTTTTTAGTAGTTACAAATGGTTCAAAAATCGTTTCTACATTTTCAGCTGGAATCATTGGTCCATTATTTTTTATCACAATTCGAATAGCTTGATCTTCTTCAAATACATCAATGATAATTTTTCGTTCTTCTTTCATTGATTCAAGAGCATCAATTGAATTCATTAATATATTTAAAAATACTTGTCTCACTTCACTCCGATAACCAACAAGCGGAATTGGATACGGTAAATTCTTTTCAATCAAAACATTCGCATTGACCAAACTCGGATATAAGAATTGTATAATGTCTTGAAACAAGTCATTAAGCCAAAACCGTTCCGATTCATTCCACATTTCTTTTTTCGATACGAGTAAAAATTGCGAAATACGAAAATTTAATTGATCTAATTCATGCGAAATAATATCTAAATACGATAAACTCGGATGATCCGCCTTTAATAATTTAACAAACCCCATAATGGAAGTAAGCGGATTACGAAATTCATGTACAAAACTAGCTGACATTTGCCCTAAAATCGTCAGCCTTTCTTTATGTGTTTCGTTAATATATTGCTGTTTTTCCTCTAAATTCTTCGATATAATTTCCGAGTATTTTAAAACGGTATAATAAATTAATTTGTCAAAACAAGTATGTATTTTTGCCATAATTGGTTTCAATTCACGAGCGCTAACATCTAATTCACACATCGCTTCGAAAAGTTCATTTCTTCCCACGTTTGCGTTATAAACAAAATCTCCAATATTCGCATCTGCTCCAGCACGTTCAATAGCAATTTTCTCACATAACGGTTGAAGATAATTTATATCTTTATCTTCCATAGTAAGTTCGATAATTAACTCTAGTAAATCCTCTCCATTTTGAACTACTTCTAGTTTAAATGGATCTTTTTCGGAAATTATCATTTTGTTTTTCCAGTTCTCTACGAATTGGTGCCTATTGTTTTTCAAGTGTGAACAAAATATTTCTTTAATATCCTTATCGATTGGAAAAACCTCCATTCCCTCCATTTCCATACGACGAATACCCTTTATATTTTGAATATTAACACAAAAAATACGATTCGTTAATAGATTTTTGTCACATTTTGTTAATTTCTGTTGATAAAATTATTTTTTCTTTCTTATTTAACTAATTGTATACAAATCCCCTTTTTCCTTCACATATTTTCATTATTTCCGTAGTCAAAACGACTTTTTTTTGCATCATTTTTAATTCTTGCGTACAATAGAAAATGAAAGGTGTGAAAAATATGGTAAATAAAAATGTGGAAGATTATCTCCAAGAAGGCATTTACGGCCAAAAGCAAAACAAACCAGAAGAACGTAATATGTATTTAACTACATTACGTGAGCGTGTGGAAATCGCTTTAACAATCGGTCAAGTAATGCAAAGTAATGTATACTCTGAAGTGGCGGGTAGCATGCGCTCTTCTCAATCATTACAACTCCTCCTAAATGGTGGCATTGCTTACCCACATTTATCAAAATACATTAAATTAGCAAACGAAAAAAATGTTCCTTTTACAATTGTTCAAAATAAAGATACAAAAACACCAATCGGTTTAGTATTAACTCATGCTACTGCTATAGATAAAGAACAAATTTATGTAGAAGATACTATTTTCAAACAAGAAATGAAGTAAAAGTTACACTTAATTAAATAGTTACTAGAAGCGTAAAAAACGAGTATGGAATCGTAAACATTTCCTACTCGTTTTTTAGTGCAAGTTTTAAGTTTTTCCACTTTATTTTTTAATACATACTAATTTCATTTCTGTCATTTCTTCTATTGCATATTTAATTCCTTCGCGTCCCGTGCCACTTTCTTTCACACCACCATAAGGCATATGATCTACTCTGAACGTTGGAATATCATTAATCATGACACCACCAACCTCTAGCTCATCAATTGCACGCATTGCTTTAAATAAATTATTTGTAAATACTCCTGCCTGTAAGCCGTAACGCGAATTATTTACTTGCTCAATCGCTTCATCAAATTCTTTAAATGTATTTACTGTCATGAGTGGACCGAATACTTCTTGGCACTGCACAGATACATGATCTGGAACATTTGTTAATACAGTCGGTTCAAAAATTCTTGCATCCTGCTTCTTACCACCACATAAAACAGTTGCTCCTTCCTTAATTGCTTCTTGAACCCACATATCAATTCGCTCTACATCTTTTTTTGAAATTAAAGCTGATACATCCGTTTCCTCAAGCAATGGATCACCAACAACAACTGATTCCATCGCTTTCTTTAGCTTTGAGAGAAATTCATGTATTTTCGTTTCATGTACAAAAATACGTTGTACTGAAATACAAACTTGCCCATTATTAACAAATGCTCCCCATTTTACACGTTCAATTATTTCATCTGTTAACTCTACATCTTCATCAATAATAACAGCAGCATTTGAGCCTAGTTCTAACGTAACTCGTTTTAGCCCAGCCTTTTGTTTTATTCCGATTCCAACTTTTGGACTTCCGGTAAAAGTAATAGAAGCAACGTAATCATTTTTGACGATTGCCTCACCAACCGTGGGGCCAGGGCCAGAAATGATATTTAAAGCTCCATTTGGCAATCCTGCCTCTTCAAATAACTCAACTAATGCATAAGATGATAATGGCGTTTGATCAGCTGGCTTTAATACAACTGTATTTCCGGCAGCGATTGCTGGTCCAACTTTATGCGCTACTAAATTTAATGGGAAATTAAATGGTGTAATAGCCCCTATAACCCCAATCGGCTTTCGGATTGTATATGCAATACGCCCATCTGCACCAGGTGCGGCGTCTAATGGCAATGTCTCACCATATATACGCTTCGCTTCTTCAGCTGCAAATTTGTACGTTTGAACAGTACGATCTACTTCTCCCCTTGCAGCACGTATTGGTTTTGCAGCTTCTTTTGCAATAATCTCTGCAAATTCTTCTCTTCTTTCATCCATTTTTTGTGCAACTTTCTCTAAAATAGTCGCACGATCATATGCAGATAATGTATTCATTTTTGTCATTGCATTTTTTGCAGCAGTAACAGCCTCTTTTACATCTTCTTCCGTTCCTTGTGCAATTTCCGCTAATGTTTCTTCAGAATATGGTGCGTATAATGGTTTATACGTGTTTACAGATTTCCAATTTCCGTTTATATATAAATGCTTTTTCATACTTCTTCTCCTTCCAAATATATGTATACAACAATACTTCACCTAGTGAAAGGTTCAACTTATGTCATTGTATCATAGCCCCTATCCCTCAAAAAACATTATGCTCAAAAAAACTCTGCTATATAGCAGAGTTTACGAGCTAATTTGCTCTTGTAACGAAATTTGTTTTTCATCTTCTAAAATAACAATCGATTCTACTATCTTTGTAACTTCTAATCTTTTTATATAATGTCCATCTAATTCTTTCACACAAAACTTATAATTTTCAATTTCAATGGAATCCTCTTCAGCAATCTCTATATTCTTCGTTAAAATCCAACCACCGATTGTATCAACACCATCATCATCAATCCCTAAACCAAATAACGTATTCACTTCACTAACAAGTACTTTTCCCTCTAGTATCGTCTTCGTTTCACTAACCTTTTGAATTTCTGGCTGCTCATCCGTATCAAACTCATCCTGAATATCTCCAACAATTTCTTCCAAAATATCTTCAACAGTAACAAGTCCAGATGTCCCACCATATTCATCTATCAATATAGCAATATGTGTTCTTTCTTTTTGCATTTTTAAAAACAAATCATGAATGGGAATAGAATCGATAACTAAAATAATTGGTCTCACATATTGCTCTACTGTCTTCTTATTAACAGCTTTATGTTGTACAAATTCAGTAAAAATATCTTTAAAATTCACAAAACCTATTACGTGGTCTTTGTCGCCATCAACAACTGGATACCTTGTATATTTTTCACGAGACATTTTTTGCAAAGCTTCTTCAGCAGGCATCTCTTTACTTATAATATTCATTTCAGTTCGAGGTACCATTATTTCTTTTGCAATCCGATCATCAAATTCAAAAATTTTATTCACATATTTATATTCAGATTGATTAATCTCACCATTTTTATAACTTTCTGAAACTAACAACCGTAATTCTTCTTCTGAATGAACCTCATCATGCCCCTTCGGCGGTTTCAGCCCTAGCAGCTTCGTAATGATTCGAGCTGAACCATTTAATAGCCAAATGAACGGGAATGCAATACGATAAAAGAAAATTAACGGCTTAGAAACAAGCAAACTCACTTGTTCAGATTTTTGAATTGCAAATGTTTTTGGGGCCAATTCCCCTATTACAACATGTAAAAAAGTAATTAACAAAAATACTAAAGTTACAGCAAAAATGTCTGCTAGTTGAGTAGAGATATTCCAATTTGCAAAAAGCGTATCAAACATTTGCTTTAACGCAGGTTTACCAAACCACCCAATTCCTAAAGCTGTAACAGTAATTCCTAACTGACAAGCAGATAAATATTCGTCTAAGTTTGTAATGACTGTTTTGACCGATGTTGCACGATTATTTCCTTCTGCAATTAAATAGTCAATTCGTGAACTTCTCACTTTAACAATTGCAAATTCTGCTGCAACGAAAAATGCCGTTAAGGCAATTAAAACAATCACTATACTTATACTATATATGTCCAAATACTTTTCCTTACTTACTTTGTAAGCAAGGAAGCCACCTCCTACTTAATTTTATTCAAGTGAAGTAAGCATTCTAATACTCTAACAAAATTCTACATTAGCAACCACCTTTTTATATATTATATGCATACATAAAAAAGATATTTATCATTATGATAATCTAATTCATTTACACTCGTCAAATTATTCTAAATGTTAAGATAAGACATTTTTATTTAAAAGAACTATTCTCCTCAACTCAATTTCGTGAAAAAACACTTTCTTTGCCGATTCCACACTTCTTTTGTCGCACTAGAAGGGAACTTACTTCATAGCTCGAAATCATTCAACAGGATATATATAGGAGGGATTATTTTGGAATATAAAACACCATTTATCGCAAAGAAATTAGGTGTTAGCCCAAAGGCTGTTGTCCGGATCGCGCAACAATTAAATCTTACGATAGAGAAAAACAAATATGGCCACTTTATTTTCACACAAGAGGATGTCGATCAAATGTTAGAACACCATCGATTTCAAATAGAGCAATCTCAAAATTCTCAATCTGCTCAAAAGGCTTCCTCAAATGAAGTTAAGGAATTAAAAACTCAAGTTAATACAATTGTTCAAAACATATCATCGAATGATTTTGAACAATTAGCTAATCAATTAAACACTATTACGAGAAGACTTGATCGAATGGAAGAACAAATGCAAGATAAGGCAAATGATGTCGTCACGTACCAACTTTTACAACACCGTCGTGAAATGGAGGAAATGTTAGAGCGAATTCAAAAGTTAGAAGCTGCCCTAACGAAAGAAGAACCCATTTATATTACTCCGGATTCAAAACCAACATATGAACGAGAAAAGAAACCGAAGCGCCGCAAAATGATTTTTAGTATATTTGGATTATAATTTTTAGACCCTTATTAAAATAATAAGGGTCTTTTTTAATGAAGAGTTATATCCTATACAAATATTATTCTCTTTATTATACATATTCACTTCGCTTTATTTCGTTAACATAATATTTTTACTGTATTCTGTAATTAATGCCTGTGCATGAGCATTCCCTTGAATCACATCACGAAATTCTTTTAAAGAATACAAATGCGTAACCCCTTTTCGAGCATGAATTCTTACTGGTACACCTTGTAAAGTATCATGAAACTGAAAAGGATTATCTATTGGTTCAATTGGAAAACCAAGTGTAAGTAAATACATATACATTCTTTTTGTTACTGCTGCAATGTACCATTCAGCTTTTGTTTCTAACGCATGTATAAATAAAATAGCTGTTAGCCTTTTGAAATGTCCTCTTCCACGAGACGTTTTCGAAATACTTAACTTGCCTATTTCATATACATTCTTCAAATCTTTTACTAAATCATTTTTAGAAAACGGATAGAAAAACTCAGAATTCGATTGTTCAGGTACCGTATACTTAATACATTCTACTGTACCAATAGGATGTTCATCTTCTATTAATAAAAATCGTGATGGATTTAAATTACGTTCTACGAACATTAAGTTTCTTTCTTCACAAAAATCTCCCCATAGTTGCTCGAACCCAAAATGTTCTTCCTTTGTTTGAACACGCTGGAACATATTTAACCGCCTTTCCCATCGCCGCTCTGTTTTTTTTGATAACGCTTTCACTATCTATCATATAAGAACAAATCTTCGTATGCAACTAAAAATATTTATGACTTATTATATTCTGCAAAATGAATTAGATTCCAATTTAATCGACTTTTATCCCGCGCTCACATTCCTTTTAATAACACATTTGTAGCACTTTTCAAATCTAAATTACACTACGTTTCTTTCCATACAGCATATAATTCTTCTTAATCTAAAGAAATCCTTTATGAAAAAGGATTTCTTTTACTTCTTAATGCTTTTTAGCCATTTTTCAAAAATTTGTACCATCCCATGTTTTCCAGCTAATTTCTCTTCCCCTTGTTTCGTCTTATATGGATATAACTGCAAGAAAACACCGCATCCAGACTCAATTTTTTTACTATGCATATGGCTTCCTGGATATACACAAATGACTTCATAAATTGACCTTCGATAATAGACTCGCTTTCCATCCTGTTCTTCTACATACTTTATAGACCAGTACTTATACATTTGCTCAGTTGCTTTCGTATTTCCGACGTGCTGAAAAATATTGTACATTGGACTATACTTCACTTCAATAATAATAGAAGATTTATATACGTATTTCCCATCTTCTTTTACATAACAGTCTAAGCGAATATCTGGCTTCTTCGTATCCTCACCATTGTAAAAATTACTACCTTTACTTAATGCAATAAGAGGATGTGTTTCAATTAAGTCATTAAATGCGACATGCACCTTTATATCATCTCGTTCTAAAACTACTGTCGTTCCATCTTGTAATCCATCTACATAAAAATGTTCTTGTATTTGTTCACGGATGGAGTTTCTAGCCTCAAAACCAATTTGCTCTAAAAGTGAAATAACGATAAAAAAAGCGTAATATTCATACACTAAAAACGTTGGCTTATAAACAAATAATAATGATGGAGATTGATCCGTATATTGCGGGAGTACTTCTAAATGATGTAGTAATTGTTGATGTGGTATCGATAAATCATGTAAGTTCATGTTACTTGTTTCAGTAACTTCCCTCCAAAATGAAGAGTGCATTAACATTTGAAAGTATTGTACATTTTCATGCACAATATGCGCCAATATTTTATATTCTTGTATTTTCATTGAGCTCTTTCGTAAATCGGCTTCTTTTAGTAAATGTATATTTTTATATTTTTGCTTCTCTCTATCGGTTACTGATCCATTACGCTCAATTGTTTGTATAATCGTTTTTACAGCTTGAAACTCTTCTGATTTTTTCTTTTTTTCTCTTTCTAATATTTCAATTGTTTGACGTAAAAAACTTTTAGCTTCAATTAAATAATGATAAAATTGCATCGCTTTATATTTAAGAAATGCATTTTCCTTACTATTTTTTTGTTCCATAAACTTACGATTATAATGTTTGGCATAAGGTTTTCGTTCTGCCACTATAGTTCCTTTTCTTGTTGGCTTTCGCTCTTTTCCTTCCCATTTATATTCATTTATAAATTTTGAGCTTGATTCTATTTTCTTAAAGATTTGCTTTATCATTTTCATTTTTTGCGGTAACTTTCTAAGTAACACTAAATAAGAAGAATCCTCAATATCGCTAAGTGCAGAGAAGGTTTTTTTATAGTAACCTCTATCCAAAATCAACTCATTTAAAATTGACTTCACATAGTCTTGAATCATTTCAAATTGATCATCAAAAAAGTTTTTCGGTACGATTTGAAATGCGCCATAATACGTTGTATCTTCTATACGCACTTCAAAATGGTATAGACCACAGCGCCATGGATAAAAGAATTCTGTTTTCCCGTGTTCATATATTAATACTCTTTGTTTTTTTTCATTTATTTCATATTGAGCCTCTTTTATATTTTTCTGTCCCTCATATACTTTATTCCATATAAAAGTAATATTCATTGGGATTTCATAATTGTACTGCAATCTTATTGGTTTTAATTCTTGTACTTTATAAATACATTGAACTAATGCTGTAGTAGATGTACAAAGACGATTTAATAAAATATAATCTCCTTTCCCCTCATTTCCAATGATTAACTTTAATACAAAAGGGAGCGTTTCATTCGTATCAACGATTTTTGTTTCATAACGCCCTTCATTTTGCATATCCATACAACTCCAGTTCTCTACGTTTTTCTCGTATATATGCTAAAGAGTGTTCAAATGTAGATACTCTGTTTGCAAGTGTAGATTGCAAAAGAGGTACTAAGGTCGCCCCCCTTTTTACTTCTTCAGAAAGTAAAGGCCCAACCATCATTTCGGTCCCTCTGATTTTCGTCAATACACGCTGCTTTATTTGTAAATCAAACCCCTCTTCTCTACTAATCATATAGGTATGGTTATTTTGAAACGGTATGTTTTGCAAATAAGTCGCAATTGCATTTGCACATCGGAAAGAAATCCCCTTAGACGCGTCATGTGATGACAATACGACATGCAACTTATCTAATAGCTCTAATTCTTCTTCAGAAAACACTTCAATCATCGCTTTATTTCTCATCCAATTTATCCGAAATTCTCCCGCCGTTACTTTCAAAGGTGGATGTAATACGACTTTCCCCTGTTCCATGCCCATCTCACAAAACGGAATTTTCTGTAACGTTATTAGGTTCGTTCGGTCTAATAATCGATCAGAGAGCTCTTTCGTTGTTTCATCAAAATTTACAGTACCTACAAATATAATATTTTCTCCAATTTCAATTGTTGATGGAATTGAATTCTCTATGTCCTGTACACCCTCATACAAGTTTAAAATACGATTTTTTGTTTCAAGTTCAAGAACAGATAGAAACGGAGTAAACCAATGCTCAATATGAGACATGTTCATTTCATCAAAAACGATTATATACAGTTGATTTGGATTTTCTTTCGCCTTCATTAACGTCCTAACTAACTTCGCTTCAGATTCAATAAAAGTACCATTTGGATGAAGGTAACCAAGTAAATCATGTGGTTCTTGATACGATGGCGAAATTGGAATCCAAACCAACTCTTCCCCATACTGTAACCCTAATGCTTCTGCATAAGTTTGCACAAAACGTGATTTCCCAACGCCCGGTATACCACCAAGAATCGTTAACATATTTGTTTTTACACTTATATGGAAATTATAAATATCCGTTTCATCCAAATATAACCCTTTATTATGCACCATACTTTGTACATACTGTAAAAAGGACGATTCACGCTCATCCCATTCCCATTCATCTTTTTGTATTTTTATATCCTCTACTTCAATTAGCTTACCTTCTTCATGCATTCGTTTTTTTAATTGCTCATATACATAATCACTTACAAAATATAATTGATCTTCTACCGCTATTTCTACATACTTCGTCCAGTCACTGCAGTTTATATATTTACATTCACGTTTCTGTTCAAAATAGGCGATTGAGCTAATTGATGACTTTAGGGATATGTTTCCGTACAGTCTTCCATCGTGCCACAATAATTCGGGAGGCTCAAAGTCTTTCGGAAATTTTGGCATAAGAAATGATAAATAACCGTTGCTAAGTTTTCGCTCTAAAGATTCTCTTTTTTTATGATTTGTAACTTTAGGTGCCGGAATCATTTTATAGCTGCTTGCTATTTCTTTCGGTTCTTCTGTACATATTAACTCCACGTATACATTTCCTCTTTCATAATAAAGACGAAACATTACTAATTGCTTTTCTAATTTCCTCTTCTTTAATTCCGAAAAGATTTTTTCATTCTTTTTATTGCTACATAACCCTTCAAATACATATGGTTCATTTGTAAATTGTTCCTGTAAAGTGAATGGTATTGGCGATAAGCAGTGTACAAAGAAATTCTCTCCACTCTTCTCTTTCTCAGCTTTTGTAAATTTCCCTAAAAATCTCATATAGTACATTCGTTTTATAAAACTTGGCTGAAGAGCTTTATGTAATTTCACCTTAGTCACCTTCTTTTTTCATACTATTCTTAGTGTATGAAAGAAACGAAAAACTAGAAATAAAAAACCTGACGTTATCCGCCAGGTTCAAAATAAAAACTTATATTAATGAGAAGGAAATGCTTTTTTCTCTTGTAAAATTGCATTATGAGCAATTTTCATTTTCGCAAGTACGTAACGTAATCGATCTTCAGCGTTTTCATCTTTACTTATTTGTAATTCCGCCAAATTTTCAACAGAACTTGCTAAATTTTCAATGACTCCTCTTAGTTCAGGATGATGATTAAAAAAAGATTCTTGCACTAATACTTTCCTTAACTCACTAGCTAAATCAATTATTCTAGACAACTGTTCTTTTTCTTCCATTCTCATCCCTCCTGAATATCTTATGTAGTAAATATTCTCTAAACAAAGAAAAAAGCCCTTTAAATGAAAAGGACTTTTTACATTTTTATATTTCCAGTTAATAACATATATATTGATGTGATAGCCGCAACAATAATTGCCCACATCACATACTTCTCTGCACCTACAAAGCAACGGTTCCCTTGTTCTTTTCTTGCAAACGTGTAAACAATAATTCCAATTCCATACACAATTGAAACGAGTAGTAAATTCTTTAAACCAGCTGCATAAAGAAGCCATACAGAGTAAATAGAAGCAATTAAAGCTAACGCTCCGTTTTTTAATTTAGCGTCTTTTAGTTCGTTTGTAATGACTAATTTAAATTGGAATAACCCTGATAATAAATATGGTAATAAAATTGATGTTGATGCAATGAAATACATAATTTGATATGTTGATTCCGAAAACAAAACGATGATAAATATAATTTGGGCAACACCATTTGAAATCCATAATGCCATGTGCGGTGTTTGCTTCTTATTTGTTTTCGTAAAGACTTTCGGAAATACGCCATCTTTTCCTGCTACATGAGAAATTTCAGAAACAAGTAAAAACCAGCCAATTAATGTACCGACAAGTGAAGCAACTAATCCGATGTTAATCGCAACTGCACCCCATGGACCAACAACGTGCTCTAATACATGTCCCATGGACGGAGTTTCTAACACAGAAAGTTCGCCTCTTGTCATAGCTCCCATTGACAGGACAGAAATTAAAATATAAATGGACATTACTAAAATAAGTCCCAATACTGTTGCCTTACCAACATCTCGACTATTCTTCGCTCTTCCAGATAATACAACCGCTCCTTCAACTCCAATGAAAACCCAAAGTGTTACAAGCATTGTATTTTTCACTTGACCAAGTATAGCGGAAAGTGAGATCGTTCCTTCTCCCCAAAAATCATGTGTAAATGTGTCCCAGCGAAAGGCTGTTACCATTACAACAATAAATAAAACGATTGGAACTAACTTCCCTATTGTTGCGATCACATTCATAATAGAAGCTTCACGGATTCCAAATAAAATTAAAAAATGAAGTGTCCATAATAAAAGTGATGCCCCAACGATAGACGCAACATTATTTCCTCCTTTGAAAATTGGAAAGAAATAACCTAATGTACTAAACAGTAACATAATTGTTGCGACATTACCTAAGATTCCTGCTAGCCAATATCCCCAAGCACTATTAAATCCAATATATTCACCGAAACCAGCACGTGCATAACTATAAATTCCACCTTCAAGTTCCGGTTTTTGTCTTGCTAACGTTTGATATACGAGCGCAAGTGGAATCATTCCCATCGCTGTAATACACCAGCCAATTATTATTGCACCACTGTTTGCTCCTACTGCTAAATCATGCGGTAAACTAAAAACACCGCCACCAACCATTGTTCCAACTACTAATGCGATTAATGGAAAAAATCCTAACTTCTTTTCTATTTGTACCACCCCATCTGTCATTCTAGGTGTTATGTTCGTTCAACTATTAAAGTCACCTTTTTCTCTAATAGACGTTTCTCTTATATTTTTTCAGGAAAACATTACTTATTCTAAAAGAAAATGAACAAAAATGGAATACTTTTTTGAAAAAATGTATAAGTATGCACAAAAAAACCGCTCATTTTGTAATGAACGGTCATTTCAAACATATAAATTTGTATATTTCTTGTAAATTTAACGAAGTAACTTCTCTTTTTGTAAAAATTGTTTTGCGACTTCTTCACTACTTTTACCATTTACGTTAACTTCATAATTCATTTTTCGCATTTCTTCATCTGTAATCTTTCCAGATAATTTATTTAATACCTTTTCAAGTTCAGGATATTTCTGTAACGTTTCTTTTCTTAATAATGGTGCTCCTTGATAAGGTGGGAATAACCCTTTATCATCTTTCAGCACTTTCAGTCCGTATTGCTCCAATTCACTATCTGTTGAATATGCATCAATTACGTTAACATCTCCAGATTCAATTGCGCTATAACGCAGCTTCGGCTCCATCGTTTTAACATTCGAGAACTTATAGTTATATAATTTTTGCATTCCTTTATAACCATCTTCACGATCAGCAAATTCCAATGTAAATCCTACTTTGGCTTCCTGTGCAACATTCCCTAAATCAGAAATTGTATTTATATTCTTTTGATCTGCTATTTTTTTCGGCATAGCTAGTGCATATGTATTGTTATACTCCATCGGCTTCAACATAATCATATTATATTTCTTTTCCATTCCAATGCGAGCCTGCTCATATACTTCATCACGATTTGTACTCTTTGGTTCTTCTTTCACGAAAGTAGATAAAGCTGTTCCTGAAAATTCTGGATATATATCTACTTCCCCTGATTTCAACGCTTCAAATACAAATGCTGTTTTTCCAAGACCTGGTTTTAATTGTACGTGTAAATCTGTATCTTGTTCAATAAGCTGCTTATACATTTGAATTAAAATTTCAGGTTCTGATCCAAGTTTGCCCGCAATAACAATATCTTTCTTTTCTGTACTCCAAAGAAATGGAGAAGCAATCATTATACAAACAATACATATCGTCAATATAACACGCTTAGAAGAGCGTTTCGGTCGTTCAAGTATGCGAAGTACTATATCAAAGAATAAAGCGAGTAACGCGGCTGGTACGGCCCCTAAAATGATAAGTGCATGATCATTTCGATCTATACCTAATAGTATAAGCTTACCGAGCCCACCAGCACCAATGAGAGCTGCTAATGTAGCCGTTCCAACAATTAATACCATCGCTGTACGAATACCGGCCATAATGATAGGCAATGCAAGAGGAAGTTCTACCTTCCACAATCTTCTCCAACTATTCATCCCCATAGCTTTCGCGGCTTCTATTAGAGATTCATCTAATTCCCTTATTCCTGTATATGTATTTCGTAAAATAGGTAATAGTGCATACACAACTAATGCGATAATCGCTGGAAGTTTTCCGATTCCTACTAATGGAATTAATAGTCCGAGTAATGCAAGTGATGGCACTGTCTGCATTACTGCAGAAGTTCCTATTATAAATTCAGCCATTCGTTCTTTTCTTGTTAATAAGATGCCAAGTGGCACCGCTATAATTACTGCAAAAAATAATGAAATAAGCGATATTTGTAAATGCTCACTTAATGCAGTTAGTAATTCTATTTTTCGTTCTTGGAACGTTTGTATAAAATTAGTCACTGTTTAGCCTCTTTCCTTCATTTGTTCAACAATGTAATTGACAATATGACGACTTGTTAACGCTCCAATATATTGACCGTTTTTTTCAACTGGAACGACCTCCTCATCACGCACACGAACTAACGCTTCTTGTAAAGAAGAATGTAATGATAGCGCCTGCCCTTCTAATTGCACACTTTGATCAAGCGGCAATACATCTGCTATACTTTTCCCCTGATACCAAGTTCGTCCGCGATTTCCAATAAACTCCTCTACAAATTCATTTTTCGGATTATGTATAATTCCTTCTGGTGTATCTAGTTGAACAACTTTTCCTTCTTTCATAATACAAATGCGATCTCCAAGTGATAATGCTTCTTGCATATCATGTGTTACAAATACGATTGTTTTTTGAATCTTTTTTTGCAACTGTACAATATCCTTCTGAAGCTGTTCCCTACTTAATGGATCTAACGCACTAAATGGTTCATCCATAAGAACGATTTTCGGGTTTGCAGCTAATGCTCGCACGACACCGACACGTTGTTTTTGTCCTCCTGACAATTCATCAGGCATACGATTTCGATAAATATCCGGATCTAATCCAACCATATGTAACAATTCATCGACGCGTGCTTTAATTTCTTTTTTGCTCCATTGCCTCATTTCAGGAACAATTGCAATATTTTCAGCAATTGTCATATGAGGAAACAAAGCAATCTGTTGCAACACGTATCCTATATCCCAACGTAATTCGTTTATATTATATTGTTGAATATCTTTTCCATCGATTAAAAGCGATCCTTCAGTCGTTTCGATTAAACGATTAATCATCTTCATTGTCGTTGTTTTACCGCATCCACTCGGACCGATGAGAACAAAAAATTCTCCCTTTTTAATTTCTAAATGCAATAAATCCACTGCTTTCGTGCCATCTTCATACGATTTTGACACATGATTAAATTGAATCACAAATACAACTCCTTTAATGTTGTTTCCTTTATTTTGATGGAATATGGCATTCATTTCAAATGATACGCTTTTAAATTAAAAAAGAGCTCACATTTGAGCTCTAACGGTCGAACAATATTGTTTTCATAATAGCAGCATATTCGCGAACATACATTTTTCTCTTAGAACGAATTGGTGTTTCAGCAGCTAGTGCCTCCATCTTCATGCCTAAACGCTTTGCAATTATTTTCGTTCGATATAAATGATACGTATTACTTACAACTACTGCATGTTTCACATTATATAAATCCATACTAAACTTTAAGTTTTCATACGTATTTGTAGATTGATCTTCTATTAAAATACGACTCTCATCTATACCGTGTACCATTAAATAGTTTCTCATGCTGTGAGCTTCCGGTATATCTTCATCTTCTCCTTGACCACCTGAAACAATTACTTTCGCTTCAGGATGGGAAAATAAATACTCCACCGCTACATCCAAACGATTTTGAAGAGATAAAGACGGTCTATCTCCAAATAACTTTGCACCCAGTATAAGAACGTACGGAGAGTGATAGCTCAACTTTTCACGAGCAACTTTGTTCATTCTAAACGTCATATAAATGATGTATAGTGGCGGTAATAATAAAATGATAAGAAAGATCCATTTGTTCATAAATAAGTTTGCACTCCCTTTCTTTTTATTATACAGAAAAAGAAAGGGCGGCAGAAGTGTTTTTTAAACGATTGATTTATTAGAAACATTCGCCGCTACTTTACGTTGTGATAGTACATAATAAATAGCGATTCCTAATGAGAAGATCAATATGCAGCTTAATACGTAAAACGGAAGCATTACTCCGGCTTTAGATACAGCCGCTGTAAACAGCATTAATAATACAATTCGTATTCCAGTACCAATTAGGCGAAATAAGCTGTCTACACGTCCCATTACTTCGTTTGGAATTTCCTCCATCATCAATACATTTCTCGCCACTCTTGTACCCGCATTTCCAACTGCATGAAAAATTGCAAGTCCATATAAGAAAATTACGGAAGGTTCAATAATCATTGCGGTAATTGAAATTACATAAATGAACATCGTCATAACGATTGAAACTTCTGTTTTTACATATTTCATTATGAGTGGAATACAGATTCCTGCAACAACCGCTCCGACACCGTACATCGTGCCCTCTATTGCGTATACAGAGGCATTGGCTTTAAGTATATCCGAAATATAAACTGGTATTAAATAATTTGCCATCATAACGCCTATAAACGGCATATAAGTGGCCAGTAAGAACCAAAAGAGCTTAGGACGTTTTTTCATAAAGTGAATTCCTTCAAACAATTGCTTCTTAAATGTTATTTTTCTTTTCACTTCTTTTTTCTTTACGTACGGTATACATAAGAAAAGAAAAAATGCTCCAGCAAAAGTTAACATGTCTACTAACAAAATCCACTTCAAAGATACAATTTCAATTAAGAAGCTCGCAGCCGCTCCAGAAATAACTTGTGTTAACTGTCCTTGTATTTCCATCGTTCCACTTAAACTTTTATAATGTTCTGCTTGAAATATCTCTTGGTTGAACGCAAATATTGTAGGATAAAACAATAAATAGTAGAATGATCCGGCTATATAAATAAGAATATAGTGAATAGAATGATAAGGTTGCCCAGCAAATCCCCATATAACCATTATTCCGATTACGGCTATTCCGATTCCTTCGTTACATAGCAATAAAGATTTTCTTGAAAAACGATCAATACTTTGCCCAATGAATGGTGTTAATAAAAACATAATGAGGGTTGCAATGATAGAAACATAACCAAATGTTGTCTCTCCTCCACTCTCTTTAATTAACAGCCAAGGAATCGTTATCATAACAATTCCGGAACCAATAGCAGATAGACTATTGGCTCCTAGAATGTAATACAAGCGAGAATCATGATAAAGTGAGGACATATCACTCCACTCCTAGTTGTTTTTTCACCTCTTTATATACGCTCATATATGCTTTTAATTCTTTAACTACATCATGAATTAATGGTTTTGCATCTTCCCCAAGTTCACCATCTTGCACATGTAATCCATCAAGCACAACTTGTTTTGGAATTGCATTTGCATAAACACCTCTAGCGACCGTTCGCATGCTGTTTAATGCATTTATTCCACCTTTACCGCCACCAGCAACCGCTAACAACGCAACTGGTTTATGAATAAATTCACTACTACTTAAGTAATCTAAAGAGTTTTTCAGCGCACCGCTCATCGCATTATGATATTCTGGTGTACATAATACAACCCCATCCGCAGCTTTCACTAACGTTTTTAATTTTTTTACTGCCTCTAAATCACGTTGTGACTCTTCTCCATTGTATAAAGGTAACTCCTCAATTGCTAAATCATATAATTCCCCTTCAAATTGATCCGCAATATATTTTGCCACCACACGAGTTCGACCAAATTTTCTTGGTGTACCGTTAATAACGACTAGTTTCATGATTATTTCTCCCCTTTGTTTTCAAGTTCTACTTATATATTATCAGAAATTTCTATACAAAACACAATATAAAGAGTTAACTTGTTTCATAAAATAGTATGATAAACAAAAAAGAACTCATACTTTCGTATGAGTTTTGTACAATTACTTTGTTTCATCTCTCATGCTCAATGTACCTAAACTTTCATTTGCTTCAAAATGATTATATGCTTTTTCCGCTAATCTTTTCCGTTCTTCTGGTAATTCTATATATTTCATTACGTTTTCAATTATTTTTTCGTACGGGGTAAACACAATTCCTGGCCACTCTACCTCATCTTCTGGATTACTATTTTCGGAAATAATAAATTTCTTATTTGCGACTGCATAAGACACGCGAGGTGTTTCAAGAATTCCTGATAAATAAAAATGAATATTTAATATAATTTTAGCTCTAGCAATCAATTCATTTCTAACAATTCCCCACGCATTATTTTTAAAAACTATATTTAAATTCGGGGCAATCGCTTTTAGATGATCAAAAATAGCTTGTCGCCTCGGATTAAGAGCACCAATAAACAGAATATCAATATCTTCAATAATCTCATCTTCAAACGCATCTTTTTTTATTTCCAAAGTTGGAGCGTAGTTCATTTCTACATGTTTTATTTCTTTTCCTACCCCTTTTTGTTTAAGCCATTCTATATTTTGTTTACTATAATCCCAAATCACTCTATCTTTTAATAATATTAAATAAAGGGGGTGCGCATATGGACTTCCTTCGTATAGCTGTTCTAAATTATAAACAATTGCATCTTTCGGAAGAAGGTTCGGGTTATATGCGTATGTATGTGCTCCAAAAACAACTGTATTCTTTACATTTTCCAGTATTGTTTCTGATATAATTACTGTATTTCCCTCCTGCTCCAACCTCCACTTTAAAGCTCGCGCAACATCTATGAAACTACCGTATGTCTTTGGGCATATAAAAAGACAATAATCATATTCTTTATTCAAATAAACTTCCATTAATCTTAAATTATTTTTATATAGATCTACATCCGGATGTTTAAGTACCAACTCATTTGCATGTTTTCTTGCTACTTTATATAATCCAGCATAATAAGCAGCGATGCATCTTCTTAATTCGATTCTTTCCCGGTCCTCATCTAATACATCCATGTTTAAAAGAAGATTTGCGATACAATACGCTTTTAAATGATCACGATCATAATAATAGTCTAGTAGTGGCATCAATTCTTCATACGTATTTCCATGCACCGATTCTCCTAGTTCAATCGCCCATCGTATTAATTCCATGATTACTCCACTACTCCTTTAATCGAAAATGTATTTAATAAAATTTCGCATTATTCTCTACTATATTTGCTATATGAAATGGAATCTTTTCTTTTATCGATTCCAAATACTTTTGCGACACCGCCCCTAAATGCTTTTTATGAGGTATATAGAAAGCACTAATAGAAATTTCATAGTCAAATAAGTAATCATACACATGATAATCTACAAATAGTAGATCATCCTTTGGAAAAGGAATTTCCTTCCCTTGCAGAGCATACATCAAAGCAATATTGTTTTGAGATCGTAATCGATACAACCTTGCAAGTTGGTATAATGGTTCAGCCCGGGTTGGTCTATATTCCCAAGCTTTTTGAAAATAAAAAACAGCTAACGCTAAATATTGCTCTTCTTGCCCTTTAACAGTTTCTTTTTCATCAGCATCTGTCACTTCATTTTGTTTATTTGCTGAACGATTTGCTAACTGCTCATAACAAAATCCTATTCGCAATAACGAATAGAATACCTCTTCAACCCATCCTCCTGCTTCCACACGTTTTTTATACCATTTAATTGAATTCTCAAATTGACTTAAATGAAAATAAGTCTGAGCTAAATAAAATAAATATCTTATATGCAAATCTGGCGTTGTTTCTGGGTTGTTTATTCCCTGTAACAACAACCTCTCATCTCTTTCAAATTTATCAGCTTTGCTCCCGCCATCTCCGGGATCATTCACGACAAGAGTCTCTAACCGAGCTACCCTCGTATTGTAATTCGCTCCAACTTTTGAACGATCTATATCCCAATACTCATGAGTAACACCGACAGATTTCCATGGTAAAGAAGCTTTTAAAAGACGTGTAAGCCAATATTTAATATGAACATCATATTGTAATGTAAGATAATGATCTTCCGTTAAGCTCGTTTTATCGAAATTCGGATCAACCTCTAAAATCATATCCGCATCTAATATTAATAAATAATCTGCTTCTGGGTATGTTTTTTGCGCTAACGAAACAGCTAAGCTTCTGTTATAACCAAAGTTTTTAAACGGCTCATGATGAACCGTCCCAGGTATCTCATTTTCCTTACACCAATTTTCAATAATTTCAGGCGTATTATCCGTCGATCCAGTATCACAAATAGAAACAAAGTCTACAATTGATTTTGTTGCATTTAAACATCTTTCCATAATTCTAGACTCATTTTTAACGATCATACAAAGACATAACTTTTTTTCTTCCTTTACAGACTTCACTTGCTCATTTCCCATTTAACCACCTCATATTTTATTAACACGCTCTTCTCATATGTAACAACATTTCTTAGCTATACTGATGACATAAGCACCCTTTTACTATTTATGAAAACTTCATTTTATTTATTCTTACTTTTATGTTGGGACATATTTCATGCTTCGCTTTATATTTGATACAATCAATACAAAAAACATAATACGGGAATCCGTACATTTCAAAGTCTAAGAGGAGGTTATATTTTGTTGGATTACATTTGGCTAGATGACAAATCACCAATTTTAGAACAACTACCAAGAAACTTTAAATCTGCAGCTATATTGCTACATCCTTTTATCCAAATGCCTTTAGGATGGGAAAAGTCTGTGAGAAAAAGACCATATGAGCACATCTATCCTAGCGCTGAAGAAATCATTTATAATGGGAAATCCGTTTCTTGGAAGGAAATGATGTCTTGTAGTGGATTACATTCATACGCAGACCTAGCAATGGCCATGTTGACTTCCATTAGTGCCCTTTCAGAAGAATATAAAAGAGAGGATTTAGCTGAAAAGCTACATTCAAACTTAAAAAAAGATCTTTATTATCCAACAGAAGATTATACGTCTATATTTTTATTACACAAATTACTTAAACTCCTCGGTTCTAAAGGTGCAAAAAATCTATATTTCTCTGAACCAATTCTTGATACAAACGGATTATTACAGGTAAATAATACTACTCCATTAGATATTTGGGACATTAGCAATAATGAGTTAATTATTACTGGCGAAGATAATGAGTATGCGTTTATGAGTATATACGATTCCTTTACAACCTTATTATTAGCTAAAGAAGAAAATATAGAATATATTGTTCATTCAATGAACGTTGAAGCTATCATTTGTGACAAAAAAACGATGATTGATTGGTATTTTTAAATTAGTAATTTCTTAAACTATAAAAAAGAAACTTGCGCTTATACACAAGTTTCTTTTTAAAAACATCCTTATTTTTTCACAACTTCATGTCCACCGAACTGATTACGTAATGCTGAAACTACTTTTCCATGGAATGTATCATCTTCCTGAGAACGATAGCGCATAAATAATGACATAGCGATAACTGGTGCTGCAGCTTGAAGTTCAAGTGCAGTTTCAACAGTCCATTTTCCTTCTCCTGAAGAGTTCATTACACCTTTAATGCCATCTAGTTTCGGATCTTCTGCAAATGCTTTTTCAGTTAAGTCCATTAACCAACCACGGATAACTGATCCGTTAGCCCATACTTTTGCAACATCTTCATAATTGAAATCAAAGTCACTCTTATCTAGTACTTCAAATCCTTCAGCGATTGCTTGCATCATGCCGTACTCAATACCGTTATGAACCATTTTCAAGAAATGACCACTACCAACACGGCCAGCATAAGAATAGCCATTTTCTACTGCTAAATCTTTAAATAAAGGTTCTAATTGGTCGTAAATTTCTTTTTCTCCACCAACCATTAAGCAAGCACCGTATCTAGCTCCTTCTACACCGCCTGATGTACCGATATCTACATAATGTAATCCGAAGCTTTTTGCTTCTTCAGCACGGCGTAACGTATCTTTATAGAATGAATTTCCGCCTTCAATAACGATATCACCTTCATCTAATAATGGATATACATCTTTTAGTACTGACTCTACAACTTCTCCTGCAGGCACCATTACCCAAATTGTACGAGGAGCTTCTAGTTCAGCAATCATTTCTTTTAATGTATGACGTGCAGTAATTCCTAGTTTTCCTGCCTTTTCAACAAGCTCTTTATTTACATCGTATACAACTACTTCATGCTTGTCTTCATATAAGTGTTCAGCTAATGGAAATCCCATTTTTCCTAATCCAATTAAACCTAGTTTCATATTAATCAATCTCCTATTCTATACAAATATATTTAATATCGAAATTAGCCCAAGTGCTACTACAGATAATATAGTCTCCATTGCAGTCCATGTTAATAATGTTTCTTTCACAGTCATTCCGAAATACTCTTTAATCATCCAAAATCCTGAATCATTCACGTGTGATAAAATTAATGACCCTGCACCAGTTGCAAGTGCTAATAATTCAACATTTACACCTGGTGTGCTTGCTGCAATCGGCGCAACAATACCAGCTGCTGTCATCATAGAAACAGTTGCCGATCCAGTTGCAATTCGGATTAGTGCCGCAATTCCCCACCCTAATAATATCGGTGAAATATGTGATTCTTTCGCCATATCTGCAATTGTCGTTCCAATTCCAGAATCTAATAATACTTTATTAAATGCGCCGCCTGCACCAATCACTAACAATATGTTTGCAATAGGTCCAAGGCAATCATTTGTAAATTGTAACACTTTATCTTTTGAGAAACCTTTTGCATATCCAAGACTAAAGAAAGAGTAAATGGTTGCAATTAATAAAGCCACAATCGGATCTCCAATAAAGTGTAATACTTGTGCTAGTTGACTCGTTTTATTTAATGCAACTTCTGCTATTGATGCACCAAGCATAAGAAATACTGGAAGTAAAATTGTAAACAATGTATTCCAAAAGCTAGGAAGCTCTTTTTTATTATCTTTTTCAACAAATTGCTCCGCTATATCTAATGGTACTTCCTTATGTATACGAGCACCAATCCATTTCCCGTAAAGTGGACCTGAAATAATTGCAGTTGGAAGTCCGACAATTAACGCATATAAAATTGTCTTCCCTACATCTGCTTTAAAAATACCAACTGCCGCCATTGCCGCTGGATGCGGTGGAACAAGTCCGTGTACGACTGACAGTCCTGCTACTAGCGGAATACCAATTGTAATAAGTGATACCCCAGTTTCTAACGCAATTGTAAATACTAACGGAATTAATAGTACAAATCCAACTTGGAAAAATACCGGAATCCCTACTAAAAATGCAACGAACATCATCGCCCAGTGAACTCGTTTCTTCCCAAAACGATTAATTAATGTGTTAGCGATACGTTCAGCACCACCAGATTCGGCCATCATTTTTCCAAGCATCGTTCCTAGTGCTAAAACTATTGCTAAAAACCCTAATGTATTACCAAGCCCTAGTTTAATAGAATCAATAATCCCTGGATCTTTTGGTGAAGTTCCAATTAAAGGCATTCCCATTGCTAATCCTACACCAATTGCTGTTAAAATTAATGCGACAAATGGATGCCATTTTACTACCGTAATAAGTAAAAGTAGTATGACAACTGCCGCTAGTACGATCCCAACTACCATTTCTCCCAATCCCCCTATTGTTTACGTTGGAAAGCAGCTATACAATCAAATTCTTCTTTCAAGCGATTGTAAAGTCGTTCATACATATAAAACATTTCTAAATATATAGCCGTATTTTCTTTATTCGGTACATGGTGATGGACAATATCAATCCAATCCTTTACCTCTTCAAGAGAATCAATTTTTCCTACAGCATATAAAGCAACTGCCGCTGCCCCAAGCGCAGATGCTTCATGACTTTCAGGTACAAGCAATTCTTTTCCCATCATATCGGACAACATTTGTCTCCAAAATGCAGATTTTGCAAACCCTCCTGAAACTCGTATTTCAGTAAGTGGCCCTGTACAATCCCTGATTGCGAGTGCTACTGAATATACACTCATACAAACACCTTCCATCACTGCACGTATAAAATGTTCTCGCTTATGTTGAAGATTGATTCCAAAGAATGTACCACGAGCATTTGCATTCCAGTAAGGTGCGCGTTCTCCAGATAAGAAAGGTAAGAACAATAGCCCATCCGCTCCAGCTGGTACGCTTTCTGCATATTTAATTAATAAATCATAAGGATCAATGCCGAGCTTTCTTGCTACTTCTTGCTCTGGACTACCAAATTCATCACGTAACCATCTCAGTAATATTCCGCCGTTATTCGTTGGACCACCGATTACCCAGTGCTCATCTGTTAATGCGTAACAAAACGTTCTCCCTTTCTCATCTGTATTTATATTTGATGAGATTGTTCGAACCGCACCACTCGTTCCAATCGTAATTGCAGCCGCACCCGGTGATATCGCACCAACTCCTACATTTGCAAGAACCCCATCACTTGCTCCGATGACAATTGGTGTTTCTGCACTTATCCCCATCTTCTGTGCTAACTCTGGCTTCATACCTGATAAAATATATGTAGTTGGTACAGGGGTTGATAATTTTTCTGATGACATATGTAACATAGTTAAAACATCTTCATCCCAGTTTAATGTTTCTAAATTAAATAACCCTGTAGCAGAAGCAATCGAATAATCAACTACGTAGCGTGAAAATAATTGGTAAATCACATACTCTTTAATGGAAATGAATTTATAGGCACTTGTATATAACTCTGGTTCCTCTTCTTTCATCCATAACAATTTAGAAAGTGGTGACATCGGATGAATCGGTGTACCTGTACGTCTATAAATTTCATGCCCATTCATTTGTTGTAATAATTTTTCTGATTGCTTCGTACTTCGATTATCTGCCCAAATGATAGAACGCGTTAATGGCGTACCATTTTCATCTACTGCAATTAATGCGTGCATAGCTGTACTAATACCGATTGAAGAAATATCTTCTGGTAATACATTACCTTTTTCGATGGCAACGCTTACACTTTTGTATACAGCGGCACATATTACATCAGGATCTTGCTCAGCCCATCCTACATTCGGTTGAATAATTGGGTAATCGATTGCATGTGATGCAATGACTTTTCCTTTTTCTGTGAACACAACCGTTTTTGTACTTGTGGTACCGATATCAATCCCGATTACTCTCCCCCTTGTTTCCATGCGAATCTTCCCTTCATTACTAGCAAAATACGATTTAGTAAACCGTTTACATGAATTAGTATATAAAATATTTTTTCATTTATCAAGTTATAAAAAGAAAATTTTTTTCATACCAAAAATAAATCCCCTCATTCCATTTCACTTATATACTAAATTTAGCTTTTCCATGCGGTAAAATTACGTTATATTCGTTACGCAATACACTCTTTCCTCTCATTAACAACACATACATAATCCTCCATACGTTCTACTTATTTGCTTGAAGAAAAAGTTGAAAAGCAATATTCATTTTTAGCGGTCACGTAACATCACCATCAAGCCAAGAAAAGTAACTAACCGCAGAATGAGAATTCTGTGCATTCTACTCATATTTATTGTTTTAGGTTCACTAGTCTTTTATCTTGATAAACATAGAGCGTGGCCCCCTACTATCACTTTTTTATCTTGTAAATATATCTTGCATACTATAAAACCGAAAAGTATTTTTATTTTTCAGAAAAATAAAAACAATAACACGAAATTTATTGTATAATGTTGTAAAAAGATGTCGGAGGGATTTAATGTTAAATAAAATATCTCAATTCACAATTAAGCTTTCATCAATTCTTTTATCACTCTTACTATTATTAAATTTACCTTATTTATTTATCACTCAACAAGGATTTACCTTTCAACCAATTTATTTTTTTAATCAGACCGTTACTATGTTAAAACAAGTTTTTTCCCCTGAATCATTAGTGATTATAGGATCAGACCCGAAGTTTGGCCATTTCAAAAAAACACCATTATTTCCAACTGTTTTAGAACCTTACCTATATTCATTTACTATATTATTTTTAGCCTTTTTTCTTGCTCTCTTTTTATCATCTAGCATGGCATTTTTTTATTTTTTAGCAAAAGATTATATAAAAAAATGGATAAACCGAATTGTGTTCATATTAGAAGCTGTCCCTGATATGATGATGATGATCTGTTTGCAAATATTTTTCATATGGGTACTTCAGAAATTTGGGGAATCTCCTGTCACTATTATTTCCTTTAATGAAAATCGAGCTTATTTACTCCCTATTTTATCATTAGCTGTCTTACCTACATTACAAATGTTTCGGATGATGGTGTTATACATAAAAGAAGAGCAAGGAAAACATTACGTAGAGGTTGCATATGGAAAAGGCCTTTCATCAAGTTATATACTATGCATTCATTTATTCAAAAATATATCTATCCACTTCTTCCACCATTTAAAAACGATTTTTGTTTTCTTACTTTCTAATTTATTCATTTTAGAATTTGTTTTTAATATGGAAGGCATTATTCAATTTTTATTTAATAAGGCGTTTGTTTCACCTCCAGCTGCATTTATCATACTTGTTATGATTATTTTACCATTTTATGCTATTTTCCAAATAGTCTCATTCATGATGAATAGATGGAAAAAGCAATTGAAAGGAGTATCATTATGAAATCTATTTGGAAATCAAAACGCTTTTTAATCGGCTTTACTTATCTATTCATACTTATTTCAGCTAGTTTTATTTATAGTTGGTTCTTTAAAGATAACATCCCAAAACCTCCTCAGTTACTTTACAATGACAATAACGAATTACTTGGAAAGGCCCCCTTTCCGCCATCGTTAATTCCACCTTTTGGATCTGATCGTTTTGGAGAGTCTGTTTTCTTACAAATTGTAGAAGGAGCAAAATTCACTATTTTATTAGCCATGGCAATTAGCTTCTTTCGAATTTTATGCGGAACATGTATAGGAATCCTCTTAAGTTTATTTGCTCCAAAACTCAAGAGATTTTTCCAGTCATGCTCAGAAGTTTTTTATTACATTCCAACTCTATTTATCGCATTCATACTCATCACGCCCGTTAATATTATAATCACATCAAATGCTGATGGGGTAGATCCAAATATTTCATTTACGTTTTATCAAGTACTCGTACTTATTTTCGTCGCTCTGCCTACACTTTCTTTATACATATCCTCAGAGGTTGATGAATTTATGAAACAAGATTACATCTTAAGTTCACAATTACTGGGGGCTAGTCGTTTTCATATTATAAAAAAACACTTACGAGTCTTATTACTTGACCGCTTATTTGTATTATTTATGGAACATATCGTCCAAACACTCATACTCGTTATCCATTTAGCGTTGCTTAACATTGTAATTGGCGGCATACAAATGCGTGAACTCTATGACGGAGTGCTCAAACCTGTTTCTCTATCTAATGATTGGGCAGGTCTTATTGGATTAAATCGTAATGAAATGAATCTTTCATGGTGGATTATTTTTTATACTCTCGCTTCATTCTTTATTACGATTCTATTTATTAAGCTTATGACCATCGGGATTCAAGATGCACTGAAAGCAAGAGATTCGCAAATTGTAGCAATTCAAAACGTTCCAGATCATAAAAAATTTGTTAAACATAAAGATTCCTTTTCGTTTGCAAATAAAGTAAACCTTTAATCATTTCTCATTAATGAAGTATTAATTGGCATCGATATTAGTAGAAAATAAAGAAGATGATCCCTATTAAATACAGGGATCATCTTCTTATGCTGTCTAACTTTTTTACATGTCCTTTGCTAGACTCATGTTTTTTATATTTAAAGTGAATTATTTGCAATCACAATTATGTTTTTTAAAATCAATTACCATACGCCCTTGAATTCTACCTTGTTCCATTTCTTCGAATACATTTTGTACTTTATCTAGCGAACAAGTTTGAACAACCGGCACTACTTTTCCTTCTGCCCCAAACATAAACGCCTCTTCCAAATCTTTACGAGTACCAACTAGAGAACCAACTACTTCAATTCCATCCAGTACAAGTCGTGGGATGTTTAAGTCCATTGTTTCTACTGGTAGCCCTACTGCAACTACTTTACCGCAAGCACGTACTGCATCAACTGCTGAGTTAAAGGCTACTTTAGAGACTGCTGTTACTACCGCAGCATAAGCGCCACCAAACTTCTCTTGCACAATTTTATCAGCAGGACCTTGAGAAATTGGATTGATAGTCATATCAGCACCAACTTCTTTCGCTAAGGCTAATTTATCGTCATTAATGTCTACTGCGATTACCTTTGCACCAAATACATTTTTAGCATATTGGATAGCTAAGTTACCTAATCCACCGCAGCCATAGATTACAATAGGTTGACTAGGTTTAATATCTGATACTTTAATAGCTTTATATGTAGTTACACCAGCACAAGTAATTGATGATGCTTGAGCAGGATCTAATCCTTCTGGTACTTTTACCGCATAATCAGCTGTAACGATACATTGTTCAGCCATACCACCATCCACTGAATAACCAGCGTTTTTAACTTCACGGCAAAATGTTTCTCTACCAGTTACGCAATATTCACAACGTCCACAAGATTGGAACATCCATGCAATACTTACACGGTCACCTATCTTTAGTGAAGTAACATCATCAGCTATTTTCGTAACAATACCTACACCCTCATGACCAAGAATACGGCCATCAGTGTTACCAAAATCATGATTCGCAACGTGTAAATCAGTGTGGCAAACTCCACAATACTCTACATCTACTAACGCTTCACCTGAGTGTAACGGACGTAATTCTTTTTCAATCACTTCGATGTTTGCTTTGCTGTTTTTATTAACCACTACTGCTTTCATATGTGATCTCCCCTTTAGTGTTTTAGCATTTTAATGAGTTTATCTCACAACTACTTTCTTCACTACTTTGGCTAGTTATTGTACCAAATTTAAGTGTTCAATCATCATTACATCTTCATCATAACATGACACTTCATAAACAATTTGTGAAATTATGAACAATATTTGAATTATTACATAAATCGGTCTTTATTTTAAATTTTTAAAAATGAGAGTTTATCACTGACTATAAGTAAGTCATACATTTCTAAAAGAAAATAAAGTAACAAACTTCTCATCGATAAAAAAGCTCTTCACTCAATATTTTCTATATTTAAACACTTAGTTTCACAGTAATAGCCTTTGCCACCAACATAAACTTTTTCTATTTTATTCTTGGTATTGGTTGCTAATTTAACTAATATTTCGGAAGGCGAGTGTAAAGAATAACCTTGTTCAAATACATAGACTTCTTTTTGCAAATAGTGCTGTTCATAAAGATAGCAAGCTAATGCACCGTTTGAAGTTCCAGTCGCTGCTTCTTCATTAATGTCGTATAGTGGAGCAAAATTTCTGCATATAATTCGATTGTCATTAAAAGTATATAAATGCATCCCGACAACATTATAATACTTGCTGATTTCTTTAATTTTTTCAAAATTAGGTTGCAGTGCATGTAATTGTATTTCGCTTTTTATAGGAATTAAAATATCTTTTAAGCCAGTGGAGACAATTTGAATTGGGTATTTATTGTCTATATCTTTACTATCAAAACAGTCGATGAACTCGTTTGGAGATACAACATCATAGAATCTCGGTTTATTTTGTTCCATGAATATGATGTCATCTTTTATAGTGATAGTAAGAACACCGCTGTTCGTTTCAATCGTATAGCGATTCCTGAAAAGTTTATTTAAATGCATCAGTATCGCGAAAGAGCCAATTGTGGCATGA
Organism: Bacillus cereus group sp. MYBK227-1; assembly: GCF_051916325.1. NCBI lineage: Bacteria > Bacillati > Bacillota > Bacilli > Caryophanales > Bacillaceae > Bacillus > Bacillus cereus group sp. MYBK227-1. The sequence goes on along the minus strand of NZ_JBQAGK010000008.1, from coordinate 77,324 downwards.
CCACATAAATCAACTTCTTCTTTTGGAGTAAAATACTCAAATTTATAATCAGCAATTTCAGATTCTGATATAAATGCGGTTTCCGCATAACCCAGTTGTTTGGCTATTTCGATTTTTTGAGTAGTGGTCAATGTATTTGTATTCTCAATAAATACCACTCCTGCTTTATTTCCGCCTTTATGCTCCTTGCTAAATGCACTTGCAACATAAACAGATATTTTCATAAGACATCTTCCTCACTTATAGTAAATTATAGTATAGAAAGCACTACATATAAATTCCATTGGATAAATTATCCCTAAAATAAGAAACAAACTATTTTTAGCATTTGAACTCTCCAAAAATAGTTTGTCTACAGTCTGAAAGCTCTTCATTTGAAGAGCTTTTTTTATATTCGCTTCATCGAAATCGTTTCACGTATACTTTGTAAATTTTTTAGAGTTTCCTCTTGTCGCTGCAACGACAACCCTACATACAAAGTATCTAATAAGCTTAACTGTGCTAATCGTGATGAACTTGCTTCTGTGCGGAATTCAGTCTCACGTGTTGATGTATATAACGTTATATCAGCAAGTTGACTTAATGCTGATTTCTTATAGCTCGTAATCGCAATAATTTTGGCTCCTCTTGCTTTCGCTACTTCTAACGCTTCAAGTAATCCTTTATTGCTACCAGAATGAGAAATACCAATAACAACTGAATTTTCCGAGAGTAAACCTGCTCCCATAATTTGAAAATGCGAATCAGTATGAGCGATACAAGAAATACCCGTTCTCATAAACTTATGATACGCATCCATTGCAATAATACCAGAGCCACCATTTCCATAAAACTCAATTCGACTTGCTTCTTGTAAGGCTCGTACAGCCTGCTCAAGTGCCGTTTCATTAAGCAAATGTAAAGTATCTTGCAGTCCTGTAATATGCGAATGAAAAACTTTTTTAGCAACAGTTACCATACTATCTTCTGCTGATACCTCTTCATGAATATTTTGCATCGGTGTATGTACAATTTCACGAGCTAATGTAATCTTTAAATCTTGAAAACCTTGCAAACCAAGGTGTTTACATAAGCGGAATATCGTAGCTTCGGAACTATTCGTAACTTCAGCTAATTCTGTAATAGATTTATGTACAACATCTTGTGGATGTTTCAAAATATGTTCGGCAATACTTCGCAATTTCGGTGATAAACCATTTAACGAAGCCTGAATCTTTCCAATCCCACTTCTTGTACCAGGCATAGCATATCCTCCCCTTCCATCGTAGCTTTATCCTGTAAAAACCGATTAGTTAAACTAATCATCAGTGGGGATGGTCCCCCACTGATTAGAGTTTCACTTTATTGTACCTAATTATCGAAAGAAGAAAAACCTATATTAGGGATTACTATAAATTTTAATTTCTCCTATGTATTCTGTCATACGATATAACAGAATTATTCATGCTTATGAATAATTCTCCCCATGTTTCACTGCGTATAATGCGGCTTGCGTACGATCATCCACTTCCAATTTAGCTAAAACGTTTGAAACGTGTGTTTTCACAGTTTGTTCTGTAATATGAAGTTCTGCTGCAATCTCCTTGTTGCTTCTTCCTTTCGCAATTTCGCGAAGTACCTCTTGCTCTCTTTTCGTTAACATTGAAAAAGGATTTTCTACTTCCTTCTTTACTGCAGAACGCCCCATTAATGCAGGTGTTACTTTCGGGTGAAAATTCGCATTTCCTTGATGTACTGCAATAATAGAAGCGACAAGTTGCTCAGGTTGTACTTCTTTTAATTGATAACCATCTGCTCCAGCTTCAAGTGCTGGTATAACATAATCTTGCTCTGAAAAACTACTTAATATAAGTACCTTTATTGTCTCATCATATTGCTTTAGACGTTTTGTTGCCTCAATTCCATCCATTTTCGGCATCGATACATCCATTAGTACGACATCTGGTCTTTCTTTTTGCATGAAATGTAATGCCTCTTCGCCATTTTCCGCTTCCCCAATAATTTCAAATTCTTCTCTCGTTTTCAAAAAGAATACAAGTCCTCTTCGAACGATATGATGGTCCTCAACTAGTAGCAGTTTAATCTTCAACCTTATTCTCCCCTTCAAATCGGCAATTGAATTTCTATTTTTGTACCCTTTTTCAGCTCTGTTATAATTTGAAACGATCCCTTCATTAACTGAATACGTTCCTTCATACTTTTCAGGCCAAGTGCTGATTCCCTTACTTGTTCTTGTATAAATCCTATTCCATTGTCTTCTATGTAAAAATGTAACTGGTTATTTTCTATTTTCAAAAGAATATGTACCTTTTCACACGAAGCATGCTTTTTACAATTATGTAGCGCCTCTTGGCTAATACGCCATAAAACTTCTTCTATTTCATCCCCAATTGAAACCATCCCATCAATTCGAACTTCCACTTGAACTCCTAATAACTTCCCGTAATTTTGAATTGCTTCTGCTAATCCTTTCTCCAATCCTTCAGGTCTTAATTGCCAAATTAATAGCGTCATCTCTTGTAATGCTTCTTGTGATAATTCCCCAATATAACTTAACATCTCTTGCAATTCTCTATCTTGCGTCATATTCAGAGTACCTTTCGCTGTTAGCATAATAGAAAATAACAATTGTTTTACTGAATCATGTAAATCACGTGCAAGTCGATTTCTTTCCGCTACCACTACATATTTACGTTCTTTCTCAACTAATTGAATACGTTGTATTGTCGTTCCAATTTGAAATGCAATTGATTCTAATAACGCTAACTCTTCCTCAGAAAAATGAGTCTTATGAGGTGCAGCCACATTTAGTAGACCAAATTTTTCTGATCCAGACCTAAGCGGAATTGTCGCATGATGTGTAACATCTTCTGTCTCTCCCCAATTACATTCAATTGCATCTTCTATTCGCTTACATTCAATAATATTAGTCGCTTTTTCCAATCTCCCATTCACAAAACGTTCTACACACCAACAGTTTCCTTCACACATCGGCTTCTTCTTTTGCCACGTAAGAGCCTCTGGTAAATTTTCGTCTACAAGCATGCTGTGCTTTCCACTTTCATCAATAAAGAATATCCACCCTGTTTGTAAATTCATTACTTGTAACAATGTATGCAACACTTTTTCTAACATATCCTGTAAGTTTGTTGCTTCATTTAATAATTCAGCAATTTCTTTTAATGCTTCTAAACGACGCATCTCTTTTTCTTCAAAGTTCATTCTCATCACCAACTACAATTATAACATTAAGAAATTTCTAAATTCTATAAATAAAAAAAGAACCGAATTCCTTCAGCCCTTTCTTTATATCAATCATTTTATTATTGTTATTCTATCCAATGTTGGAAGCAGAATTTTTGTTAACAAACGATTCTACTTTAGCTGTCCGATAAAGATTGTCCACCATGGATATGCTGTAAACCTTCAGTAGTAACAACCATATTCGCTGCTGGCATTTGCACTTGATTCTTATGGAACATAGACATTAATTCAAATCTTACTTGTCTAGAAGTTTCAAAATAATCTTCTGGCTTTATTAAACCTGTAATACAAAATTCATAGCCAACATATTTCAAGTTAGGATTTAAGTCTGTAACACCGACGTATTTAAATGGTTCAACAGCCTCATCCTCTACTCTATAAAGAGTTTGATTCAATTCTTCATTGCATATAACACATACTTCTTCTAACAATTCCTTCACTCTTGTTGGATCTTCCTGATAACTTACCGTGATGCGTTCAATTACACGCATCCATCCTTTATTAAAATTTTGTATCGTTCTAATCTCTCCGTGCGGGATGGTAAGTAGTTTTCCTGACCATTCACGAATTTGCATAAAACGAATACTAATCTCTTCAATAGTTCCTGAATTTGTTCCGTTAAAAGTTACAAAATCACCAACCCGAAACTCTTTGTCCGCTAATCTTGCAAAGCCTAATATAACATCTTTTAGCATCTGTTGTGCAGCAAAACCGATAACAACTCCAGCTATCCCTGCACCTGCAATAATACTTTTTATATCTACAAATTGGCTAATTAAATATATGATAAGACTGATGATAATGATATATCTAAAAATAGATCGAATTACACTTTGAATCGTCTGCTCTACCTCTTCATCAAAAAAGCTTGATTTCCTAAAAAACCAATCAATAATACGGTTTATTACAAAAGAAATAATGATTAAAACTAAAGCAAATAGTAAAAATCTTAAAAGTAAAAACTCTCTTACATAATTAAAAAATTCTTCAGTATACGTTAATAAGCTCATTTAACCACTTCCTTACTAATTAAAAAATTCATAATCGCCTAAGTTTGTTCCAGAAAAATCTATTATCCTAATCTAAAATGCCACTATCCTTACTATGTATTTTGACTCTATTACTAATTCACCTTAAACAGTATGTCTAGGTGTTCTTTTTCCTTTCCCTTTAAATATACCCTTTTTAATAACCTAAGGGGGAGCGAATCGTGAAATTTTTTTATACGTTAAAACTTTATTCATCTCATTACGATTTCAACTCATTTATTCATTAACTACGTAAAAAAAGAGCTGAATTTATCAGCTCTTCTATTCAATATTAATTGTTGTCTTACTACTTTTTTCTTCTTTCAATTTTGGCAATTCAATTGTCAGTACGCCATCTTTATAATTTGCTTTAACATTTTCTTCCTCAACTTGTTTAAAATTAAAGCGTCGAGTTACAGAACCTATAGAACGTTCTTTACGAATATATGTGCCATTCTCATTTTTTTCGTCTACTTCATTATGATTCGTTGCTTGGATCGTTAATATATCTTGTTCAAAATCAACTTGAATGTTTTCTTTTTGAAAACCTGGTAAATCTGCTTTCACAGTATATTTACCAGATTGCTCATGAACATCTACTTTAAAAGTATCCATGTTCAGTGGCTTAAAGAAAGCATCTGTCATCCCTTCTAATAAAGAAGGCCCAAAATCAAAAATGCCATTTTGACGTTTTGTTATCTCTGGAAATAAATTACGCATATTTTTTCCTCCTTATTATTTATGAATGAAAGATTATCTCTTTCTGCCTTTATTATAACATTTGGTCAAAAAAGGTCAAAGTTTTTGTTTGACCTTTTTTGATGTATATTTTACCAAATAAAACAAATAAGTTATATGTCATCTCTCCCCTTATAAAGAGGAATATATTTACATAATAACGAATAGTTTATTTGCTCTTTTTTTTTCTTACGGAGGTTACATACAATGGGATATATTGAAGAACTTAGAAAAGTTGTCGGATCAAGACCACTCAATCTAGCAGGAGTTGCTGTAGCTGTTTTCAATGAACATGGACAAATAAAAGAGACCTTTTTTAAAGGCCTCTTTTTTCACTTCACTTCTGCATGTAAGCATGACTTAAAATGTCCAAGTGCATATTCATGCCCTTGTGCATTAAAAGATGCAACCGCCTTTTCATAAACAACAATTTTAAACCCTTTATTATAAGCATCTACTGCTGTATGAAGAACACAAATATCAGTACAAACACCTACAAGATGAACTTCTTCTATTCCTCTTTCTCTTAGCTTCATCTCTAAATCCGTTCCAGCAAACGCACTGTATCGCGTTTTGTCCATATAATATACATTCTCTGCATTTTTATATGTTTCGTACACATCTTGTAATTCACCAAACAAATCTCTTCCACTTGTACCAGCTATATTATGAGGTGGGAATAACTTTGATTCTGGATGATATACATCATTTTCTTCATGTTTATCAATAGCAAAGACAACGTAATCTCCATTTTCAATATATTGCTTCGTTATATGTACAATTTCCTTCTCAATTTCCTGTCCTGGTTTCCCGCAAGTTAAAGCACCCTTTTCCGCTACAAAATCATATGTATAATCAATATTAATAAGAGCTCGTTTCATAACCACTATCTCTCCTTCTTCTGTTTCACAGTAAACAATAGAAAATTTGTTATTACGACATCGTATGTACTATTCGACATTTCAAATGAAATACCTACATTTTTCTTCTGAAACTTACCTTAGTCCGAGTTTATCATATAATAGATAAACAATGGTAAAACAAATAGCTCCTATTAACAAGTCATGAATTTGATAATTGAGCGTTATTTGCATAAACTCTTGTATCGTAAACCAAATTACTGCCATCATTAGGCTAATCAAAATGATACGAATACACCGATTCACGTATTCAACCTCTTTCTCTGTCATAGTAATAACAAGTGATTACTTCCTATTTAATCGTATTAGAAAATGAAATAAGTTATTCACTCTTGCCCACTTTAGTCCAAACAAAAAAGCACACTACTTTTTGAGTAATGTACTTTTTATTCTTATTAAGACGCAGGTTTTGTCTCAAATGTTGCTTGATTAAAACTAATAACCTTTCCTTTCGGGTCATTGTTTTCATACTGAACTGCAGTAATTGTATGACTACCTGTTTCCAGCGTTTTTTCTTTTAACTGCACTGTTGTCTGCGTTGTACTAGTTACTTGATGTTTATCTGTATACATTTGATCTACAAATACGAATGTTTCTTTATCACTTTGAAAATTAGAAAGTTCTAATTCAACTTGCTGAATTAACGTATCCTTTTTGATGAATACAGTCGGTATATTGCCGTTTTCAGAAGTACCATCTGGAGTAATAACTTTTACTTTCCCTTCTCCAATTGACATTGCTCCTTCAGGAAATACAACCATATTCTCATCACTTGCGTTTACAACTTGTTCTTCCTGTTTTGATTGCGCGTCCTCTTTTTCCTGTGGAGCACCGCAACCAACTAATAACAATACAGACAATCCAGTGATTATGAATTTTTTCAAAATTCATCCCCCCTGTAACTTCATTATAATTTATTATACAAAAATAACTTTTAAATTTTGAGACTACTTTCAACACTTTCATGAACAAATAGAATCTTGCTCACGATTAATGTATCATACTTTCCTTAATAGAACATTAATTTTTTTTATGAAATAAATAGTAATTTCCTCTTATCTATCATTTTAGCCCAACATATGAATTACATACCCTCAAAAATAAAAAGACATTGTTAATTCAATGTCTTTTCTATACAGCAATTAAAAAACAAACGTTGTAATCTCATCTACTTCTTTTCTTGGAAGTTTCTTCGGTTTATCTTTCGGAAATCCGAGTGAAATAACCATATTTATTTGTTTTTCAGGCTCAACTTGTAAATATTGGCGCAGTTCATCTTGAGCTAGCAATACTGGCCCTGTCATTGGACAAGTACCAAGTCCCTTTGCATGTGCAGCTAACATTAAGTTTTGTGCCGCTAAACAGCTACTCTTAATGCCTTCTTCCTCCCAAACTGAATTTGGAACAAAAGCAATTGGATCAAATATCTTTTCACGGAACTTTGATTCATATGGTGTTGCCAAACATACGATTAATACTGGTGCCTCCGAGAAAGCTGTTGCATATGGTCCGAAAGAACGTGTAAGTAATTTCCCTGCTTTCTCTTCTCCATTTTCTGCTGCTTTTGCCGCAAGTTTATGTAATGCATCCCACGTCATTTGTTCAATTTCTTTAATCTTCTCTCGATTCATGATAACTAAGAATTCCCACGTTTGTGAATTCGTATCACTTGGTGCGTAACGAGCACAATCAATTATTTCTTTTATATCATTAGTAGATACTTCTTGATCTGTAAACTTTCTAACACTTCGTCTTCCGTGAATTACTTCTTTAAAATCTTCATAATTCATATATTAAATCCCCTTTTTACAGCGTTTTCAAAACTTGTCCTATGCTTGAATTATATCATGAAAAAAAGCCGGAAGAATACCAGCTTTTTTCTTCATGATTAATTTGTCATTTTAAACAAACGAATACTCTCTTCGTATGCAGCTTGTAGTTTTTTCGTAATTGGTCCTCTTTCACCAGCCCCGAACTGTTCATCACCAATTTGAACGACTGGGAATATTTCAAGTGGCGTCGCTGTAAAGAAGCACTCCTCAGCGTCATATACTTCTTGTAATGAAAACTCTCGTTCCTCTACATCGATATGTAACTCTTTCGCTAATGTAATTACATAGTGACGTGTAATACCATGTAAAATGAAATGATCCGCTGGATGTGTAATCAACTTATTATTCTTCACGATAAAGAAATTGGAATGACACCCTTCAGTCACAATACCATCTCGTACTAATATTGCTTCTTGATACCCTTGTTCATTTATTTTGTTTTTGATCATGATATTAGGAAGCAAATTTAAAGATTTTATATGGCAAAACTTCCACCTGATGTCCTCTTCTACTGTCACCTTAATCCCTGCCTCCATTGAAGCAACTGGTCTTGGGAACGAAACAAGATTTGCAAAATATGTCGGTTGTAAATCTGATTCATATACATGATTGCGCGGTTGTGCACCTCTTGATATTTGTAAATATACATTCCCATCTTCTTGAAATTGATTTTTTTCAATCATTTGATATAACTCTTCTACTAATTCTTCCTTCGTAAATGGTGGAATTAGTTTTATTTCTGCCATAGAGTTAAAGAATCGTTCCAAATGTAAATCTAATAAATGAGGCTTGCCATCGTATAGTCTAAATACTTCATAAATCCCATCACCAAATTGGAAGCCTCTCTCTTCTAATGCTACCATCGGCTGTTCTTCTTTCGTATTAATCATTCTCCCATTAAACAAGATCCAATCTTTATGAGTAGCTTTCATTCTTCCCCACTCCTTTATCACATGATTGATTTTATTGTACAACTTATGACACCCTGAAAGAAGAAATTTTCTGTATTTTCACAAACTAAAAATACATCACTTCGTAAAAGTGATGTATTTTATCATTTATTTAAGGAAATATTTTTCAATATCATCTAACATAAGGTTCGCAGCTTTAATACCGCCTGCTGTATTCCAGATTACCTCATCCACTTGGAATACTTTATTATTTTTAGAAGCCTGTAGTTGCTTAAAGAGTGGATCTTCTGTCCATTCCTTCGCTAACGAATTTCCTTCATTATTCTTATCTGCATCTTTATCAGACGTGAAATAGAATAAGTAGTCTCCGTCCATATTTGGAATCTGCTCTTTTGTAATTCCTTTTATCGCAAAATCATCTTTATCTTGTAATGGTGGTCGTTTAAATCCAATATCATTTAAAACAACGCCCGAGAATGAGTTTTTTTGATAAATACGAACATCACCTGGCACGAAACGAATAATAGAAACTTTAGAATTCAATTTATCGCCTAACTTCTCTTTCATTCCTTCAATGCGTTTTTTATAATCATCAAGAGCTTTTTGCCCTTCTTTTTCTTTATTTACAGCTTTTGTATAAAGTGTAAAGTTTTCTTTCCAATCACCGCGTAATGTTTCTGCATAAACAGTTGGTGCGATTTCTTTTAGCTGATCATATATTTTTTCATGACGCATTTTATTTCCGATAATTAAATCTGGCTTAAGCTTCATTACAGCCTCTAAATTAATATCACGTTCAGTTCCTACAACTTCCGTGTTTTTTAACTCTTTCGCTAAATGAGGATACCATTCATCACCAGCACGTGGTTTCGTAGTCCCCACTGGCGTTACGCCCACAGCTAGGAGAGCCTCTGCGCCTTCATTTGTTAAAACAACAACTTTTTTAGGTGTACCATTTACTGTCGTTTCACCCATTGCATGCTTTACCGTATATGAATCTTTTGCTTTCGCTGATATATTATTTTCTTTTTTCTCTTCTTTACTACATCCTGCAATTACAACCATGAGTATCATAATGCAGAACATAATTAGTTTTTTAGTATGTATCATATGTCCTCCCTAGATGAAATCGATTATCATTAACATTTAAAGATTAATGTATCTTACATACATTGTCAATGTATATCAGAAAACTTTTTTAATATATACTATTTAGATTCTATCCGCTTTTCTAATGTTTCTTTTTAAAACATAGTGCATAAGTATGAAAAAAATGTTGTTATTAAAATGCGTATCCTTGTTATACATAACAAGGATACGCATCCATATTGTACTATCATTTCAATTCCTAATATTGAGTATACTTAATATACGCTGGGTCATTATATACCCACTGATTTCCACCAAGGTTTAACCAACCATTTTCATTTATATATACTAAATAAGATTCTGGAGAATTTAATTGGCGGATAACTGCAGATGTAGTTGATGGACCACTTCTTAAATTTACATTCAGCCCTTGTATATATGCAACCCCAATCGGGCTTCCATCACTATTGCTTGTCTTTACAAAATTAATGTAAGAAGAATCATTATACACCCATTGTCCATTCCCCAAATCTAGCCATCCGTTACTTTCTTGATATACAACGTAAGATTCTGGAGAATTTAATTGACGAATAACTGAGGAAGAAGTTGATGGACCATTTCTTAAATTTACATTTTTCCCAAGAACATAAGCGATTCCCTTCGTTTGAGGTACCGGTTGTGGGTTAGGAGGTTGTGGATTTGGAGCTACTCCAAAAATAGCTGCTATTCCATTTGCATACGCTTGACTTAGATCTTCAATAAATTGTGGATTTTTTAATAAATTTGCATCAAAAGCTGTATCAATAAAAGCAGTCTCAGTTAAAATTGCATCCATTGCGGTTTCTCTTAATACCGCATAATTTTCTTTTTTTGCTCCTCGATCACGAAGACCATATTTTGTTAATACAGGATTGACAGCTGTATGCATTTTTTGTTGCTTTGCATATGCAGTGCTGCTATTGGATAACGCATTATAAATATAACTTTCAAAACCTGTACCCCCGCCGCTATTAATATGAAATGAAATAAAATAATCCGCACTGAAAGCATTAGCAATATTAGCACGTTCAGATAAAGAAATAAACACATCACTATCACGTGTCATTTTAATTGTAATTGGGTAATTTACCGTTAAAATGTCTCGAACGCGTCTAGCAATTTGAAGTGTTAAGTTTTTTTCTACTAAACCATTACCAACAGCACCAGAATCATATCCACCGTGCCCTGCGTCTATAACAAGTTTCATTTTATTGCCCCGCCCCTTTCTTGTAATATGTTTGCATTTCTACTCGTCCTATTTTATGTGAAATGTACAAATTCTGTTACAATTGCAAATAAAAAAACCGCCTTATGTAAGGCGGTTTCTATCATCTTGCTTTAACCAATTTAAAATAAATATATACGATTGATAGTGAACATAACGTATGCAAAATAAAATAAATAAAAGTGCTATTCCAACACCACTATAAAGTAAACCGAACTTTAAAAAAACATTTACAAGTGGTGGAAAGTTTATTAGATTTTGTAATGTACTAAGCATGCAAAACATAATGAAAAAGACAGGGACGTATTGTAATTCATACGGCTTTTTTTTCTTAATCATTCTTTTCCGAATGATTATATGACATAATTCTGCTACTATAAAGCACCCTCCAATTAATACAAGACCAGAAGTCATCGTCATACATCCACCTGCCTTATATTTATTGTATCGCATAAATAATCATCGTTATATTTTCTTTACATACTCTTCATCTTCTGAAGTAAAACCAAAACTCTCTATGAAAGACTTCGCCTTTTCTGTTAATTTCTCTTGTAGCACTTTTATTTCTTTCACATTTCTTTGTTTCATCATTTCTTCAAATGTAAAATACGTATTTGTACCATAACCGTAACCTTGGTAATCAAAATGAATAATTAGCTGTGATAAAACAGCCCGTTCCTCTTGTACACTATAATCTATTACACCAATATATGTATCATCAACTTTCACACAGTACTGTACCTTTTTCTCACCTAAACTATGCGATTTAAACATTTCTTTAACAACGCTTTCATTTTCTACAGTAACTTTCTCAAACGTAATCATATGTTGTCCATCCTTTTACTATTATTGTATCAATAATACTTCCTATTTATGAAAAAAACCTTAAGACCGTATGCGATCTTAAGGTTTTTCTAATTAAACTAAGCTATACGCACGTTTTGTTTCTTCATGGAACTTATTCGTATCGTATTTATGCTCAACATAAATTTGGTGCCATACCATAAACGCAAGTACAGTCCAAATTTTACGGCTATAATCGCCTTTATCTGCACAATGTGCTTCCAGTAAGTTTAATACATACTGTTTGTCGATTAAATGCTCTGTCTTACTTTCGTTTATAATATTTATAGCCCAATCATGCATTTCGTCTTTTAACCAGTGACGAATTGGTACTGGGAATCCAAGTTTTTTACGATCTAATACGTGATCTGGAACGATTCCGCGTGCTGCTTCACGTAAAATAGCTTTCGTAGTTCCGTTAGCAATCTTAAATTCAGTTGGAATTTTAGATGCAACATCGAATACTTCTTTATCTAAGAACGGTACACGAAGTTCTAATGAGTTTGCCATTGTCATTTTATCAGCTTTTAATAAAATGTCACCGCGTAACCATGTGAACATGTCAATGTACTGCATTTTACTTACATCATCATAATCTTTAATCTCGTTATACAATGGTTTCGTGATATCCATATAGTTAACACTTTCATTGTAATACTTCATTAATTCAGCTTTTTCTTCTTCACGGAAGATTTTAGCATTTCCATAGTAACGCTCTTCAATTGGTGTACATCCACGCTCTAGGAAGCTCTTACCTTTAAATCCTTCTTTAAGAGCACCACTTAATGCTTTTAGAACGCTCTTACCTGGACTAGGGATGTAAGAGAACATTTTTAGTGAGTTTGGCTCACGGTAAATGTTATAACCACCAAATAGCTCGTCTGCGCCTTCACCAGAAAGAACAACTGTTACATGTTTACGTGCTTCTTTCGCAACGAAGTACAATGGTACAGCTGCTGGATCAGCTAAAGGATCATCCATATGCCAAATGATTTTTGGGAACTCATCCATAAATTCTTTCGCTGAAATGAATACGTTATGGTTTTTAACGCCTAATTTCTCAGCAGTTTCTTTCGCAACATCAACTTCACTGAAACCACGTTGCTCAAAACCAACAGAGAATGTTAAAAGATTTGGATTCATTTCTCTTGCGATAGAAGCGATGATAGATGAATCGATACCACCAGATAAGAATGAACCTACTGGTACATCACTACGCATATGCACTTTTACTGAATCATATAACACATCACGAATTGCTTGGATATGCTCCTCTTTCGTTGCACTTGAAGCGTTGAAATAAGGTTTCCAGTAGCGATGGATTTCCATCTCTTTACCGATTTCTTTTACGAAATAATGACCAGGCTCGATTTTATTAACATCAATTGTTAAAGTTTCTGGCTCTGGACCATATTGGTACGTAAAGTAATGTTGTAGTGACGTTGGATTAACGCCTTTATCTTCCATCACATGCATAATACTTTTCTTCTCAGATGCGAAGAATGTAGTATCACCTTGTTGTGCGATGTATAAAGGTTTAATACCGAAGTGATCACGTGCACCGAAAAGTTTCTTTTCTTCACGATCCCAAATCATAAATGCAAACATACCACGAAGGTAATCTACACATTTTTCTTTCATATGTGCATACAATGCAATGATAACTTCTGTATCAGATTGCGTTGCAAACGTTGCACCTTTTTCAAGTAACATTTCACGTAATTCTACATAGTTGTAAATTTCACCATTAAAAATAATTACATATCGATCATTTTCATAAGTTAGCGGCTGATGTCCTGCCTCTAAGTCAATGATGCTTAAACGGCGGAAGCCAAATTGTACATGTTCATCACGAAAATATCCTTCGTCATCTGGACCACGGTGGAAAATCATCGTGTTCATATTTTCAAATTGATGTTTTTCTGTTTCTGAAAACTCTCTAGGGTTTTCACATAAACATCCTACAAAACCACACATACTTCTTACCCTCTTTCAGTTTTCATTCTGTCTCTATACTACTATATCAACCCTATTTATACTAGCATAATCAACTGAATATGGCGACCAAAAACTATAAAAAAATCACTCCATTTCACATTTTTAACAATTTTTTATGAAAACATGAAAACTAGGCACTCACCTTTCTCCGCTTTTGTCATATGATATTGCAAATTGATTTCTAGGAGGGAATACCATGAGTGAAGAAAAAAAAGATTCTTCTCGCCCACCGGTTCGTAATTACTTAAAGCAAATTGATGATTTCTTCGAGCAAACACCTCTTCGCAATGTAATCGCTGATTTAAATCATTTTTTCCAAAAAGGAAACCGTTTATTAACATTCCCTGTAGATTTATATGAAGTTGGTGAAGAACTCGTTGTTACAGCTGAACTACCAGGTATACAAAAAGAACAAATCCAAATTGAAATACAAAGTGAATACTTAAAAGTCTCTGTAAAAGAAGAGATACTTGAAGAGGAAGAAGAACAAACATCCCATAACTATTATCGCCGAGAACGTTCCATTTCAGAAGCATCAAGATTGATTAAATTGCCGTATTCAATTAATAAAAAAGCGGCAAAAGCTTCTTATCAAAACGGCGTATTAGAAATTCGGGCGCCGAAACTTCCCCAGCAACATGACATTTTATCGATAGACTAATGCAAAAAAATAAGGGTGCTATGCACCCTTATTTTCAACCCACTAATCGCTTCATATCACGTATAATGTCTTCGTATGGCGTATTACTAATGCCACTATACTTTTTCATTACTTTTCCGTTTTGATCAATTAAATAAAATGATGTACCATGCATGACCTGACCGTTCTCCGGCTTATCTACAAGTGATTGGAAATTATCTTTTGAAAACTTTGTAATATCTTCTAACGAATACCCCGTTAATAAATTCCAGTTACTAGTATCCTCTGTAAACTTTTGAATAAAAGCTTTCAGATTTTCTGGCTTATCAAGGTCTGGATCTACACTAAATGAAACAAACTGAACGTCTAATTTCTCTTCTTTTGCCATCTTTTGAAGCTTGGCCATATTTGCAGTCATTGGTGGACAAACTGTCTGACAATTTGTGAACATAAAATCTGCAACCCAAACTTTCCCTTTTAAATCTTTTGTACCAAATTTCTTTCCATCTTGATTTGTAAATTGGAAGGTTTCTAAATCCCAATTTAATGGTTTACGAAGCTTTGAACCTGATTCACTACATCCAGCAAGTACAAAGAGACAAAATACAACCATAAGACCAATTATTTTTTGATAACGCTTCATTTATAAACCTCTTTTCTCTATCCTAAATTTAAATAGGTTATGTTTATAATAACAAAAGTTAACACTACGAGAAAATTGTTTACTACATTTGTTCACGAAATCGTACGAATTTACGTATGTTACTTTTTTATTTCAAGCGAATTACTAGACAAAATATATTTTTTTACTATTATTTCTCTAAATAAAAGTGATAAAACTAATTTTATTGTTACTTTTGTAAATACCTCTCCCTATTTTTTAACAATTCCTTAAACATTAATCCATGTTTTACACTGTATTCCTTAACAACATTTCGGTACAATACAAATACAACGATTTTAAATGAGGTGATGTTCATGGCAAAGCGCTATGAAAATATGGATAATGTTAGTACAAAAAAATCAATTCGCTCTTTTTTACGCTGGCGTAAAGAACGAAAGCAAAACAAAAAAGATTTTTCTTTCTTAGTAGAACAATCACCCGTTAAACAAAGTGCATTTTTGCAAAGTAATGTTGAAAAAACGACTATCACATGGATTGGGCATTCCACTTTTCTTATCCAAACGAATGGACTTAATATATTAACAGATCCAGTATGGGCTAATAAATTAAAGCTAGTTCCAAGACTTACAGAACCTGGACTCTCTATAGAAGCACTACCTAAAATTGATATTGTCCTTATTTCACATGGTCATTATGATCATTTAGATTTTTCAACTCTTCGTCAGTTGAATGATGATGTTCTATATCTTGTACCTATTGGATTAAAAAAATTATTTACTCGTAAGAAATTTAAACATGTAGAAGAGTATAAATGGTGGGAAAGTACGATAATTAACGAAGTTTCTTTTCACTTCGTACCCGCTCAGCACTGGACGAGAAGATTCTTATTTGATATGAATACGTCTCACTGGGGTGGATGGATTATTGATAATGAAACGACTATGGAAACCATATATTTTTGTGGTGACAGTGGCTATTTCCAAGGTTTCAAAGAAATTGGTGAACGCTTTTTAATTGATATTGCTCTTATGCCCATTGGCGCTTATGAACCAGAATGGTTTATGAAAGTATCTCATGTTTCACCTGAAGAGGCCGTGCAAGCTTATTTAGATTTAAACGCTACGCATTTTATACCAATGCATTACGGAGCTTTTGCACTCGCCGATGAAACACCTCGTGAAGCAATAACTAGACTTCGAAATAATTGGAATTTGCGCATGTTACCGTGGGAACAACTGCATGTACTCTTTTTAGGTCAAACTTTTATTTATAGTAACGCAACAAATAATAAGCAAATAAACGAAAAAATTGAAACTTTACATGTGTAACGTAATGACTGATTTTCTATATCCAACATATAATATAGAAAATCCTATAGTGAAACTTTAATTAGTGGGTTTTCTTCATCCCCACTGATTATTTGCCTCACCAATCAAGCTTTTACCGGCAGCCCGCTACCTAACCTCTTTGCTCCAGCTAAATTTGAGGTAGAAAGTTTTACTGTCCACAAATAGCGGGATAAAGGGTGTTTTCTATGAATGAATATTTACAGACTCGCTATATCATTAGCGGTAGTGCCTGTGTAGCTCTTCTTATTTCTTACTTTCTATTTACATAAAAAAGCTACTTGAAATATATTTTCAAGTAGCTTTTTTATTACTCTGCTAAATACATAAATCCGATTGCGCCCGGACCTGTATGAGTACTAATAATAGGCGTTGTATAGAAAATTTCTGATTGAGCAAATCCACTTACTTTTTCAACCGCCGCTTTCATACTTTCAGCTAAAGGAATTGCTTTCGCATGCGGAATTGCAACAGCTTTTACGACTTTTCCAGCCGTATCTTGCTCAAATAACTTAGCTAATGTTTTTACAATTTGGCCTTGGCTACGAACTTTCGTTACAGGATTATAAACACCGTCTTCAAGACTAGCAATTGGCTTTATATTAAGTAGAGAACCGATAAACGCTTTTCCTTTACCGATACGTCCACCCTTCACTAAGTTTTCTAATGTATCCACTACTACATATAAACGAGTATTCTTTCTTACTTCATCTACACGTTTTAAAATTTCTTCTAGTGAGCGTCCGTCATTTGCCATTTTTGCAGCTTCAATTACTTGATATGCTAAAGCATGTGTAATAAATTGAGAATCAACAACTGTTACTTTTGTATCAGTCATTGATGCAGCGCTATTTGCAGTTGCTACAGTACCGCTCATTCCACTTGTCATATGGATAGAAAGGACTTCGCTTCCATCTTCCCCTAGCTTGTCATACATTTCTACAAATGTACCCATAGCTGGTTGTGATGTTTTTGGTAATTCCTCTGATTTAATCATTTCTTCAATAAATTCGTCAGGTTGTAAATCAACGCGATCTAAATATGTTTGTCCATTTACAGAGATTGATAATGGTAAAACATGAATGTCATACTTTTCGATTACGTCTTGTGATAAATCTGCCGTTGAATCTGTTACAATTTTAATTTTTTGCATACTATACTTCTTCCCTTTCCAATACGCTCTCCTTGTTATTATACTAGTATTCCCATTGCTTTCAACAATTTGGAACGAAATTTCATCAAATTAATTATATTTTCATATCTAAAATGAAAAAGACAGAGTTTACTAACCCTGTCCGTACTTCGTATCATGCATTTTTTTCAAGGGTATTTGTTTTATATACATTTAAATAATCATTCCACTTCAAACAATTTTGTAAATATTCACGGAAAGAATACGAAAATCTTGGGTGTTTTTGTTTTTGAATTTTTGCAATAAATAATTGAAGACGAGACTGAATTAGAAACGATAATGGATGCTGTGCCTGTAGGACAGGGATTTCGAATATTTTAATGCAATCCCCTGTTGAATGAGTGAAATAAAAACTTTTCGTAATCACAATATCAATCCTCTTTTTCATTGGATTTTTGAACTTCCTCTACTTTGCGCTGTAACACGTTGTTTAAAGTGGAGTAAAATCAGACTTATATGATTTCTGTAGTCCTTATGGCTAGAAGATTTATACTCTATTCATCTCCACCTAATTCACCTTCCCGCCCTAAATATCTCTGAGACGGGAATCTCATTATCCATCAATTGTTTAATACATTTAGTATAAGCTTATAAAAGCGCAAAGTTTGTCTAAATTTTGGAGATTCTATAATTTTTTTCTTCTATATATTGTATACGTTTATAGCTATAGTATAACAAATAAATAAAAAAGTGCCTTTATAACGAGGCACTTTTCGACTGCATTTCTTCTCTTTTCTTTTTCCTCTTACTAACAACCTTTGATAACGCAATACTTACTTCATAAATACAAATAAGCGGCACTGCAACTAAACTATGAGATAAAAAGTCTGGCGGTGATATACAAGATGCAATGATAATTAATGCTACGTAAGCATACCTTCTTATTTTTATTAAAAATTCCGCCGTAAGTATTCCAATACTAGTTAAAAACATTACAACGACTGGCAATTCAAAAATCACAGCAAATGGAACTGTTAAATTAAGTACAAAATGAAAATACTTTTCTGTCGTAAACATCGTATTAAACATTTCATTACCTATCGTAGTTAAAAAGTGAAATAGAAACGGCATTACAATAAAGTATCCAAAACATAAACCTGCAATAAATAATATAGACAATACCGGTATATACATTATTGTCATCTTTTGTTCATTTGGATGTAAACCCGGTTTTACAAATAACCAAATTTGTATAGCAGCAAAAGGAATTGTACAAACGATAGCAAATACTGTAGCAATCGAGAAAAAAATCCACAATACATCACTTGGACCGAGAACAGTTAATTTCATTGGTAAATCTTTTACAAGCCAAAAATAAATATCCTTTGTAAAAGTAAATCCAATAATTAAAAATAGTACAAAGGATAACACCGTATATATTACTCTTTTTCGAAGCTCAACAATATGTTCTACTACGCTCATTTCCCGATTTTCCATCTCGTTCACCACACTTTATTTATCCATTACAAGGAAAATACACTACATTTTTTCTTTCTTTTCCTTTTCTTGAAATGCGTCATCTGTCAATTCTTTCGTTGATTTTTTAAACTCTTTTAACGTTTCCCCTAAAGCCTTCCCGATTTCCGGCAATTTTTTAGGTCCAAATAAAATGAGTACTGCTACTAAAATTAAAATTAACCCTGGAAAGCCAATATTTGAAAACATTTCCCCATCCCCTTTATTAGTAGTTTCCTTGTCCTACTATTACATAATTTTATTTTGTCAAAAAAGTTTGAAAACGTCAACAAATCCATTGTCTTTTGTCAAAAAAATTCAAAAATATAATCAATTATACAAATTTCATTTTCTATTGCTCTTGTGTATGATATGGTAAGGGAAATGACATATTATTTTATGATAGTAGAAAGGATTTGCATTATGACTGAAAAAATGACACGAATGACCCAATTTGTAAAAGAAGAAATTGCAAATGCAATTACACATGGTATCGGTGCCATTTTAAGCATCCCTGCCTTAATCATATTGATTATTCATGCTTCTAAGCACGGTACCGCATCAGCCGTAGTTGCATTTACTGTTTATGGTGTAAGTATGTTCTTACTGTACTTGTTTTCAACATTGCTACATAGCATTCATCATCCTAAAGTAGAAAAAATATTTACTATTTTAGATCATTCAGCCATTTACTTATTGATTGCTGGCACGTATACTCCTTTTCTACTTATTACACTTCGTGGCCCATTAGGATGGACGTTGCTTGCTATAATATGGACACTAGCAATCGGAGGTATCGTCTTCAAAATTTTCTTTGTACGTCGCTTTATTAAGGCATCAACGCTATGTTATATCATAATGGGATGGCTCATAATCGTTGCTATTAAACCACTTTATGAAAATCTAACTGGACATGGTTTTTCACTACTTTTAGCAGGTGGCATTTTATATTCTGTCGGAGCTATATTCTTCCTTTGGGAAAAGCTACCTTTCAACCATGCCATATGGCACCTGTTCGTTTTAGGTGGTAGTGCGATGATGTTCTTCTGTGTACTCTTTTATGTCTTACCTACAGCATAATAAAAAGGATTCAGCTTACGATAAGCTGAATCCTTTTTTATTACTTATGTAATTGTGATGCAATAACTTCCTGTGTATGCTTCGTTAATTCTTTAATATCCATATTCGCATAATCTTCAGGTGTAATCGGCTTAGAAATTGTTACTGTTGCATGAGCTGGCTTCATACGATTTCCATTCGCTTCAAACATCTTATATGTACCATCTAACGTTACAGGTAAAATTGCTACACCTGACTTTACTGCAAGATGAAAACTACCAGCCTTAAACTCTCCAACTTCGCCGCCCTTACTTCTCGTTCCTTCAGGGAAAATTACGATAGAATGTCCATTCTTTAATAGTTCAATTCCATCTTTAATCGCTTGAAGAGATTGACGACGATCGCTACGATCCATAAATACACAATTCATCAGTTCCATCCAAGTTGGTACAACTGGGAACTTTTTAATCTCTGCTTTTGAAACGAATCCAATTGGTTTATTTAAGTAACCTAGTAAAACAGGGATATCCATATTACTTTGGTGATTACTTACAACTAGTACTGGCTTGTCTTTCGGAACATTTTCAAGTCCTTTCACTTCTACTGCCCCTCCAGCTACACGTACCATTTTCTTACCAAACCAATTTGTCGTTTTATACACAGCATTATCTTTTTCTTTTGGCGCCATCGTATTTACTTGTCTTTTAAGACGCCACATTCTCGGTGTAATCGCAATTACGATTAAAATTAAATAAAAGATTTTAAAAAACGTTTGAATCATACAGAACCCCCACCTATTATCATTCCGACCTTCATTATACTAGACAAACGAAGGAAAAAGAAGAAAAAAAGTCCAAACAGCAAGTGTTCGGACTTTTTAAGCATTCTATATTAGAAACGTTTTGCTAATTCACGAGCATTAGCAATTGCTGCTTCTTTAATTTCTTGTGCTTTTTCAGGGTTTGCATTCATACCTTCAACTGCAATATATTCAGTATCATTTACACCGACAAATCCTAATACAGTCTTTAAGTGATTGCGACCGAAGTCTACAGCTGCGTATGCTCCTTCAGAATATACGCCACCTGTTGCCTGAATGTGAAGCGCTTTTTTACCTTCTAATAAGCCGACTGGACCATTTTCAGTATATTTGAATGTTTTACCTGCGATTGCTACGTTATCTAAGTATGCTTTTACTACTGGTGGATAGCTAAAGTTCCACATTGGAGTTACGAATACATAACGATCTGCATTCATAAATGTTTCTAAGTTTGTGTTCATTGCTGCTACTTTTTGTTGTTGAACTTCAGTTAAAGCTTCAAAGCCTTCACCTGCTGCAAATTTACCCCAAGCAGCAAATACATCTGCATCAATTGCTGGTACTGTAGTGTTGAATAAATCAATTGTTACAACTTCGTCTTGTGGATGTTCGTTTTTATAAGCTTCAATGAAAGCTTCCCCTACTGCCATTCCGAAAGAACCTTCTGCTGAATTTGGATTTGCTGTAATAAATAGTACTTTTGTCATTGTATTCTCTCCCTTTTTTCTCTTTATCTTTAATTCAAGATTTGTTTTTTAAAAGTTAATAACTTACCTTATGTAAGTATAATACAAAAAGTTTTAATCAATGTCAATAAAAAATAGCTACTTTTTTTTCGTAAGTTAATGATTTACTTTGTTTCCTTAAAATTCAGTATACAGATATTACGAACTCTTTCATATAAAAAGGCTACCTCTACAACTTATAGAGATAGCCTACTATTACATATTATTTTTGAAATACATGTTTTACTTTTTCAGCTGGAATATTACTTCCGCCTCTACCTTTTACATCTTCAATCATCATTGTAATGACCATATCTGGGGAATTTAAATCAAATGCAGCGAACCAACCTAGTTCTTTTCCTTCGGCCTCTTTTGATACTTTTAATTCCGCTGTACCTGTTTTTCCAGCAAGAGTCATACCATCAATTTTAGCAATTCTCCCTGTACCATCTGGATCATTAATTACTTTCGTCATTGCAGTTTTTAATATATCCTGATTTCCTTTAGAAATTACATTTTCTTTCCAAGCTTTTGGTTGTTTATCTGTTTTAATAATATACGGTGACGGAATCGTTCCATCATTTACAATTGGCGCATACGTTAAAGCTAAATGAAGAGGAGTCATTAATACTTGTCCTTGTCCATATCCCGTATCTGCCATTTGAATATCATTTTTAATGCCGTCATTTGCAATTTTAGAAGCAGGGAATCCATATTCAATTGGTAGTTTCTCATCGAATCCGAATTTTTTTGCTTCACTCATAAACTTGTCTTTTCCGATTTTCAAAGCTTCTTGTGCGAAGTAAATATTATCCGAGTATTTCATCGCCTTATCAAGATCAATCGGATTTGCATCTTTCACACGCGTTACATAGTAATTACCCCAAGAAGAATCTTTTGTCCATTTTAATCCTTCAATTTTCAACTCTTCTTTTGGATTAATTGTTTTCGTTTCAAGACCAATTGCAGCTGTAATAGGTTTAAATACAGAACCTGGTACCGACAATTGTGTAAAGCGATTTGTCATTGGTTTTTTCGGATCATTATTCCAAGCTTCGCGTTGTGCCTTCGATGTCCCTCGTGCAATTATATTAGGATCATATGCTGGACTACTTACTAGTGCAATTGTTTCTCCACTTTTCGGATTAATTGCTGCACTTGAACCAGCTTCGCCCTTCATTTCATTATACGTTTTTTCTTGAACAACACTATCAATAGTTAAAGTTACATTTTCTCCATCAACAGCATCTGTTTTTGCCAAGTTTTTAATTTCTTTTCCTTGCGCATCTTCTACAAAGACACGGCCACCTTTTTTACCGCGTAGCTTTTCCTCTAATACTTGCTCTAAACCAGCTTTACCAACTGGGTCATCAGCTTGATAGCCTTTCTTTTGTAGCGTTTTTAAATCTTCAGCATTTACCTTTCCAATATAACCAGTCAGATGAGCTGCCGCTTCCCCTAACGGATATGTACGAACATTTACAGGTTTTGTTGAAACACCTGGTAAATCAATGTACGTATTTTGTGTTGCCCCTTCAGGCAAAATTCCAATTGGTACGAGATACCCTGGTTTTACCCATTTAGCAGCTAATTTTTGATCAATTTCTTCTACAGACATATTTAATAACTTCGCTACTGTTTCTTTCGTTTGCGGAGCAGCATCGCCTAACTTTTCAGGAATCAATCCGATTTCAGAAGCTTTCCCATTCGTTGCAAGACCTTTTCCATTACGATCGTATATTTCACCACGTTTTGGCTGTGTTGTCTGCATACGCACTTTACTATCTTTCGTCATGCCTGGGAAAATAAAATCAGGAGTCCAATCTATTTTCCAAGATTCTTTATCTCCATCTTTTTCTTTCACCATTTTTGCTTCATGACCAAATGTAATTTTACCACCAACTGTATCCATGCTTACTTTAAAAGGAACAGGGCCTTCATCTTTTTTATCTTCTTTTACTTCCCCTGTTTCTACCTTTAAGTCTTTCACTTCGATACCAGAATAAATTTTTTCATATTTCTCAGTAAACTCTTTCTTTGAAATATCTTTTTTTGCATTTTTTGATAGTTGATCATACATATCTGCAAATTTTTGTTTATTCCACGCTTTTACATATGTATCAAACGCTTCTTGTGGTTTTTCTTCTTTACCACATCCAACTAACATGAATGTTAAGCAAAGAAAAAGAATCCCCCATATCTTTCTCAATCGATTCTCCTCCTCTTTCTATATTAGTACTTTTGAAAATTTTAGCATTTTTACATGCTACCTATCATTATAGCACTATCGAATCTCATCTATAAACTTATATTGGTGAATATAAATAAAAAGATTGATGCGAATTCTCACATCAATCTTTTTTATTATTGTTGTTTCTCATATACATGGTAATAATACGTATATGGGTTTTTTTCATCCGTTAAACCTTTTTCTACAAAAATCTCTTTCCAATTTGTCATATCTATTTCTGGGAAGAATGTATCTCCTTCAAATGCATGATGGATTTTTGTTATATATAACTTGTCTACATAAGGTAAAAAGAGGTCGTAAATTTGCGCTCCACCAAAAATAAAAATCTCTTCTTCATTTTTACATAGTTCAAACACTTCTTCTACAGAATGAACAACTTCACAACCTTCAACATGATACCCTTCATTACGAGTTACAATAATATTACGTCTTCCAGGCAGTGGTCTACCAATCGCTTCATAGTTCTTTCTTCCCATAATAAGCGGGTGACCCATCGTTGTTTTCTTCACGTATTGTAATTCACTCGGTAAACGCCAAGGTAAATTATTATCTTTACCAATTACTCTATTTTCGTCCATAGCGACCATAAATGAAACAATCATTTTTTCATCTCCTCTACAATTATACTGCAACCGGTGCTTTAATTGCTGGATGCGGATCGTATCCTTCAATCGTTAAATCTTCCATTTCAAAATCGAAAACAGATTTCACATCTGGATTTAATGTAAGTTTCGGGAATGGACGTGGTTCACGTGCCAATTGCTTTTCTACTTGTTCAAAATGATTTGTATAAATGTGTGCATCACCAATTGTATGAACAAACTCTCCCACTTCAAGTCCGCATTCATGTGCAATTAAATGTGTTAGTAGTGAGTAACTTGCAATGTTAAATGGAATCCCAAGGAATATGTCACCACTTCTTTGATATAACTGACAAGAAAGCTTTCCATCTGCTACATAAAACTGGAATAGCGTATGACAAGGCGGTAAGGCCATACTTGGTACATCTTCTGGATTCCAGGCAGAAACGATTAAACGACGTGAGTCTGGTGTTTTTTTAATCATTTCAATTACATCTTTTAATTGATCAAGTGTCTCACCAGCTGTCGTTTTCCAAGCACGCCACTGTTTACCGTAAACGTCTCCTAAATAACCATATTTATTTGAGAACTCATCATCTTCTAAAACGTTCTTTTTAAACAATTCCATTTGCTCGTCGTACTGTACTTTAAATTCTTCATCTTGTTGTGAGCGAAGACCAAAATCAGTCATGTCAGGACCAGTATACTCATCACTTTCTACCCAGCTCTTAAAAGCCCATTCATTCCAAATGTTATTATTATGCTGCAATAAATAGCGAATATTTGTATCACCTTTCATAAACCAAAGCAGTTCACTTGCTACAAGGCGAAACGGTACTCTCTTTGTTGTTAATAAAGGAAAACCTTTACTTAGATTAAAACGCATTTGATATCCAAATACAGATACAGTGCCTGTCCCTGTACGGTCTTCTTTCTTCGTACCATGTTCCATTACATGGCGGCATAAATTTAAGTATTCATTTTCAGCATGTTTCATATGTAGGAAAACCTTCTTTCAATCGTATATGCAATTTATCATAACATGAAAAATGATAAATTTAATAATCCTAATTAATAAAATTTCTTGCGCTAATTCTTACAAAATTATTAACTTTCCAAATATAAAAAGGTTTTCATTTTCTATTACCGAAAGTATAGTGCGGTAGAACAAAATTTATATTTGGAGGTTAGAAGTATGTCTAAAATTGAAACGCCTGTTATGACTTCTTTACAAACAACGACTGAAAAAATGATGAAGGATTTAAATGTTCCTGGTGCTGCTGTCGCTGTTATAAAAGACGGTGAAGTTATTATTTCAGAAGGTTTCGGCTATCGTAATATAGAAACAAAAGAGGCTGTTACACCGAATACTCGATTCGCAATCGGTTCCTCAACGAAAGCATTTGGCACACTTTCATTAAGCTTGTTAGCACAGCAAAAAAAGTTTAATTGGGATACCCCTATCCAGTCTTATATACCTAACTTTACTTTATCTGAACTACTTGCTAGCTCACAAGTTACAGGACGGGATTTAGCTTCTCATCGAACTGGAGTGAGTCGTCATGAGGCTCTTTGGTACAGTTCTTCCTTATCTCGAAAAGATCTCGTTGAAAAAATAAAACATTTACCACTTGATGCACCGTTCCGAACTGCATTTCTATATAACAATTTAATGTATGCAACAATTAGCTACATTGTTGAAAACATTACAAATCAAACGTGGGAGCAATACACTACAGAACATATTTTAGAACCTTTAAATATGAGACATACAAACTTCTCTGTTAACGATTCACAAACTACAGATGATTACGCTTTACCTTACATTGAAAATGACGGTGAAATAAAAGCAGTTCCATTCCGTAACATCGATACAGTTGGCGCTGCTGGGTGTATTAATTCCACAATTGAAGATATGGCAAATTGGGTACTTCTCCACTTAAATGAAGGAAAATTTGGAGATCATGAATTAATCTCCTCTGAATTATTACAACAAATGTATACACCACACAATTCAATTCCAGACCAACCGGTTTTATCACTCCCTGAATCTCCATTAAATAGTTACGGTCTTGGTTGGTTTATTAGCGCTTATCGTGGTAAAAAAGTGATTCATCATGGCGGTAATATCGATGGATTTTCAGCGCTTGTTTCATTCATACCAACAGAAAACATAGGCCTTGTCATTTTAACGAATGCTGGAGGAACATTACTTCCTACTTATCTCGCTAATCAAATTTATGACGAACTACTTGAATTAGAATCCATTGATTGGCATAAACGTGCTGTAGAAGATACTAAAAAAATGAAGGAAATGATGAAAGAAGCAACTGAATCCCTCCCTGAACAAATTAAAGGGACTACACCTTCGCACAAGTTAGAGGATTATACTGGTACTTTTGAACATCCTGCATACGGAACATTACAAGTATACAAACGAGATGATTCGTTATATGTACAATTTATGGAAATGGATATTCAATTAGGGCATCATCATTACGACATCTTCTCTGCAAAAGTTGACTTATTCCAAATGAAAATGAGCTTATTATTCGCTTATGAAATGAATGTAAGTGGTGAATTCCCATCCCTTCAGTTACATGTACCAGCTACATTAAGTACTCAGCCGCTTACATTTAAGAAAATTAAATAAGTATTTTGATGGTAAAAAATAAAGGTAGGTGCGAATCACACCTACCTTTTCTATTTCATATCAATCTTATCTGATTGAAACCAAATTGGCTTCGATAACTCAAAGTTATTATGATCCTCTAAAACTATAGTAAGGCGCTCTAACATATCATCTAACATATGCGGCGCTGCTCGTAATGTCCAGACAACTGAGGAGAAAACTGTCATACCAACGTACACCGTGTATAATTTCCAGAATTCCTCTGGTATTTTTCTATTAAAGTATCCTTCTATTTGTCCGATTGAATACGGAATACTAATGTCCCTTGCAAACAGTGCAATTTTCACAAAATCATGAAGTGGATCGCCCCAATCGTAGCCATTAAAATCAACAACACCTACATATTTTCCATCCCGTACAATTATATTTTCTAAGTGAAAATCATCGTGTTGAAATCGATTTGGGCGGTTCTTTAAATATATTTCATTTTCTTCAATAAACTTTATGATTTTATCATCATTTTTTATGTTTATTCCACATGTTTTATATGCCTCTAAATATTTACTATGTTTTTTCATTGCTCTTTCATACCATGGAAGTATATTATTAGGAGCTTCATATGTATGCATTTTTGCTAAATCTTTCCCTGCCTCTATACCAATATCATATTGTTCTTTTGGTGAATACGTAGGCAATAACTTCTTCGCATCTTCCCCTTCTAAATACGAAAAGATGCCATAGCATAAACCTTCTTCTGCCAACAAACCTATTTCAATTGGTTTTTGTGCTTGCACACTACGATTTTGTATTTCATTTAAAATTTGAAACTCTATTTTCTTTCTTTCATACTCTTTTATATCGCCTGTCCGCAATAAATATTTATCATTATTCGCACTCGTAATTATATATTTCTTATCAGGTGAAAAACCTTTAGAAATTTCTTTAATATCCACTGCATTTTTTACTATTTGTATATTGTTTTGCCATGCTGTAATTATCTTCATATCTATTCCCCTTACATTTCTGCATTTGGTGTATAGGCAACTTCTACAATAAATCCATTCGGATCGTAAAAATCAATCGTATAGTAACCTTCCGAATAATGATTCATTTCAATTGGACCACGTATTACCTTCACTTTCGTACTAGAAAGAAAATCTGCTACTTCCTCATCTACTTCTTTAAAGTATATTTCACTTTCTCCTGTGCTATATGCTATTTCATTTAACTTTCTCCACCCAATTATGGAAAACAACTTATTATAAAAAGAAATGGATTCCTCTAAATTTGCTACCCAAAATTCAATATGATGAATGCCTGCTCGCAGTGTATTCATATTAAGAATACGCTCCTTGTACTACTTGCACAATTTCCATCGGCTTATGAACCATGTAATCTGGTGCATCTTTTTTCACTGTTTCAATAACATCATATCCCCAAGATACCCAAATTACGTTCACTCCAGCCTTTTTACACGCTGCTACGTCTCGCTGTTCATCACCGACATATAACATATCTTTCTCTGTTATTTTTTTTGATTTCAAAAATCTTTTTATCATTTTATCTTTACCAAACAAATTTTTAGAACAATACACTTCTTGAATATTTTCGATACCATTCTTGTGTAAAAACGCCCGAATATGCTCTTCTGAGTTCGATGATATGACTGCAATTCCGTAGCCTTTTTTATGTAGTTCATCTAATACTTCTTTCATCCCATGGAACAAAACGAGATTTTTTATAGCAGGCTGATATAATTTATAAAATTCCAACGCTAATATCGGTAGTTTATACAGTGGTACATTAAGTTGTTTACATCTCTCTGGCATCGTTAATTTACGTAAATGTTCAATTTCGTCTTCCTTTACTGCTTTATACCCATGTTTTTCAGCAAGTTGATTATAAATCGGTACAAATATATTTTGTGAATCTACTAATGTGCCATCAAAGTCAAAAACAATATATTTTTGCATTCCCATACTCCCTTTGCTTCTTTTTTCTAAACCTATGTTATTCAACAACATAGTTGTCTGTCCCTTCTATAAAAATAAAAAAGAACAAGATTTTCTCTTGTTCTTTTTAAGACAACCATTTCGGTGGTACATTCGTATTCCAATAAATATTTCCTAACTCATGATGTCCAGAGTATCCATCATCAAAACGGTGGTAATGGAAATTAAAATAATAACCATCTTGCGGTGGATGATCTCTTCTTACATGGAAACGCAATAAATCATTTCCAGATTTCGTATCGTAGACGTGAAAAATCTTCTCATTATTTCCACCAGCTGGTTTTTGAGAAATCGCTAATGATTGTAGTGAATCTTCTGGTACATCACTAGCAAGCTCAGCAATTGCCTCTTCAATTTTCGGTAATATTACATCTTTAAACTCATCTTCAATTACTGGACCAATTTTAGTACCAAACTTTTGCATCGACTGCTTCTCTGCTTCTTGCATTGCATAAGTAATAAAAGTATCGGTGGTTAACCTGTCATTCGTTTCTTCATATGTATAGGACGTGCTCTCCAAACTTTGTTGCCCAGCTGTGCTCGTAGGCTTGTCCGCAGCTTTGGCATTATCAAGTAATATGGAAGGAGGCGTCACTAAACCAAATGTAAACACGGTAATTAATGCGACTAAGGTTTTTCTAAACCAATTTGGCATTTATGTTCCCTCCCCTTTCACTCATTATTTTTTATATAACGGTGGTTTCTTCTATTATACAAAATGATTGTAATTTTTGCACTTTACAATTTTGTTAACGTTCACATATTTTTCACTTGAATATGAAATTGTAAGATTTCATACAATAAAAATACAACAACAATAAGGAGGCGATCAGATGACTTTAGATGTCATGTATTCCGCCGCAAGTATACTCGTTTTAGTATATTTTATTTATCAATGTGTTACAGACTAGAAAAAGAGCCGTCACTGGCTCTTTTTTAATGGTACAAATACAATCCATACAATTAATAAAATAAAAACAACGCTGCCTACCACAGCTGGCAATAAATAAAACTGTGAAAGTATAACTATTCCATATAAAAGTATTGCTGGTAGTAGTAAATAACGATCTGCCTTCCATCTTAACAATAGTAATTTCCCTTCATCACAATATAAACGAAGAAACATCTTATTCGTAAATTCATTCCAATAATCACGTGCATAGCGAGAAATTGCAACTACAGCAAATACGAGAACAATAGCTGCAATCCACCTTGGAGTCATAATTATACTTGCAGTACTGATACATACAATTTGAATATAAAATATTCGTGCAGTACTTGTACGGAAAAATTCTTTCAAAAAAGATTCGACAATACGAGAATCAGCTTTTTTCCCTAAAAGTCTTTTAGAGCGCGGAAACATCCACGGTTTTTTATTCGAACTACTCGGTTTAGCCGCATGACCACCAACTTGCATAATTCCGCTCGTCCAGCGCATGCTTTCCTCCTTTTCTTTCTCGATTTCTTTAAAAAAGAACTTTTTATAATTCATTTTCTCTTTTACTAATACACTACTTAAGAAAATTACTAGACCGATAAATAGAATTGAATACAACGGATTTTTATAAATAAAAAATAAACTAATTCCAAAAAAGGACACGCTCATAGAAAATACTACATTTTTTACAATCCATAAAACCCATCGTTTCCCCACATGTACATGAACAAATCTCGTTAACAACGACAACATAAATCGAAATATAGTAAAGAATACCCAAAATAATAGGACTTGTATCTCTGTTACTTCGATACTTTTCATCAACACTGGTAACATAATAACGACTACTATTATATTCGTTATCGCTATTCGAACAAATGTGTACATCATGCCATACTGGACTAATTTTCGCATATGTGTTGCATACGAAATTAAAAATAAACTATCCGCTTGCTCAAAAAATGAACGAACTCCTCTTGGATATGTTACTAGATAAAATGCGAGTAATCCTAATCCGAAATAAATCGTCTCTTCCGTTGATAATTCATTTATCCATAGCGATCGATAATAGATTCCCATAAATATAAGTGCTGGAATAATATATAATGCGACTGTCCAATCTGTTACCGAACGTATAGACTTCCATTTCCGCTCAAGTTCATGGCGTAATCTCTTATAAAATTGTTGTTTAATCATGTTGTTCACGCCTTACAATTACATCAAAGCAGTCTAATAATGAACTACCCGGCATTTCCGCTAATATTTGAATAGATTCTAAATGTCCATCTGCGACTAATGTACCTTGTGAAATGAGTAAAAATCTTTCACAAATTTTTTCAGCAGTATCTAATACGTGCGTACAAAGTAAAATTCCTGCCCCGCGCTCTTTTTCTTTATATAAATAATTTAAAAACTCTTTCGTAGCTACTGGATCTAAACCGATAAAAGGTTCGTCAATGATATAAAAATCTGGCTCAGTTAAAAACGCCAATATTAGCATAGACTTTTGTTTCATGCCTTTTGAAAACTTTGATAAATACTCATGTTTATGCTTATTCATTCGAAAAATATGTAATAATTGTTCCGCTCGTTCTTCCCAACTTCCCATTTCACTTCCACGAGCTGCCATTAATAATTCAATATGTTCCCAGAGCGTCAAGTAATCATAGTATGTTGGATGTTCTGGTACGTATGCATACGGATTTTTCTTTTCACCGAATGATATTTCACCGTCCATATTTACAAGTAATCCGAGTATCGTTTTAATCGTCGTACTTTTCCCAGCACCATTTACTCCAATAAGAGCAACTAGTTCACCTTTTTCGATAGAAAAAACTATATCATGAATTGTTTTTTCGCCTATTTCATATCCAGCTGAGCGGATATTTACTTTTAACATGCATTCCCCTTCTTTCCATTTCCAATACAATCAAGGAAAAGAATAACATATAACTATCTATATATCATTATAAAATATTTATTTTCATAGCAGGAAAAAACATTTTTTAACAGAATATTAAATGTTTGATTACATTTTATTGGAGTTGATAATATGTCTTTTCAAATTCGTGAAGCAACGATAGATGATATAGACGCACTTTGTTCTTTAACGAAAGAATTAAAAGGTTCCTCTATTTCCTATGAAGATATGAACAACCGCCTACAATTCGTACAAATGAGTCCGTTTGATTTTTTATATGTTTACGAGGAAGAAGAAGCTATATTTGGATTACTTGGATTTCGTATACGTGAAAATTTAGAAGATGTAACACGTTATGGAGAGATTTCAATTATTAGCGTTGATTCTAACATACGACGGAAAGGCATTGGACAAGTTTTGATGGATTATGCCGAGCAATTAGCAAAGAAACATAATTGCATTGGCACATGGCTAGTTAGTGGAACAAAAAGAGTAGAAGCTCATCCTTTTTACAAAAAATTAGGTTATGAAGTAAATGGCTACCGATTTGTAAAATATTTTTAAACTACTTTATAAAGTGAAGGGACTATAACTATGACAAACATTAAAGCAATTTTCATTGATCGTGACGGTACAATTGGTGGTGACACTACAATACATTATCCAGGATCTTTTACATTATTTCCATTCACAAAAACATCCTTGCAAAAACTAAAAGCTAAAAATATAAAAATTTTCTCTTTCACAAATCAACCCGGTATCGCAGATGGAATAGCAACTGTAGCCGATTTTGTACAAGAATTAGAAGGCTTCGGTTTTGATGATATTTATGTATGTCCTCATAAACACGGTGATGGTTGTGAATGCCGTAAACCAAGTACAGGCATGCTGCTTAAAGCAGCAAAAAAACATGGACTTAATTTAACACAATGTGCTGTAGTTGGTGATCGTTGGACTGATATTGTTGCAGGAGCAAAAGTAAATGCGACTACGATTCTAGTCCGAACAGGCGCTGGGTATGATGCTTTGCATACGTACCGAGACAAATGGGCACATATTGAACCAAACTACATTGCAGATAACTTTGAAGATGCAACAAACTGGGTTTTAAATCAACTATAATACAAATGAAAATCTTGATTCACCCGAAATAATTTAAAACATAGTTAAAATAGCCTTTTTGGCAAATAATTGTATTCCACAAAACGGATCACCTCAAAAGGTAGCAAGTTCCCTTTTGATACGCAAACATTGCAATTCAAATTATATTTTTTATTAGTAACAGCAATTAACGTAAAGAAGAAATAGCTTAGTGGCTATCCCTTCTTTATTGACTTCTATTATTTACATTTGTTATCTGTTTTTATTGAGTATTCTCATCGTTTTTATACTCCAAAATATCCCCTGGCTGACACTCCAAAGCTTTACATATCGCTTCTAATGTTGAAAAACGAACCGCTTTTGCTTTCGCATTTTTCAAAATAGAAAGATTCGCCATCGTAATTCCAACCTTCTCTGAAAGCTCCGTTACACTCATTTTTCGTTTTGCTAACATGACGTCAATATTAATAATGATTGTCATATCCGCCACCTCAAACCGTCAAATCATTTTCTGATTTTATGTGAATTGCCTCTTGTAGAAGTCGTTGGAGGATAGCAGCAAAAACGGAGATAACGAGCGAAGCAAAAACGATAATGAGTCCCACTAACCCAATAGGAGGGTCCATTTTTTTCGCTATAAAATAAAAAAGTGGCAAACTTAATACATACAAACCACTGATTGTAATTGCACAGCGCTTTATATTCTTTAACGCCTTTACTGATAATTCCGAGAACGCTGTGTTCTCATCAATGTACTGTAAAAGATTGAAAGCCTGATAAAGAGCAACGTAAAAAGGCACAGCTGCTCCATACATTACAATGAAAACAAGATATTTTATCGGAGTAATGTTAGGATACAAATTCGCTGTGAAATCCGCCATTTCCGGCACTAAAAATATGCATAAAGCAAGCACTGAAATTCCAGCAAGAAAAATAATTACTTTTAAGAACATTGTTGAACTTCGTTTAAGATTCATTTACAATACCTCACTTATTTAATGGCAACATAATTTTATCACAACATTTATTGTTTAACAATAAATAAATATCGTTTTATTTTTGTCATGTTTTTTAATTTAGGCAAAAATAAAAAAGAATTTCTCATTACAAAGAAATTCTTTTTCTTGAAAATGCCTCTTTCAACTTAATTTTTTAAAACGTTAATTCGTAATGGAAATAACGATTATCTCTCAAATAGCCATTTTCAGCGTATAATCGTTGTGCTGATAAATTATCAATCTCTGTTTGCAATTTTACACCTTTTGCTCCATTCTCTAATGCGTATTCTTTAGCAGCTTCTAATAATTTTTTACCTGTTCCGGCTCCACGCTTCGCCGCTTGTACAAATAAATCATTTAAAATCCATAATTCTTTCATTGAAATGGAAGAAAATGATGGATATAGTTGTGTGAACCCAATATATTCGCCGTCTTCAACTGCTACGAAAATAACGGACTCTTTTTTCTCAATTCGATTTCGTAAAAATACTTTTGCACCTTCTAAATCAGAATCTTGTCTATAAAACATGCGATAGTTATTAAAAACTGATGCCAGTCCATCTAAATCTGCAATTGTTGCCTCATATATTCTCATTTTACTCCATTCCCCTTCCAATACTGTCTCATTATATCCGTTGCCCATTTAGGCTGGTGTATTTCTTCTGTCGGCATAAACTCTTTCATTATTGGTTTTATATCCAATATAGGAGTGCCATCAATAGCATCTAATCCCTCAACAATAATTGATTTACCTTCTCTTTTGATCACCTTTACAATTGTTACACCTATGCGATTCGGACGATTTTTCCCGCGCTGTGCAAAAATACCTACTTCAGGATAATCCTTATTATTTCTAGGATGTCTAGCAAAATACTGAATTTGCTCGTCAGTTACTTTATGAAAATAAAAAACAACTTCAATATGAGAAAAATCTTCAATCCCTTGTATACTTTTTTCTGCATACATTTCAGTTAAAGTTATACGGGATCTTACTTCTCCCCACTCATCATCTTTTATTTCCTTTCTTTCATTATGTACAAATGCGATTGGTTGAACTGAAAACATACGCATTCCCCCTCAAATGTAACCACTTACATTATAAAGTATTTTCTGAATGTTTTCCAGATATGCGAATTAAGTTTACATAATATAATTATAATCTATTTATCTAAAGCTACCTTGACCGCTTCAATTGCATGTATATGGGTCGTATCAAATATCGGGACTGATACGTTTTCTTGCTTTATTAATAAACCTATTTCCGTACAACCTAATATAATTCCTTGTGCTCCTTCTTGTACTAATTCTTCTATAACCCTTTTATAATACTCTCTAGATTGAACTACTATTTTTCCTAAACATAATTCTGTATATATTACTTCGTTTACTTTTTCTCTATTTGTTCCTGATGGTACTATTACTTTTATATCATGCTCTTCAATACGTGACTTATAGAAATCTTGCTCCATTGTATATTTAGTTCCAAGCAGACCAACCTTTTGAATGTCTTTTCTTTTAATTTCTTTTGCAGTTGCATCAGCAATATGTAAGACTGGAATATCAATTTTTCCCTTTATTTTTTCAACTACCTTATGCATTGTATTTGTACAAATGATTATAAAGTCTGCTCCTCCCTTTTGTAATGAATATGCCGCATTCCCTAGAATTTCTCCAGCACCATCCCAATCTCCGCTAGACTGACATCGTTCAATCTCTTCAAAATCCACACTATTAATCAAACATTTTGCTGAATGTAGCCCTCCTAATCTCTCTTTTATTTCTTCATTAATAATTCGATAATATTCAGAAGTTGATTCCCAACTCATGCCACCTATAAGACCTATCGTTTTCATATAAACACCTACCTAAACTATTTTTATAAAACTAATAACAACGTTTTATTGTGTATATTATACATAATAAAACAAGACTTTAAGTTTGGAATATAAAGTCTTGTTTTAACGGAAATATGGAAATAATAAAGAATAATTCTACTTTCATTTCCAAGGAAATTTTTATAGAATATTCTGAAATTAACAATCTGATGTTTTTATAAATTCTTTATACTTATAATTAAAACACTCTCGATACAGCTCTTTGATTTCATCATATGATGGAACACGTGGGTTATTAGCTGGGCTACCACTTTCAATTGCATCTGATGCCATTTTAGAAATAGCATTTTCAAATTCAATTTCATCGATTCCGTATTCTTTTAAATTTGGAATACGAAGATCAAAGCAAAGTTTTTTTATTTCACCAAGTGTGTAGTCTGCTACTTCCTCATCAGAATTCGAATACAAATCCTTATTTAAACTACGTCCAATTTTTGCTAACCTTTTCATTGCACTTGTTTTTGTAAACTCTAACACTGTAGGTAATAGTATGGCATTTGATATTCCATGCGGTACATGAAATAATGCTCCCACTGGCCTTGACATTCCATGAACTAATGTAACTGATGCATTAGAAAATGCAATTCCAGCTTGTAAAGAAGCAATCATCATCGCTTCTCTTGCCTCCATATTACGTCCATCTTCATATGCTATACGTAAATATTTCATAATACTTTCAATAGCTGAAAGAGCAAGTACATCTGTAAGTGGTTGTGAAAATTTAGAAATATAAGCTTCAATCGCATGACATAACGCATCTATTCCTGTTGCTGCCGTAATTTGTGGGGGTAACGAACTTGTCAAAACTGGATCTATAATTGCTACTTTCGGTATAAAACTAGGATGCTTCATCATCATTTTTACATCTGTTTTTTTATTCGTAATTACTGCTACACTTGTAACTTCCGATCCAGTACCAGAAGTTGTTGGAATTGCAATAAGTGGTAGTGGATTGTTTTCTATTTTAATATCCTTTTGGACATAATCCTCAACTTCTCCACCATTTGTATATAAAACCGCTACCGCTTTCGCAGCATCAATACAACTTCCACCACCAATACCGATAATAAAATCGCACTTTTCCTCTTTACAAAGAGATAACGCTTCTAATACGTGTATATTTGTAGGCTCAGCATCCACTTTATTATATGTACTAACAGTAATACCTTTCTTATTTAGTTGTTGCATACACTTTTCAACATATCCTAATTTCTCCATAATTGTATCAGTAACTATAAAAGCTCTTTTCCCTAACTTTTTTGATTGTTCTCCCAGTTTTTCAAGCGAATTCCTTCCATATAATACCGACTTTGGCATACGAAACTCAGAAACCTCTTGCAAGTCCCCCACCCCTTCTTATCCTAATTAATATTTTATAACATAAATTATCGATTTGATGAATCTTTACGATTCAAATTTTTTAATAGAGTCCTGTTAAAGTATAGAATGCGATAACTAAAAATACAGCAACCGTTTTCAAAATTGTAATAGCAAATATATCTTTATATGACTGTTTATGTGTTAATCCTGTTACTGTAAGAATAGTAATAATAGCCCCGTTATGTGGTAGTGTATCCATTCCTCCTGATGCCATTGATACGATACGGTGCATAACTTCTAATGGAATATCAAATTGATTGGCCGCTGCAATAAATTTATCTCCCATTGCACTTAATACTATTCCCATTCCTCCTGATGCCGAGCCTGTAATTCCAGCTAAAATATTCGTCGTTACTGCACCATTCACTAACGGATTTGTGAAAGTAGCAGAGATGCCATCTCTCATAATTGCGAAACCTGGAAGTGCTGCAATGACACCACCGAATCCAAACTCAGCTCCTGTATTCATCGTTGCAAGTAGCGCTCCACCAATACTTGTATTCAATCCAGCTTGGAAACCTGTTACTACTCGCTTCCAATATAATAATAACGTTGTTAAGATCCCTATAATAAGTGCCAATTCTACAGACCAAATTCCTACTACTGCACTTAATTCTACTTTTCCAAATGCTTTCATACCAATTGCAGAAAAATCAAAACCGCTTGGATACCACTTCGGTATCATAATAGTAAACACTTTATTCATTACACCTACTAAAATAAGTGGTATAAATGCAATAAGTTGTTGTGCTCTTGTGATTTCAATGTTATTAATTAATGGCATATTTTTTTGTTCTACTTGCAAAGATGCTGCCATTTC
Source organism: Bacillus cereus group sp. MYBK227-1 (assembly GCF_051916325.1). Taxonomy (NCBI): domain Bacteria; kingdom Bacillati; phylum Bacillota; class Bacilli; order Caryophanales; family Bacillaceae; genus Bacillus; species Bacillus cereus group sp. MYBK227-1. The sequence continues at coordinate 39,047 of NZ_JBQAGK010000008.1, read as the reverse complement.
AGTATTTCCATCATTAAAACCAAAGTATCCTTCACCTGCCGCTTTTGCCTTCTTACGTCTACTCTCTAAATATAGTAAACCTACTGTAAGAACAAAAATTGCTCCTACAATCCCAAGTATCGGTGCAGCATAAATATCCGTTTTAAAAAATGTTGTAGGTATTACATTTTGAATTTGTGGTGATCCAGGTAACGCATCCATTGTAAACGTTACTGCTCCAAGAACAATCGTTCCAGGGATTAAACGCTTTGGAATATTAGCTTGTCGAAACAACTTAGCTGCGAACGGATAAACAGCAAACACTACTACATACACACTAACACCACTATACGTTAAAATAGCCCCCATTAATACAATCGCTAATATAGTACGTTTTTCACCAACTAACTCAATAATTGTTTTTGCGATAGAATCTGCAATTCCTGACATTTCCACTACTTTTCCAAATATTGCTCCTAATAAAAACACAGGAAAATATAATTTTATAAATCCAACCATTTTCTCCATAAAGATATTAGAAAAGAAAGGTAATACATAACTAGGTTCTGTCAAAAATACTGCAAATAATGCAAATATCGGTGCGAATAAAATAACAGAAAAACCTCTGTATGCTACGAACATAAGTAAACTTAGTGCTAATAATATAATAACTAACTCCAATTTTACCCCTCCATTAAACAGAATATTCTAAATTTTATTGATAAATTTCTACTAACCTTTTAATTCTGACATCCCTCCTCTTATTCATACAAATTTTTATGCTAAAAATGTCTAATTATAATTATTCGATTACATATGAAAAATCCCTTTAAACAGAAACGAATTCATCGTCATACGTTATAAAGGGATTGCTAGAATCTATATTTACTGCTGTATTAAATTTTTCTCTACACAAAAATGATACAGTTCTTCAACATCTTTCACTATGTAGGTCGCACTAACTTCAGTCAGTTCTTTTTTACAGCCATAGCCATATAAAACACCAATTGAAGCAATTCCATTCTGATTTGCACCTATTATATCGTGCTTTCTATCACCAATCATTATCATTTCTTCTTTATTTAGTTCTTCATTTTTTTGTAAAATATGAGCAATTATTTCTTCTTTTTTTATTCTCGTACCATCTAAATTACTTCCAATGATGTCTTCGAAATAATTCGTTAATTGAAAATGCTCTATAACTTGTTTCGCAAATACAGTGGGCTTTGAAGTTGCTACAAATATGCGATTCCCTGAACTTTTTAATTGTTGCAAGAGCTTCAGAATCCCCTCGTATACATTATTTTCAAACAATCCACGCTGCTTTAAATACTCACGGAAGTAAAAAACTGCACGTTCAACCTCTCCTTCACTCATATTATATCTCTCTACGAATGATTGCTGAATAGGAGGACCTATAAATGAATCTAACTCACTTATATGTACTTCTTCAATTCCTACTTTTTTTAACGCATACAAAACCGAATTTACAATTCCTTCTTTCGGATCCGTTAAAGTTCCATCTAAATCAAATAGAAATGTTTTATACATGTTTCATTCCTCCACTTAATTTGCTGTATAAATAACTGCTAACATCTCTTCCACTTCTCCCTATTATACTATCATTATCTATTTTTTCGAAAAATCAATTTCCATATGTCACATACTTTCAGTTACAAAATACGATAGATATGATAAAGTAAAAAAGTTACAATTATTTTAATAGAAACTGGTGAAACAAATGTCAATTACGTTAATTTTTATAATGGCTTTCACAATTGTAATCCACGCAGTTGAAACAAGCTCTTATAGTATTCGATTAGCGGGGGTTCGTTTAAAGAAGATTGCTGTCGCATTATCCGTCGTAGGAATCGTATTACTCATTTCAAGAACGTCAAACTTACTACAAGCCTTTTTACTTGGCGGGATTGTGGACGAAGCAAAACTAGATCCTTCTATTGATTTAGAGCATATTATACGTCTTGTACTATTATCTGCTTCTATCGGTACATTGCTTGCGATTATACTGTATCCAACTTTGACAAAACTATTTGGATATGTCATTCAAAACTTTGAAACAGACGGTTCTTTCATTCGAATGATGAAAACGAATAACATTCAAAAATTAAAGTACACAAAAAAATATGTCCGCTTTCCAAAGTTAGAAATGATTCATAGACTGCGTATCGGCGGTATTCCAAAGCGTATAATGCTTATTAACATGTTCGCTACTGCAATTTATACAGCGGGAGTTCTTTCCGCACTATATGCTTCTTTTTTAATTCCAGCTTTCGCAACAAAAGCCACTACAGCTTCTGGTCTTATTAATGGTTTTGCTACTATTTTATTAACAGTGCTACTAGATCCACGTATTGCTCTTTTAACAGAGCGAGCTCTTCAATCAGAAGAAGGTGCTGAAGCAATGAGTAAAATGTATGCTTGGCTAATGATTTCTAGACTTTTTGGTACATTACTTGCTCAACTGTTATTCATACCAGGTGCTTACTGGATTACATGGATTATAAAGCTTATGAATTAAATTTACTCTCTAAAAAAAAGCAGGTGAGATAACAAATGACTATACAAACAGAACAAGATATCATTCGCTTAATAGAAAACGACGAATGGATGATGAATGTATTACAAATGGCAAAATCACTAGAGCTACCTGATTGGTGGATTTGTGCCGGATTTGTTCGTTCTAAAATTTGGGATACTTTACATGACTATGAAGCTAAAACGGCTATGCCTGATGTTGATGTGATTTATTATGATAGTCTACATCAAGATGAGATATACGAACAATCATTAGAAACGAAATTAATGAATATTGATGCTACTATCCCTTGGTCTGTAAAAAATCAAGCTCGTATGCATGTAGTGAATAATATGCCACCATATTCTTCTTCTGTTAATGCTATATCTAAATTCCCTGAAACAGCAACGGCTTTAGGAGTTACACTTGATGAACTAAACAACGTTATCTTAACAGCCCCATGTGGTATTGAAGATGTCCTTTCCTTACAAGTGAAACCAACAGCTCATTTTCTTAAATCGAAAGAACGATTACATATGTACAAAAACAGAGTTATAAAAAAGAATTGGCAAAGTAAGTGGCCTAGCATCACAATCACATATCCAGAAATTTAGAAAGGGTGCCTCTCATTTATAGAAGCACCCTTTTCTTCATTTCAAAAAATGTATGACTGTTTCTGCAAATCTATCTGCTTCCTCATAATGAGGTGAATGACCGCTCTCTTCAAATACGATATACTTGCCGTTTCGGGCATCTTTATTAAATGTTTTAATTTGTTCTTCACACGTTACTACATCATGTTTTCCTACTATTAATAACATTAGATTTTGTACATCTTTTATTTTTGATAATAATGATGTATGACATGCTCCCTCTAATTTTAATCTATCAAAGTGAATTTTGGAGCGATTTGAAAATATTTCCCACTCTTCATCACTGTATAAACTCTCATCTGTCCTATCTTCCTTATTATTGTAAATCTCCATTCTTTTTTCTTCTAATTCAGCGCTTAATCTTATATAAGCTTCTAACAACTCTTCTGAACTAGCATCGCTAGATGAATAAGCAAAGCATTCTTTTGCTATTTCTTCTTTTCCATACTTTTTTAATAAATGCCCTGTTTTTTGTAACAAAGCCCTACTTGTTAATGCAAAATTAAAAGTTGGTCCTTCAAATATTATTTTCTCTATTGAACTTGGATATATCGACGCATAAAGCAATGCTACATATCCACCGAAAGAGTGTCCAATTATAGACCACTTCTCAATTTGTAATACTTTTTTTAATTCCTCACAGTCTTCAATCAAATCATTTAATCCAAAAGCTTCGTCTTCAGTAATTTCTTCTGAGCGACAAACACCTCTTTGATCTATCATAATTACATATAGAGAATCTTTTAAACGTTCCGCTTGATGAAATGAAAAATCATAACAACTTTCTCCTGGTCCACCATGCAAGTATAAGACTGGCTTATTTTTAGGATTTCCATGTGTTTCAACGTATAGCTTTTTCCCTCTAATATTCATGTATTTCCCTGCTTCTATCAAATTTTCCTTTATGATCACCACCCCTTTTTTACTGAATATTATAACATTTAATATTAAATAATTCCTATTACATTTAAGAAGACGATAATTATTGCAAGTGGTGCTACAAATCGAAGTAAAAATGCCCAACAAGTAAATACTTTCTTTCCATAATTTCCACCTACAAAAAACTCTGCTTCTAGTACCTTCTTCTCCATTTTGAATGAAACGAAAATACTAATAAATAGTGCTCCAAGTGGCATTAATATATTACTAGATAAGAAGTCTACTGCATCAAAAATATTCTTTCCGAAAATCGTAATATCACTCCATACTCCAAATGATAACGCTGATGGTATACCTACTAAGAAAATGCCGAAACCGATCAGCCATGATAATTTCGTTCTCTTTTCTTGTTCACCATTTGCTAATGCTGAAACAACAGTTTCTAGTAGAGAAAATGCTGATGTTAATGTCGCAAATGTAAATAGTGCAAGAAATACTGTTAAGAAAAATCCACCGAATGGGATTTGACTAAATACAGATGGTAATACGATAAATAGTAATCCAGGTCCTTCTGTTGGCTCCATTCCTAATGAAAATACGGCTGGAAAAATAGCAAGACCTGCAAATAATGAAACAAATAAATTTAATCCAACAATTGTTATTGCTGATTTTGGTAAACTTTCTTTTTTATTTAAATAGGAACTATACGTAACCATAATTGAAATCCCGATACTAATTGCAAAGAATGATTGCCCCATTGCGAACAAAATACTTTCCGAAGTAATCTTTGAGAAATCTGGTTGTAAGAAAAACTTCACACCTTTCATTGCATCATCAAGTGTTAACGAACGAATAATAAGAGCGACAAATAAAACGAACAATGCTGGCAACATATATTTACTTGCTTTTTCAATTCCGTTTTGTACACCCTTTGATACAACCCATATCGTAATGAACATAAAAGCGAAATGTCCCATAATAGCCCAAGCAGGATTCCCAATTGTTTCAGTAAATAATGTGCCGTAATTTTGTCCTGGCGTAATCAGTTGTCCAGTTATTCCTCTGAATAAATAAATTAATACCCATCCACCTACAACACTATAAAATGAAAGTAGTATAAAACACGTTCCAACACCAAGGCGTCCAATCCAATGCCATCCTGTATTTGGTGCGATGCTTTTAAATGCTCCAACTGCTTGTTTCTGCGTACTGCGTCCAATCATAAATTCAGCTATAAGTAGCGGTAGTCCAATTAAAACAGTAAATAATATAAATATTAAAAAGAACGCTCCTCCCCCACTCTTCCCAGCGATATAAGGGAACTTCCATATCGCACCAAGTCCAATTGCTGATCCGGCTGCCGCCATTATAAAACCTAATTTCGAAGTCCATTGCTCCGTCTGTTTCATCTCATTTTCCTCCTAATTAAATCTTTTTATATAAATAAATAAATTTTATAAACCTATTCAAATAAACCCTCCATTTCTTCTTCCATATAATAAAAAAATGGCCTAGCATCTCTATATAAAGAGACGCTAAGCCATTTACTTAACGCGGTACCACCCTTATTGATTCCATTATGAATCCACCTTAGTAGTAATCGTTTGATTACAAACCTAATATCGAAGGTTAACCGTTAAGATTTACTAAGAATGTAATTCCGTTCCACCTTACTGCTCCTAGGCGAGTTCAGGATGTCATTTGACTATGTCACACCAACCCATAGCTCTCTGTACAAATACATGACCTTACTACTCCTATTCAACACATTGTAATATTTAGAATATATTTTCTTTTGAAATTAACATGAAGTATATCGGTTATATTTGTAACTGTCAAGGGGTATATTGATTTTTTGTCGAAATGGTTCATATTGATAACTCACTTTTACTAAGCTTATTAGCAAAAGAAAGGGTCTATATTTTCATCTTTTCAAACGAACTAAAAAAAATCTTCGCGATAATCGCAAAGATTCTTTTTATGGTATAAGACGAGTACAATCTCTCGGAAAAGCACTAGCCTCTCGTACATTTGTTAATTCTAATAGTTTATATACAATCCTTTCTAACCCAATTCCGAAACCTCCATGTGGTGGACAACCATATCGGAATGTATTTAAATAAGATTGAAATTTCTCTGGATGTAATCCTTTTTCTTTAAACGAAGCGAGTAACAATTCATAATTATGAATTCGCTGTGCCCCTGACGTTATTTCTAGCCCTTTATATAATAAGTCGAATGAATCAGTAATAGCTGGATTCTCTTTATTTTGCATCGTATACATCGGTCTCGCTTCTTTCGGATAATGTGTAATGAAAACAAATTCACTATTATATGTTTCCTTTACATATTTCCCTAGTAACTTTTCACCTTCTGTATCTAAATCCCCTACAGGAGATTCTTTACGATACTTACTTTTCAAAATTTCTTGTGCTTCTAACAATGTAATTTTAGGTATTTCAGTAATAACAGGTACTTCTATTTGTAATAGTTGTAGTTCTATTTCACATTTTTTCGCTACTTGTTGAAACATATATCGTAAAACATCCGTTTCTAGTTGCATCACTTCATAAAAATCATGAATAAAACCAAGTTCTACGTCTAACGATATATATTCATTCAAATGACGGGAAGAATTATGATGTTCCGCTCTATATACAGGTGCAATTTCAAAAACTCGTTCTAACCCACCTGCCACCATCATTTGCTTATAAAACTGTGGTGATTGTGCTAAATAAGCTTCTTTTTGGAAGTATGGAAGCTTAAAAACATTTGCTCCTCCTTCTGCCCCTTGCGAAACAATTTTCGGCGTAAAGATCCGTGTAAAATCGTTCTCTATAAGAAATTCACTAAAGCTCTGAACGAGTGTAGATTTCACTTTAAAAATCGCTGCGGTTCGCTCATGCCTTAATGATATTACTCGCTCATTAAGTAGTTGATCTAAGCCAACTTGTAACTTCTTTTTATTTATTTCAAATGGAAGTGGCTCTGCACCGTTTATTACTTTCACTTCATGAGCAAGTACTTCAACACCCAATTCTGTTTTCGATGTCTCGACTATCTCACCGATTACATGGACAACACTTTCTACATCAACTTTATATCCGGCCAATTCATTTTCTAATACACATTGAATTACTCCTGTTCTGTCCCGTAATAATAAAAAACTAACATTTCCAAGGTGCCGAATTTTTTTTACCCATCCTTGAAGTAATACAACCTTTCCACTTTGCTTTGTACATTCTTTTGTGAGTGAACGCTTCATTATTGAATCCATTATTTTTCCCTCCAGTAATTTTATATTTATTTACGTTATTGTTGTCATCGTCATCATCCACGGTCACTCACCCCCTTTCAAAGAATACAAAAATCCGCCCCTATAAATAGGGACGGATTTTTTTCCGCGGTACCACCCAAATTGTCATACTGACCATCTTAGCCCTGATAACGGTAGGTACCGTTTGCTTTTACTAATAATCACGTTCAAAGCAACACTCACAGGTGTCTTTCCATCATGCGGTATCGCAACCTTCCCAGCAACCGGCTGCTCTCTGTAGATCTTTGCACCATGTACTTTTCCTGATCATCACTTTTTATATTTACAGAGTATTCTAACTCCTTACTTTATAAAATGCAAGCCTTTTTTAAAACATTCTGATTTTCTAACTCCTAGATTCTTCTAAAGTGTGAAAAGTTAATTTTGTAATACATATTCTTATGTATTAAATCCAAAATTACACCTTTAATATTTTCCAATTTTTACATAAAAACTAATTCATTTACGCATATTAATAAAAATTTTAAAGCGAGGTGTGTTTATGCAAAAAGCAATTAGTTTCTTTCTCCTTTTGTTTTGCTTAATTGTAGTAAACGAAACGTATGCCTATTCACCAAAATCTTTACCAATCTCTCAAAACTCTGATCGATGGCAAGTGAATATTGATAAACCGAAAAAAACAAACAAGAATATGCTTCAAGCTAAAAAAGATGAATTTCAAACATATCATTTTTCAGTAAAGAATGTCGGGAATAATGAAGTATATAATGTAAACGTCGAAGTATTCCGCAACGAACCAAATAAGAAAACGAAATATGAACTCTTTTCCCTAAAGGAAAGTCGTTTGGCAAGTGGAAAAACTGGATTTGAACACGCTAATTTACCTGTTGCTACAAAAGCGGATGAGGTTGATGTAATTATTACATGGCAAGAACACCCTTTCCGCTCCATGAGAAATGGTCAAAAAGTTGAGTCTAGAAAATTTAAAGAGCATTTTGTTTTTAAAGAAGCTAAAAAATAAATGGGATACGGATATATTCACACTATCATTGATATAGCTTTATTTACTAGTACCAGTTCGTAAGCAAATTAAAAAGTCGTGGCTTATAAACGCCACGACTTTTTATATTAATTCGTACTAATGCCTCTCGCTGCCCAAATGCGATCAATATCAGCAGCATGTTGTCCGCCATATAAAAGAGCATCCGCTTGCTTAATCGCTTTCGCTCCATCACTGAATTTAGAGTTTGGTGTTAATGACCAGTGTGATTGTAAAATGATTTTTGTTGCTACATCACGGCCAAAAGCTTGTGCCATTTCGTATTGGCCTTGAGCCCAAATTTCACCATCATCATGCACTTCATTCGTTATATCTTTCGGATATACTTTATTATTATCTAATCGGCGTAAGCATGTTGGATCTGAACTAGAATAAGCTGTCGCATCCCATTCTCCAACACATGCTTTACCATATCCAGTAGTCGATACTGCATCTTCATATGTAGCACCTAAGAAGTCCCCAAATCCTTCTCCCATCGCCCCACCTTCTGCTGAACTACCAAAGCCAGGAACTTGGTTATCTTGAATCGAATGCCCATATTCATGTGCGATAATACCAGCATCTTCTGCATCATCAACACCGCCAGTACCGAAAGTCAAAGCTTTTGTTGATGGAGAATAGAATGAGTTATCATCAGTTGTACCATTAACATTCACTTTTATCGAACGGTTATTAATATTTTTAAAACCTAGACTTTGAATGTAACGTTGCAATGTGTCGATATGATAGTACGACATAACATCTTCAAAGCTATCATTTGCGCGTGTATAGTTAAATTGTAAATTCGTAGATTTTGTTTTCGCTTTTGAAGAAATCGTTACATATTCTCCAATTAAAAATCCTGTTCCATCTAAACCTTTTAACGTAACAGTTTTCAGTTGGTTCGTTAGAGCTGTTGAATCTGCATCGTTATTATCTTTTAAGCCTACTTTACTACCGCTAGATACGACTGGGTTAGGTAAAAATACTTTTCCTGACCCTTCAGCTTTTCGGTTTATATCAACCTTTTTAATTAACTTTCCATTTTCTGCATCAATAAATGTTTCCCATGCACCAAATGGATTATTAGAATGGACTACAACTTTATATACTGGACGAGCAATTCCTTCTTCAACAATATATCCGAACTCTTTATCTGTAGGAGCCCATAAATTTTGCTCACTTGCTTCTCCAACATACGCCATTGATTTTTGTATTGCATCTTTTTCACTAATTTTTGTCGTTACTTCCTTCACACCTGTAACAGGCTGATAATCAGAAACAGCGAGTACTCCCTTTCCCTCTCCGTTAAGCGTAACTGTTATTTGTTTTGAAAATACAGGTGCACCATTAACAACTTGTTGGAACCTAACATATGAAGCTACTGATGTTTCTGTTGTAGAAATATATTGCAAGTCTGAAAGATCTGTTTTCAATCCATACTGCGCAGCATTTTCTTTTAAATATTCAGTTGCTTTTTTCTGTGGCGAATAAGCTTCTAACTTTACTTGCTGTTGTTTTTCCAATGCCGAAACCGTAGAAATCGTCCCCATTACTAACGGCACGGTCATTGCCATTGCCACCATTTTTTTATTAAACATAGAACCACTCCCCCTAATAAAGTAGCTCAACCTTATCCCATTACCACTAGGCAATCATTCCCCGCAAAACGGATGGATAAAAATTGAATCTACGAGTAATTCTCTATGAACACTTCTATTACCTTTCCATTTAGGGTAAGTGAAATTTTCTCAATATTTATGTGTAAAGTGAACACAATACTTTAGAAATATATTTCTAAAGTATTTCCATAACTCTTAACCTTTTTAAATTACTTTGTAAAAAACAGGATATTTTTTTACCTAACGGTAGGTTGAAAAAAATATTTATGAATGATACGATTTATATAACCTTTTTGTAGGAGGCTTTATTATGAGCAAAAGTGAAGAAACACTCTCTTCAATTATGGAAGCAAGCTATCGACTGTTTGCCGGACATGGCATTACTAAAACGACCTATTCTATGATTGCTGAAGAAGTCGGAATTGCTAAACCGTCCATTTATTATTACTTTAAATCTAAAGATGCATTAATCGAATGTATTTTCACAGAATTATGTGCTGCGATGCAGTTTTCTTCCTTCTTCCATACAGAAGAGTTTACGAAAGAAAATTTTATTGAGAAATGCATTGAAATTGGATTCAAAATAATTGATGAACAGCAGAACGATCCTTATTTTAATCGTGTGTTGCAAGAATATGTATTACTATCTTCAAGAAATGATATGTACAAAGATCGATTACTAACTGTGCAAACAGAATATTTACAAGGGTTTGAATCACTCCTTACAAAAGCAAATGAGCTGCAACTAATTGAAAATAAAAATCTAGTTTCAAAAGCTCATATGTTAGCATTAGTGCTTGATAATGTCGGGAATTTTATGATGTTACATGTGGATATAGATTATAGACAAATATGGATGGAAGCTGTAAACAGTATTTTTGAAAGAAGGGATTGAATTGAATACTAAAAAACGAATTATCGGCTTAGACTTTGCTAGGGCCTTGGCGATGTTTGGTATGCTGCTTGTTAATTTTATGGTGATAACAGGTGCAGAAGGAAATGGTCCCCCATTTTTAATAACTTTAATGTCACTTTTTGAAGGTAGAGCTTCTGCCTTGTTTGTTATACTTGCTGGAATTGGAATATCTTTAATGACTAGATCCTCTGTTGCTAGAAATGAAAAAATAAAAATTTCTAATAGCCGAAAGATCATATGGAAACGGGCACTATTCTTATTTATTTTAGGATTACTTTTATACGTAATGGAGTGGACTGGGGATATATTACACTACTATGGTGTTTACCTTTTCGTTGCTGCCTTACTCATTACAGTCCGAAAAAAAGCATTACTCTTCTTATCTATTATTATCCTACTCTTGGCACAATCTCTTCAGCTTACTTTCAATGCTTTCGAAGGTTGGGGAGGCCCTACTCCATTTATAAACTATGTAGACTTCTGGACAGTTAACGGTTTTCTTCGCAATTTATTCTTTAATGGTTATCACCCTTTTTTCCCATGGTTTTCATTCTTCTTAATCGGTATGATAATTGGCAGATTAGATCTTCATAATAAAAAGATTAGAGATAGGTTGCTCTTGCTCGGTATTACATTCACCATACTGATAGAACTTTTATCAAAAGGGCTCACGTACTACTTCATTCCACACATTGGCAAAGCAGCTGCTACATTTTTGTTTAATACAGGACCCGTTTTACCAAATGTATTGTACATTTTATCTGCAACAGGATCTGCTATTGCTATATTAATACTTTGCCTCTATATTACTGAAAAATATGAAAATAATTGGTTTGTTACTTCCATTATACAAACAGGTCAATTAACATTAACTCATTATGTAAGTCATGTATTTATCGGGATTGGGACATTAATTCTATTCAATAGAATGGAACATCAAACACTACTTTTCGTTTTATTATTTGCTACTGTATTTTTCATTTTCAGTATTTTGTTTAGCGTATTATGGAGAAAGAAATTTTCTAGAGGACCTATCGAATGGATTATGAGGAAATTAGCTAGTTAATTTACCTCCATACAAAAAAGGAAGTTGGAATCATTCCAACTTCCTTTTTTCTTTAATTAGCTGCACTTAATTTAATTCTAAGTTTTGTTTCACCTAAAGAAAGTTCATCATCTTCGTTCGTTAAGTGACCAAATGTAAATTGTTTAACGAGTAAGTTTTCTTCCAATAAATCTTTATGGTTCGTTAACGTTCGCTGTAGTTCTTCTTCTGTATCAAGAATAATATCGACTCGTAAATTAACTGGTAAATTCAACTGTTTACGGTATTCTTGAACCGCACGAATGAATTCACGCGCTACTCCTTCTTGTAACAATTCTTCCGTTACATTCGTATCTAACATAACTGTATATTGTCCGTTAGTCGTATTAGAGAATCCTGATTTTGCAACTTTCTCAACTAACACATCTTCACCAGTTACAACTACTTCTCCTTCTGGTGTTGCTTCGTAAACTGCTCTTCCTGTTGATACAAAGTTTTGTACTTCTTCTTGTGATAATTGTTTTAGCCAACCATTCACTGCATTCACATTTTTACCGAATTTTGGCCCCGCTGTTTTAAAATTAAGCTTCAATTGATATGATGTGTATTTTGTTTCATCGAGTTCAACATGGAACGCTTTTACATTTAACTCATCCATAACGATATCACGATAAGATTCCCAATCCATATCATTCTCGTTATGCTCAAGTAATACAAGTTCTGCTAGCGGCTGTTTTACTTTTAAAGAATGCTGATTACGGTTACTTCTTCCAAGTTCAACAACTTGTAAAACAGCATCCATTTCCGCTTCTAATTTTGGTTGAAGTAGTGATTCATTTACAACTGGATAATCGGCTAAATGAACGCTGCTTCCTTCTAAATTTAGATGAATGTCTTCCGCGACAAACGGTGTAAATGGTGCAATTAATTTACTAATTGTTACAAGCACTTCATGAAGTGTCTCATACGCAGCTGCTTTCTCAGCGTTCATACCAGATTCCCAGAAACGATTACGTGAGCGTCTTACATACCAGTTACTCACTTCATCTACAAGTGCTGCAATTTCACGAGCTGCATTCGTAAATTGATAATCATCAAGTGCAGTTCTCACTTTTTTCGTTGTACTATGCAATCTTGATAATACCCATTCGTCTAATTTCGTAAGCTTTACATCATACGTTTCTTTCGGATTATACTCATCTAAATTTGCATATAAAACGTAGAAGCTATACACATTGACTAATGTATCTACAAATTTAGATTTCGCTTCCAGTACTGTTCTTTCAGAAAAACGCTTCGCATTCCACGGGGCACTATCAACAAGTAAAGCCCATCTTAGCGCATCTGCACCAAATTTATCTACTAAATCAACTGGATCTAGTGCATTTCCTTTGCTTTTAGACATTTTCTGCCCTTCTTCATCTAAAACATGCCCTAGTGATAACACTCGTTTATACGGTACTTTTCCTGTATATAGTGCTGATACTGCTAATAAACTATAAAACCAGCCGCGTGTTTGATCAATTCCTTCTGCAATAACATCCGCTGGAAACTGCTCTTCAAATAACTCTTTATTTTCAAATGGGTAATGATATTGTGCAAATGGCATAGAACCACTATCAAACCAAACATCAATCACTTCTGGTGTACGATTCATTGTGCCTCCGCATTTCCCGCAGCAGACTTGCACTTCATCTACATAAGGCTTATGCAATTCCAAATCTTCTGGTGTTTCTTTCGTACTATGCTTTCTTAATTCGGCAATGCTTTTCGGTGCGAACTGATGATCACAACTTTCACATTCCCATACATTCAATGGCGTTCCCCAATATCTATTTCGGCTAATATTCCAGTCCACCATATTTTCTAAAAACTTACCAAAGCGCCCATGTTTCATATGATCCGGATACCAAGTAACAGAATCATTATTTTGTAAAAATGTATCTTTAATTGCAGTTGTTCGGATTAACCAACTTTCTCCTGCATAATAAAGTAGTGGTGAATCACAACGCCAGCAATGCGGATAGCTATGTTCATATTTTTCTTTATGATACAGTAAACCTTCCTTCGCTAAATAACGAACGATATCCACGTCACAATCTTTTACAAATTTCCCTTTCAAAAATGGTACTGCCTCTGTATACTCACCTTTTTCATCTACAACGTGCAAGAATGACAATCCTTCACTTTGAACAACTCTATAATCGTCCTCTCCATATGCTGGAGCAATATGAACAAGTCCTGTACCACTATCTCCCGTTACAAAATCTGCTGCAATAACGCGGTAACCATTTGTAACTTCTTTCATCGGAAATGGCGCTGTATAAGATGTGTTTAATAATTCTTCGCCTTTATGAACAGATAATACTTCATAGTTCTCTTTTAATACTTCTTGTACACGTTCTTTCGCAACAATGTATACATGACTTTCTTGTTTTGCTTTAACGTATTCCATATTTGGATGGACAGCAAGCGCAACGTTTGCTGGAAGTGTCCAAGGTGTCGTTGTCCAACCTAAGAAATACTCATTTTCACTATCTTTCACTTTAAACTTCACAGTTGCACTTAAATCTTTTACTGTTTTATACCCTTGTGCAACCTCATGTGAGCTCAATGAGGTTTGGCAGCTTGGGCAGTATGGTGAAACTCTATGTCCTTTATATAACAATCCTTTTTCATGGATTGTCCCCAAAATATTCCATACACTTTCGATATATGGATTCTTTAAAGTTACATATGGATCATCCATATCTACCCAATAACCAATACTTTCAGTGAATTCGCGCCACTGCTTCTCATATGTGAAAACACTCTCTTTACACTTTTGAATAAATGGTTCAATGCCATATTCTTCGATCTCATGTTTACCAGAAATACCAAGTTGCTTCTCAACGCCTAATTCTACAGGTAAACCATGTGTATCCCATCCTGCTTTTCTTAACACTTTATAACCAGCCATCGTTTTATATCTTGCTACTAAGTCTTTAATTGTTCGTCCAAGTGCATGACCTACATGCGGTAGTCCGTTCGCCGTTGGTGGTCCTTCATAAAATACGAAAGACTGTGCGCCTTCTCGATTCTGAATTGATTGTTCGAAAATATTTTGTTCGTTCCACTGTTTGCGAATTCGCATTTCTCTTCCTGCAGCTGATTCTTTTACATCTACTTTTTCCATATACAATCACTCCTTTGAATATTTTAAAGCACACAAAAAACCCGTCCCTATAAAGTAGGGACGGGTTTACCCGCGATACCACCCTAATTCTATTAGCTTTTTCACTAATAGCACTTAGCAACGTACTATCATACGTGTTCTTTGTAACGGTAGACATCCGTCCGGGCTTACTTACTTTCAGCCTCGGCTCCTCGGAGATGATTTTCAAATAACGTCTGCACACCGGCTTTCAGCAATATACCGGCTCTCTGGAGAACAGCTCACTATTTTACTCTTTCTCGTCTTCAGATTTGTATACTTTGTTAAAAGTTATTTTATGCCATTTAGCAACTAATTGTCAACTAATTCAAAATATCTCCTTATCTTTTTTCCCTATTCTTATACAATTACTTTTCAAATTCTCGCAATGCTGCTAAATTTTCATCATCCTCAATAAGTTCAGCAAAGAATCCCGATTCATCCTCACGAAGGACAAATTCAAGCTCTTCCTTCGCCTCTTCATTTCTATTTAACTGTGCTAAATAACAAGCTCGATCATATCTTGCTAACAAATCACTCGCGTCAATTATTAATACTTCATTTGTTATTTTTTCTGCCTTTATCGTTTGGCCGGCACCATGATATGAAGATGCTAAAGAAAGAAGAATTGCTGTTTCATTTGGATGATGTATAGAAGCATTTTCTAATACATGAATTGCCTCTTCAAACCTTTCTTGACTTTGATATATTTCTCCTAAAGCAAGAAATGCTCTACTTACAAACGGTGTTTGCTCTGTTAATTGCAAGATAATCTTTTCTGCTTTTCTTTCTTCCCCTGCTTTAAAAAATACTTGTGCTTGCAGAAGAAGAGTATCATAATCATCTGGTAGTTCTCGAACCATTTGTTTCGTTAATTCCAAAGCATCTCTTAACATATCTTCTTCCTCGCACTCAACGAAAAGATTTACAAGTTGCTTCGCTACGTCATAATCCCATTTATTTTCTAGTGACGTGTGCAGAATCTCTATTGCTTCTTTATTCATCTCTACATTCTCATAAAATAGCGCAAATCGCTGTGCTGCCATACTATTTTTCGGATTTAACTTTAAAGAGATTTCATATAAATCAATTATCATAGTAACCATTGAAATTTCTTTCGCACGATTTTTCATACGATAAAAAGCTCTCGTAATGATAGATCGTTTTGGCTGTTCATGCAGCTGGCGTTCAATCCATATTTCCGTAACCGCAGCTGCAGCATACATGAATGCTGTACTCCTTTCTGCTTTTTTCACCTTTAACGTATGAAGAAAATCTCGTATGTTAGACAATTTTTTATGTTGCTCTACTGCTTTTACATAAACATCAAATATACGTTCATTATCAAAATCTTTTTGTATTACTTTCATTGCAACTTCAATTGCTTTTACATTTCTTTTTTTCACTAATACTTTTGCATAATGATATAGAACTTCTATATGCTCACCATCTAATTGTAGTGCGTATTCAACCTGTGCTTGTTCTTTATCTATTTCATTCATCGCTCCGTACACATATGCAATCGCATCTAAACGCCATATTTCAGGTACTTCGTCCACTAATTGTTCTAGTTCAGTCAGCAATTCTTCCTGAAGATTCATATCTACTGAAAGCTGTGCTAAATATTCCATATTAATATGCAACGGCTCTTCTTTCATCGCCTGAACCATATGACTTTGTTCTTTAGAACGGTTTTCTTCTTTTTCGTATATTTCCGCAAGCTGTAAATGTACACCTACGAAATTCCCATCAAGCTCTAAACATGTTTCATACGCTTGTTTTGCTTCCGTCAATTGCCCTAATGCCATAAGTGTTTCACCAATTCGGTAATACGGTAATGCCGTTTCCATTTGTTCTATCGCCTTATTATATCTTTTCATCGCTTGGCCGTACTGTCCAATAGATTCATATAAAATACCTGCATAACAACCGTACTCACTTACTTCATTTCTTTCTTTGTGTAACGTTCTTAAAAATGCTATACCTCGTTGTACAAATTCCGTTCCTTTAATTCGATTCACATATTCATCTAACGCACTTGCTACATTATAATCACTTTTCTTTATACCATTTTCTAACTTAGATAGTGCTACTTTAAACCCTTCTTCATTTCCACCAAGTTCAATTTCAGCATCCCATAAAACCATTCCTGCATTCATGAGGAAATCTTGGCTCTTTTCAATTTGCTTCTCAAGACCAAGTATATATTCTTTTGCTTCCTTATATTGTTCTCTTGCCATATAAACTTGTGTAAGTCCGAAGTGAGAATAAACATCCTCATCATTTTCTTCTAAAGCACGCTTATACAATACTTCTGCTTCTTCCAAGCTATCATTTTGAAAATGATAATCACCTAATTTTACGTAAAGAGGTGCTTTATCATCACAATTCTCAATACCGTTTAATAAAATTTCTTTCGCACTTTCCTCATCCTTCAAATCAGATTCGTATATTTCCGAAAGTTTCGTATAAATGTAAGGTGCATTACTATCCAAACGAATCGCTACTTTAAGCCCTTTTATTGCTAAATATAATTTCCCTAGTTGATGTGCACATCTCGCTCGTTCATACCATACATGCGCTTCATATTTATACTCTTTTAACAAGTCATTAAAGATTTCATATGCTTCTTCATATCTTTCTAAATCTATTAATATTAAACCGTGATTTGTTAAAGTGAACCTTTCAGGACTACGCTCTAACGCAACTTGAGAGTATTGCAATGCTTTTTCAGATTGATCAATATACATATAGGATAAAGCGAGAAAACTCCAAGCAATAGGCTGATCTGCGTCTAATTGTAACGATGAACGAAAGCTTGAAATCGCTTCTATATAACTTTCCTGCTCAAAAGCATATCTTCCGTTTATTAAATGATATAAAGCACGATTATTTTTCTTCTCAACGCTTGTCAGCATTTGCTCCGCTTTCTCTACTTCTTGAAGACGAATAAAACACTGTGCACCATGCAATTTAACAAAGTCCGAGTTCGGAAACTTTTCCATTAACTTATCGATACAATATAAAATAAATTCTTTATCTACTTCAACATCTAAGTGCTTTATCGTATATAACCACGTATTTGGATTATCACTCGTTTCTTTTAAAAATTGTACTAAGTTACTAATCCCCTCTTTGTCATGTTCATCTAAATGATCCGTAAGAGAAAAAATAGATTTAAAGTAACGATTTTCTTCCTCACTTAGAAACGCTAGTTGCTCCTTCTTTTCTTTCGGAACAAACGTGATTGCTAAACAGCCTGTATAACGATATTTTTCTTGTAATTTACTATATTCCACAAGAACTGGTTCTATAAAGTTTGGATCTTGAACATAGAAAGCTTGCAATGTATCATCATATCCAGATAGAACTTGTACGTGTGAAGCATGCTCAATATCTATACTTAATAAAACAGGAATTCCTTCGTCAATCAGTCTCTTATAATTCTCTTCATTCCCTTTAAAATAACGATATTCATAACCTAATTCTTCTAAATAAGAAACAGTATCTGAAAACTTCGAACCTGTCATATCAAAAATAAACTCTGCTATTTCATCTTGTGTACGTTTCTCTCCCCATATACGCAACATCATCTCTAAACTTGTCGGAACACAATAATTATCCTTTTGTACAATAGGAACTATCGGCAAGTGAACCTTTTTTCCATCCGGATTTTTTTCTAAATTATGATATAAAGATTCTTTTAAACTCTTTTCTTCTTTTAATAGTTTTTGTAAATCTGCAAATTTATTCATTTTGTACAGTGCTTCTGCACGTAAATGTACAAAGTAAGTATTATAGGCATGATACGGCAGCTGAGTATTTATGTTATCTATTACCGCTAACATCTCTTCATATCGCTCTAAATCTAATAAATACTTTATCTTCTCAAAATGAAAATATGGTACTTGTGGGAATTTTACAATTGCATCATCGATTAACTGTATCGCGCGTTTTTGTTCTCCTTTATTCGCATACAATTGTGATAATAAATAGGTAGATAACTCTTCACAATCTTCATGCTGCATGCCAGCAATAAATTGTTCTTCCGCTTTCTCCCATTCACCTGTATGCATATAAACGTAGCCCCATTTATCAAACACTGCGCGTGCACTGTACTCCTCTGCTTTTTGCATATACATTAACGCTTCTTCGTTTCGTTTCATTTCTAAAAGACATCGTACTAACGTAAAATATGTTTTCGCTAAAAAATCCGCATCTATTTCTTCTTTATTACTCTCTTCTAAAGTTTCTTTTAACAGCTGCTCTGCTTCAAGAATTTTCCGCTCATCAATTAACTCATCACAATATAAAGAGAGCGTTCTCATATTTGGGAATTTTTTATAAGCGTAACGAATGAGGAATGAACTGTATTGGTGCATAAGCCCTTCATCAGTAAGACGAATTAATATATCGAACTCCTTATGCGAAGGAATATTGGCAAGCCAATTCTTCACATAGGATAAAGCATTCGTTTCTTTTATATATGCAATTTCATTATTTATTTCCTGTAATCCATCTACAAATCTCTTGTCTTTTAAACAAGTTTCTAACTGCTTAAAATCTAGCATGCATTCACCTCGAATTTATATTTATACTGCTACTTGCTTAGATTTTACACACCATATAGTATGTATTCAACTAAAATCTCTTATAATGGATGGTATTAATTAATATTATTCAAATTTATAACAAAATATAGTAAAAATGATTGTCTTTCTCTGTATTTTGTTTGATTATATAGAATAACGTAACATGTGTATCCTATCTTTTGTTAGTTAAAAACAGTACATGAAATTATATCGGCGATTATACGGTGAATATCGACTTACCAACAAAAAATGACATTTTTCTCATTCATTAAATTTCAACTCTACAAAAACACTGTAATGATCACTAGGAAACACACCAGTTGAAGTTAGTACCGAATCCCCAAATATAGATACGTTTTCAATCGTAGGAAATTCAAATGCGGCATTTTCTTGTATCATGACCCAATCATATCTTTTTTCTTGCTTTACATCACCTTTTAAATTCGGATTCTTTCTATAATCTAAAGTTGGTTGAGCTATCATGTTCTCTTCGATTTCTTTAAACTGAGCTACATCTATCCAATGCTTCCGAATTAAGTATTGATGCACCATTGAATATGGATCATCATTAAAATCACCACATAATAATTCGTAATCACTTACTTTATTTGTAATCCAATTATTCACGGCATTCATTTGTTCTTGTCTTTTTCTATTAGATTTCCAATTTAAATGAACATTCGTAACTCCTAAATTGCAACCTTTATATGTAAACATGATTCGAATAGCACAATAATTTGATTCATCTATATCAGTTTCCCAAATTGCTTCTTCATCTATAATAGGTATTTTACTTAAAAAGGCTAATCCTTCATCTGGAGAATCAGGGTACTCCTTAAATATACAAAACTAAAGTTCTCTATAGAATAGTCGTATTCCTACACTTTTCTTAAAATTTCAAAGCAAAAAGCTAGTGTATTTTTAATAATACACTAGCTTTTTATTTGGAAGAAAAATTTAACAAGTACAATCACAATCAAAACAATCCGTACAGTCTAAATCGTCACAATCTGCTTTTCTCTTTCTTTTGTTTCTTTTAAGATAATAATACAGTAGCCCAAACAATAGTATACAAATAACAAAAGCTATTATTGCTTCTGTATAGTTATTTTGAGTCATAAAACCAATTCCACTTCCGCCTGAAATAAAAATTAGAATTAAGTAAATCCAGAACATCTATGTAAATACCTCCATTACTATATATCTTAAGATAATATCCATATAACACTAGAGGAAATGAATAATCCCATACCATTACCGCTTAATACACCAGTAGTTATTCTTAGCAAATTTGAGCTATTTCTCCATTTCCACTTTTGGGTGAACCCATCGATAAGTAACGGAATTTGAGCGAAAAATGATAGTATGATTGCCAAAAGAAATGAAGGTGTCATATAAAAATAAATTGGAAACATTAAAATACCAATAAGCATGCCTGTACAACGTGCACATAAAGGTATGTACTTTTGTAGTTTAAAGAAACTCCTATCTAATCTTCTATGACAAGGAATTTGTAAAATAAAAGTTCGAATCAATATGAATCACCCTCTCTAAAAAGATTTTAATTGATTTTGCAAAAAAAATATATATCCAATAAAAAAACAAACCAGGTTTATACTAGACCCAGTTTGTCAGTTTACTACTATGTTACATCTCCTCAGGTGCCTCCACCCCAAGTAAACGTAATCCTTCTTTTAATACAACCGTCACAGCATAAACCAATGCGATTCTGCTGTCTTTTTCTTTGCTCTCTTCTAATATACGAACATTACCGTAATATTTATTGAATGATTGTGCTACATCTAATATATATTTCGAAATAATCGATGGCTCATTTTTATTGAAAGCTGCTTCAATTATTTGCGGGAATTTATTTAGTAATTTTACGACACTCCAGCTATGATCGTCTTTTAAAGCAAATGTACATGTTTCAAATTCTACACTTTCTTTTCTTAAAATAGAACAAGCACGTGCATGTGTGTACTGTACGTACGGGCCTGTTTCTCCTTCAAATTTCAGCATGTTTTCTAATGAGAATTCAATATTGTGCATACGCTCATTTTTTAAATCGTGGAAGATGACTGCACCAACACCAACTTGCTTTGCCACTACTTCTTTTTGTTTTAAGTTTGGATTTTTCTCTTCAATATTTTGTTTTGCAAGTTCGATTGCTTCTTCGAGTACTTCTTCAAGTAAAATAACTCTTCCTTTACGTGTCGACATTTTCTTACCATCTTTTAAAATGAAGCCAAACGGTACGTGTTCCATACCATCAACCCAAGTATAGCCAAGTTTTTTTAATACGGTGAAAAATTGATTGAAATGTAAGCTTTGTTCTGGACCAACAACATATAGCGCTTTATCAAACCCATAAGTGTTTTGACGATATAAAGCTGCCGTTAAGTCACGCGTTGCATAAATCGTCGCACCATCTGATTTTCTAATTAAGCAAGGCGGCATTCCTTCTTCTTCTAAATTAACGACTAATGCACCTTCTGATTCTTCAAGCAACTCATGTTCTTCTAAAATCCCAATAAAATCTTCCATTAAATTATTATAAAATGCTTCTCCCTGAAAATTAGTAAATTCTACGCCGAGAAGTTCATAAATGCGAGAAAATTCTTTAAGGGACTCATGACGGAACCAATTCCAAAGTTCTACCGCTTCTTCATCACCTTCTTCTAGTTTCTTAAACCAAGCACGTCCTTCTTCTTCTAGTTCTTCGTCGTCTTTTACCTCTTCATGGAATTGGACATATAACTTAAATAGCTCACGTATTGGATCTTCTTTAACAACTGCTTCATTTCCCCATTTTTTATAAGCCGTAATTAACTTTCCAAACTGTGTTCCCCAATCTCCTATATAATTAATCCCTACAACTTCATAGCCACATTTTTCAGCTATATGTTTCAGCGAATTTCCTATCATTGTAGAACGTAAATGCCCCATCGAAAAAGGTTTCGCGATATTAGGAGAGGAATAATCAATTACTACTGTTTTTTCACAGCCAAAGTGGTTTTGACCGAACTCTTCTTTCTCCGCTAAAACTGTTTTTAATACTGCATCACTTACAGTTTCACGATTGAAAAATACATTTACATAAGGACCAACGGCTTCTACTTTCGTAAAAAACGTATCATTGAATTTCTCAGCAACTTCCTTTGCGATAAGAGCTGGTGCTTTTTTATATTGCTTCGCTAATGAAAAGCATGGGAACGCTGCATCTCCAAATTCATCTTGTTTCGGTGTTTCAATTAAATCTAAAATTTGTTTTTGCGTTAATTCATTCGTGAAAATATTAGATAAACTTTCCGCAAACTGCATTTTATAATCCATGATACAACCTCCTTATTTTTTAAAACACAAAAAACTCGTCTCTAAAAAAGAGACGAGTTTTAACCCGTGGTACCACCCTTGTTGTTCGTTACGAACCACTTTCCCGTTTATAACGAGGACAGGGGGCCTCGGCTTTCTCTACTATTCGTTCAAGAAGCATCTCCGAAGTGCGCTTCATCTTTTTCTTCCGTACTAGGCTCACACCATCCCTAGCTCGCTTTCCTTCTAAAAAAGACTACTCTCTTCATCACAGACAGTATATTTAATTAATTATTGCTTATTATACATCTTTTCAAACAATTAGCAAGGGTCAATTACACCAAAGTGAAACTTAGCACTTTTTCTTTTGTATACATAAAAATTGTGTTTTTCAAATCTAGAACTACGAAAATGATCTTTTAAAACGACACGTTTTCTCGCCACTCGTTTTGCCTCCGCAATTGTTTCGTCAGTAATATCATGATACAAAGCGAAGTGTTTTAATCCTTTAATTCCATCGGATTCTATGACAGTTTCTTCAAACATCGGATCAAGGTAAACGACATCGTAACTATTGTCTTCACATTGCGCTAAAAATGAAAAATGCTCCGTTTGCTTTACTTGGATTCTTTGCATTGCTTCATCAATTTCAGAAACAGATGAAGACCATGTTTTCAAACCATTTTCCATAATATAAGCCATATACTCATTGCCTTCAAGTCCTGTTACTTTTCCGCTTTCCCCAACAACATAACTAGCTACAATACTATCTGATGCCATCCCGAGCGTACAATCTAACACTGTCATTCCGCTCTCTAATTTAGCAGCTTGTACAAACGGATCGTGTTCTCCACGCATTAACCTTTTCACACGAAACATCGCTGAGTTCGGATGAAAGAAAAACGATTCTTCCGTACCTTTTGGATAAATAGCTAATCGGTTCTTCCCAACGACAAGCACATCTTGTTCATACTGCTCATGTAGCTTATGTACCGGTATGTCATTACGTTTAACGAAAGAAGCATTTAATTCTGCTGCTACCTCGTTTGCATAATCTGTCATTTCTTTATTCGTTCTTCCTGCTGTTGTTACGATCATTGTTTCACCTCTATATAAAGAAAAGAGGGAGATTTACTCTCCCCCTTCTTTAGCAATTCTTTTCGAAAGCTTGTTCTAAGTTCGTAATAATTTCGTCCATAGTTGCACCTTCAATTTCATGACGGTGAATGAAGTGAACAACTTCTTTTCCTTTTAATAATGCCATAGATGGTGAAGATGGAGGAATTTCTCCGAAGTATTCACGCATTTTTGCAGTAGCATCTTTATCTTGACCTGCGAATACAGTTACAAGATGATCAGGTTGTTTTTCAGCACGAACAACCGCTTGACCTGCTGATGGACGTGCTAAACCAGCTGCACAACCACAAACAGAGTTTACAACTACTAAAGTTGTACCTGATGTATTTTCCATAAATTCTGTTACAGCTTCTTCTGTAGTTAACTCTTCAAACCCAGAACGCACTAACTCTTGGCGCATTGGGATTACCATTTGGCGCATGTATTCTTCATAAGCATTTGACATCTTGTAATCTCTCCTTCAACTTTCATTCCAAATTCATCATATCACGCTCTATTAATAGGTGCAAAAGAAAGATAACGATGATTTCATTTTTTTGTAGGGATTTCACAAACCCCACCGCGGCAATGTCCCACTGGAACAAGTTTTCTATTATTAGCGATATAATCGTATACTTTACTTCCAAAACCAAGTACGATAGATAGCTTTATAAAAGGAACTGCAAACCAATAAGATGGAACGGCCTTTGCTAATACATCTATGCTCTGAATACCGTCATACCACTTATTATTTTTAAAAATATACAGTCTTTGTTCCATCTTACTTTGTAGTTCTTGAGAAAGCTCATACTTCTCAACTACATCTTCATTTCGAAATGAAACAAATTTCATCTTACCCTTTTTATCTAATTTTTTCGTACGTTCTGCAACGGCCGTACACATCGGACACCAACTATCATAGAAAACAATCATACATTATTCCCCTTTACGTGACTCCGTCATTTGTTTCCATACAGAACCTTTTGCTTCTTCTCCGCCTTCAATACGCTCTAATGCTAGACGTGCTTGCATCGCTACTTCAAACTCTGGATCATCTTGCGCTGCTTTTAATGCTGGAATCGCACTTTCATCTCCAAGTTCAAATAAGAACATCGCTGCACGCCAGCGTACTAATTTACTTGGATCTTTCAGAGATTTAATCATAACGAACATCGCTGCCGGATCACCTACATCCGATAAACAATCTCCTGCAGTACGGCGAACACTTACAGAGCGATCTAACAACGCTTTATATAATAACGGTAATACTTCATCACCTTTTACCATACCTAAATACGCTGTTGCTAAGCGGCGTATTGAAACTTTTTCATCGTCTAACGCCATCTTCAACACTGGAATATCTTCTTCAGTAGGATCCATTTGTTCTAATGCTGCAAAACGGTTTTTCCAGTCAGAATCTTTCATCATCTCTTCTGTTACTTTATATGGCTCACGCTTTTGAATCGTTACTTCAACAGCACCCGCTTGATTTAATAATTCTTTAACCGTTTCATTTACACGTTCTTCTGAATAAGCAGCAACAATCTCTTCCACTACTTCTTTCCCAATTTCTTCAAAATTACCGTAACGTGTACTTTGTTCTACCCATTTACGCTCTTTTACAACGTTTGGTGCAGACATTTGCACTTTCATAATTGATTCTTTAAAACGATCTGGTAAACCAACACGTTCTTCCGTCGTTCCATCTGTTAACTTTACTTGCATTGGAATTGTAAAGAACATTTGAACAAACACTTTCACTTCTCCAAAATGAGCAAGTTGTTGTTCTTCACTTTCTTCCAATACTTCTTCGCCGAAAACAGCACGAACTTGTTGTAATAAAACTTTCCAGTCATACTTCGCATTTCGCTCCACTGCTAAAAAGTCGGCTACATGATATACACCTTTAATGCCTTCAATTTTCAAAATTTCTTGCACTTGCATTGGTGCTTGTTCTTTATTTTCATTTGTATAATTATTACGTGCTCCTGATGGTAATACTTCATTCAAAATAACTTTCATTGTATTTGGACTTGGCGTCGGTTCAATTGCTTTAATCTTCACGTAAAAAACTCTCCTTTATTGCATGTTCTTAGCTGTATTGTAACATGTTATCACTCTATACTCCTACTCGGATGCTTAATTTTACTACTTTCTTCCCGCTACCATACTATTTCATTCTTTTTACATTTTAAATTAGGAACGGGATTTTAAAAGCTTTCGTTTCCGATGATTTTTATTTTTTATCCATTAAGTTTATTAAAATACTTTCCACAATTTTTTCCGAAGCTATTACTTAAAATCACCTTTTATTACAATGCCCCCTCCCGCCTTCTCTCCAAAAAGGTAATACTCTCAATCACAACTTCAGTTCTATATATTCTCTTGCCTTGTTCATCATCGTAATTACTAGTCTGAATACGCCCTGTAATCCCAACGAGCGACCCCTTCTTACAATATTCAGTTACATTCTCAGCCGATTTGCGCCAAACGACACAATTAATAAAATCGACTTGTTGTTCACCTAAACTATTTCGAAATCCTCTATTCACCGCAACACATATTCGTGCATAAGCGACGCCTTGTTTTGTGTAGTATAATTCTGGCTCCTT
This sequence comes from Bacillus cereus group sp. MYBK227-1, assembly GCF_051916325.1. Classification (NCBI taxonomy): domain Bacteria; kingdom Bacillati; phylum Bacillota; class Bacilli; order Caryophanales; family Bacillaceae; genus Bacillus; species Bacillus cereus group sp. MYBK227-1. The sequence goes on along the minus strand of NZ_JBQAGK010000008.1, from coordinate 12,273 downwards.
TGTCAATCTACCGATTAATACAACTCGATTCATCATAAGTTATACCACCTCACATGTTTTTCTTCATTGTAAGGAGAAATGTTTGAATGGTAAAAAGCACAAAATGATATATCCGTAAGTAAAAAGTATTATTTTAGACCTTACAAAACAAAAAAAGAAACCATACATAGTTCAAACATGTATGGTTTCAAAATTTATTACACTTCAGTACAAGATATGTAATATCCTCCGCGAGCCATCTTTATTTCAGCACGGTACATTGCATTTTCTAAGTAGAAAGTAATCGGTTTAACTTTACTCTCAAATTTTAGTCTTTCATTGCATTCAGTTGCATATCCTTCAATCGCTGAAGTAATAACTTTTGATGATGGATACGTTAAAGCTTCATCTAGTTCTATGAAAAAACTTTTAGAAAATAGTTTTTTCATAATCCCCTTCTTCTCTTTCATCATATTCCATCTCCTTCACTTCAAGTTGCTATCATCCATATTATACCATACATTCAATATATCTTTGAAAATAAAAAAATCCTGCATTTTTCATGCAGGATTTTTTTATTAGTCATTTTTCGTAAAGTACGAAACGAAACGAAGAATTTCTAAGTATAACCATACTAATGTAAGCATTAATCCCATCGCAGTATACCACTCCATATATTTCGGAGCTTGACTACGTACACCATTTTCGATTAAATCGAAATCTAGTAATAAGTTTAATGCAGCAACTACAATAACAACTGCACTAATAATAATACCGATTGTACCACCTTGGTGAATGTATGGAACAGTTACACCAAACATATTTAGTAGAAATACGACTAAATACATAACCATAATTCCAAGTGTTGCTGCCATCACGCCTGTACGGAATTTATCCGTTACTTTTACTACGCGTGTTGCATATAACACTAACATTGCAAATAGAATTGAGATTGTTAGTAATACAGCATTTAAAACGATAGAATCGCCAAATTTCATTGTATAAACTGCTGAAATACTTCCTAACACAACCCCTTCTACCGCTGCATAGATTGGTGCACCAAAAGGTGAAATACGCGGGAAGAACATAGACGCAAATGCGATGATTGCTGCAACGATTAAAGCACCAATTAATACTGGCATCTTCATCGTCCCCTGCATCATCTGTATGTATGAATAGACAGACGTTGCAAGTAGCAAGATAAGCATAATGAACGTTTTGCCTACTGTTCCGCCAATCGTCATCGCAGAAGCACTTGCTCCCTCTTTACGGAATGCCTCTTTTTTCAACATTGGATTAGATGTTCTCATTTTTTCCCTCCTAAAATAGGTTCTACCAATAGTGTAAAGTTTTTCTCTTTACTTTTCAATATATGCAGCTTGTTTTTATTTTAATCCTTCAACGATGTCTGATAGTTCACTCCATCTTTCCATCTTTTTTTCTAGCTCTTCTTCTGTTTTCTGCTGTGCTTCAGATAATTCTTGTGCCTTTGTGAAGTCAGATCCAACTTTCGCAAGTTCTTCTCCAATTGACTCAATTTTCTCTTCAAGTTCGGCAATTGTATCTTCAATCGTTTCCCATTCACGCTGTTCATTGTATGAAAGTTTACGTTTACGTTGTTGTTTTGGAGGTTCTTCTACAACTTTTTTCTCTTTTTGAACTTCCGCTTTCTCCATAAGTTCTCTCGTTTTTTCCATTTCTAAATAATCTGTATAACTACCTAGAAACTCACGCACTTCGCCGCCGCCAGTAAAGATGAACAGTTCATCTACTACTTTATCTAAGAAGTAACGGTCATGCGATACAGTTAAAACGACACCTGGGAAATCTTCTAAATAATCTTCTAGTACTGTTAATGTTTGTGTATCTAGATCGTTCGTAGGTTCATCAAGTAAAAGTACGTTTGGTTCTCCCATTAAAATACGTAATAAATATAAACGTCTTCTTTCACCACCAGATAGTTTACCAAGTGGTGTACCATGTGAATGCGTCGGGAATAAGAAACGTTCTAACATTTGAGATGCACCAATTACTTTTCCATCTGTCGTATGAATAACTTCTGCAATCTCTTTAATGTATTCAATCATACGCTGATTTAAATTCATCTCTTCATTTTCTTGCGTATAATAAGCAACTTTTACAGTTTGTCCTACTTCCACTTCACCACTATCAGGAGATAACTTACCTGCAAGCATATTTAATAGGGAGGATTTTCCACTTCCATTCGCCCCAATAATTCCGATACGATCACCCGGTTTCACAATATGATTAAAATTATGTAATACCGTCTTATCGCCAAATTTTTTCGTTACATCTTTTAACTCAAGTACTTTCTTTCCTAGACGACTTCCGCTTAGTGCAATATCAACTGACTGTTTTGCAGCTGGTCCTTCTTGTGCCTTTAGCTCATCAAAACGCTGAATACGCGCCTTTTGTTTCGTAGAACGGGCTTTTGCACCACGACGAATCCAAGCAAGTTCACGACGATATAAATTTTGGCGTTTCGATTCTTGTGCCAATTCTTGCTCTTCACGAAGTGCTTTCGCTTCTAAAAATGTACTATAGTTTCCTTCGTAGCTATATAGTTTACCATTATCTAATTCAAAAATACGATTCGTCACACGATCTAAGAAATAACGATCATGGGTTACAAGTAATACCGAACCTGTATATCTCGCTAAATATTCTTCTAACCATTCAACTGTCTCATGGTCAAGATGGTTCGTAGGCTCGTCTAAAATTAATAAATCCGGTGTTTCAATAAAACATTGTGCCATTGCAATACGTTTTTTCTGTCCACCAGATAAATTCCCAACAATTGCAGTGAAGTCCGTAATTCCTAATTTCGTTAAAAGAGACTTCGCATTTGCATTTGCTTCCCATGCACTCATTGCATCCATACGTTGCTGCACTGCAAATAATTGTTCCTGTACTTTTTCATTACTTGGATCTTTTTCAATATTTAATAGTGCTTTTTCATAATCACGAAGAAGACGAATTAAAGGTGTATCACCATGGAACACTTGCTCTAATACTGTCAGTTTTTCATCAAACTCTGGTTGCTGTGATAAATAACTAATTGTATACCCACGTGAATGCGTCATATCACCTGTATCAGGAGCTTCTAATCCTGCAATAATTTTTAATAATGTCGATTTACCAGTTCCGTTTACACCAATAATTCCGACACGTTGTCCTTCTGTAATACTACATGATAATCCATCAAATAACGGCTTTTCTCCATATGATTTTGATAAGTTCTCCACAGTTAACATTTTCATATTTGTGCATTCCACTCTTTCATAAATTGTTCAATAAACTGTTCCATATAACGATGACGAATTTCAGCCTCTTGTTTTGCTGCATTCGTATTCATTAAATCTTTTAATTTCAAAAGTTTTTCATAAAAATGATTTAAAGATGGATCATTATTTTTTCTATACTCTTCTTTCGTCATTTCTTCACGCGGCGGAATAGTTGGGTCATACATTAATCTCCCTTTCGCCCCACCATATGCAAATGTACGAGCAATTCCTATTGCACCAAGAGCATCTAAACGATCCGCATCTTGAACAATTTTCCCTTCAAGTGACTCTACTGTGCCGCCATGGCCACCTTTATAAGACATATTGGCGATGATATAAAGAATATGTTTACTTTCCTCTTCTTCAACACGTAGCTCTTCTAACCAATCAGAAACTTTTTTCATTCCTGCTTCTTCACTTTCATTTAGCTTTTCATCTGCCACATCGTGAAGTAATGCTGCCATTTCAATTATAAAACGATTTCCACCTTCTTGCTCAGATAAAGAAATCGCCATTTTATGTACACGTTCAATATGATACCAATCATGCCCACTCGCATCTTTTTCTAAAATATGTTTTACAAAAGTAATTGTTTTTTGAATTTTTTCTTGTTTTGTCATTTTATCTTCACCCAGTTACTTATTGTAACACGCCCGCATTTTTTCATCACATATTTTCTTGTCCGCCCATACACTAGGTGGTAGGCATCATCATGAAGGAGGAATAAACATGTTCTATAATAATCAACCGCCTTATCCAAGGCAACCATTGTATCCTCAACAACAAGAACAGAGATGCACAGAACAATACGAAGAACAAGAGTTACAACAGCAAGAGCAACAATATGACGAAAACCCATATGCAACAACGCAAAACCAAGAAACTGAATTTCAACAAAATCCATATGACACACGTCCAAATTATGAATATCCTCAAAATCCATATGCAGCACCACAAAATCAAGAACAGCGATATCCTCAAAATCCATATGTAATACCACAAAACCAAGAACAACAATATCAACAAAATCCATATGCAGCACCACAAAACCAAGAACAACAATATCAACAAAATCCATATGTAGCACCACAAAACCAAGAACAACAATATCAACAAAATCCATATGCAGCACCACAAAACCCATACACAACTCAACCACAACAACCGCAATATCAACAACAAATGTATCAACCAAACTACGACGCACGTGTCTCACCACCTAAACCACCAACAATAGATCCAACTCAGCCACAAATTTTACCGCCCGGACCAACACTAGACATTACACAACCACAAATCTTACCACCTGGACCAATTACTGAACCAACACAACAACAAATTCAACAAGTTGTCGGTACACAATTTTTACCTTTCAAGAAACCTGTACTAGATTTCGTAAAACCATGGGTAGATTACGGTTTAAATGAAGCAAAACATACATCACACGAACACGCATTAACAGAAGTTGCTGCGATTATGTTTTTAGTTGGTAAAGGCTTCAATCCGACGATTGCACATTATATCGTTGAATCTTGGGAGAAGAATGAACAATTTTAGAATTGTTTATTTGATAAAATACAAAAACACAAAAGTGCCAAAACCCTTATAAAACAAGGGTTTTGGCACTTTTTAATATCCAGAATAAATTTTATTGAAATAATTGTTTTTATAGATTTTCATACTTTTTTATATAGTACGTGAACAAAATGTGAGCAAAATGTGCGCAAATATATGAATCACATTTTGCTGTTGGTGCACTGGTTATTTAAACCAATTCTCAATTATGAGATTTATATGAAAAGCCAACACTTTTTCCCGTTGGCACTCGGACAGTTTCATGATATCCAGCCACGACACTTATGCACCGTGGCTTTATATATAAAATCAATTTAGCTTTTCGTCTTTTTCTTCCTTTTTTCTCCGTCCATTCCGACCAAGTAACGTTTTGATAAAGGAGCTACGCTATCCCCACAGTATTCTTTTTTCAAAGAACAATTAACTGTAGAAATATCGTACCGCCGATTCCAATGTAAAAAGGCACCTGATTAAGTGCCCTAAATAGTGCCCCGAACAGTACTCCTAAAATTCCATCACTTTTTAAATCATGCCAAGCGCTGTAGCAAAGTTGATGATACCTGATTTACGTTTTCTATAAAACTTACCTGGTTTCATTGCAAGGATAGTATAAATGTAATCATCATTTAATTCTTTGATACTCATATACTTCATTATATAACCCTCCCACTTCTCAATCCTTACATATGTAAGACTAAAATTTAAAATATTATATATATATGCCTTTATATGTGTATGAAATTAGTTCTGTATCCCATATAGGTTGGAAACCTTCATTTTCTTATGCCTATTAATGTGTAATTTACTAGCAGTGATCATTTAACTTAACACAATTACACTACATTTTCATAGTATATTTAATCATTTTCACCAGACATAAAGTATAAAAACAATTAAAGAAAAGAGACTGTCTTCAAAAGTTAATCTGAGGATACTTTTTTGACAATCTCTTTTCTTATATCAAAATTTTCAACTACAAAACTTACAAGTGATTATACAAATGTTATACCTGCACTTGCGAAGCCTGTAATAGCAGTAGCTATATCAAAACCTGGTGTAGTCGATGAAACAACAAGTAATATCTTATCTTGTGGAGCGACCGCAATTGCTTGTGCGCTAATACCACTTGAGGTATTACCGATAGCAATAAGACCACTAAATGCTGGTGTTAATAGTAACGGTGTACCTACTGGAGTAAAAGTATTACTTGCTGCTGGTGCGCTGTACAACTGCATTTGAATTTGTATGCTTCCTATCGATAAAGCAACCGCTACAGTTACACTAAAGAATCCTGCTAACGAAGTAATTGTACCTGCGCGAGGAGCTACAAATGCGAAATCAAATACTGGAGGTACAGGGCCTATAGTAATCGGGCCACCAGGTGGGACAATTACAGGGAAGAATGAACTTCCAAATCCAAGAAGTGCTCCTGTATTTGCTAATCCACCTAAAACAGTTGCTAACGCTACTGGCCCACCTGATGCAAACGGAATAACTGCTCCAGCTCCCGTTGCTCCCGTTGCTCCTGTTAGGCCTGTTGGACCTGTTAGACCTGTTGGACCTGTTGGACCTGTTGCTCCTGTTGGACCTGTTGCTCCTGTTGGGCCTGTTGGACCTGTTGGACCTGTTGGACCTGTTAGACCTGTTAGACCTGTTGGACCTGTTGGACCTGTTGGACCTGTTGGACCTGTTGGACCTGTTGGGCCTGTTGGACCTGTTGCTCCTGTTGCTCCTGTTGGACCTGTTGCTCCCGTTCCTGTTGCTCCTGTTGGACCTGTCGCTCCCGTTGGGCCTGTTGGACCTGTTGCTCCTGTTGGACCTGTTGCCCCTGGAGTAGCATTGATTAATTGAATTAATAAATTAAAAAGAACTTGTAAAGTTGCAGGATCGACATTTGAGTCGCAAGATACAGGGATAAGATCTAAAGCGAAGAAGAATTGTGCAAGGGCGCTATAAAATTGTTGCAATAATGTTGACAATTGTCCTAAATTAGGTGCTGGAGATTGTAATAAAACTATAATACTTTGAGTTAATTGTTTCAAAAAATTAACTTCTGGGGAAGGTAGTAAGGAATTTAAGAAAATTAAAAATTGATTAAATAAATTGAGTAACGCTAATCTGTTTGCATCACTTGGATTTGCAAAAAATGCTGAAATAGCTGATACTAATGAGTTTAGTAAAGTAATTAATTGACTTAATTGTTCCCTAGTTATAGGAACTGACTGTGGATTTTTACAACAATCTGCTGAAAAAACAATCGGATTGCAGTTATTGTGATCAAAACAATCATTATGTTTCATTTATTTCCTCCTTATTTAATAATTTTGAGAGAATATTCTTATACTAAGAAACACTCAATTGTAATGGTGTTGAATATTTTTAAATATCCATTTTTCTTAGAATAAAAATAGTTACTAATAATTAAACTATAAAAATTCAGTTTAATTACATTCACAACTCACATAATATAAGTATACGCATCTATTTATCTAGTGCTTAGATTAATTCCCTAATGAAAAAGCGTATTTTTAAAGGAATACGTTATTACTCCTATCAACGTGTTTATTTTGTCAATAAACGAAAAGGCATATTAATTTATAAGTTCAATAATTCCATTCTAGAGTAATACCAAATGAAGTTTTTTGAAAAACTTTAATCTTCACAACCTAGTTGTTTATATCATGAGTTTCTAATAATACATTTCATTTTCCATTAAGAGCTAATCATTTTGCTTTTGCTGACTAATTATTTCTTTGTAACAACTTATACTCATCTTACATACATTATCTTGAATCCTTACTTGTTAAACCATTTAATTGTTCATGACTCACAAACATCAACAATATATAAATGGTGTACTGATTCATAAAAGAGTACCCTATAATGGTGCTCTTTTTTATTTTTTGTAACAACTTACACTCATCTTACATACATTATCTTGAATCCTTACTTGTTAAACCATTTAATTGTTCATGACTCACAAACATCAACAATATATAAATGGTGTACTGATTCATAGAAGAGTACTATATAATGGTGCTCTTCTTTATTTTTTTATAACGATTTATACTCATCTTACATACATTATCTTGAATCCTTACTTGTTAAACCATTTAATTGTTCATGACTCACAAACATTAACAATATATGAATGGTGTACTGATTCATAAAAGAGTACCCTATAATGAACTGCACCTCCAATTGTTAGACTGTGTCTAACAATTGGAGGTGCAGTTTTTCTATGGCTAAATTTACAGCTGATGAAAAAATATAAATCGTTCTACGTTATTTGAACGGAAATGAAAGTTATCGAGAAATGGGTAGATTGCTCGGTATAAGTGACACAATCATTTTGAATTGGGTAAACCAATATAAACAGAATGGTCTGGAAGCTTTTCTAAAACGATGTACAAATTACACACAACAATTTAAACTAGACGTACTAAACTTTATGACTGAAAACGGTATGTCCTTATTTGAGACGGCAGCTATCTTTAATATTCCTGCCCCTTCAACGATTTCTGTTTGGAAAAAACAGCTCGAAACACAAGGAATTGATGCCTGCAGTGACCCCTGTCAAGTAGACAGGATTTAAAAAGCGCAACTAAGTAACCTGAGTTCTATATTTATATGGACTCAGATTATTTAATTTCTTTTGAAATCTTTGATGCCTAATTGATTCATCAATCTTTGTATGCGCTTATGCTTCAAATGAAGGTTATAGGTGACTTTCAGTCACACTTGCACTCCTCTATATCCATAAATCCCTCTTAGTTTTTTATGACACTTCAATATCTTTTTCTTGGTTTTAGCGTCCTCTAGTTGTTTTTCAGAAGGCACTAAGTGCCGCTTTGTCCGCTTATATACCCACTTCTAGTTACACCAGCGATGGCACATAATAGGCTAATCGTATACCCCTTTTCTAACATCTCAAGTATAGCTTCAAACTTTCTCGTTTTGGATATAGCTTGCATACCTCCTTTTACATCCCTAAGAGCTTTTTTAACATTTCATTCTCGGCTTCTAATCGTTTAATCTTAGCTTCTGGGTCTTTTGGTTTTGTTCTTCCTATACCTGGCCCTTTCGCTTTTCCACGTTTTTCTTCTAGTCCTTTGATACCTTCAGCTTCAAAGTATTTCACCCAACGACTTACAACCGAGTGATGAATACCTAATTCTTTCGCAATGTTTTTATAGCTCATGCCTTCTTTTAAGTATAAATCTATAGCTTTTTTCTTAAATTCTACATCGTAAGTGACTCTAATTTTCCCCATAAAAAAATCCCCTCCATAGTAAACAGGTTAATGCGCTTTCTTTTTCCTGTCTACTATAAGGGGATCATATCAAGATCTCGTCCTCTTTTTGTTTTCGATATGCTCACCATGATCAATATAAGTATCGCCGTATTCGTATGCCGGCGCAGGTGGTCTACCGTGATCAAAATCGGCCACATTAGAAATATAATCTGGTCTTTGTGGTGCAGGTGGTCTACCATGATCAGCTTGTGATGTAAAAGATTCTGTAAAACTTCCAATAGTTAAAACAGCAGCAAAACTAACAAATCCCATTAGTACTTTTTTCATTTTAACGCACTTCCCTTCTGAAGTAATTCTTTAGCATCATAAGATATATTAAAGTATTGGCTAGCCTTCTCATGATTACCTTCTTGATAAAGTTTTTTCGCTAAAATTCCAGAGTACTCTTCCATAAATCCATAAAGTTTTTGGGATTCGAAGTAATCTAGTCCATCTGCAATCGTTGTTTCTAGATTCTGCTTATAATTTTCATCGTATTGTGCTCGAAGTATTCGTAAATGATGTGTATATTCTACGTCAGCTAATTCAAAGCCTTGAGTCAAAAATTCTTGTGCTTGTTCAATTTCATTTATTTTGAAATGTTCTCGAGCCAGTAAGAATATAGTTTTATGATATGGTTTTTCAGATTTATATACATCCATTAAATGTCGAATTGCAGTTGCGGATATACCTTGTTTTGCATAAAGGAAGCCCAAGTTGTACTGAATTAAGGTAATTAGTCGAGTGCAGTTATGTTTTTTAGCCATATCCAAACACTTAACAAAAAGTTCTTCTCCTTGTTCAAACTGACTTAAAGTGACACTTGCTAATCCCAGGATTGTATCACATTCAATTTGATTTATTACATAATCTTCATACTTTTTGTATATGTCTTTTGCTTTCATTACATGCTTAATTGTTAATAAAGGTTGTTGAAGATGGTAATATAGTTCACCAAGTTTATAATTAAATTCAGCTTTTTCAATGTCATTAGGAATATACTCTAAAAGTCGTTCAGCTTCTTCAAATTGCTCCATAGCCTCCATATAGTTAGCAATCATGGTGTTATGCACAGCTTTATAGAAATGGTAGTAGTATTTTAAATACTCATCAATAGTTTTTGTTGTAAGTTTTTCAACTGCATCAAAATCACTACGAGTTACATATGATTTATTTATTAACACTTTATAACTATAATCCAATAGAGAATAATACAATAAGAGATTTTGATCTTGTAGATCTCGGTTTTGTTCGACCATTAAGACACTAATCTTTTCATCAACTTCTTCTTTCATTCTTGTCGCTTTTGTTATTTGCTTAGATAGAATAACTTTATACCATTCATTCAATAGTTTGGTAACTTTTTCATTATTCAGAATTATCATATCACAATCTCCTTTATTTAGTTTATATAGAATCAATCATAACAAAGTTCAATTGTAATAAGTTGTAAAAAACGATTTTATAAATATAATTCGGAATATTCAGTTTTTATTTTATCAATTGACGTATGGTTATCGGTAAATTGTTAGATCGTAAAGATGAAATTCTTTATATAAAAATCATTATAACTCCAGTAATGACATGGTTTTAAGAAGGTTTGTCGAATTGTTTTGTGAAAATTTTAATCTGAATATTGTTTATTTTTCGAATTTTATAGTCTATTATCGGGATTGTGCTAGTAAATACCGGTAAATTAGCATAAATTTTCAAAAGGATGGAGATGTTATTATGGGTTATAAAAATTTATTAAAGAAAAAAACAATCCCAATGTTACTAGTTGGTGGAATGTTAGCTAGTACTGGATGGGGTGCAGGTAATGCATATGCAGATTCGCCTACAGCACCTGAATCTGCTAATTCACCAGCAAAATTTGCAGGTGTAACATCACCTTTGGATACTTCAAGTGCAGACTTTGAAGTGTTATACAGCGAAACAGTAAAATTTGATGAAAATGAAAACGTTATTAATAGAGAGGTTTCAGGCACTGAAACTCGTACAAGTAATACACAGGGAGTAATTATTGCTGATGGTAGTTTCAACTGGAAACACGCTAGTAGTAAAGATTCAAGCAATAGAATTAATAAAGACAGTTATAATGTAGGACTTATTTTAGTAAATGGATTATCTTCTTATATTCCTTGGAAACCAGTACAGGTTACAGCACAAGTAGTTGCAAGCGGATTAATGTATTTTAATCAACCTTCTATTACGTATTATCACACTGAAGCATATAGAGATATCGATGCCGTTAACCATTATGTAAAAACAGTAACGGATACAATTAAAAACGGTAAGAAAGTATATACTGATACAAAAGTTATGAAATATACAAAATAAAAAAAGAACCGAACTAGATTATTTATCTAGTTCGGTTCTTTTTTTATATAAACGATTTATTAAGTCAATAATCCATGAATTAATAATAACTACGGTAAAAATTACAAATAAAGCTACAATATTTTCATTAGAAGCTATATATGGTATAAACGTACCGCGCACTAAAAAGAATATAATTAGAGCGAATGCAATTGCCCAAATAAATTTTAACATTAATTCACCTCCTTTAAAAAATACAAAAGTAATTTTAAAATATAACTATTCTGTTTTGAAAATAAGATTCCTTTTAGTATGTAATAAGAATTATAGAAAAGGGTTCCAAAAATAGGCTAAATTATAGAAAAAACTCCATTTTTTTACGTGAAATAAACAAAAAAAGGGTATGCCAAAGTTTGGGCATACCCTTTTCCCTACTTTACATACACATAGGCTTCATTTGCAGTTATATAGTATGTTACGCCTTTACTGTTGTGTACTTTGTATTGTGGTGAACCATTAACGGCTACTTTAGAATCAATCGTAAATCCAAGTCCTTCATCTACCGTTCCTGCTACATCTTTATCAGACCAAGAAGCAGAGTCATAGAAACGAAGGTCATCCACTTTAGAAACAACACGTTTTCCTACTACAGAACTTGAAGTAGTAGTTGGTTCCCCTTGATATTTAATGTAAGATGGGTTGTTATAAATCCATTGGTTACCGCCAAGATTTAACCAATCACCTTGTTTTCCCCATACTTGATATGCTTCTCCTTTATTTAATTGACGGATAACACCATAA